>JAHDID010000062.1 GCA_020630975.1 Verrucomicrobiota bacterium
CGAAATTCCTTTAGAAAAAAGTCGTGTTTGTATGGTTCCGTCTGGTGCAAAACAGCTTCTCAACCACTTTAGCAACCTTTTCGAGTGCTGCCTCGCGATCTTCTTGGGCGTGTATAGCTTATAACTTTTAGTATCGCGCTACCCCCTTAACTTTGCTCTTCGCCACCATTTCCCTGACATTGCGATAAAAGATAAAAGGGAACTGCACGTCGCTACCAGTAAACCTCTAGGTAAAACTCAGGTTAGAAAACCACTAGACCTAAACACTTATCACTCACCACTACTTTGACTTCGTCCAGACCTCTATTTTTGACGTAACGAAGGAACTTCAAAAATAAGCAACGACTTTTATTAGCTCAGAAAAAATTCCATACCTGGGTGCATTGTCAGGCAAGGAAGAACAGAAATATCTCGCCCATCAACAACCCGATTGTGGACAGGGTCACTAGCATTTTGAAGAATTCCGAATCCAGCTAATCCATTGGAGATTAGAACTGCAGCTATTCTTAGATTGAAATCCCTATATTGTTTCTCACGCACATCTAAAAGAACGCAACGATTATGAATAATAGCTTTTGTTCCGATTAGCGGTGAGATTTCATCTTCGATAAAATCTCCATACAGCTCTCCGGGATTCTCATACCAGAGTTCAAAAACTGCTACAGCTGATAAAAGTGAAAGATAACTTCCTGTGTTCTCAATGAACAAATTCACTTCGGCTATTCCACCTTCTAAAATGTGCCTTATAACGGATTCCACTTTATCTACTGATCGCCATACTAGACTTTCCGTAGCAACCGTGACGTAACGCTTTGCAAAGAACATCATCAGAAACTGGCAAACTACACACCATCTTTCAACCGTGGCGTCAAAATCGTTATCGGCAGCCTCATGAAGCAGCGGCTTGCCCAACCATTGAAAAATCTTCTCGAAAGTATGTCCCCCGCGAAAGAATCCCCCTCTATCGAGCTTTTCACCCAGAGTCTTTAGCTCCCTTTCAAGCTTAAAATTTGCACTGTTAGATGACAACGAATTAAGGTTTGGCGAGCGATTCGGATCACTCTGATTATCAATCAATTCTTCGAGCACAAAAACGCGTCGAACTCGTAGGACTCGTGGCTCAGAATTTTGATTTTCTGGAAGTTTTATCTTTAAGAAGGAATTCAAATCGGTTGATTCAACTCTCCAGTGCCCCAATTTTACCAACTGATCAGCGAACCACTTTTCCTTTCGACACCACTCCGAGCTATAGTAATTATCTGAGTCAATTATGGAAATGCAATTTGAACACGCAAGATTCTCAAATACAAATTTTCTGTTAATTACCCTCCGCGGCATGCACAAACAGTCGAGGAACACACCAGCAGGAGCTTCATTTGAGTCGTTGTTTAAAAGGTGCGAAATTAATTCTGCTTTCGAATCGCTACCGCGATGACTAAGAAAGACATCGTATTGAATTTCAGGTCTCTTGAAAGATTTTTTTTCTAGATGAATTTCTGGCCGACGAGCAATCCCTGAAGCCATCCACATCAAATCGCAGGCCGTAATTTCATCATTAGCCAGAGCAGCTTGAATAAGCTTAATAACTTTTTGCATAGAGTCACACTCAAACGGCTGAATTGACCTGGTATCACGCCCATAGGAAAGAACAAAACGGTTTCCACGCCTCCGATCCTCATATGGCGTATGCTCAGCAACAAAAATACATTCATCGACAAAGCTAACTAGCGCTGCAATTGTCCAAGATAATGAAACAACAATCTTCGATTCAATGGGGAACAATTTTTGCGCTTCCGAGAGTTCATCTTCAATCTCAATTTGATGCTTTAACTCGTCTAGAGATCCCCAACCGTCACGAGAAAATTCAAACAAGTTGAGAGTTGGTTGTTCTTTATCTTCGGAATCGAAATAAAGTAGGGCAAATTCTCCCAGAAGTGTAGTGAGAGTATGAGCAAAAGGAGTTTTTTCAACCAAAACAGAATTTCTGAAGATATTCATCACCGGCACCTGTAGATGTCCGTTTTCTCCGCCTAGAGTAGCGGCTAACGAGAGCATATCAGGGTCTGAAGTTCTTTCCAGCCATGACAGGACCTCGTATTGGGAAGTTTGTAAATCCGCTCCTAGATGCTTGAGAATAGCTCCTATCTGGACTGTACTATCATTGACCGCCTGGATTAAGTTCTCTGGAAGTTGATCGATTTTTTCTTGCAGTTTCGATATGGCGCCAGGCTTATCCAAAATGTGTCCAACCCCTCCAAGACCCTCTTCTTGAGTCATTGGATCCAATTCTGTAATGTCTGTGCTAGTGGGCTTGAACCCAGCATCAAAGCTTGAAAGTGATTCAAAGCTAAATCTAACAAGATTTTGAATATTTGTTAGTTTTGTTGCCATAATAAATAATAGCAAATCCACACTCTATGCCAAACAACATTTCAATTTTTCCCTTTGTAGACACATATTAAGGGCAGGAGGCAGCCAGGAGGCAGATTTAGTATTTTGACATTTGTCTAAACAAGGATCAGATCTGGCCTATCCCTTCTACAATGGATTCTCAATCTCCGCTCCTCCGGAAAAGCTTGGCACAAAGAAAGATCACAGATATTCTTTGGGTGTTCGTTTTAGGACTGCACCCATGAAGCCAAACTTACCTGTGTCGCCCGTCCCCACCGGCGAGCCGCTCACCATTTTTATCTCCCACACATCCGCAGACGACACGACCGTGGCTCGACTGCGCAGGGTGCTGCGGGCGGAGGGATACGTGGTGCGGGAGGATGGCACTTCTTTTGATGTCACTCAGACTCTGCCGACCCAAATCCAGGAGTTACTCGATCACTGCCATCGAGTTATCGTGCTGGTCAGCGAGGCTGCCGCAGAGTCTTCTTGGGTAGCTCGGGAGATTCGCTATGCGGTTCGCGATCGAAAGCTCGGCATCAAAAATGTGATCCCCATCCTCCTGCCAGAGGCCACTACCGACCATCTGCAAAAGGTGTTCAGCCTCGAAGAAAAAGAGGGCGAAGAAGACTTGTTGGAATATTACCCCGAGGAGCCTATCGCCATCGTTACCGATGGCACACCTCAAAATCCCAATCTCAGTGCTATTTTGCCGACTCTGAGCGAGCGGCTACGGGGGCGCTCTTTCTACGGGGAGGATACCGGTGGCGAGCAGCAGGTCGGCGAAGCCTTCGCCGAGCTGACCTTCGAGATCATCGAGCCGTTTATCGATGAGGAAGACCAAAGCTCCGCTCGGTGTCTACTGCATTTCACGCCTCCTGGCGATAGCGCCCCATCACTGTCCAGCGAGCCGTTCTGGTTTACCCCACCCATCGGCGTGATCGAGGCTGGCGAGATCAGCTTCTACCTAGAGCGCTACCACATCACTCCCTTTGGCCAGTTCACTGAGCGTAAGGAAAAAATCGAAGCCGCGCTGGCCCAGTGGGGCGAGCAGCTCTACCAGGCACTCGCCCCCAGCGTGCACGATGCGCTGTTTGGCCTGTGGGAGGAGCATGCCAGTGCGCCTCGGCGTTTCACCATCCTCACCCAAAAGGTGCCGCGCGATCCCGATATCCCCAATCCGCAGAAGCATCCGGTGGTGGCCGAGATTCTGTCGCTACCCTGGGAGCTACTGCACGATGGCGATGCCTACTTTTTCAAAGACGGTCGCGGTGCCCGAGTACGCCGCTGTCTGCCCACTGCCAAGCGCCTGGCCGCCCCGCAGACATCGCACGTCGAGCCGCCACTGCGGGTGCTGATCGTCTGCTCCCGGCCAGAGAGCGATGCTGCTGGCTACATCGATCACCGGGTATCGGCGCGTCCGCTGGTCGAGGCGCTGGAGTCTCTCGGCGACCTCGCCACCTGGGACATCCTCGCCCCGGCGACATTGGCCAATCTCCGCGCCACCGTCGATGCTGCCTACGCGGAGCATCGTCCCTACCACATCGTCCATTTCGATGGCCACGGCATCTACGATCGGCACCTGGGGCTAGGCCAGCTGGTCTTCGAGGCGGCAGACGACGACAGCCTGCAGGATCGCAAGGATGAGTTAGTCGATGCCGAGACCCTCGGCGGCGAAATCTCTCGAAAGGGCGTGCGCCTTTTCTTCCTAGAGGCCTGCCAGAGCGCCCAGAGCGGCGACGAGACCGATTCCTCCGTGGCTGGTAAATTAATCGGTGCCGGGATACCCTCGGTGGCGGCGATGTCGCACTCCGTTTTGGTCGAGACAGCCCGCCAGTTCACCAGCGTATTCTACCCCGCGCTGCTCCGTGGCCGCCGAGTTGGCTCGGCGATGCTCGAGGGGCAGCGAGCGCTGGCCGCCGATAGGATGCGCGATCCGCGGGTGCCGCTGGAGCTGGACGATTGGTTTGTGCCGATCCTATTCCAGCACAGCAGCGACGAGCCGGTGCTGGAGGTATCGCCACCATCGGAGCGGATCCAGCACGAGTTGGCGAAGCACCGCGCACTCTACTTCGGCGCTGTGCCACCGCCGCCGCAGCACAGCTTCATCGGACGTAGCCGCCAGCTGCTGATGGCCGAGCGGCTGCTGATCGAGCGCGATCTGCCATGGGTCCTATTTCGTGGCGAGGGTGGCGAGGGCAAGACCACCACCGCTGCGGAGCTGGCACGCTGGCTGGTGCAGAGCCGCCCCCGCCAATTGCCGCGCGCCGCCTTTGCCTCGGTGGAGTTAATCAGCGACCTGCGCGCCATACTCTGCGAGTGGGGCGAGCAGCTACTGCCCAATGACTTTGTCAGCCGCGCCGAGACCGAGGAGGCAGCCATCGAGCTACTGATCGCAGTGCTCGACGACACGCCAGCGGTATTGATCCTAGATAATCTCGAATCCATCCTGCCCGATCCCAGTGCCGAGGGCGACAGCAGCGACATCGCTGAGGAGCAGTCCCGACTGCTGCCCGCGATCCACCAGATCCTAGCACGCAGCCCACGTACCAAGCTGATCCTGACCTCGCGCGAGCTACCGCCCGAGTCGAGCCGCTACCGCAGTGCCGACCAGACCATCGGCCTCGGCCGCCTAGCCCCGAGCGAGGCCAAGGAGCTGGTCGCCAATGTGCTAGCCGCCGAGGCGAAAAAGCGCGGCCAGCAGGTAAAGGCGCACCAGCTCGAGATCGAGAAAGAGGAGGAGATCTCCCACCTAGTCGAGCTGGTCCACGGCCATGCGCGGGCGATCTGTCTGCTCACCCCGGAGCTATTTGATCGGGGCCTGCGGGCGACGGCTACTGATCTCGCCGAGATCATGGTCGAGATGCAGACACGCGAGGGCGCAGGCCGCGAGACTTCGTTGATGGCGAGCATGGAGCTATCTCTGCGGCGGCTACCGGCCGAGGTGCGGGCGGGGCTATTGCCACTGGGCGTGTTTCAAGGTGGGGCGAGTCTCATTGCCTTCGCCGAATGCATCGGGGTGGATGTTTTCAAAGACGAAGCAGTGCCCTACGTGCGGGGCTTGTTGCAGACTGGGCTGGCCGAATATATCCCCCTAAAACTTCCCTACCTTCGCTTCGATCCCGCCCTGGCTCCGGCCCTGCTCCACGAGCTGCGCCAGTCCAGCCCCGCAGCCGAGATCGATGCCCGCCGCAGCTGGATCGACGCCTATCGGCAGCTAGCTGGATTTCTGGCGCAGCAACAAGGCTCAGACATTCATCTAGCCTACCAGCTGACTCGAATGGAGTTGCCCAATCTACTGGCCGCTCTAGATGCCTTTGCCAGCGATCAGGATGCCGAGGCGGTGGTTGCCTTTGCTACGGATTTGGAATCCCTCCTGGCTAGTCTGCATATACCGACAGCGATGGCTCGGGTGATCCGCATTCGCGAAGCGGCTGCCAGAGCCCTAGCAGGTGCTCCATGGTCGGAGGCTGCCTTCCTGGCGCAAAGACAGAAAATCGAACGATGCTGGGCAAACTCGCAGATCAGGGAAGCGCTCGCCCTGGCAGAGAACTTGGTAGAAAAAACGACCACAGCTGGACCGGCTGCCTATTCAGGGGCCGATTACGATATAGCGGTGGCTTTTTTAACTCTAGGGCGCGCTCAGCGACTGGCTGGGCGAGCATCGCTGGCATTGGCCGCCCTCGAAAAAGCACAGGCAGAATTCGGGCGTATCGCCGAGGAGCGGGATAACCAGAATGCCGCCCGGATGGCATCGGTCTGCCTCACAGAGCGTGCGGACTGCCTATGCGACGAAAGGCAGCTGGATAAGGCAGCCGAATTGTATCAAGAAGCCATCGAACGAGCCCGAACATTGGAAGATCATCATGCCGTAGGTGCAGGGACCCACCAGCTGGCCACCTGTCGATTGCTGCAGCAGCAGTATGGCGAAGCGATTGCCTTGTATGAGAAAGCAAAAGACCTCTTCGAATCTCTCAATGAACCCAAAGAAGTCGCAATCTCCTGGCATCAAGTCGGAATCGTTTTTGAACGAACTCGACAATGGGAGCAAGCGGAAAATGCCTACCAACAATCCCTCCGGATCAAGGTTCAAATAGCCGACCAGGCTGGCGAAGCCAGTAGCCGTGCCCAGCTTGGTAGTCTTTACATGAGAATGGGCCGATTAGAGGATTCGGTGGTGTTTCTCCGACGAGCTGCCGAGATCGACGTGGAGCTTGGCGATACCCAGAATGAAGGCCTAACACTCAGCAACCTCGCGCAAAGCCTGATCCTGCTGAATCGCCACGACGAAGCTCGTACCGCACTGAATCGAGCTACCGCATGCAATTCCCAGTTTGGAATCTCCACCGAACCCTGGAAAACGTGGAACATCCTCGCCGATCTCGAGCAGGCTACCGGAAATCCCAGTGCCGCCACCCAAGCGAAACAAAAAGCCATCCATGCCTACGCCGAAGCCCGCCGCCGTGGCTGGCAGGAAACTAATGGAGCCGGGGCCGAACTCTGCGCAACCACGCACGCCGTGATCACCCAGCAGCCCGAAGGCATACCCGAGACAAAGGCCCAACTCCAGCAACTCGCCAGCCAATCTGATGCCCCTGACTACTTCAAAGCCCTGATCCAGCAACTGCTGCTCCTGCTAGATGGCTCCCGCGACCCCTCGCTCTGGCAGCATCCCGATTTGGATTACGACGACGCCACCGAGATCCTGCTATTACTCGAAAAACTAGCTGCACCCGCCACCCCGTCGCTAGACGCAGGCCAGATACGCCAGATCGCAGAGGAAAACGACATCGATCTCGCTGCCCTATCTAGCGAGGAAAAGTCAGTCTGACAGTCCAGCTCCTCCACCAGACCAGCAGCTCCACCATCGAACTCCAAGAACTCCCACCCGAACAACTCCAAACCCTAATCGCCACCGCTGCAGGCATAGCGGAGGATTTGTAGCTAGCTAGAGTAGTGGTCGAGCTTGATGGTTCAATCAGATTCCCCTCTTTCCTAAAACCTATTTTAAGCCAAAGTGTCACCAATGATTCAGCGGAACCTCAGTGCACTTGCTTTACTTTTGTGCCTAAGCCACATCGGGTACACTCAAGAAACAGAAGAGCCAATAAAGACTCTCAAAGGCACTAATGTCATCATAGCCGTAGATGTTTCGAAGTCGATGCTGGCAGAAGACCTGAGTGATGGCGACGCAGCAGAAACTCGACTACAAATCACCAAGAGAAGTGTAGCCGACCTAATCACCCGAAATCCAGACGTTGAATTTGGATTACTCGCGTTTGCAGGCAAGCCCTACGTAGTCAGCCCACCAACGCTGTCGCATGACTACCTCCTAGGCCCTCTAGGATTAGGCCGTATCAGATGTGAGGGTGTGGTCGACGGCACAGCAATCGGACTAGCGATCACCTCCGCTTCTTACCTTTTCCAAAGTGAATCGTCTAACACAAATGCGATCATATTGGTGACTGATGGGAAAAATAATACAGGCGAAGTTTCGCCATCAATCGCCGCCGTATTAGCTAAAAAATCAAACCTCCCGATCCACACCATCGCAATCGGCAGCGATGGAGACACATTCATGATACAAACACCTCACGGACCGGTGAGGATGAAAACCGATTATGACGAACCTACATTCATTCGCATCGCAGAAACAACAGGCGGATCATTTTCTCGAGCCAAAACTATCAGTGAACTAGAGCAGGCATTGAGCGCTACGCTAACCAAAATACCACAAAAACTGGTCAATCAACCAGCCGACCAGAAGGACCTTTGTTTCCTAGTCGACCTCAACAACACAGACTCAGACCGCGCAACACTCCTCATCAAGCTACTGCTCAAGAGTTCGCCCCCACGTAAAGTCTCACTAGCTTTGCAGAAAGATGACCACATTTGGATACACACTCCCCCTACATCGAATCACAAAGCATTCGATGTGACCCTAGCGAAAATAAACAAGCCGATACCAAACGACAAAAAAACGCCCTTACAGGAAGACAGCATTTTGGAGAAAACCAGCATCATACATTTTTCGGAAACCCAGTCCACACCTGCTCTCCTTACCAATAGGCGATACGATCTTTTCACCTGCAACCCTGCAGCAACGACTCTTACTGAAGCGGCAGACCAGATCAAAGAATTTGCAGACCTCAAGTAACACCAAACATAATGATGTCACGAAACACGCTTTCGATTCCAGCCTTACTCCTGCTCCTTGCCAGCACATGGCTTTGGTCAGGAAACTTGCCCCTACCCGCTCAGAGTCAAGATAGCACATCAAACCGATCACTTAGAGCCGTGCTCTCGGAGCCTTTGATAACCTTTGGCGAATCAACAACTCTTACCATTCACACAGGCGAGGAACTGACGGCACCAAAGAGCATCGCAGTCGAAAATCTGACGATATCATATCAGCAATCAATATCCTCCGTACATACTCGCATGATAAATGGCCACCTCGCGCAAACAAATTCCTATCAATACGTTTACAAAATCACCCCTCAAAAGGCGGGAAAGTTTACCATTCCTAAAACAGAGATCAAAAACTCAAATGAAATCTTCTCGTTTGGCCCAATCCAAATCACAGTGGAAGAGTCTGACAACCTTAAACCTTCAAACAAACAGCCACCCAGATATGCCTTCATTAAAGCACCCAAAGATGTCATTTATGAACGGGAAATTTTTCCCATTTCTGTTGTAGTCCTGAACCAAGGCAGGAATTCCATTCAAAAAGTTTTAGGCATATCACTTGAGGCAAACAGCTTCGCCATGAATCGATTTACAGAGATGACTCTTGGCACTGAGCTAATAGATGGAGTGCACTACTGCACAGCAACTCTACCATCTCAAGCCTATGCCTTCAGCCCTGGCCGCCACCTGATTGAATCGGCAAAAATAGATATATCTATCCCATCCCATACAAACATCAATTCTATTTTCAGCACCTATAAAACAGTAGAAGTTCGAGCCGAATCCTTGCAACTAAACATCACACCTCTACCCGACAACCGACCCAAATCGTTTTGCGGAGGAGTCGGAAAATTCAACCTAACGGTATCCCTCGCAGGGGACGCCCCTATGAAGGCTGGAGAGCCCATCAAGTTCACCCATACGATCACTGGGGACGGCAACTTTGATTTTCTAGAATGTCCAAAATTAGTAGATCCAGATAATTGGCTAGTTATCGAGACTTTAAGAACGAAGGAAGCCGATGGGCCTTGCGTTTTCGAGCTCACTCTGATCCCTCAACTAGCAATAAGGAGCTTGCCTAGCTTTGATTTCACATACTTCGACCCAGCGGCCAGCTCCTACCAGACAATCCGGGCACAACCTGTGGCAAACGATGCCGGAGATATCGAGTACATGTCAGCAAATCAAGATGCCATGGGCAGCAGCGACGCTCCGTCTAAAAGCCGTTTAGAGGCGATTATCAATGCTTTCGGAAGCCGGATAGAGGAAATGCCCTTTTAGAGAAAATTCAGTCGACCGATCCAGTGCTCGATCGGTAGCTTTCGACTCGCCTGTCACCGTCTACAAGATAGGCGCTGTTCTGACAGTGAGAAAAATATCGCTGCGCTGAAGGCGATGAAGAGTGCTCAGCCAGTCCGTCACATGCTTCGCTGGATTCTCAGATTTGGGAGGATTGGGGTACAGATTCAATGATTTTTTCGAATGGTGAAACGACCAAACATGAAGGCTCATGAACCGACAAAAAATGGTGACTCATCTGGCAGATTATGTTCTGATTCTCCCTGCGAGTATTCATGTCAATGAAACCTACAACCTAGCTACCACAGAACCGAAGAGACTCTCAGAACCAAAAGACAAACTCGAAGAAATCATCGCCAACGGCCACAGCACCCCAGAACCAAAACGATCCAACGATAGCAAAGTAAAACGCTACCCGGAAGCACCGTGCAAGTGGGATCGCCATGCGTAAATCAATGGAATTCATAGCCGAAATAAATCAAGGAACTCCCCCGTTTACCTATAATGACTGGGATACCGAGATAAACAATAACCCTAATTTGATCAAAAGATCCGCACAAAGAAGGGGCATCAACCCTTTCACAGGTGAACCAATCGTATTCAAATCTGCACCGGGAAACGCTGATATCATCAAGAACGGAGAGCCTATTGGTTTCATCAGCAGGTCACAGGTTGATACCAGCCTTCTTGTAGAATCTGACAGTTCAGCGGTCGATGCAGTTTTTGAAATTGCTAGAGAGGTCGCAGAAAACTTAGGAGGCTTTGTCGCACCACCTACGTCTATGGAACCTTAAGTTGAGTTTTGGCTGCAAGGCGCCCCTTCCATCAGGCGTCGAATTAGAGAGATGCAAATGGTGTCAGGCGAAACCTGCAAAAACTTCAGGGATTCTTAAGTGTGTTTATCCTTGTTAAAATTTCTCAGGCTTCGCTATCAAGCATGGATTGAACATGGATTTAGAAGGATGACATGGATTTCCCAATTTGACTGCAAATTTCAGATTTCAAAATCTGAGGTCGTAGACCGTGCTCAGCAGAAAAATTGTTTCCTTCACCCCATTCTGAGACGAATGCTCTCTGGTCCACAGAATCGATGGGTAAAAGGAGAATAAAAGACGAGCGGCATCACATACGGGCTCAGGACGAGGCATTCGATGCTTTGCTGAAATCTCGTGCCTTTCACTCGGGGCTGGGGCGGGTGTCGCTGGCCACTCCAGAGGCTCCAGTACAGCTGGAGCATTGCGACGAGGCGGGGCACCCATTCCTGGCAGCATCGATCATCTCGGCGTGGCGGGAGCAGGGACAGGTGGATACCACGGTGTGGGTGGTGTGCCCACATGTGAAGGCGCAGGAGATCGTCTTCAATGAACTGGCGGTCTGGGGTGTGGATGTGATCTTTCTGCCTGAGTATGAGTGGGCGGGATTTGAGGAGTCGCTGCCCGATCCTGAGGCAGCTGCCGAGCGGCTGGCCGTGCTGAAGCGGCTGCACCACCAGGCCGAGGCTGGGGCCGATCTGGTGATGGTGGCGACCAAAGAATCGCTGCAGGAGCCTGCGCCGGTGCCCGGTCAGCTTGAGACGCAGACGGAGAGCTTTCGCGCGGGATCGATCCTGGATATCGCGGCTTTCTCGGAAAAGCTAGAGGAGGCGGGCTACGAGAAAGAGCCGCAGGTCTTTCAGCGCGGGCAGTATGCGCTGCGCGGCGGCATCATCGATGTGTTTTCCTGGCAGGCAGAGTATCCGTGCCGCATCGAGCTATTCGACGAGGAGGTGGAGTCGATCCGTGAGTTCGATCTGGACTCGCAAGTATCCATCCAAAAGGTCAAAACCGCCGAGATCCTGCTGAGCGAGGCCAATCTCGAGATGTCGGCCACCATCGCCGACTACATCCGCGATGCCGATCTACTGGTGGATGTGAATAGCGGCCTAGACGACGCGCCCGTACAGATCAGCACCGAGGGCTTCACCGTCGGCACCGAGGACGATGCCGCCGCCTGCTATGGCAATCCCGTGGGTAGCTACGAGGCGGGCGACTTCATCCTGCAGGAGCAGAAGCGCAATGACTTCCTCGCCCAGATCAGCGAGTGGCGGGCGAAAAAGTGGAAGGTACTGATGGCATTCCACTCCCTCGCCGAGAAAGACCGCTTCACCGAGCTGGTGTATGAAAAGGCCTGGGACGATAATTTCCTGATCCCATTCGAGGGTGCGCTAAGCCGCGGCTTCACCATACCCGATGCCAAGCTGGCCGTGCTGTCAGATGCCGAGATCTTTGGCCGCTACCAAAACCAATGGGGCCGCAAGCGCACGCGCCTCACCCGCCAGCGCCAGGCCTCGCAGCAGGTCAGCTCGCTGCGCGAGTTTGGCTATGGCGATCTGGTGGTGCATGTCGACTACGGTATCGGCAAGTTCAAGGGCATCAAGACCAAGGAGACTGGGACCAAGGAAGAGGATGTCCTAGAGATCGAGTACGACGAAGAGGCCCGCCTATTCGTACCGCTCAATCAAGCTCACCTGGTCTCGCGCTACGTCGGCTCGGGTAAAAAGGCACCCAAACTCTCGCGCCTAGGCGACAAACGCTGGTCGAAAGTGCGCCGCGATGCGGAAAACAGCATCATGGACTACGCGGCTCGGCTGCTAGCTATCCAGGCCGAGCGCGAGACACACAAGGGCTCTGCCCACCAGCCGGACAATCGCTGGCAGTGGGAGTTTGAGAATGCCTTTATCTACAAAGAGACACCCGACCAGCTGCGCGCCATCGAGGAGACCAAACAAGACATGGAGAACGAGCAGCCCATGGATCGACTGGTGTGTGGCGATGTCGGCTTTGGTAAAACCGAGGTCGCGATCCGCGCCGCTTTCAAAGCCGTGATGTCGGGCAAGCAGGTCGCCTTCCTCGCGCCGACCACAGTGCTGGCCGATCAGCACTACCAAAATCTACGCCAGCGGATGTCGGATTTCCCCATCACCCTGGCGCCGCTCACCCGCTACTGCCCACCCAAGCAACAGCGCGAGACGATCGAGGCACTGGCCAAGGGCTCGGTCGATATCGTTATCGGAACCCATCGGGTTTTGAATAAGGCGGTGAAATTCAAAGACCTGGGCCTGGTCATCATCGATGAGGAGCAGCGCTTCGGTGTGAAGCAGAAGGAGGAATTCAAAGAGCGCTGGCGCTTCGTCGATGTGCTCACCCTATCGGCCACGCCGATCCCGCGTACTCTCTACCTATCGCTGATGGGCGTGCGCGAGATGTCCAGCATCGACACCCCGCCGACCAACCGCCGCCCGGTGGCCACCACTGTGTGCCCCTACGACGAAAAGATCATCCGCACTGCCATCGAGAAAGAGCTAGCTCGCCAGGGGCAAGTCTTCTTTCTGCACAATCGGGTGAAAACCATCCGCGGCATGCAGCGCCGCATCGAGGATCTGGTGCCGGGCGCCCGCGTGCGCGTAGGCCACGGGCAGATGGACGACGACGAACTGGAGGAGGTGATGCAGCGCTTCATCAACCACGAATTCGACGTGATGGTGTGCACCACCATCATCGAGAGCGGCGTCGATATACCGAATGCCAACACCATCATGATCGATCGTGCCGACCGCTTTGGCCTGGCCGATCTGTACCAGATCCGTGGCCGCGTGGGTCGAGCCGATCGCCGTGCCTACGCCTACCTCATGCTGCCGCCCGATATGCTCACCGTGGGCGACTCGAGGAAGCGGATCAATGCCATCAAGCAATACTCCTCGCTAGGCGCGGGTTTCAAAATCGCCATGCGCGATCTAGAGATCCGTGGCGCGGGCAATCTACTGGGCACCAAGCAGAGCGGCCACATAGCCGCCATTGGATTCGACCTTTACTGCCAGCTACTCAAGCAATCGGTGGCCAGCCTGAAGGGCGAGAAAGTCTCTGGCCGAGTCGATACCCCGATCCATGTCGACTTTCTGTGTACCAATGAGGCCGAGTACATGCGCGCCCCAGCCGGCAGCCTGCCCGCCTTCATCCCTGCCGCCTACATGCCCGAGGCCAGGCTGCGCATCACCGCCTACCGCGAGCTAGCCGAGGCCACCAGTGTCGACGAGCTGGAAGAACTGCGCGAAAACTGGGCCGATCGCTTCGGAAAACTGCCCGAACCGGTCGATTTTCTCCTGCAGACGACAGAAATCAAAATTCTCGCCTCCGATCGCCGCTGCTCCCTGGTCGAGCTGAAAGACGGCAAGCTCAAACTGACTCGTGGCGGTAAGTACTTGCAGATCAAAGGGAAGTTCCCACGGCTGATCGGCGACGATGCCGCAGAGTGGCTGGAGTCGGCCAAAGACTGGGTGGAGGGATTCTAGTAATTTTGCTCATTGGCACAAAAAAGACATAATTGTTCTTTCTAATTTTGCCAAATTCGCTAGCGTCCTTTCATGAACCTCTAACCCATCCTCACCGTTTACCTCCTCGTGAACAAAAAGACTCCGCATTCACCATAAACACCAACGTATCCACACAGAACCTAACGTTCATGCACTCGAAAGGCTTGGACGTCCCCATCGAAGTCGTCCAGCTGAGTGAGCTCCGAGCTCGCCAGGCAGACAGCGCCTTCGACATGTATCTGCCCACTCGACAGGACTACCACATGCTCATGCTGGTCACCAGCGACCACGGCATCCACTGGGTCGATATGAGCTCAGTCGATCTCACCGCTGGGCAGATCCTCTACATCCGCCCCGGGCAGCTGCACTCTCACGATGCTGATAGCGATCACGATGCCTGGCTGCTTTTCTTCAAGCCGGAGACCGTGGCGCTCGACCAGTTGCGCCATGTCATCAGTTCCTTGCCTGAGAGCTTCTCACCCAAGCGAAAGGACTTTCACATCCTCACCCAGCTCATGGAGCTGATCTTTCATGCCGAGCATGCCGGCGAGGACATCATGCTAAAAACGATGGCCCCCGGTCTACTCCAGGCGATCGTCGCCGGTCTTGAGAATATCATCTCGTCGACTTCAAAGAAAGCAGGCACACCCGTCTATCACCGAGCTACTGAGCTGGTGGTGAAGTTTGAAAACCTCGTATCAGAGAGAGAGAGCAACCACTCCATCTCCGCCTACGCAGAGAGTTTGCACGTTTCACCCAAAACTCTGGCTCGCGCCTGCCAACTGACGAGAGAGCTCAGTCCTAAACAACTCATAGACAAAAGAAAAGAGACAGAAGCTAAGCAAATGCTGCTGCAGACCGATGATACGGTAGAGTCGATCGGCCAAAAGGTTGGGTTCACTGAATCCACCAACTTTGTGAAGTTCTTCAAACGGATGTCTGGTCAGACTCCCGAGACCTATCGATCACTTTCGCGGCATAAAAATGTCTAGTTTTTGTCTACAATGTCCGATTTGTCCCAATTCTACCACTTATTGTCCTCAACCGACCTTGTGAATCCTCCGTGAATCCGCTTTCATCCTTTCATACCCGAAAAACCCGCAAAAACTCCCGAAGAAATCCCCGTAAACTCCCGCAACAAAAAATCCCAATTCAACCTCGGAGGGCGAATCCAGTAATTATGACTGCTGGGTTCGCCCTTCTCCTCGACGACGAGCATCACACCATCCACCATCTTCATCACGCGTGGCAAGCTACACGAGCCCTACGAGACCGCCTACATCGAGGTCCTTTTTCAGATCCAAGCCCTCAACGTAAAGGCGTCAGATTTGTCCCAATTCTACCACTTCTTGTCCCCAACCGACCTTGTGAATACTTCGCAAATCCGCTTTCATCCTTTCATACCCAAAAGACCCCACGCCTAACTCCCGAAGAAAACCCCGTAAACTCCCGCAACAAAAAATCCCAATAAACCTCGGAGGGCGAATCCAGTAATTATGACTGCTGGGTTCGCCCTTCTCCTTTTTCAGATTAGCTCATTCGGGGATTTTTCTCTAAGATCCAGCCCCTAAGATCGTGCCCTCTGTGGGCAAAACGATGCTTGAGCCTGAGCGCATTGCAGGGTATGCCTAGATGGGACATCTCCCTCCTTGGTTCCGCACTCACTGATACACTCGTCTCATTTCCTATGGCTGCTCTACGATACATCTTCTGCTGTTTATCCGTTTTCTCATTCGCCCTATTGTCTCTAGCCCCCTGCTCTGCTGCTCCCGTCGAGCTGACTCGCATCAAAGCGACAGTCAATGGCGAGCCTATCACCCAGGTCGATCTGAATGAGGCTGTCCGCACTCAGGTGCAGATGTTTCTCATGAACAACCGGGTAGACACTGCGGACAAAGCAGCCGTCGAGATCAAAAGGCTCGAAGAGCGCGCCCTGAATGATCTGATCGATAAAAAACTGATTCTCAGTGAATTCAAAGCCAAAGGCGGCACCATCCCAGACAAGTATGTCGATGAGCAGGTCGATCGCTTTGTGAATGGTCGCTACGGTGGCGATCGCAATAAGTTTATGGAGGCGCTGGCCAAGCAAGGGCTATCGCTCAACCAGTTTCGCAACATCCAGCGCGACCAGATAGCGGTGCAGGCACTACGCGCCCAGCAGGGTGGCGACAGCAAGAAAGTCTTCATCATGCCGCACGAGCGCGAGGCGATGTACAAAGAGATCCGCAGTGAATACACCTCAGAGGGTCGCGTGAAGCTGAGCCTGATCTCCATCCCCAAATCCGTCGGCAATCGCACGCCCGAGCAGCAGAAGCAGCTGGCCAACGAAATCCGCAGCCGCATCGTCACTGGCAAGAGCAGCTTCTCAGCCGAGGCCAAGCGCTACTCTCACGACCAATTCTCTCAAAAAGGTGGCTACGTGGGCGAGATCGATCGCACCATGCTAAACCCCACCATCACCGATGTGGCCTACCGCCTCAGCTCCAAGCAGGTATCTAGCGTGGTCGACGGTGGCGGCTTTTACCACATCCTCTACTCCGGCGGACGAGTCGGTAAAAAGACGCCTAGTAAGAAGGAACTCGAGAAAGAGATCGAACAGCGTATCCGGGTGAAGAAGAATCAGTCCAATATGGAGGGCTGGCTCAAAAAACTGCGCCGCGATGCCAATGTACGCATCTACTAAGGCCCAAATTCAATAGGGTACAGTCCTGATTCAATAGGGTACAATTTTGACTCAATAGGGTACACTGCCCCATGTCGACTGTTCTCAAGCGATTCGAGATATGGGTGCTCCTAGCACTCGTCGTGGCGGCCCTCTGGTGGGCGCTCAGCCTCGATCCCACAGACCCCGCGACAGGCCTAGTGGATAGCACGACTCCTGTAGGGGCAGCCGATAGCACTACCGATGGACAGGCCACTGCCGAAGATACCGCCACCGCTCTACTCCAGGTACAGTCCATAGCTGTCGATGCCCTCGATAGCGGCAGCGTGCTCGAGGTCACCCTGCTAGGGCGCTCAGGTACCGACTCGGCTGTGGAGCTGACAGCCGATACCATAGAGCTACTGAACTCTGCTGGCGATCAGATCAACCGTTTCTTCCTGCCCTTCGATCAGCCCCCCTCACTGGACGCCACCGAGCCCTCGCTCGTCGTCCTGCGCTACTGGCTGCCGGAGCCCTCAGATGTCCTGTGGCTCACCTATCGAGATCAGACGCTCAAAGTCGAGCCCCCATCGGCCTGACACCGCTACCGCGCCGACCACGACCGAAGCTAGCCGATGGACGCCGACTACCTACTCATCAACAACAACAACACGCGCACCAAGTTCGCCCTAGCGACTGGCCGCGAGTTGCTAGCGCACGAGGCCTGTCTCACCTCAGAGCTCTCCACCTACAGCATCGGCCAGCTCACCGGCGGCTGGAGCTTTGAAAAAGTGGTGATCGCCTCGGTCGTGCCCAGCTGCATAGCCGAGCTCAGCGAGGCCTTTCGCGACTATCCCCTGCTCCAGATCGGCCACGACATCGATCTAGGAGTGCTCGTCGATTTCCCCGACCCGACTACAGTCGGAGCCGACCGCCTGGCCAATGCCGCTGCCGTAGCCGCCGACTGCACCGAGCAGCCCGCCATCGTCGTCGATTTCGGCACCGCCGTCACCTTTGACATCGTAGACACTCGCCCTGCCTATATCGGCGGGGTGATCGCTCCTGGGCTCGACTCGATGACCCACTACCTACACCAGCGCACAGCCCTGCTCCCGCAGATCGAGATAGCCGAGCCCGATGGCCCTATCGGCAAGTCAACCGTACACGCCATGCAGTCAGGCGCCTACCATGGCTACCGCGGCCTAGTCATCGAGATCATCACGCAGATCGAGCAGCAGCTCGGCGCCAAAGCTCAAGTCATCGCCACCGGAGGATATGCGGAGTTGCTTTCCCGCGATCTCGCTGTAATCGACCGTGTCGAGACCTACTTGACCATGGCTGGGCTGCGCCAGATCGCCGCCCGCAATTTCGAAGAAAACTAGACTTTCCCAAATCCAATCCACACAGATGAGCGACATACCTACCATAGGCATCGATTTCGGCGGCACTTCCATCAAGATAGCAGCAGCCCGGGGCGCGGACTTGATCAGTGATATCGCGCGCATCCCCACGCAGGATCACGACAGCCCAGACACCCTGCTGGACGCCATCACCGACACGGTGTCCACACTCCGCGAGGCGCATCCCGACATCGGTGCCATCGGTATCGGCGTGCCGGGCGCGATCGACTTTGAGAAAGGAGTCACCTACAATCTGACCAACGTCCGCGGGTGGAATGATATGCCACTGCGCGACATCATCCGCGACAAGACTGGGCTACCCTCCGTGCTAGAGAACGACGCCAACTGCATGGCCTACGCCGAGTACCGCCACGGTGCCGGCCAGGGCTACCCCAATGTGGTCTGCGTGACTCTCGGCACGGGCGTAGGCGGTGGCCTCATCCTCAATGGCCAGCTCTACCGCGGCAGCCGCTATGCTGCTGGCGAGATCGGCCAGATGAGTGTCGACCTCTACGGTGTCGACGGCCCCTATGGCAATCGCGGCGCTCTGGAGCGCTACATCGGCAATCGCCAGATCGAGGAAATGGCCGAGACCAAATACTACGACGCTGGCGGCGACGTGCCTGCCGACATCTCGCCCGAGGGCCTCTGCAAGCTAGCCGAAGCCGGTGACCCTACCGCCATCGCGATCTGGGACACAGTCGCCACCTACCTCGGCAACTGTCTGATGAGCACCATCTACCTGCTCAATCCCGACGCCATCGTCATCGGCGGAGGTGTCGCCCACGCAGGCGGCGTACTGTTTGGCCCATTGCGCCAGAAGCTACAGTCATCGCTCACATCCGAGTGCTTTGACTCTCTGGTCATCACCCAGGCGAAGTTTGGCAACACAGCTGGCATCATCGGCTGCTCCACCATGGCCCGCGAGCTACTGGACTGATTGCCTAAGAAAAGTTTATATAAAATTATAATAAACTTAACAATTAGAAGAAATAGCCGTATCGTACCGTGTTTCGGTCGATGCGGTTTTTCTGTTCCATCTTAGTTCTCACTTTTTTCACGGGACTCTCCTGGTGCCAAGATTCGCACCCAGCTATCGAGATCCTGCGCCAGAACTGTTGGGACTGCCATGGCAACAAGACCAAGGGAGGCTTCGATCTGCGCGACCCAGAGCTCCCCGATTACTTCTGGGACTCACTCATCAGCGACGATGAGGAAGAGCGCATGCCGAAGGACAAAAGCCCCCTCACCGAGACTGAACTAGCGATCGTAAAAGACTGGCTAGGTATGGCTGACCGCCCCCACTTTCCGGAGCACTGGGCGTTTCAAAAACTGCCCGATCTCTCCTCCTCCGATCAGGGGAATCTGATCGATCGCTTCACCTCCGATATCGAGCTGCTACCCAGTCAGCCTTGGCCGCAGCTAGTCCGTCGCTACTATCTAGCGCTTACCGGCTTATACCCGACACCGGAGCAGGCCGCCATGTGGCACGACCCTGCACAAGCTACAGCGCTCGTGGATCACCTACTGAGCGCGTCCGCCTATGGCGAGCATCAGGCTGACTGGTGGCTAGATATCGCCCGCTATGCCGACACCAATGGCTATAGTCAGGACAAAGATATGCATCGGAATGTCTGGCTCTATCGTGATTGGGTGATAGGCGCCTTCAATGCAGACATGCCATGGCGAGATTTCGTCCGCTACCAAATCGCAGGCGACCTACATGCCGAGGAACATGCACCAGCAGTGGGCTTTCTGAGGAACTCGATGGACAGCCTAGAGGGTGGTAGCGTCCCGGAGAAATTCAGAATCGAACAAATTCACGACCGCCTACGCACTGTGGGACAGGGGCTATTAGGGCTCACTGTCCACTGCGCTCAATGTCACGATCACCGATTCGACCAGATCTCCCAGGCGGAATACTATCAGATGTTTGCCCTGCTCAATCAGGATACAGAAGCCTACGTGCTGCATCCTACTAAAGAACAAAAACAGCTGCAAAATCAGCTGAAGCAAAAAGTTCTCAAACAAGTACAGTTGGCCCAGTCCGACCCAAAACTCCAGATGGACTATCTCCACTGGACCACACAACGGGAATATTGGCACTACCCTGAGCCAACCAAAATTTTTTCCCTGGCCGGCTATGGCTTCGAACTTCAAGATAACCAAGAGATCTTCGCTCCCGTCGGCAGAAACGGTGGCGAGGTGGTCTACGAGATCAGTCTGGACACTCCAGTGCCAAATATCACAGCTCTGAAACTGCAGATCCTCCCAGACCCGGGTAATCCCTACGGTAGCCTAGGCCATTGTGTGAATGGAGAGGTATCTGTTTCATTGATCGAAGTATTGATAAAACCTGCAGGGTCTGCCGATTCAGAATTCGAAGTCGTTCGCCTATCCAGCGCCGAAACTAGCTATCAAGGAGCGGCCAACCAAATCGTCGATGGCAAAAAAGACTCCCACTGGGGCTATCTCGGAAATGGTCCTATGCTACAGCGATCGGTAGATGTGATTGTACAATTCGCCAACCCTATCCACCATCCTATAGGCTCAGAAATGAAAGTCTCCATCCACCAGCGCATGGGGTACAAACGCAACATCGGTAGATTTCGCCTGGGACTCACAGCACAACCACCAGCCTACCAGACTGGTGTAGACGCCGTCCCTTATGAACTACAGAATCATATCGAAAATACCGACACCTCTATACAAGTAAACGACAATTATCGGGATCAGATGTGGGAAGCATTCCTACAGAGGACTAATGTCCAACCCTACCGAGGTGAGATCGACAAACTCTACACCCAATGGCCCCATGGCAACACCTTCCTCGGTTTCGCTAATGGCCCTGTTCAGAGAAATCATCATATGCTAGACCAAGGTGAGTGGGATCAACCTCTCGACCAAGTCACCCCCGGTATACCCGTGAGCCTACACAAGGGCCAACCCAACACTCGCCTCGATTTCGCCGATTGGCTGGCTAGCGACCAAAACCAACTCACACCTAGAGTGCTGGTGAACCACGTCTGGCAGCAGGTATTCGGAACCGGATTCTCTACTACCCCAGGAGATCTCGGTCACAGCGGTGCTAGCCCGACACAGCTTCGACTCTTTGATGCATTAGCAGCAGACTTCGCCCAGCACGGTAGCTTCAAACAATTGATTCGAACCATAGCCCTCTCCAAGCTATTTCAGCAAGAGACTCGCACTGGGAAGCAACCTACTACATACGAGATATCTGGCTTTCCCAGATTTCGCATGCGAGCCGAGGAGATCAGGGACAACGTGCTGCTCGTCCCCGGAGCCCTCAATCGACAAATCGGCGGCCCAAGTGTGATGCCCCCGATCAAAGGCACACTACCCATGGGGTCCTGGACCTTCCCCTGGAATACCAGGGATCATGATCGCTACCGCAGAGCCCTCTACACCTATTGGCGACGCACCTCGCCCTACCCATTCCTAAATGTAATCGATGCTCCGGATGCCACTCAAATCTGTGTGCGCCGCGAGAGATCGGTATCCCCACTCCACGCTCTAGCTACACTCAACGAAGAAGTGCTAGACGAATGCGCCTACCGACTCGCACAACAAGTCCAGCAGCAACCCGAAAAAACTCGACTCGACTGGCTCTATCTAAAGGTGCTAGGCAGAGAACCTAACACTGCAGAAAGAAACATCTGGCAAGACTACTCTCATTCCGAGGTCACCCACAAAGAGTGGTACCTAGCGTGCAAAGTATTACTAAATCTAGATGAATTCACACATCACCAATAATCTGTGGTCATCTCGCAGAAGATTTCTTCAAGGTTCAGGCTTGGGCATGCTCAATATTGCCCTCGCTAACATCCTCTCTGCCAAGCCAGAGGCAGGATTACCACGAGCCAAGCGAATCATCTACCTGTTTCAAAATGGCGGCCCCAGCCAGCTGGACATGTTTTGCTACAAGCCCATGTTGGAAAAATTCGCTGGTCAACCTCTGCCCGAAAGCCTCCAGAAAAATCAGAGCGCAACCTTCATCGATACCAATGCAGCCGTCCTAGCCAGTCGTTTCTCCTGGAGTCAGGACAGATATGGGAATTGGTATTCCGATCCCGCCAAGCCGCTGATGAAAGTGGCTGACGATCTGCTTTTCCTACACAACGTAAAGACCGACGTCGTCAATCACGGGCCCGCACAGACCATGTTGCACACAGGAATGCCGATCCCTGGCAGACCCAGCCTAGGCTCATGGATCTCATATGGACTGGGCTCAGAAGCGAAAGACTTACCTGACTACGTCGTCCTCAATTCAGGAAGGCCCAGTTTCGGAGGCATGAGCCTATATGGATCAGGTTTTCTCCCAGCGGAACTCCAAGGCGTCCCCTTTGCCGGCACCGGTGAGCCTGTCCCCTATCTAGATTATCCTCGAGATATCACGACTAGCGACCAGCAACAAGTGGTCCAACGCATCGCGAAACTCAATCAAGTTCACTTCAACCAATTCCGAGATCCGAAGATCATTGCCCGTACCAAGGCCATGGAACTTGCGGCCCAGATGCAATTAAGCATTCCTGATCTACTCGATTTATCTGAAGAATCCACCGACACGCTCGAGCTATACGGTGCGGATCCACAAGTTCACTCCTTTGCCAGAAACTGCCTCTATGCCCGCCGCCTCCTTGAACGAGGCAGCCGGATCGTTCACCTCGTAAACGGCGACTGGGACATGCACACAGCCGTACACTCCGGTACCGAGCATCAATGTGAACTGTCCATGCGCCCCATCGCAGGACTTATCACAGATCTCAAACGATGCGGACTCCTCGACGACACCCTAGTCGTATGGGGCGGCGAATTCGGTCGTACACCTCAGACCGAAGTGAGCCCCCTAGGCTACAAAGAAGTCGGTCGTGACCACCATCCAGACGCCTTTACCATGTTTCTAGCGGGTGCCGGCATACAGGGCGGAAGAGCCATCGGCCAAACAGACGATTTTGGAATGTATGCTACCGATGGATCTACACACATCCACGATCTCAATGCAACCATTCTCCACTTACTCGGATTCGATCATGAAAAACTCACTTACCGAGCAGAAGGACGCGAATTTCGACTTACCGACGTCCATGGCACTGTGATGGAGAATGTGTAACCACCGGAACTACCTGCGAATCGGATTCAATAGGTGAATAAATATAAACTAAGTGGCAGCTCTCTCAGAGATGTGCCCTGTACTAATCGACCTGAACAATCGACGGTTGATCTGTGATTCCCGAGCGCGCCCAGACACGCTTCCAGTGGTCTGCCTCTCCCCCTCGATGACTGAACCCGATCCAGATCCCCATAAAGGTCAATGGATCCTCAGGGTGGGAATGATTGTACCTTTTGATAATGGCATCCCCGGCTGAGGTAAGTCTTTTGTGATCATTATTCTCATACATACTATTGACCGCGTACCAAAACTTTTGGATATGAGACTCCTTTATCATCGCCGTGTGCTTCCATTCAGGCTCTTCACCGGTCTGTAGGTCAATTATTTTCCCTGACGACGTGACGCCCTGTATCACGGGCAAAATAGCCCATTGAGCACCGCCCGTAGTAGCGAAGAAACTCCAATGCTGCTTAATACCAGTCGCCCCCCTAAACGCCACCTCCACCTGTTTCTTTCTGTAATTCGGCAACTCCACATTCCACTTGGCCAAGTGAGAGATACAAAAACTGGTATACACATCAGAAAGCACACAAAAACACAAAAATATAGAAACCACCCATGCGGTAATCAGACGTGGTAAAGCAGGAATACGTAACTGCCAGACACCGTTCCGAGGCACGATAAATTTCTCGATATCCACGATAAAGGTCAGCATGCAGCGCAGGTTCGCCCCCACCGCATTCAACTTCGCTTGTACCTTAGGCAAGCATGTCAGGAACAATGCTCCCACACGCCTAAAAACCCAGCTATCCGAATCCAACACTAACACTAATGCCCCTAGCAGAAACACCGGAAATTCGGAAAGCCGCATCGTGAGAATAAGATAGGCATGAAAGCCAATCAGACACAGTGCTAGCGGAGTACGCAGAGGCTTCACAAAAAAGAATAAAACGGCCACAGACTCGATAAACAAAGTAAACCAAGTCAAGGGATGGGTGATCCAGTCTGGACTGCGACCGACAAATCGACCCAATTCATTGGTCATACTATGCCCCTGAGTCACCAAAGACAGCGCATCTCCAGAGAGCCACTCCGATCCAGGAGCGATCTTGCAGATACCAGCCATAGAATAGATGATCCCCAACTGCAGTAAGAACCCCCAGAAGAACGGCCCCGTCCTCTGGCTCGGCTTCATAAAAACCATCCAGAGTAAGACGGCCGAGTAAATCATGCCCGCGTAGATCACATACGGATTGGCATTGATATGTGAAATCTGAAACAGCAGTACAGCCAACGCTGATAAGCGCGGCATAATGCAGGTCATAAACCAAACAATCACTACCAGCCAAACTAGAAAGAGAGTCGTAACAAGTGCCGGAGTATCCGACAGATAGAACAGCGACCAATGAAAAGAATCATTAATCGATGGATTTAAACTACGAGGCAAACTCCCGTCGGCCCCATACCAATAGTCACGAAACTTGAAACGAACGGCCCAATCAAACAGAAAAGCGAATCCGATAATCAGTCGACCAAAAAAATAGAGCCCAGGCAGGCTGCTATCTTTTGATTCTAAATTAATATTTTCTCTCATCATTTTGAGATCCCCCAAACTAGAAAAGTCTACACACTCAGAGCTACTATTCTGATTAGGTTACGTATCAGTCGGCACCTGCTCCATCTCCATAGGCTCCGATTCGCCCCAGACTTTCCATCCATGGTGATCTTTCCCCTCGATCGGGACATGCTTCCACATTTGGTAGATCACCACCGATTCGATCTTTTCATCGTAGTAGCGCTGACTCTTAGCTATCAGCGACTGGCTATACCGCTCGGTCAGTTCATTTCGCAGACGGTCGTCTTTGATCGCACCGATGCTCACCGTCAGGCGCTGCCACATATTATTGTATTGGTAGAAATGACTCTGCCCTCTGCGGTATTCATACTCCACCTCTGCGCCATCCTGATACAGATCGACATACTCACCAGATGTGAGCCTAGCTTTTGCCACCCACCAGTAGGAGTAAGGAGGCAGATCGACGAACAATCCCCAGTTCTGATAAAGATTCAGCGCCCTGATCGTATTGAAGGCGAAGGTAGGCATCTTGTACTCCACGATCTTCATCGATTTCACCGCCGAGGAGATCATCATCAGAGCCATCAGGCCAGCGAGGCTCACACGAGTGATATACCAAGCGCGCTGAGGTACCACTTTGGGAAAATGAAACGGCGACTGCCAAGTGAAAGAGATCTTGGGCAACCAAGCCCACAGAGCACTGCGCCGCTGCCAGGCCGATTCGGCCCGAGCAAAGAACGCAGCTAGCTTTTCCGAGCGCCCACAGGCCCAAGCTTTCAGACGCAGCACATCCTCCCAGAAAGAGGTAGGCAGCAGCCCAATGAGCGCGGCGCTAGCGTAAGGCATGAAGAAAGCGACCTGCAGTATCGAGTAGATGCCGAGATTCAGTCCCAGCAGCATGAGAATCGCCAGGGTGCGGCATCTCTGTCTAAAAAATGGCACCAGTATCAAAAGTGGCAAATAAGCCTCGATAGGCGGAGTTACCTTGGTGATGAACTGCAGCAATCCCTCAAACTGGCACATCCAGATACCGATCGGCTTCACGATCTGAGTCGTGTGCAGCGCATTGAAGAGCGCCGTCCCCTCCTGCCAGAACGACTCGTCCATCTTGGCCACACCAGACGCGCAGTAGAGGATCACCACCTGCACAGCGAGCAGCATCCCACCCCACTTGGTGATGCCCCAGTCGAGGCCCGCCCTTGCTGCGGCTGCATTCTTCTTTTTCGACGCCACCGGCAGTTTTGAAGGCACGAGAAACGCCCCGATCAGCAACAGCGCAGTGAGCAGCTTCTCCCCGCCATAGCTCATGATCGGATTGCGCAGGATGAGAGACAGCATCAGAATGGCGCTCAGCGCGAAAGCCGGACGCAGCCACACGCCACGGATCAGGCATGCCACCAGCGCGAACTGGATAGCCAGCAAAACGTAAGTGACCCACAGCGCACCAGGCTGCAGGTGAAAGCTCCAGTAATACGGCTGCGATCCATAGAGCTCCTGCCAGGCCGACGAGCTCATCACTCCCAGCTCAGAGAAAAGGTACTCGACCTCCAGAGTCTTCTGAGTCAGGTCAATCAACACGCTGACGCCCAATATGATGCGAAACAGAAAGAACGACCGTGGATCGATTTGAAATGCAGAACCAATAGCGCTTATGAACTTCATTATTTTTATAAAATATCATAAAAATAAGGCCGTAAAACCTGATATTTTATAAAACTTAACAAAATTTCGATAATCTCAAGACCAGCCCATCGGCTTCAAGAGCAGAAAATCCAGCAAAGCATGCAGGATAGGGGCATCCGCTTCGTAACCTAGGTAGCCACCTCTACCATCACCACTTCCTAATTGCGTCTGTTCTGGAGTTCAGCCAGACGAATACTGATCCTACATAGAGTTAGCCTTCAACTGACTGACTTCCCTCCTGCTGGCCGTAGGCTCTGCTGGGATTCACAGATTTGGAGATTCTACAAATTTTCCCGAATGCTCTGCCCAAGCACACTGCTTGAGAAAAATCTGTGTAATCTGTGCCCAATCCCCAATAAATCTGTGAAAAACCTGCAGAGCATCACGGCTAACGAATCACTGATGGCACAGATTTTCTCGAAGGGTGAAACGACCAAACACGAAGCCCTCATGAGCCAACAAAAGATGGTGACTCATTCGGCAGATTATGTTGTGATTCTCCCTGCGAGTATTCATGCCTCGATATTCTCCAGCCCTATTTGTCTTCCTGCTGCTTGCCTGTCTGGGCATCTGCTCCGCTGCAGTCGAGGTGCCAGCGCCGGGGGCCTTTCTTGAGCTAGATCTGCGCAACCAAGCGGTAGCGGCTTTCCAGCAGGGCGACTTCGAAAAAGCCGAGGGCCTGCTGCTGGCTTATGAGCGGGACTTTGGCGAGGAGACCTCTGAGGAGATCGCCACTTTCATCAAAAAGAGCTACGCGCTGATCGCGCTCTGCCAGATCACCAATGGCCGCCCTGCCGATGCGGCGCCCTACATCGATAAAGCGCTACAGCACAAAGAGTTGCTGACGCTACCCGTCTACGAGGAGCTATCCTACTGGCAGGCCGTCCTGCTCCTCCAGGCAGGGGACTTCCGCGCTGCGCAGCAGGCTTTTGGCGAGTTTTTCGCGCAGAGTCGCTTCCCGCTCGCTCGCCGACTCGAGGCGCTTTCGATCTTTGGTACCTGCTATGTCATGCAGGGCTATCACCGCACGGCAGCAGAATTTTTCGCCCACCAGATCCCCAATCTGCGCAAAGCCAAAGGTGGCGCAGCCTACGTATCGCGCGCCACAGTGCTGCGCATGATCTCGCTAGTACAGGCCGAGCAGTACGACGAGGCCTTTGCCTGGATGCTAGAGGTCTACCCACGCCTGGAGGAGCTCGACCAGATGGTCACCTTCCAGATGATGGCGCTATCCCTCGCCTCTCACTACATGGATGAGGAAAAGCCCTACCAGGCCATCGCCTGCATGCAGCGTATCTGGCCCGCAGAGCGGCTCCTCACCCGCCAGCGCGAAAAGCTCTCCGCCCTCGAGCAGAGCTACGAGGAGCTAAAAGAAAACAGCCCACTCGAGCAGGCAAAACTCTTCCAGCTAGATGGCACCATCCAGCGGATCAAACGCGAGATCGAAAACTTCGAGTCCATCCCCGACTTCGATGCCGCACTGCGCCTGCGCATGGCCATGGCCTTTCAGCAGCTCGAGCGCTACCGCGAGGCAGCTCTGATCATGGAGGACATGCTGCAGCGCATGGAGCCCAGCCCCGTCGTGGAGTCCGCCTCCCTAGCCGTCATCCAGTGCTGGAGTCAGCTGCAGCGCTGGCCCCGCGCGGTGAAAGCTGCGGAAAACTACCTGCAGGCATTTGGCGACGATGCGACCAATAAAAACCTACCTCAGGTGCTCTTCATGCAGGCCGATGCCATGATGCAGCAGGAGCTACCGCGCGATGCCGAGGGCGTCTTTGCCAATATCGCCCGCTCGTTTCCCGATCATCCATTGTCCAATAAAGCACGCTTCATGAGCGGTTTCTGCCAGCTACAGCAGGATGACAATGAGAAAGCTATCCAGACCTTTTCCACCGTGATGGAGAATGAGGCCAAAGACTCCTCCCTCTACGAGGATGCCTTTTTCTGGACCGGCAATGCCTACTCCTACTCCCAGCTCTATGCCGAGGCCAAAGCGCACATGGCTGACTACCTGGAAACTTTTGGCAAAGGCAAGGCACGCTACGAGAGCCAGGCGGCCTTTCGCATGGCCTACTGCACCTTCTGCGAGGCCGACTACCCCGCATCGATCAGCGAGTTTCGCACCTTTCTAGCCGACTATGGCCCCTCCGCCCCCGACCGCGACGAGGCCTACCTGCTACTCGGCGATGCCCTGCTCGGCGAGGGCGAGGCAGACGATGGCATCGCCGCCTACTCGACCATCCGCCCCGAGTCGACACGCTTTTTCGAGGATGGCTACTTCAAGACGGGCAAAGCCTACAAGCTACTCGAGGAGGTGCCCACCATGCGCCAGCACTACCAGGACTTTCTAGAAAAATATCCCGACTCCAAGCGCATGCCCGAGGCCGTCTACTGGATCGGCTGGACCCATGTGCACACAGGTGAGCTAGACCTAGCCAAAAAAGCCTACTGGGATACCATCGTAGCCCACGGCGACAATCCCGAGCTCTACGCCATCGAGGAGCTGCTGATGGGTCTGCCAAAGATCTACAAACGCGGCGGCCCCGATGCCATGTCCGAGCTATCCAGCGCACTTTTCTCCCAGCAGATCGCCGCCGAAAAGGCCAAAAAAGCCACCCTGCACCTGCGCCTGCTCTGGGCCAATGCCATGCTCAAGCGGCGCGAGGGCAAAGACCAAGATGCTGCCATCCTCCTGCTCCGCGTGGCTCATCTCGTCGATCCCGAGATCCACAATCCCCAGATCGTAGCCGATGCCGCCGACGCTCTCGCTGCTAAAGGCGACTACAAAGTCGCCACCAAACTCTACCACGAGCTGCGCAAGTGGAACCCTATCTCCTTTCTCAAAGCCCGCGCCTACAAAGGCCTCGGCATGATCGCCCAACAGCAAAAAGACTACGACGAAGCCATCCGCCAGTACCGCGCCTTTGAGAAACAAGCCGCCGCCTCCACCGAGCTGGCCGACATCCAGCTGCGCCGCATAGGCCTACAGATGCAGCAGAAAGACAACGCCTCGTCCGACGTAGTAGCCGATCTCGAGGCGCTCCTAGAGAATCCCGTCGCCTCCTCCGAGCACAAGGCAAAGGCCATTTATCTGATCGGCGAAAAGCTCTACTCCGATGGCGCCTACCTCAAGTCCACCGCCTACTACGAGCGTGTCTATGTGATCTATGGCAAATACCGAGACCTAGTCGCCAAAAGCTACTACCGCCGTGGCGAGGCCCTCGAGCAGCTCGACGAAAAGACCAAAGCCTACGAGGTCTACCACGAGCTAGCCCACCGCAAAGATCTCGCCGACTACCGCGAAGCCCAGCTAGGCCGCCGCCGCATGGATGCCCTCAGCGCCTTTGCACCGACCGAGGAAGAAGACGATGAGAAAGGAGGCCAGCCATGATCGATCGACGCGACTTTTCGGCCGATGCAAATGCCCCAGCCTGCTGGGCAGCTAAAGGCAGCCCCTCCTTGACCGAGAGTCTCCGCAAAATAGCGAAGCGCCCCAAGGAGCGGCGACGTCTCGTCGCTGGGCAACCTCGGCCATCGGGCTGGTGCGCCATACTCGGCCAGAGCTTCACGACGCTGCTCGATTCTTTGGCTCAGCCTGCCGGGCGACGAGACGTACGCCCCTCCTTGAGCTTCACATCTCGATCAAACAAAGGGTTCCAAAGAATTAAGCCCCAAGGAGGGGCTGCCTTCAGCTGCCCGGCTACCTCGGCCGCAACACATGCCTCCACCCACCAACCTTCCGGCCTACGTAGGGTCAGCCTTCAGCTGACCGACTTCCCTCTACCCCAGCTCAGCTACACCCTCCCCCTCCTTACCATCCTCCTATTCCTCACCACTCTCATCACCTCCGCTCAGGAGACCATCCACCTCCGCGATGGCCGCTCCCAGTCAGGCACCATCCTCTCGCAGGCAGACAAAGGCCTCGCCTTCGAGTTCACCAACCAGACCACTGGCAAAAAGGTGCAGATGAATATCCTCTGGGAAAATATCGAGCGCATCGAGTTTCCCAGTAGCCTGCTGCTAATCGACGCACTCTCCAAGCCCACTCGCACCGAGCTGCGCATCTACGCCCAGCTATGGCAAGAGCTAGAGCCATGGCTCAGCCGACCCGATTCTCGCACTGCCGAGCTCGGCCTCGTCTATGCCAAGCGTCTCGCCACCTCCGGCGAGCAGATGGCCCCCGAGCAGGCACTCGATCTCTACCACCTCATCGCCGAGCACGCCTGGAGCGCCCAGCATCGCACCACCGCCGCCCGCGAGAAGTTCACCCTCATGCTCGATATGGGGCAGCAGCGCAAAGCCCTAAAGGAACTGGAAGCCCTAGCCCAGACCTACGACGATCCTGGCTATGTCATCGAGGCCAAATATGTACTCGCCAGCCGCGCCTTTGAGAAACTCAAAACCCTCGAGGCCGAAAACCCTCGCTGGCAGCTGGACGATGATATCCGCCCCGTCCGCCACCAGACCTTCAATGAAGCCATCGACCAGGCGCTCTACCCACTACTCTTCCACGGACATCTGGCCGATCCCACTGCCCGCGGGCTACTACTCATCTCAGAGGTGTATGAGTACGTCGAGGATTACCCCAAAGCAAAAACCTACGCCGGCGACGTGATCCGGCTCTACTCAGAGTCCAGCTACGAACCCGCCGCCCAAGAGCAAAGCAAAAGCCTTTCAAAGAAATAATACTCAATGAATACCAGAGCCATATTGACCCTAGCGTTACTACTCGGTGCGTTCTTTACCCTGCCCGATCTGGCGCTCGCCCAGGACGCAGCTGGAGACATCGTCGAAAAAAAGACCATCATCACCTACTACAAAGATGGTGGCCCTACGATGCACGTGCTACTCATCGGCCTGATCGCTACCGTCGCACTCACCATCTACCTATTCATCGCCATCAGCGCGTCGAAGATGGTACCCAAAAAGCTAGTCGACAGTGTCAACGTAGCCATGGCCAATCGCGATATCCAAGGCGCCTACGATCTGGTCAATCAAACTCCGTGCTCCTACTCCAAATGCATGAGCAATGCCCTACTGATGGTCAACTTTGAGCGCGACCTAGCCAACAAAGCCTCCATGGTGGTCGCTGCCGAAGACACACTCGATCAGGAGGAGACCAAAGTGACCGGCCTGATCAACTACCTCAATACCATCTCCACCCTAGCTCCCATGGTCGGACTCTTTGGCACCGTCATCGGTATGATCACAGCCTTTGGCCAGCTGACTGCCGGAAAGGCAGAGCCATCCGATCTAGCAGGCGGTATCGGTACCGCCATGCTCACCACGGCAGGCGGGCTACTGGTCGGCATCCCGGCGATGTTCTTTTACTTCTTCTTCAAAAACCGCCTAGCCGCTGTCACCACCGAGATCCAAAAGCAGTTCAGCTACGCGATCGACGTGCTCTCCGGCGAGATCCAGCTACAGCAACCTCAGCAACAACCCGATACTACACCACCACAAACCGTTGATTAATTTTGAGTAGGCGAAAGAAAAAGTCCGACGCTCCGGTCAGCTTTCAGATCACTCCGATGATCGATATGACCTTTTTGCTACTGGTATTCTTCATGGTCACCTCCGTACTGACCGAGCAGAAGACCAATAAAGATATCGACCTACCCGAGGCCACCGCCTCCATCGCCCCAAAGAACCATACTCTCCGAGAAGTCATTAATATTGACAAAAAAGGCAACTACTCACTATCCAATAAAACGGTAACCAAAGAAGACCTATCCGCCTATCTGAAAAAACGCTTCGGCGTGACCACTCCTTACGTCGTCTACCTCCGTGCCGATAAAAACATGCACGCCGAAAAGATCGGCGAATTCATGGAGATCGCCACCGAGGCCAGAGTAGAGAAAGTGATCTTTGGCGTGCTGAATGACTAAATTCAATAGGGTACAATAAACACTCAATAGGGTACAATAAACACTCAATAGGGTACAATCGCTTGAACAGACGCAGAA
>JAHDID010000134.1 GCA_020630975.1 Verrucomicrobiota bacterium
GCTCTTATCGAGCTTACAAGGATCTTCAGGGGCGGACTTATCACTATGAGGGAGCGTTGGCATTCGCTCTGACAGTCGACCATGTTCAGGGCGATCCGTTTGCGGCTCCATCTCGGTTGAGCGTGGAGATCGAACGAGTTGTGGCTGGTTTTCCAGAGTGGTGTGACCAGAATGTGTCGAGGCGCATTGGGTTGGAGACTTTTTTGGCAAAAGCCTTTTCTACGGAATGCCAGCGGGCATCGCAGCGCAAAGGCTCGGGGAAGAGTGGTCGCTTCGGTATCGACACGCCGGGGCAGGAGGTCATCGAGCGGACCGCCGTGATGGTGAACCCCGAATCTATAGAGGTCAGGTTCACCTGTGGGCTACCTGCGGCTGGGCGTAGGGCATTGGGTAGGCAGGCGGCAGATATGCTCTGCGAGGCTCTGCCAGATATGGTGGCGAGCGCACTGGTCTTTGGGGCGTTGGACGAGTCTGCTGTGAGACAGGCCGTGGAGGTGAATGAAGATGCCGATAGCCTGCGAGCCCAGCTAGAAAGCAGGCATCTCGTTGCCTTCGTCGCCGATGGAGCCATCCTACCTCGGCGCTCAGGCGTCGACCAGAGAGCTCTGTCCAGCGAGCTAGCAGTCGAGTTTCGCAGCCCAGAATCGTTACGCGTGTGTCTGGATACACCCAATGCAGGTCAGGTCGTAGGTATGGGGATCCCCGAGGGTGTCACCTTGATCGTGGGCGGCGGTTTTCATGGCAAATCGACACTGCTGAATGCGATCGAGAGAGGGGTATACAACCACTGCCCTAATGATGGTCGCGAGAAAGTGGTGGCACAGAGTAGCGCAGTAAAGATTCGCGCAGAAGACGGTCGCAGTGTGGCAGGGGTGAATATTTCTCCATTCATCAATAATCTACCTGGTGGTACCGATACCACTCGTTTCTCGACAGCCAATGCTTCGGGATCGACTTCGCAAGCGGCGAATATATCGGAGGCGCTCGAGGCCGGTGGCGACGTGCTCCTCATCGATGAAGACATAGCAGCGACCAACTTTATGATCCGTGATCGGCGGATGCAGGAATTGGTGGCGAAAGAGAAAGAGCCGATCACTCCCTTTGTAGATAAAGTAAGACCTCTATATGAAGAACGAGGTGTCTCCTCGATACTCGTGATAGGTGGGTCGGGCGATTACTTCGATGTCGCAGATACAGTGATCATGATGGATGAGTACCTACCTGCCGAAGTGACCAGTGACGCCCTCACGATTGCTCAGAAGTACCAAACTAAAAATCACAGTGAATCTTTAGCATTTGGCGAAATCAGCCAGCGATGCCCCGACCCTCGCTCGATGGACCCCAGCAAAGGTCGCCGGGATCAGATAGTAAAGGTGAGAGGTTGGGATGAGATAAACTTTGGCAAAGACACAATAGACCTGAGCAGCGTCTCGCAACTGGTCAGCGAATCCCAGACCCGCGCGATCGGTGCGGCTTTGATGTGGGCGCTAGACAGGGGGGCGATCGATGGACAACAGACGATGGCTGAGATACTCGACCGAGTAGAGGCAGAGATCGCAGAGGGTGGGCTAGATGTGCTGTCCAGACAGCGGTCAGGTAGCTTTGCTAGGTTTCGGGGATATGAGATGGCGGCTGCATTGAATCGGTTGCGGACGTTGAAAGTTGTTTGATTTTTGGATTATTACCTTTTTGACGATTCGTTGCCTAATTTTAATGGCAAAATGGATGGAACTCTGGAGGATTTAGACTGAGCTTAGATTTTTATATGTTATTCTTCCTATCGCTTCCTATTTTTAAGTCATCTGGTGCCACAATGCTTCGCTGTGCATATTGTGAGCAGCTGCAGCCGCTTCAGCTGTTTACTGTATGGAGGTTTCAGATTTACCTAGTGATCCCTGTATTTTATAAAGAGGGTTTTGTCTCGAGGTGTGAGGTTTGTCATGGTGAAGAGATTATGAATCGTTTGCCGGGAAGGGTTGATAAATGGAATTCTTGTATAGGTATTGGTCCTCTTGCTGAAGCAATGAGAATTAGTCCTGAAATTGTACCAGAATCCCCGATTTCTGAAGGGAGTATGAGGGCTACGATCCGAAATGCGAAAAGTAAACGGGTTGGAGCTCATTCTGATTTATCGCTCAAACCTATTGTCTGCGCGGTTTTTCTGGCATTGGTGGGAGGTTTTATTATCGCGCTTTTAATTGAAAATAAGTTTCAAAGTGATTTGGGTTTTGTCGGGTCGTTCATTGCTGTGAGCCTGCTTCTTGCTTTTGTATTAATAGTTGTTTTTTCTGTTGGGTATTTGTTTTTTGAGCGGAGGAATAGGGTGTCTAGGGCTGTGGCTAAAACCATTGTTAGGTTTCCAGAGAATCGAGACCAGTGGCTCGAGTTTTGTCAACGTGAGAGCCCCGGCGATATAATAGAAATTAAACGGGCGATTCGGAATTCGTATCGCTAGTCTATCACCTTTCATACAGTGAGTCAGCACACGCCCGAATCACTTCCCTCACCCCTGGATAAGGCTCTCCCAGCCCATCGATCATCCCCGAGTGCTGGCGGTCTTCCTTCTGCGGGATGCGATTATCTGCATCGACTAGACCACAGTAATGCCAGCCGACGAAGTCGGGGCGGGCGAAGGCAGCTTGGAAAAACTCGCGGGTCCACTCCAGCCTCTGCTCGACACTGTCGGCTACGGGGCCGTAGGGGCGAGGCATAGTGGGGGTGATCTGGGTAAAGGCGGAGTCTCCATTGATGATAGGCATGTCGACGGCCTGACTCCAGCGATCTAGTCCCGGACGCTGCACTTCGTAGCGGCCAGCAGTGGTTTCTCGATATCTGCCGCGACTACGGATTCAATACCGTCGGTGTGCACAATGACCTACACATCATCAATCGCCCAACACCTCACCTGCCGTATATGCAGCCGATCAAATTCGTCAATATCCCCCACTGGCGAGACGAGGGCACTGCCCTCAGGCGTGACCAGCCACCAGCGTTCGGCGTCTTTTTCCACTCGAAAAAAGCCGGTCGCCTCAAAGCGCTTGCCTCGCCAGCCATCATACTGATCGAGAGTGAGCGGGGTCGAGCCCGCTAGTCGCGCAGGAAAAATCGTAGCCGCAGACGCGGCGGAGTAGAGTGTGGCTAGCGATTGACGGCGATTCATACCTCAGCTTAGAGGTAGGTATGAGCAGGCTACAATCTTTTATCCATACTCTATTGGTGCTAGTCGCCGTCTTCAATTGTGTCGCGGCTGTCTCCGCCTATGCCTCCGACATCGAGAGACCGAATATCCTCTGGATCACTAGCGAGGATAATAGCATCGCGTGGGTGGGCTGCTATGGATCAAAGAATGCCAAGACACCGCATATCGATGCGCTGGCTGAGGAGGGCTTTCGCTACACGCATTGCTTCGACAATGCCGCTGTCTGCGCACCGACTCGCTCGACTTGGATCACCGGACACTACGCGATATCGATCGGCACACAGCCGATGCGTAGCCGCTACCGTATCCCGCACGAGCTGGTGCCCTACTACCCAGATCAGTTGAAAAAGATCGGGTACCACGTGAGCAACGGTGGCAAGACCGACTACAATATCGGCAGCCGCGATGACAAAGCCACCTGGCTGGATGCCGAAGGCAAGCGCCCCAAGCGTGCCGATGGGCAGAAGTTTTTTCAGATCATCAATATCGGCGACAGTCACGAGAGCAATGCCTTTCCTCGACGGCCCGATATCCACGCCGATCCCGCCACTATGCAGCTAGCTGCGTATCATCCCGATCTGCCCGAGGTACGGACCACCTATGCCCGCTATGCCGATGCCATCGGCCGTATGGATGAGAAAGTCGGGGCAGCCATCGCGCAGCTGAAGGCCGATGGGCTCTATGAGGATACCATAGTTATCTATTGCTCGGACCATGGCGCGGTGCTCGCGCGGTCGAAGCGCTTTCTCTACTCCAGCGGCACCCACTGCCCGCTGATCGTTCGCATCCCGGAGAAATGGAAAGCCTGGTGGCCTGCAGAAAAGCCTGGCTCCACAGTCGATCGCATCGTCAGCTTCGTCGATATGCCCAAGACTTGGCTGAGCCTGGCCGGAGCCGAGGTGCCGGAGGGCTATCAGGGGCGGATATTCCTCGGGCCGGACACGGAGCCTGCGCCCGCGCATCACCTGAACTTTCGCGAGCGTGCCGACGAGGCCTGCGATCTAGTGCGCGGCATGCGCGACGAGCGCTACGCGTACATCAAAAACTACATGCCCTGGGCGCCCAATGGCCAAAAGCTCCAATACATGTACACCATGGAAGCCTCGAAGGCCTGGCATCGCCACCATCAGGAGGGCAAGACCGATGCCATCACCGGGCGCTTCTTTCGCCCACGGGTGTCGGAAGAGTTCTACGATACGGTGACCGATTTTGACAATGTCGATAACCTCATCGATGCCGAGGAGCACCAGGCCAAGATCGCCGAGCTAAAGACGGCCCTGCGTGCCAAGCAGCTAGAGCTCTACGACTCTGGGCTCCTGCCCGAGGCGATGCGGCTGCGTCGAGCTGAGGAAAATCAGATGACCATCTACGCCATGGTGCGCGACCCACAGCTCTATCCGCTCGCCGCCTACCTAGATGCCGCCGATCTGGCACTGGCTCGCGACCGGGCGAATTTGTCTGCCCTCACCGAGATGCTACAGAGCGACGACGAGGGGCTGCGCTACTGGGCGGTCTGTGGGCTCTACCTGCTGAAGGCTGATGCCGAGCCTGCGACTGATGGGCTAAAAACAGCCCTCGACGACAGTGCTGGCGAGGTAGCGATGATGGCTGCCTGGGCACTCGATACGCTAGGCCACACCGCGCTGGCCAACAGTGCCCTCGAGCAGCTAAAGAGGCACCCACGCTCAGACAGCAGACTCTACGAATGCCTGCGCCGCTGGATGGGGCGCGATGTGTGGGATCCCAATGCAGCCCAGCCCGCCAAAAATAAAAAAACCAAAACTGGCAAGCCGATGGCAGGTCTAGTCACCACTTGGCAGATCTCTGGCCCCCATCCCGGCAAATCCAGCGACAGCCTCGACGACTTTGCCACCGCCTTTGCGACGGATACTAAGTGGCAACTGATCGAGAAAGGTATCGAGTCGAGCCGGATCGATGTGCAGGCCACGATAGGCGAGCACGATGACTGCAGCGCCTACGTCCGCACTAGCGTGGTCTCGCCTGAGGCTCAGACGATAGCGATGCAGCTCAGTGCCGACGATCACGCACGTGCTGTGCTCAATGGCCGATTAGTGACGGGGGATCAGCTAAAGCTGAAAAAAGGCAGCAATGATCTGGTGCTGATAGTGATTGATCACAAGAAAGGTTGGCGTTTCACCTGTGTGTTGACTCGAGATGGCAAGCCGGTGCCGGGACTTACTTTTAGAGCGGAGTGATAGAGTGTTGCTAATGTGGTGGGTTTCTGGGGAGAGCGCGTAGCGGAAATTTGCTAAAATTCCGATTTCCATCGTGGCGTAGGGTAGCGAGAGTGTCGGATGGGCTCTGTGGTCTGAATTTTGGTCAATTCAACTACGGGGAATGGGCGTTTCCGGATTGGTGGTATGAAAGTCGTCGAAAATCAACTGCAACCCGCCTGAGCGGGAAACGGTAAAGCGGTTTAATCTCTCTTATCGTGTAGTGCCGCGCAACAGTACTGTG
>JAHDID010000135.1 GCA_020630975.1 Verrucomicrobiota bacterium
TCTTAGGGGATGTGCCTACTGTGGCTCAATGGGTAGGTGGGGCTATTATTATGGCCGGGATATCGGTTGGCTCGTTTGGCGCCACAGTGCTCCATCGAGCAGCTCGATCCTGGGACAAATTTAAGGGGTTTGGTGGGGTGTAGGCTGATGGTTACCGGTTTTTCCTGTGGTCCATTTCGCTGGAAAATTTTCCTCGATGGGTTCCTAGGATGTAGACGGTGCATCAGGTAGCTGAGCACCCAATATAAGGGCTGCAGTCCTCGGGTGCGCCGCTATGGCCACACTACCAATGTGAACAAGTACAGCGGCGGGAAGATAGTGAAGTTTGCTCTTAGAGCTATGATGAGCATTGCCATACAGAGCGTTTTTCGAAGGTAGAGTTCTGTTTGCTATTGATGGGTTGGCTTAGCTATCCGTTAAAATCTGGGTCTTGAGGTGTGTTTGATAGTGGGGCTAAACTCGATTGGTAAATGTATCTTTCTTCGAATTGGCAATCCCAGATTGCTGGGATTAGAGGTTTTGCTTTAATTGTTTTACTCGTCTGGAAATATCTTTGTGGTTAGACCAGTTTGTTGAATTGGCGATTTCTCTAGCCTTATTTCTGTTGCCGTGGCGCTTCTCTGATTCCGCGATAGATAAGATTATAGCTTCTCTTATTTGGGAGTAATCGTTGGTTTCGGGGAGTTGATCTAATATGATGTGGGCATCTTTGAGACGGTCCGAGTTCCAGTTTTTGAATCTAGCCCCGTTTAGGGCTCCTAGTGCGAGTGTAGCCTTTGTTATGACCGGTACTTGTTTGTCTGACAGGAATAATTGCTTTTCTGCTTCGGTAATCAGGTAGGGAGTGATCGAATAGCCGAAATGGGATTGGGTGACATTAGCCTGCATGTAGGGTTTGTGATTGTGGAGATTAACCAAGAGTCTTCGGGTCATATCTTGGCGCACTGGGAAGTCTCGAAAGTGGCGAGAGTATAATTTGACGTAGTTGATCACTCGAAACATAGGGGATCCGTGGGTGAAGCTTTTGTTTGCTGCTTTTTGGTTTTCTTTTGGTACGTCTTTGTAGATTTTAGAGCGGTCTAGTGCGATGCCAGCTAGTTCACTCGAAAAACGCGCTAGGTCGACTGTGATCTGTTGCTCAAGTGGGTAGTAGACATTGTCTCTAGTTAAGGCGACTTGGCAGTAGTCTGTAAGCATTTCAGCTTTGACCTCGTAGTCACTAATTCTGTCTTCGATGATGTCGTTAAAGATGGTTACGCAAAGACGAACATTGGTTTGCCATAGCGCATCAAAATCTTCTTTTGCGACATCTTCTAATAAGGACCTCCACATTTCCCTGTCCTGGTAGTGGAAGGCCAGAGCTAGATAGCTGGCTCTGGCGGATTTGGCAGTGTCGTTGGCTTGGCTGCCCAAAGGTATCTCTGAATATACGCTTTGATTGTAGACATTCTTAGTTAGTATTTCCTTGGGGATTGACATGGCTCCTTCGAATTGTGCCATGATGGCAGCCCTGCTTGCGGCGGGACTTGTGTCGATTCTTTGAAATAGGTCAAGGAATTGATCTAGGCGGTTATTTAGAGGTGCCTCAGCTACGGAGTAGGTTTCTCTAGGATTGATCCCCTTTCCGGTTGTGGCTAGCTCTATGTGTATTGATTGTAGAGGATTTGCTATCTTTTCGTGAAAGGTGTCGAGGTTGTTGAATAGGCGCTCGGAGGTGTTGTAGGCGGGCCTTGAGCTCATTCGTGTATTGGTTTTGAAATTAGCTGTTTCATCTGGTAGTACCTTTTGGGCTAGGTCATAAATCCCGTTGTCAAGTAAGGCTAATGCAATGTCCATGCTGCCTTTCATTGTTGAGTCATCGTACCAAAAATCGGCTAATTGCCTGGCAGTTGCGTTATCTGAGTCGGTTGCCATCACTTGTAGATAGCAGCGGAATTGATGTGCGGCGATCTGGATTGGTGGGTAAGTGTCACCGCCTTGTCTTGCTCGGTGAAATGTCTTCGCCAGTGACGGGGTGAAGGATTTGATTCGATCTTCGTTGTCACCAGCATAAGCTGCGGCCCTTGTTAGCTCCCACCAAGCGAGGCCTGCTGGAGGCATTCCGCGATCTTCTTCGCTCGAAACCAGTTCTATGTACAGGTCGGTGAATTGGGGGCAGTTGATGGCTCCCCATGCAGAGCGCAGCATTAGGGCTGCACCTGCTAGGCGCAATTGAGGGTGTATGGTTTCATCGCTGAAGACGTTAAGAAAGGTTTTCTCATATTCTTTAAGTCGGTTTGGTTCCACATAGGGTTGCTTGCGTATTTTGTGGGCAACTAGCACTCTTGCAGATAGGCCTGCTTTGATTGCTTTTGTGAAGAGGTCGTTTGGGTCGGTATGAGTATTGAGCCATTGTTGTGCTTGAGCCCATTCGCGTTCATCCCAAGCCTTGTTCGAATTGGTTACCCAGAGCATCATGCTGTAGGCCGCTACGGGTTTGGCTTCTGGGGAGAGGGCTTTGTATAGGGTTTGGAAGTGTGTTAAAGTTTTTTTGACTTCGCGTTTGTTTTTTACTGTTTCGCTTAGGTCGTGGTAAAGGTGGTTAAGGCGGTCGTCCAGCGCGAAGAGGTGGTCTTGATCCGAGGAGGCAAACAGTTCCCCTATTAGTTCGTAGCTTTGCTCTACTTGTGATTCAGGTGTATCACGAATGATTGTGGCTAGTAGATTATCCCAATGAGTTAGGTAGAAATAGGTAGATTCGGATTGTTGTGGTTTGTCGCCATTTTTGTAGTCCCGTATCTTTTTTTCTTGATAGCGAATGAGTGTTGCAGCTGCTTTCTTTGGGTCGTTGTTATCTAAATCCGACTTCACAGAAGTGATCACTTTTTCTTCTGTTGATTTGCGGTTTATCCCGAAAAGCTCAAAGATTGGATTTAGCGGATTAGCCTGAGAAAAGTTGGGGGATATGATTAGGAGTAATAAGAGGAGAGGTTGTAGCTTCATTTGTGGGAAATTTAGTGGCAAGTGGTAGTATGTTAAATAGCGGTGGCTGGCAACGGTAACAGTTTCCTGACGCGCGTGCGTTGCGGGGGATGGATTAGTGGCGCCGGGGATTGATGATGCGACAGATGGGCTTGGCTATAAACTCTCGCTACTCGCCACGCTATTTTGATCAAGCAAGCGTAGTTAAGAGCTACCCGTTGGGTGGCGGGTCTCTGCACTGGTCCTTAAAACTTCGTGCCCATTTGGATACCGACACCCCAGATGCTGAATCTCGAGCCATAGGTATCGAGATGAGCATTTAGATTCGCTGACCAACCGGAGTGGTTGAGTATATCCATACCACCATAAAGAGTCGTAGAGCCCGTTCCTCGATTGTCATCGTTTATCGAAATCGGATTTCCTGTCCTATTGAGTGATAAGCCATTGGGTGAACTTGGGTCAATGGAAAGGGTCTGGAAAGGGCCAGTTTGAAAAGTGGCACTAGTAGCATCGTCGAAACTTGATACGTAATTCAAATTCAAGCCAACGTAGGGCGCAGCCAATCCCCAGGATGTCTCATGGTGGTAGCTGATCGTGTAGCCCACGTGCGCTTGGGTTTGATCGTAATCTTGATCGCCTACAGAGATGAGGCCGCGGGTAGCACTGCTTGTGGCTGTCTCCGAGTAGCCATCGACTTTACCGGAGGCATACTGAAAGCCTGCAGTCGGGCCATGGTAAAAATTGTCCTTCTGGAATTGGTAGGCAGCCGTCAGGTCGATGACGTGTGAGGAGCTATCTGGGGAAGCTGTCGCCCGCCCGGAAAGTGAGTCTCGACTCAGCTCATTTTCTCCTGATGTGAAGCTGTAGACAAATGATGTCGATAGAGGACCTCTCTGATTGACGAGGTAGGCCGATACCGAGCTTGCAGTATTGTCAGCAGAGGCTCCACTACCGATGATTTGATTGGGATTATCGGCTGTAGATCCTGGGGACACTGTGGACTCCGCATCGGCATGGCTGTAGGCTACACCGCCCAAGGTGTTCTCATTGATGAGATACTCAACTCCCACGGTAAACGCGTGCTGTGAGATCTCATAAGGAAGCCGGTTGTTCGGGGTGGTAAAGTCGGAGCTGCCTTTGTGCTCATAGCTATCATGGTTGCCGCCGGCCCACACCTGCCAGCGCCCGCTACCGATACCTGCTAGACCTTCACCCGGAGTTTGGACCTCTGCTCCACCTACGCGGTTTAGTATCGATGTGCCACGGTGCACGGAACCGATGCGAGTCTTGATCTCCCCGAGGTGAGAGAGGCTATTCTGCCTTGCGATATCCTTCATGGATTGTGCCGCGGAGATGCCAGAGTAGCCATCGGCGATAGCTGCGATATCGACGATGGTAAATAAATCAGTGCCGATGGCAGTGCTGCCAAGAAAGACTCCCTGATCGATTAGAAACGCTTGGTTCGACTCTGAATTTGGTGTCGCGTATTGACCGATGTCTCCATGCTCCGAGGCGTTACCATTGGGATTGTCACCACCATTTAGGACGCCCACGACTTGGAGCTTCCCATCGACCATGACCATCAGTGGGCCACCACTATCCCCTGTGGCAGTACCTGCTTCTAGGCCTAGAGCAGATGCGGCTCCTAGAGAACTATTTGCACCAGAGGGGCCGTCTAGATCTGTTAAAAGCACCTGCCCAGAGGTATCGGACACCGTGGTACCAGCAGTATTGGCTGCAGGCACACCGTTCAGATCGACGATGTTTTGACCACCTTTTAGTACGCCATCTGGATCGGCGTCTGCAAATGTAGAGGCTCCCATGCCGTGGCCTCCATGACCTAGCAAAGTAGCTGTCTGTCCCTGAGGATTCGCTGTGCTGACGTGGGTGACGACAGGAGCCGCACCTCCGGTAATATTGACCATGTCAGCCAGCCTGAAGGTGATGACTGCCATATCGTGAGTCGCTTGGCCGCCGTTCTGGCCGTAGAGAGGGTTTGCCACAATGCTAGCATTATCGATGTTTAGAACGGCAAAGGTCGCGGTGCCTCCGTTCGGCCCAGTATTGGCTCCGAAGTAGATTGTCTTAAAAGCGTTATTCAAAAAAGCTCCATTGTCGTCTACTACATTGTGAGCCGCTGTCAGGAATTTCATCTCTCCGATGTTGGTGGAGGGGACGAAAATGCCTGTGCCTGTAGAACCTCCGAGATCGATAAAGCCCACGGTGTTACCAAATTGGGCTCCATAGTCGATGTACTTCTGGGTTATCGAGTCTCCAGATGCTCCACCGGAGCCAACTATGGCGTGGCTGGTCCATGGAAGTATGGCTACACTGCAGATAATGCAGGAAATGGTTTGAAGGAATCTTTGTGTGGTCATGCGTGTGTGAGATTTGATTTCTTATACAAATCCCACCCCTTTTGCAAGCCGCATCGGAATCTAAGTCCCCTCCAATTGTCGAAATGAGGGAGGGGCGATAGGTTCCTTATTTTTGGGCTTCACCTACATCCCCACAGCCGCACGCACGCGATCCAGCGTTTTTCGGCCTGTCTCCCTGGCTCGCTTGGCTCCTTCGCGGAGGATGTCTTCGACGTAGTCGGGGTCGGCTAGTAGCTCCTCGCGCTTGTCGCGCATGGGG
>JAHDID010000063.1 GCA_020630975.1 Verrucomicrobiota bacterium
CGTAAAACGCAAATACGCTAGTGCGGGAGGGGCAGAATTTGAACGCAGGCAATTTAGTCGTCTCGCGGGTGTTAGGTCTAGATGTGGAAGGCGTGCGTGGAAAACGTTCACAAACCCGTAATACGCCAATACGCCCCTTGAGATTCAGGGGTTGGCAAAGATCTTGCGTGTGGTAGCAGTAAGCGAATTTACGCTCCAATCCACCACCATTAAAATTGTTCTCATGAAAGGTTGTCAAGGTTTTCAACAAGGGTTCGCAAATCGTCGCGAGTTTATGCAGGTCGGTTTCGCCGGCGGGCTGGGTCTGGCTCTGCCAGAGCTGATGAAGTGCGAAGCGAATGCTGCGGCGAAATACTATGAGTCCAAGGAAGGCGTCGCGAAGTCGCTGATCCACATCTACCTGCCGGGTGGTAATGCTCACCAAGAGACTTGGGATCCGAAGCCATTCGCTCCATCTGAGTACCGTGGTCCTTTCAAGGCGATCAAGACCAATGTGCCGGGTATCGAGTTCTCCGAGAATATGAAGCATATGGCCAAAGTGGCCGACAAGCTCACCGTGATCCGCTCGATGAATCATGGTGAGGCGGCTCACGAGCGTGGCACGCACAATATGTTCACCGGTTATCGCCCGAGCCCGGCGATCGAGTTTCCGAGCTTCGGTTCGGTGATCTCGCATGAGTTTGGTCCACGCAAGAATCTGCCACCCTACATCTGTATCCCGAATCAGCCGAATGAGTATGCCGGCACTGGTTATCTCTCGTCTATGTACGGTCCCTTCGCACTGGGCAGTGATCCTGCGCAGGACAAAGCTTTTAAAGTACGCGATCTGACTCTGCCTGGTGGCGTGGACGTGGATCGCTTTGAGCGCCGCCGTTCGCTGCTCGAGACGGTCGATTCGCACTTCCGCGCGATGGAGAAGGCCGATGAGATCGATGCAATGGATAGCTTCTACCAGCGCGCTTATGGCTTGATCAGCTCTGCAGAAGCTCGCGAGGCTTTTGATCTGACTAAAGAGGATGAAAAGACTAAGGAGCGCTATGGCAAGAATCAGGCTGGTATGCGCATGCTGCTAGGTCGCCGTCTCGTCGAGAGTGGGGTACGTCTGGTGACGCTGACCTATGGTAGCTGGGATATGCACGACAATATCGAGGCAGGCATCAAGAAGAATGTGCCTGATTTCGACAAAGCACTGGCGACTCTGATCACCGATCTCGATGAGCGTGGTCTACTGGATAGTACACTGGTCATGGTCTCTTCTGAGTTTGGCCGCACGCCAAAGATCAATAAGACCGATGGTCGCGACCACTGGCCGCGTGTTTTCTCCACTGTGCTAGCAGGTGGTGGAATCAAGGGTGGTATGGTCTATGGATCGTCTGACTCTCTCGGTGCTGAGCCGGATACCGATCCTGTCGATGTCCAGTCTTTCGCCAAGACTGTCTATCATCAGCTCGGCATCAATGCTGATAAGGAGCTGATCGCGCCCGGGCCTCGTCCGATGGAGATCGTCGATGGCGGTGAAGTGATCGAGGAGATCATTGCTTAAGAAAATATTTCACGGAGCAAACGGAAGGATCCATGTGAATCCGTTCCATCCAAGAGGATCCAGCTGATGGGTTTGGGAGGATGAACATGGATTGCATGGATTTTTCGTAACCAACCCAAAATTATTCTGATGAAGACATTGTTTCACTGTATCGCCGCTTTTCTGGTGGCCGGTTCTGCGCTGCAAGCCGCTAGCCCAGATCTGCAAAACTCGAATCCACGAGGTGGTCAGCGTGGCACCGAGGTGGAGGTTCAGTTCACCGGTAGCCGATTGTGGGATATCACTGAGGTGCGCTTTCACGACAAAGGCATCATAGCCAAAGATGTGGTGGCCGATGAGAAGGGCGGCAAGACGGTGAAAGCGACTCTGGTGATCGCGCCTGACTGCCGGGTAGGCGAGCATCATGTGCGTTTGTTCGGTAAGAGTGGCTTCAGCTATGCGCGTCTCTTCTATGTGAGCCAGTTTCAGGAGATCAAGGAAGTCGAGCCGAATGATGAATTCGAGGCGCCTCAAGTGATCCCGATGAATACGACGGTGAACGGTACGGCAAAGCCGGAGGAGGTAGACTACTACAAGGTCACGGCCAAGAAAGGTGAGCGAATCTCCGTGGAGATGGAGGCGCTACGCATTAATAATGTCCGCAATCAGGTGGCTATAGATCCTTATGTGGCGATCCTCGACAAAGATCGCTTCGAGCTAGCTATCTCGGATGACTCAGCATTCCTCAAGCAGGAGTCGGTAGCATCGATCGTAGCGCCAGAGGATGGCGAGTATGTCATCGAGGTGCGGGATGCCTCCTACCAGGGTAGGGGCTACTATCGTGCGCACATCTCCAATACGCCGCGTCCACTGGGTGTCTATCCAGCCGGTGGCCAGGCCGGGAGCGATGTGGAGTTCACTTACCTAGGAGACCCCAAGGGAGCGTTTAAACATAAGTCCAAGCTACCTGCTGAGATGGGCGAGACCAAGGTCTTCGGTAGTCAGGATGGTCAGACTCCGGCCTCGGGGAACCCAGTGCGGGTGAGCCCATACGGCAATGTATTGGAGCAGGAGCCCAATCAGGTGTGGACCGAAGTCAAAGAGCAGGCTGCGCCATCGCTGCCGATCGCGTTCAATGGTGTGCTGGAGAAGGACGGCGACCACGATTACTTCAGGTTTACCGCCAAGAAGAACGAGCGTTTTCGCTTTCGTAGCTATGCGAACCGTCTGGGAACACCGGTGGATACCGTGATCAATATCTACGACGCTAAGATGAAGTCGATCGGTGGAAATGATGATGCCGATGGCTCAAAGGACAGTCGCTACGACTTCAAAGCTCCTGCCGATGGCGAGTATCATTTGCGAGTGAAGGATATGCTCGACCAGGGCGGTGAGAATTATGTCTACCGGATCGAGACCGAGCCATTCGAGCCACGGATCACGGTGACTATGCCGGAGATGATCCGCAGGGATATGCAGTATCGTAAGCAGTTCAATATCCCTCAGGGCGGTTACTACGCGATGAACGTGAGTGTGAAGCGGGAGAACCTCTCCGGCGAGCTGGCGTTTGATATACCAAAGCTGCCCAAAGGGGTGACCTGGGAGGCTGGTACGATTGCTAAGAGTCAGTCACAGTTCCCGATCTTGCTAAAGGCAGCTGCCGACGCTCCTATCGGTGGCGATATCTACGATCTGCAGGTGAAAGCTCTGGAGGAAAACTATGCCGGCACGACCGGGACGTATCAACAGACGGTCCATTTCGTCCGCGGGAATCCTAATGGTGCTTCCTACTACGCCGCTGATGTCGATGGCCTACCGATTGCAGTGGTCGAGAAAGCCCCCTTTCGAATGACCATCGATCAGCCCAAGGTACCGATCGTGCGCGATGGTACGATGAAACTGAAGGTGCGTCTGCATCGCGATGAGGGCTTCGATAAAAAAGTGGTCGCTCGCATGCTGTGGCGTCCACCCGGTATCAGCGGTCCCTCGACGATGACTTTTAGCGAAAAGGCTACCGAACTCGACTACGAGCTGAACTGCAATGCCGCAGCCGAGCTAGCTGAGTGGAATTTCTGTCTGCTCGCTGAGACTGACCTCGGGCGTGGGCAGATCCAGTCAGCCACTCCTTTCATCAAGCTAAAGGTCGAAGAGCCATTTGCTAAGATGAAGATCAATATGAGTAGCATCAAGCGTGGCGATGCAGGTGAGCTGATCTGCGATATCGAGCACTTGCGTGATTTCCCTGGCGAGGCGGATATTCAGGTGTTTGGCCTGCCAGCCAAGTCGACTACGAGTGTGCAAAAGGCTAGCAAGGACACCGCTCAAATCCGATTCCCCATCCAGACAGCGGCGGACACACCGATTGGCCAGGCCAAGAACATCTTCTGCACCTTGGTATTCATGCAGAATGGCGAGCCTATCCAGCAGCGTCTCGGTATGGGCGGTGTGGTCCGTGTCGATCCCCAGCCGAAGGCGCCAGCAAAACCTGCACCGAAGCCCGCTGCTAAGCCTACCGAGGTCGCCAAGGCAGAACCTAAACCCAAGCCTGCCAAACCACTTTCACGACTCGAACAGCTACGTCTGGAGGCTAAGAAACAAGCCGCTGGGGCGAATTAACCCGGCGCATGGCCGGACTTGTACCCTATTGAGTTTTTATTGTACCCTATTGAAATCGCAGGCAGACCCTGTCTAATCCCATGAAAACTGCACTCACCACCAGCTTATTGGCGATGCTAGCTAGCGTCGCTACCGCAGTCGATTTTGAAAAAGACATCCAGCCGATCCTGGAGTTTCACTGTGTGGCTTGCCACGACGAGACAAAGACTAAGGGCGGCCTGAGATTCGACCAGGCGCACCTGTTTCAGGAGGGAGGCGATGGCGGCCCAGCCCTGATCCCAGGGAAACCCGATCAGTCGCTGATGATCGAGCTAGTCAGCCTGCCTGCAGACGATAGCGATGTGATGCCGCCTAAAGGCCGCACTCTGACAAAGGAAGAGATCGCTAAGTTGAGCGAATGGATCAAGGCAGGTGCCAAGTGGCCTGAGGATGGCCGGGTGCTAGTGGCTCGCGACGAGGCGGATTTCAAACACCAAGCTCTAGCCGACTCGGGTAAGCAGATCGCCAAGATCGAGGTCTACCCACCAGAGATCGTACTAGAGACCGAGCGCGATCATCAGAGCGTGGTGGTGATGGCCACTCATACTGATGACACGACTATCGATGTGACGGCGAATGCCACCTTCAAGTTTGGCGATGAGTCGTTGATCGGTTTGAAGAAGCGCAACCACTTCACCCCGAAGAAAGATGGTGAGACCGAGCTCGTAGTATCGGTGGGGGGCAGCCACGAGGCAAAGGTTCCGGTGACGGTGAAAGGCGCAGAACAGGAGCGCCCAGTCAGCTTTCACCTCGATGTGATGCCAGTCTTCATGCGTGAGGACTGCAATACCGGCTCATGTCACGGGTCAGCCCGCGGGCAGGATGGCTTCATGCTATCGCTATTTGGCTACGACCCGATGGGCGATCACCACCGTCTGACTCGCGAAATGGCGGGCCGCCGGATCAATCTCGCGATCCCAGAGGAGTCTCTGCTGATCGAGAAATCCAACGGCAGTGTGCCACACACTGGAGGAAAGCTATTCGAGACCGGCTCTGACTCGTGGAAGACATTGGTCGAGTGGATCGCGGATGGGGCTGAGAATGACAAGCCTGAAGATATTCATGCCGTGACGGAGCTGGAGATCTATCCACCTAAATTGGTCCTAGAGGGCGCTGGCACTACCCAGCAGATGACAGTGCGCGCCAAGTATGCCGATGGCCACGATCGAGATGTGACTGATCTGGTGGTTTTCATGACTAGCAACGAGCCGACGGCTGCTGTCGATAAGTATGGGCTCGTGACTGCCGGTAAACGTGGTGAGTCATTCATCATGGCTCGTTTTGAGACCAAGACAGTGGGTATCCAGTGCATCGTGATCCCAGAGGGGCTCGAATACACCAAGCCGACTCCCGCAGAGAACAACTACATCGACAAGTATGTGCATGACAAGCTGCACAAACTACGCGTCGTGCCCAGTGGCGACTCCACAGACGAGGTCTTTCTGCGTCGTGTTTATCTAGACGTGATCGGTCAGTTGCCGAGTGTCGATGAGTACAATGCTTTCATCGCAGACAAGTCACCCGACAAGCGAGCCAAGCTGATTGATAGCTTGATCGAGCGCAAGGAATTCACCGAGATGTGGGTGATGAAGTGGGCTGAGTTGCTGCAGATCCGCTCCGATGGCAACATCGCTCAAGGTATCTCCTACAAGGCGGCTCTGCTCTACCACAATTGGCTGAAAGAACGTGTGGCAGACAATGTGCCATTCAATGATGTGGTGTCTGAGCTGCTCGGCTCTACCGGTGGAACATTCTCCAACCCGGCTACGAACTTCTACCAGATCGAGCGCGATCAGCTGAAGCTCTCGGAAAACGTCGCGCAGGTGTTCATGGGCATGCGCTTGCAGTGTGCTCAGTGTCACAATCACCCATTCGATCGCTGGACGATGGATGATTACTACAGCTGGGCAGCATTTTTCTCGCAGATCGGGCGCAAGGGTGGCGTCGACCCACGAGAGCAGATCGTCTACAATCGTGGCAGTGGCGAGACCAAGCACATCATCGGTGGCAAGAACATGGCGCCTAAGTTTCTCGGTGGAGAGACTCCAGATGTGAAGGGCAAGGACCGTCGCAAGGTGCTGGGTGAGTGGTTGGCTTCTCCGGAGAACCCTTACTTCGCTAAGAACACAGTGAACCTCGTCTGGTCGCATTTCTTTGGTCTGGGCATCATCGATCCGGTCGACGATGTGCGTGTCAGTAATCCCGCGTCGAATCCTGAGCTGCTCGATGCCTTAGCATCCAAGTTCCAAGATGACTACGACTACGACTTCCGCCAGTTGGTACGAGATATCTGCAACTCCAAGACTTACCAGCGGACCACTCAGTCGAATAAGACCAACGCCAGTGATATCAACAACTTCGCCAAGGCTAAGATCCGTCGTCAGCGTGCGGAGGTGATGCTAGATACCATCACCCAGGTCACCGAGACCAAGAACAAGTTCAAAGGACTGCCGCTTGGTGCACGTGCGGTGCAGATCGCCGATGGTCGCACCACCGATTATTTCCTGACGACATTTGGGCGTGCCACACGCCAGACGGTGTGCTCATGCGAGGTGAAGATGGACCCAAGCTTGAGCCAGGCGCTACACCTGATGAATGGCCCCACGGTCTCTACCAAGATCGAACAGGGTGGCATCGTGAAGAAGCGCGTGGCAGAGGGTAAGAAACACAATGAGATCGTAGAAGAGATCTACATCCGCTGTCTCAGCCGCAAGCCTACTGCCGAGGAGATGAAGCAAATGCTAGCTGAAGTCGGCAAGGCTGGCGAAGATAAGACGCAGCAAGAGCTAGTGCTAAATGATATCTTCTGGGCCGTGCTAAACTCAAAGGAGTTTATGTTTAACCACTGATCCTGTTTTCTCTAATAAATAGGCTCTATCCAAGCAGGCTCTTGGCTTCGTCACGTGCCCACAGATCCGCCGCCATGATTTCTTCTAGGCTGGCGTCGTGATTGGTGGTGTGGTTCTGCATGACTGTGGCGACTGTCTCCCATATTTCTGGAAATCGCGCCTGCCTTTCCAGAAAGGTGGCGACTGCGACTTCGTTGGCCGCATTCATCACAGCAGGTAAGGTGCCGCCAGCCGAGCCGGCCTCTTTAGCTAGGGTCAGAGAGGGAAATTCTTCCCATCTAGGTTCCTCAAAGTCGAGCCTCGATAGGGTGGCAAAATCGATAGGCGGTAGGTGGTTGGGCACTCGCTCCGGCCACGTCACCGCATACTGAATGGGGAAGCACATATCAGTGACGCTGAGTTGCGCCAGGATCGAGCTGTCGATGAATTCTACCATACTGTGCACGATGCTCTGTGGATGGACTACCACATCGACACGATCCATCTCGATGTCGAACAGCCAGCGTGCCTCGATCATTTCTAGGCCTTTGTTAAAAAGGGTCGCCGAGTCGATGGTGATCTTTTGCCCCATCTCCCAGGTCGGATGTTTCAGTGCTTCTTCTACGGTCACTTCTTCCAGTTGATTGGCGGGCTTCTGGCGGAAAGGACCGCCTGAGGCAGTCAGGATCAGGCGAGAGACTTCTGAGGAGTCACGCCCCTCTAGGCATTGATAGATCGCATTGTGCTCGGAGTCGACAGGCAGTACATTTACGCCTTTTTTACGTGCTGCAGTCATCACAGCTTCGCCAGCCATCACTAGGATTTCTTTAGACGCTACGGCGATGTCTTTGCCTGCCTCGATAGCGGCGAGCGCGGGACGTAGGCCATCCACTCCGATGATGGAGATCAGGACCATGTCTGCCTCTGGTAGAGTCGCTAGCTCCACCAGCCCATCCATACCGGAGTGTAGCTGTACTTCGCTGGACGCTGTAGCCGTCTTTAGATCTGAGTAACCTGCCTCGTCGAAGAGGCACGCGTGAGAGACCCCGGTATCGGTGATCTGGTTAGCTAGGGCATCGACACTACGATTGGCAGCTAGCCCGATCAATTCCATGCGCTCAGGGATGTCCTGTGCCACCCTTAGAGCACTTTGACCGATCGATCCGGTCGAGCCGAGGATGACGACTTTTTTCCTAGGGGTGCTCATGGGTAAAGTGGATCTTCTTTATCGTTTCGGCTATTTTCTTAGTCGATCAGCAGTAATAGGTAGAGGAATAGTACCGGTGCCGTGAGCAGGATCGAATCGATCAGGTCCAGCACTCCGCCGATTCCTGGCATCACCTGGCCGCTGTCCTTGGCGGCGAGACCGCGCTTTAGGATCGACTCGACCAGATCGCCCAGCACCGCTGTCAGCGCCAGCAGCACGCCCAGGATCCCAGCGTGCAGAGGCGTGATCAGAGGGATCTGATCGCCGAACAGCCAACAGCAGCCATAGCTGCCCAGCAGTGCGAAGAGGATCGCTCCTCCAAATCCTTGCCAGGTCTTTCCGGGGCTTATTTTCGGGATCATCTTGTGCTTACCGATCAGCGAACCCACTAGGTAGGCACCTGTGTCGGTGAACTTGGTCACCACCAGCAGAAAGATCACATACAGCCTAGCCTGGCCATCGGTCTCGAGCCCTCCGAGATGCAGTAGTCGGGGGACAAAGCCAAACAGGATCACCACATAGACAAAACCAAACACGGTGATCGCGATCTCGTCGATAGTACGGTAGCCATCCAGCCCGAAGCGAATGCGGTCGGCCGAGATCAGGATGATGAGTAGGGCTATCGCCAATCCATCGGCGAATCCGGCCCATTTGGTACCGATACCGAATAGCTCGCCAAACAGCACCACGGTGTAGAGGACTGTGACGAGCAGTGTCTGCCAGCGGAATCGGCGAAACCCACTATCTGGGACCAAGCGGAAGTACTCCAGCATGCCGACTACTGACAGAACCAAAAACATCACCAAATAGACTGCTGATCGATCTAGCCAGAAGGCCACCACCACAAGAGCCCAGAGCCAGACGGTGCTGAGGAATCGATTTAAAAACGTCCGCCCTTTACTCTCCTTGGCTTTAGCTGGTGGAGTGGAGTCTGCGGTCTGGTTTTCTTCGGGTTGCTGGGCCATTCTATGAAACAGAAGGTCAGTCACGATTTGCTCACGACCGACGACGTTCGATAAAACAAGCTTACTACTAATATAGCAATGCTTTTTTCAGCCCACATTCCGTCTCGATCGGATAAAAAAAGCGGGTGACGCAGCCGTCCCTTCAACGTCTGCGCCACCCTGAAGCTGCGAGCGGCCTAACCCAAACCTCTCACAACAGTTTTTTCTCCTGCTCGAGCAGAGGAAATTGGTGCGCAGACACATGTGGTGCTGCAAAAATTCTTTTGAGCTAAACGGGTTTCACGCGACATGGAGAAACTAACCCTGCTCTCTATGGAGGTAAAGTTCACGGCTTTATTCTGGGTGGATTTGGCTACTTTTTACAAAATTAGCCAACGCAGCCATACCAGTATGGGGGCGCTTTACAAGTTATTTTTCGATCAACCCATCAGTTCTTTGAGTTTTTCTCTCCTATAGCCGAAAACCATGTCTAATTTGTTCTGAATCATGGGCTGACCTATACTACCAAATGGTGATAGGGGCATCGCGTAGTGGATCCGATCATGCACTTCGACACCTCCCTCGACCTCGGTGAACCGATGCAGATGTTGCCAAAACTTGTAGGGGCCAAAACGTTGCTCATCGATGAAGTAGTGCCCCGTCTGCATCGCGGTGATCTCGGTCACCCAGCGTGCCCGTAGCATTGGTGCTAGACGGATCCTATGTATGATGATCTGCCCCACATACATCGGTTCTTCATCCCCACTCAGTGTCTCAAAGCCCATCTCTCGAGGAGTCAGAGCCTCTAAGTTTCGGGAATCAGAAAAGAACTCCCATGCCTGTTCGCGAGAGATCGGTATGACTTGGCGTTGCTCGTAGCGATGGAGTTTGGTGAAGATCATTACAAAAGAGGATACGTATGCCCGCCTGCCTCGAGCACGTGGGTTGATATTGAGCCTATCCGAGCGAGTAATAGTGCCAAGATTTGCCCCTTTCATGCCCGACGCCGACCATAGCCCAAAACCAACCATCATCGAGCTGCGCGATGTGGAAAAGCATTATCAGATGGGTGATCACCTGCTCAAAGCACTGAACGGCATCAATCTGAAAATTTACGCTGGCGACTACATCTCTATCCTAGGCCCCTCTGGCGGAGGTAAGTCGACTCTGCTCAATGTACTAGGCTGCCTCGATCAGCCTACTGTGGGTACTTATCTGCTCGAGGGGCACGATGTGTCTGTGATGAATGATGATGATCTATCACGAGTACGGGGCAAGCGGTTGGGCTTCATCTTCCAAAGCTACAATCTCATCCAGTCGCTGGATGTGCTGGAGAATATCGAGGTGCCTATGTTTTACCGAGGTGTGTCCGAGAAAGATAGCCGAGAAGTGGCCGCCCACCTCGCCGAGCGTGTCGGGCTAGGCCATCGTATGCATCACAAGCCCACCGAGCTATCCGGCGGCCAGCAGCAGCGTGTCGCCATCGCCCGGGCTCTGGCTAACGATCCCGCCGTGATCCTCGCCGACGAGGCCACAGGCAATCTCGACTCCAAGTCAGGCGGCGATATCCTACAAATATTCGACGAGCTCAATGCCGAAGGTAAAACTCTCATCATGATCACGCACGATGAGGGGATGGCAGATCGTACACCGAGAGTCATCCGCCTAAAAGATGGGCAAATCGTCGTCGACGAGAGGAAGGAGCTGAAGCCCACCGTTGCCACCACATGAGACCAGAAGAGATCATCGACCCGAGACGGCTGCGGGGGCTTTCGCCGTGGCGATTGAAGCGCTCTATCTTTCTCGGCTTCAAAAGCATCTGGATGCGCAAGCTGCGCTCTCTGCTTACGGCTCTGGGTATCGTCTTCGGGGTGTGTTCGGTTATTTCCATGCTAGCTATCGGCGAGGGGGCCAGCTACGAAGCCCAACAGCAGATCAAAGACCTAGGCAGTCAGAATATCATTCTCCAGTCGGTAAAACCCTCCAACACCTCCACTGCGGGAGAGCAGACGCGCAGCCTTGTCCTCGAGTACGGACTCACATACCGAGATCTCGGACAGATCCAGCAGACCGTGCCCGGAGTGAATGTGGTGGTGCCCAATCGACGGGTCAAAGATTTCGTCTGGTTTCGCTCCAATAGTGTCGACGCCACGGCTGTCGGCACGGTCTCTTGGTATCCGAAGATGCGCAATCGCGATATCGTAGCCGGTCGGTTTTTCTCCGAGATCGAAGGCATTCGCACCGATCCTGTGTGTATCCTCACCGAGAAGCTCGCCAAACAATTGTTCCCGCTTCACTCGCCTGTCGGCAAGACGGTGCGCATGCGCACCAGCTACTTCCGCGTCATAGGCATCATCGAGGATCAAGTAGACGCCACTCAGATAGAGGAAGGTGGGGGAGCCGGAGCGATCGAGGCTAGTTCGGGTGAGGGCATGGAGATGTTCGTGCCCATATCGGTACTCAAAGATCATTTTGGTGAGGTGCTCTTCAAATACCGCTCTGGAAGCTTTGAGGCAGAGAAAGTCGATCTGCACGAAGTCACCGTGCAAGTGGAGTCCCCAGACGATGTCGTAGCCGCTGCCAAGGCCATTCAGACCATTCTTGAAAAGAATCACAACAAACAGGACTATAAGGTCACCGTACCTCTCGAGCTGCTCCAGCGAGCCGAGCGTACCAAGCAGATCTTTAATATCGTCCTAGGTTCGATAGCGGCTATCTCTCTCATTGTCGGTGGTATCGGCATCATGAATATCATGCTAGCTACCGTGACCGAGCGTACACGCGAGATCGGGATCCGCCGTGCTCTCGGCGCTAGAAAGAATGATATTGTGCTTCAATTCCTTATCGAGACGATACTGCTGTCAGGCATCGGCGGGCTTATTGGGGTGGGTTTGGGTATAGCCGTGCCGCAGGTTATTAGTCACTTCGCCGAGATGAAGACCATCATTCACATCTGGGCCCCCACGATAGCATTCTCTATATCAGTGTTGATTGGGGTGGTGTTTGGTATTTATCCAGCGCTAAGAGCAGCTGCGATGAGTCCTGTGGAAGCCCTGCGTCACGAGTAGAACTTTAGTTAGTTAGCTGCTGCCTCTAGCATCTCGATCCAGGGAGCGACGAAGTGACCGCTGTCGTGGTAGGTTCGGCCGGAAACTAGGTTGCCATCGATGACGCAGGCTTCATTCACATAGATGCCGCCGCAGATTTCTAGGTCAAATTGGCATTTAGCTACAGTCGCCATGCGGCGGCCTCGGACTCGATCGGCTCGGGCGGGGATCTCCACTCCATGGCAGACACTGGCGATGGGCTTTTGGTTGTCGAAAAACCACTGGGTGATTCGAATCAAATCGGGGTCTTCACGTATGTACTCAGGGGCGCGGCCGCCGGAGAAAAAGATGCCGAGATAGTCGTCGGGATCGACATCGGCAAAAGCTAGATCGGCCTCGATGCTGTAGCCTTCCCATTCTTTGGTGATGGTCCAGCCGGGCTTGATCTCGTGTAGCACCATCTGGTAGCGGCGCTTCTCGGGTGCGATCACGACTGGGGTGATGCCGGCTTCGATCAGGCGGTAGTAGGGGTAAAGTGTGTCGACGGTCTCCGTGGCATCGCCGACTACGATCAGAGCTTTGCCGATGTTGGGTTTCATAAGTGTTGTGTGTGGCCTTGGGTAGATTGGATAAAGGAATGGGCGGCGCTGATAATTGCTAAAGGGGGTTATTTGCCGCGTTTCCAATACTCCTCTTCCAATAGCTCGTAGCGTTTCACGATGCCGCGGTACCATTGCAGTTGCACGGCGTCGCGCTCGGTTTTGGGTAGCTGCCAGTCGATGCCGGACTCGGTGCGCAGGCGCTCGGCGATGCGGGATAGGGTAATGGCTACGGATACGGAAATATTGTAGCTCTGTGTGAAACCATACATGGGTAGGCAGAGATAGTCGTCGGCTAGCTCGAGGGCTTCCTCCGTGAGACCGCCTTCTTCGGTGCCAAAGAGAAGGGCTACTGGCTGGTCGAGTGGTAGGGTGATAGGATCGTAGCCTTCGTAGTTGGGCGTGGTGGCGACGATGCGGTGGCCGCTAGTTTTGAGGGTCTCGACGGCTGCACTGATGCCGTGGTAGCGGTGTAGGTTGAGCCATTTGGAGCTGCCCATGGCCACACCTTCGTTGGGCCGGTATTCGTTGCGGTTCTCCACGATGTGAACATCCTGAATACCGAGACAATCGCAGTTGCGCAGGCAGGCGCTGGCATTGTGGGGCTGGTAGATCTCCTCAAGTACCACGGTGACGTGGCGGGTCCGCTCATCTAGGGCTGCCTCTATCTTGCTGCGTTTGTTCTCGGTCACGTATTCACCGAGAAATTCGATCAATTCCTCATCGACTGTCATCTGCCGCTACCGATAGCACACTATCTGAGCACCCGAAACAGTGTCTCGTAGGGGAGTAGACGAGCGCGGCCGAGAGTGGTGATGAGACGCTGCTTGGTGGGATCGGTGAGAAAGGGGTGCAGTAGGCTGGAGAGCTGCAGGCGGCGGCGGAATTCCTGTCGGAGCTGTACACTGACTGTCTGGCAGGTATCCTGCCAAGAGCAATCGCCTGTGGCCCAGTCGTTTACAGGATCGAGCGCTACGGCTGAGCTTTGAAATGCCATGCTCATGCCATTTCCTGAAAACGGTCCGATGATGGCGCACTGGTCGCCGATGCGAAGTTTTCCCGTCTGCAGATCTTCATCCGGTTGCGATTGCCAGCCAAATTCAAAGGCGTTCACTCCTAGGCAAGAGTGCTCGTCTTTTTCGGCAGTGGCCACTTTCTCAGCCATATCGTGCAGGCCGCAGGCGCGGAGGTAAGCGGTCATCAGCTCTAGACGAGGGGCTTTCACCTCGCGCCTTAGTTTGAACAGGCCGCAGGCATTGACTCGGCCATCCTCCACACCGCTGAGTCCTAGATAGGCGCCATCGCCGAGATGCATCTCAAGGTCGGCACTGAGTTGGTAGTCGAGGAGGTGGCATTTGATGCCTAGCCACTGGCTGCCTTTGGTATTGGGCCGGCCAGAGGCGAAAATCATACCAGGCGCTGCGTTGCCGGTATAGCGAGTACGAGTCTCTAGCTCTCCACCGAGACTTAGGTAGCGATCGATCAACTGTTGGTCGAGTCGATAGCGGGATATGCCACGGGCTGTGGCGGGCATGTCTGAGCGGAATACTTCTCGCCCTGCGAAATACCAAGCTGTCGAGCGGTGGCGGGTGGCTTGGTCGAGAATGTCGCGGATGCCGAGTCGCTCGAGTGAGTCATCGCTGATGCCCGAGATGAATTCCCCGCAGACCCGATGTCTGGGATATTGGGTTGCTTCGAGTAATTTCACAGGGACTTCGCGCAGGCGCAGACCGATTCCCAGGGAAATCCCTGCCAGTCCTCCTCCGACGATCGTTACTCTCTGGGGCATGCGTAGTAAGTATACGCAGTTAGTCCCGACTATCTCACTGAATTATCGTCATGTATCTGCATTCCATCGCTAGCGCCTTTCCCAAGTATGAGCTCACTCAGGCGGAGACCTGGCAGTCGATCTCGCAGACAGATCGTTTCGCCGATCTGACTAAACGGTCGCAGCAAATCTTGGAGAAAGTGTTTTTAGGTAACTCCGGTATCGAGACTAGGCGATTCGCTGTGGACGATCCTTTCGCTGTGACGGATCTGGGCCCTGGCGAACTGAATCGGTTGTTCGAGCAGGAGGCACCTGCTATGGCTAGGTCGGCACTGGCAGAGGCTTTGGAGAAAGCTGAGACTACAGCCGCCGAGATCGATGCTTTTTTTCTTTGTACGTGCACCGGGTATCTCTGCCCGGGCGTGACATCCTATGTCGCTGAGACTATGGGGATGAGGAACGATGTATTTTTGCAGGACATCGTGGGCCTCGGCTGTGGTGCGGCTTTGCCCACGCTGAGATCAGCTAGCGGTTTTTTTGCGGAGAATCCAGATGCCACAGTGGCCATGGTGGCAGTAGAGAGTTGCTCTTCGGCCTATTACGTGGCAGATGATGTTGGTGTGTTGATTAGCCTCTGTTTGTTTGGTGATGCGGCTAGCGCCTCGATCTGGCAATCGACACCCGGAGAGTCTGGTTATCGAGTCGGTCGACACGACACTCGGCATATCCCAGAGGAGCGGGAGAAGATTCGCTTTGTGAATGATGCGGGGAAATTACGCAACAAACTGCATCGCACGGTGCCTGAGATGGCCGCACAGGCAGTAGATGAGCTCTATGGACTGCGCACCCAGTCCGCCCCTAAGGTGCTGACCCATACTGGTGGTAGAGATGTGCTGGATGCGATCGAAGCAAAGTGCGGTCTGGATACGATCACCGAGAGTCGCGAGGTGCTGCGGCGCTATGGCAATACCAGTTCTCCATCGGTGCTGCTGGCGCTGGAATCTTACTTGGAAGGTGGAGACCAGTCAGATCGAAGTGATCATCTTTGGTTAACTTCGTTTGGTGCGGGATTTGCGTGTCACTCGATGGAGATGGAGCGATAGTATTATAGGTATATAGGTAAACGTATATGCTAAAGTATCCTGAGCAGTTCGCTCAGGATACATTCATAAAATTTAGTTCGTAACAATTCTACACTGACTCCACCTGGTCCAAGCGGACGTGGTTGTTTCGGAAATCGTCGCGGGTGATGCCGCTGCCATCGTTCATGCTATCCATCAGACGTATGGTGGCTTCGATACCGTGGATGGCGGCTAGCACATCGCCTGTGTGGGCAGTCTCCGATATGGTGTGCATATTCCGGATCGGAAAGCCGATCGAAGTCGCGGCACTATCGAAACCTGCCAAAGCTGCGGCCATCGCATCTGTGCCGGTATCGCGGCCTGACATATCGCGCTGCACCGGTATGCCGGCATCGAGACAGGCTTGCTCGAATAGAGAGTTTAGGTAGTCGCTGGTGATCGCGCCTGTGGTGATCGTACAGCCTTTACCCATAGCCAGGGAGTTTGGGCGTTTGCTACCCATACCGGGGGCGGCATCGTAGTCGTGATTCACATCCACGCCGATGATGACATCTGGCTTTAGCTCGCCGGCGATCGCAGCAGCGCCGAAGCGGCCGATCTCTTCGTGAGTGGCTATGGTGAATAGCATGCGCACATTCTCGAGTGGATTCTCTGCTACCTGTTTGGCGAGTTCTGCCACGGTGAAGCAACCCAAGCCATTGTCGAGATACGCACCGTAGAAGGTGTCTTCGGAAAAGCCGCGCTTGATAGGACGATTGAATAGGATCGGGTCGCCTGCTTTGATGCCGAGCTCTTCAAGAGCTTCCTTGGGCTTATCACCGTGCATTTGTAGCTCGAGGTAGAGCATCTCTGGCTTGATACCTTTGTCTCCAGTGCGGTGTGGAACTTCGGAGAAATGGATAGCGCCTAGTGCCTCGATCGTGCCGCCTTCGATCACTCGATAGCTACCGGGCTTCTCTGGATCTTGGGAGAAGAGAGACACCTCGTGGCCGATCAGGACGCAGGGGAGGAAGGAGTCGCAATTGATCCAGATCTTGCCATCCTTGCCGATGTGCCGCACCTGCATGCGGATTTTGTCAGCGTGGCCGATCACCATTACCGAGGGTTTATCATCATTGCCCGGATCGGTGTCGAGGATCAGACTGGCGTTGCCCTTGAACTGGTGGATATCCCAGTGGGGCAGTTTGATGTCTTCGAAGAAAGGCTTGAGAACCCCGTAGCTCATCGCCGCCTCTAGGCCGATAGGTGATGGCGCGGATAGGATCTCGCGCATGAAGTCGAACTGCTGGTCTGGCATCGACTTGGTCCAAGGACCGGATTTCTTCTTGTTAGCGGTTTTTTTGGTTGCCATGGCTGGTATTAAAAATAGAAAAAGCTGTGGCAAAGATCGCCACAGCCATTGGTGATATCAACGAAATTTCCGAAGTGCTTGGATCTGCGTGTCACAGGGAGCCCGCCTGCCACTGCTCGACGATCTTCTTCGAGTCGGGGTGGAACATACCGATCGGGTAGCGATACTCTTTGCCGTCTGGTAGGACGAGGATGGCGCGGTCGCCATCGACCCGCACTAGCGTTGCAGGTACTTGCTTGCCGGAGTTGTTTTTGAAAGTTCCTTTGTAGGGCTTAGCTGTCGCGGCAGCAGGTGCGGCAGCCATGCCTCCGCCCATGGAGTCTCCGCCCATGGAGTCTCCGCCCATAGCGTCGCCACCACTCATTTCACCACCGCCGCCACCGGTACTTTCGATCTTTGCACCTTCTTCGATCCATTTGGCGATCAGATCGATCTCTGCCTGAGGGACGCGGCGACCTTTTGGAGGCATGGCGAGATCATCGTCGGGTGAGAGAGTCATGGTCCAGTGCAGATCACTCTTTTTCACATTGCCCGGCACGATGCTTCCATCGCCGATTTCGTTGGCGATCTTGTTTTGGTCCAGTGCGATGCCGCCCTTAGATTCACCTGACATATGGCATTTGCCACAGTGGTTTTTGAGGATGGGATGTACCTCTGTGGCGTAGTCGACGGCGAATACTGCCGACACGGAGAGCAGCAGAGAGAGTGAGAAAAGAGCGGAAACTAGTTTCATAAGGATAATTTAAGGATAGCCGAAGAGAATACGAGAGATCAACCGCAAAAGATGGCTTTTAGTAGAGTGGGGGAAGGCTCGCTTTGTTGCTCATTTTTCGTTTGCCGAGGGGCAGTACCTCATTGATAGACACCCGTTAGATTTATCATGAGCAAACCTATCCGCGTATCGATCACTGGGGCCGCAGGCCAAATTGGTTATTCACTACTGTTTCGCATCGCTAGTGGAGCGATGTTTGGGCCCGACCAGAAGGTCGCACTAAACCTGATCGAGATCGAGCCTGGTATGAAGGCGCTCGAAGGTGTGGTGATGGAGCTGGACGACTGTGCGTTTCCTCTGCTCGAGGATATCAACGCCACATCAGACCTAAACGCAGGGTTCACCGATGCCAATTGGGCGTTGCTCGTCGGCAGTGTACCTCGCAAAGCGGGTATGGAGCGCAAGGATCTGCTCAGCATCAACGGTAAGATCTTCACAGGTCAGGGCCAGGCTATCGCTGCCAACGCCGCTTCGGATATTCGCACGCTAGTCGTCGGTAATCCCTGTAACACCAACTGTCTGATCGCGATGAACAGCGGTAAGGACGTGCCGGCTGATCGCTGGTATGCGATGACGCGTCTCGACGAAAATCGCGCCAAGTCTCAGCTCGCAGCTAAAGCTGGAATGCACGTGAGCGCGGTGTCCAATACAACAATCTGGGGCAACCACTCTGCGACTCAGTATCCTGATTTCTACAATGCCAAGATCAATGGCCAGCCAGCTGCAGAGGTGATTAATGATGAAGCCTGGCTACAGGGCGAGTTCATCGAAACCGTGCAGAAGCGCGGTGCTGCCATCATCGAGGCACGTGGTTCGTCTTCGGCAGCTTCCGCAGCCAATGCCATCGTCGATTCCGTGGTCAGCATCACCACACCGACTCAAGCAGGCGATTGGAATAGCCTGTGTGTTTGCTCAGATGGCAGTTATGGCGTCGACGAAGGGCTGATCTCTTCTTTCCCAATGGTCAGCGATGGCGAAAATTTGTCCATGGTCCAGAACGTTCCAATCAATGATTTCAGCCGTGAGAAAATTGATGCTTCTGTTAGTGAGCTAAGGGAAGAGCGCGAGGCTGTGGCAGACCTTCTAACCACCTAAAAAATAGGGTCGAAACAGCACTGGAAGAGAGAGGTTTGTCAGGATTTTGGCAAACCATATAGTAAAGAAAGACGAAGGTATCTCAGCTTGACGAATACCTCAGGGACCTTTTAGTACGAAGCGGATTTATCGAAGTGTGGAAATTTATCAAATTTCCATCGCAATAATTAAATCGATAGATCTCATAATTACTGTAGCTCAAATTGATGTAAGGGGAGACACCTTCGATTGCGTCAGTTTGAGCGGCGTCATTTAGACAAACTGATCAAATCATGTCACAAACAGATACAAATACTCGTGAGCCTTTGGCGATAGTTGGCATCGGCTGTCGTCTCCCCGGAGGCGTTTCTGGACCAGAGTCATTTTGGAATCTCCTAACTGAGGGTAAATCCGGTATCGTGCCTGTGCCTGAGGATCGATGGAATCGTGAGCGTTGGCACCACGAGAATGTCGATATCCCAGGTAAGATGATCACCAAGTGGGGTGGCTTCATTCACGATCATGATAAGTTTGACGCACAGTTTTTCGGTATTTCTCCTCGCGAGGCTCTGCGCATGGATCCCCAGCAGCGTTGGTTGCTCGAGTGTGCTTGGGAATCGCTAGAGGATGCTGGTATCCCACCGGTGAGCCTGCGCGGCACTGAGACAGCTGTCTATGTCGGTATCGCATCGAATGATTATGCGAATGTCGCACAGAGTGATCCTAAGAACGTAGACGTGCACACCAACTCAGGAAGTACTCTTTCGATTGCTTCCAACCGTATCGCTTATCTTTTCGACCTGAAGGGGCCTGCGGTTTCCGTCGATACCGCTTGTTCTTCCGCGCTAGTCGCGATCAACCTCGCCTGTGAGGCGATCTGGAGCGGTAGCGCTACCATGGCACTCGCCGGTGGTGTGAATGCTCTGCTCACTCCAGATGCATCGATCGGTTTCTCAAAGGCGACTATGCTGTCGCCGAGTGGCCAGTGTTTCGCCTTCGACTCCCGCGCCAACGGTTATGTCCGTGGTGAGGGTGCTGGTATGATGACCATCAAGCCTCTCTCGCAGGCGCAGAAGGATGGCGATCGTATTTATTGTACCATCCGTGCCGCTGTCATTAACCAGGATGGTAATACCTCCTCAATGACCGTGCCTGGTGTCGAGACTCAGGCGGAGATGCTCAATATCGCCTACCGCCAGGCGGGTATGGAGCCCAAGCAGGTGCGTTACATGGAGGCCCACGGTACGGGTACTCCCGTGGGTGACCCCATCGAGACACGCGCACTCGGTCAGGTGCTCGCTCGCGGCCGCGACGAGGATGACACTTGTTTGATCGGTTCGGTAAAGACCAACGTCGGTCACCTGGAGTCTGGCTCTGGTGTGGCAGGTCTGATCAAGGCCGCTTTGGTGCTCTATCACGATACCGTGCCGGCCAACCTTAATTTCAAGAACCCAAATCCGAACATCCCGTTCGACGAGTTCAAACTGGTCGTCGCAGACAAGTTGCAGCCACTGCCGCACCTCGAGGGCTACTTGCCTGTGACAGCGGTGAACAGCTTCGGTTTCGGTGGCACCAACTCTCACATCGTGCTCGAGGCGGATCCTGCTTCAGCTGAGCCAGGTTATGTGCAGGGACCTCGTGTCTCAGCAGATCAGAAGAAGGCAGACCGTCCAGTGCTATTGCCTCTCTCAGCTCGCACCGACGATGCTCTCCGCGACACTGCGGTCAAGTGGCGCCGCTACTTGCGCGCCAACTCCGAGATCAATGTTAACTCGATCGCTGCTGCTGCTGGCCGTAAGCGTGAGCACTACGACACTCGCCTCGCCATCATGGGGCGCAATCACTCGGAGCTGACCAATAATCTGACCGAGTGGCTGGCAGGCAACGACACCCCTAAAGTCGTAGCTGGTAAGCCTGGTAATTTTCATCCTCTAGTTTTCGTATTCACCGGACAGGGTGCCCAGTGGTGGCGCATGGGTCAGGATCTACTCAAGCGCGAGCCGGTCTTCCGCGGCGTGCTGGAGGAGATCGATACCTACCTGAAACCTCTCGCAGGCTGGTCGCTGATCGAGGAGATGACTCGCAGCGAGGCCGATTCTCAGATCAACCGCACCAACATCGCACAGCCAGCTATATTCGGTCTACAGGTCGCTCTGGCGGAGCTGTGGAAGAGCTGGGGCATCGTGCCAAGTAAAGTGGTCGGTCACTCTGTGGGTGAGGTGGCTTCTGCCTATGTCGCAGGTGCTTACACCATGGAAGATGCGGTGAAGGTGATCTACCACCGCTCGCGTCTGCAGGATACCACTGGCGGCACTGGTCGCATGGTAGCTGTGGGTGTATCTGCCGACGAAGCCAAGAAGCTGATCGGCGACAAGATCGACCGTGTGCAGGTAGCTGTGATCAACAGCCCAGGCATGGTCACTATTGCTGGTGATACCGAGCCTCTAGAGGAGATCGTGGCCGAGCTCGAAGAGCAGGGCAAATTCGTCCGCTGGCTGCGCATCGACTACGCATTCCACACCCACCAGATGGAGCCGATCAAAGACGAGCTCCTCGAGGTGTTGGCAGATATCAAGCCACGCGCGACTACCATCCCATACATTTCGACTGTCACTGGCGGTATCGTACAGGGCGAGGAGCTGGACGGCTTGTACTGGTGGCAGAATGTCCGCGAGGCGGTTCTTTTCGCACCAGCACTCAGCGGCTTGATTCGCGCAGGCGAGGATTCCTTCCTCGAGCTGGGACCACACCCTGCGCTGCAAAACCCAATCATGGAGTGTCTCCAGGAGCAGGGGCGCAAGGGTGTCTACTTCTCCAGCTGTAAGCGTAAGACCGACGAGACCGAGGAGATCCTCGCTCAGTTGGCCAATCTGCACAACCACGGCTACGAGGTCGATTGGGAGGCTGTCAACCAGGGCGATAGCTCCTGTGTGCGCCTGCCGAACTACGCTTGGCAGAAAGAAACTTTCTGGCTCGAGTCCGAGGAGTACAACTACCACCGCTGTGCCGACCTCGAGCACCCACTGCTCGGTATGAAGCAGGTGGCTCCGCAGCCGACCTGGCGTTTCGAGCTCGACCCACGCTACTTCACATGGCTCGATGATCACCGCTTTTGGGATAGCGTCGTTTTCCCTGCGGCGGGTTATGGTGAGATCGGTCTAGCGATCGCTCGCAAGATGTTCCCCGGCGAGAACTACGTCGTCGAGGATCTGGAGATGAAGAAAGCTCTCTTCGTCTCAGAGAAAAAGGTGCCTACCGTCGAGGTGGTCTTCAATCAGGACACTCGTGAGTTTAAGATCTTCTCAGCGACTGGCGATCGTCGTGAGTGGGAGCTCAACTCTCAGGGTGTATTGCGCAAGCAGCCTCTGCCAGAGGGTAAGACAATCGATCTTGAGGCGGTCAAATCTCAGCTGCCAGAGCATTTCGATCATCAGGAGTACTATGATGATTACTCGGAGGCTGGTTACCAGTTCCGTCCGCTTTTCCAGCACCTCATCAATGTCTGGAGAAAAGACGGCGAGTCTCTTGCTGAGATTGTCGCACCAGAGGGGATTCACGACTCGATCCCAGATTTCTTCTTCCACCCAGCTGTGTTGGACGCTTGTTTCCATCCGGTGAAGGGTGGTCAGGTGATCCCAGATGGGGCCAAGGCAATTGATTACTTCTACCTGCCTGCAGCGATCCGCAGTATCCGTCTGCACACCGATAAGGTACCTCACCGTTTGTGGGGCCACGCGAAGGTGAACTCCGATAACGATCGCGAGTATATCATCGCTGATATCGATGTATTCGACGATGAGGGCACACTCATTGCCGAGATCTTTGGCTTCCGTGCCGACCGCGTCGAGCAGAGCGATGGCGAGGATCTGGAGAAGTGCACCTACCAGAACAAATGGGAGCAGAGCATGCTCAAGGGGACTCGTATCTCTGGTGACAACGGCATCGCCTCTCCTGCTGAGATCGTCGAGGCGGCTAAGGTGAATCTACAGACTTACTACGACGAGCGTGGACTACACGATCACTACGCGAAGTTCCTGCCAAAACTGGATGAGGTTGCCTACGACTTCATCGCTAATTCTTACTTGGAGCTAGGCTGGCAGCCAGAGGTGGGCGATGTGATCAGCGTCGAGTCGCTGATGGAAGAGCTGAATATCGCCAGCCATCACGCCAAGCTGGTGCACGGCCAATTCGTTGCTCTCCAAGAGGCTGGTATTCTCAAGGATATCGAGGATTTCAATTGGAAAGTCACTCGCGTGCCTGAGCACAAAGAGGGCATGATGGAAGTGCTGGACAAGGTCGAGAACGACCTGCCTCAGTTCGCCTCAGAGGTGGAGCTACAGCGTGTCACCGGACCAAACCTAGCTGGTGTTCTCTCCGGCGAAGTCGATCCTCTAGAGGTACTTTTCCCAGGTGGCTCCGGTCACATCATGGAGCGTTTCTACAAGGAGGGTGCTGACTTCCCAGTCATCAACCCACAGATCCGCGATGCATTGGCCAAAGCGATCGAAAACGTACCTGAGCGTCGTGCCATCCGCGTGCTTGAGGTGGGTGCGGGTACTGGCTCTCTGACAGCGGGCTTGCTCGATGTCTTCCCAGCCGACCGCACTGAGTATGTCTTTACCGACAACGGCCCACTCTTCCTAGCTGCTGCTGAGGAGAAGTTTGGCGAGAAGTACCCATTCGTGGAGTACAAGATGTTCGACTGCGAGAAAGACCCTGAATTTCAGGTCGGCCTGCACCAGTATGACATCGTGCTGGCATCGAATGTGATTCACGCCACACAGGACCTGAAAGCTACGCTCAAGAACATCCAGCGCAGCCTAGCACCAGATGGTGTCTTCATGTTCCTCGAGGTGACTTGGCGTCGTGCCGCACTGGACAATGTGTTCGGTCTACTCGGCGGCTGGTGGCGCTTCACCGATAATGATCTACGTAAGCACTCGGCACTGTTATCTCGCCAGCAGTGGGAGGGGCTCCTCACTTTCTGCGGCTACCGCGATGTGACTAGCTTCATCTCTTCTCACGATGAGAAAGAAGACCAGCAAGCCTGTCTGATCGCTCGCGCACCAGACCCAGTCGAGGTGCCTGAGGAGGTCGAGGAAGAAGCTCCAGTAGTGGTAGCAGAGGAAGAGGCTCCAAAACTAGAGGTTTACCTAGTGATGTCGGACTACTCCGGCGTCGGCAAGCAACTTCAGGAGTCTCTGGAAAGCCGTGGCGTTAAAGTCATTCTCACTGGCGGCTACTCAGCTGAGGTGGAGGATCGCTTAGACGAGCTCGACTACGAGAGCGAAGCGCCAAAAGTCATCGTGCACTCACTCTGTCTCGATCACCCACGCGTAGACAAGCTCGATCTCGAAGAGCTAAACCGCGCCCAGGACTCCGGTGTCCGCAGTGCTCACAGCCTGGTCAAGATGCTCACTCAGCGCGAGTGGGCGGTGAAGCCATCGGTATTCTTCCTGACTCGTGGCACCATGCCTGTGCTCGAGGATGATCAGCTCGGTGGCCTCGCCTCTGCTCCGATCACCGGTCTACTCCGTGTGGCCAACAACGAGCACCCAGAGTTTCAGTGGTCTCAGGTCGATCTCGACCCGAATGCCAATGCCAACGAAATGGCCGATCTCACCGACGAGATCATGCTCTCCGATGGTGAGGACGAAGTCGCTTTCCGTGGTAACGGTCGCTACGTGCGCCGCGTCCATCGCGTGAAGATGGAGGAGCTAGAGGGCCGCACTCGCAATGCTGTGCAGGCCGATGGTAGCGTGCTACCATATCGCCTCCAGATCGACAAGCCAGGTATCCTGACCAATCTCAGCCTAAACGAGACCACTCGTCGCGACCCAGAGGGCGAGGAGATCGAGATCCAGATCAAAGCCGGTGGTATCAACTTCCGCGACGTCATGAAGGCGCTCGGTATGTATCCGGGTAATCCTGTTGACCTCAAGTGGTTCGGCGATGACTTCTCTGGAACCGTGACCAAAGTCGGTCCTGGCATCAAAGATCTGAAGGTAGGCGACAATGTCGTCGGTATGGCACCATACTGCTTCCGCAGCTACGTTACCGTGCATCGCAGCATGGTATTCCGCAAGCCGGACAGCATGAGCCACGTCGACGCCGCGACTCTGCCGACGGTGTTCCTGACATCGCACTACGCCATTAATGAGCTAGCGCGTATGACCAAGGGCGAGAGCATCCTGATCCACGCCGGTACCGGTGGTGTCGGTCAGGCCGCGATCCAGATCGCCAAGCACATGGGGCTGGTCACTTTCTCAACTGCTGGATCGGATGAGAAGCGCCAGCTACTCCGCGATATGGGAGTCGATCACGTGCTCGACTCGCGTTCTCTCAAGTTCGCCGACGAGATCATGGAGATCACCAATGGCGAGGGTGTCGACGCAGTGCTCAACTCGCTGGCAGGAGACTTCATTCCGAAGAACTTCTCCGTGCTCAAGACATTTGGCCGCTACATGGAGATCGGTAAGGTCGACGTGTATGGCAACAGCAAGATCGGTCTAGAGCCGCTGCGCAACAACATCAGTTTCCACGTGATCGACCTCGCGCAGCATCTGCAGCAGAAGCCGCAGTATGTCGCCGATATGTTCTCCGATCTGGAGAAACACTTCTACGCAGAGGACTACGTGCCACTGCCGAACCACACCTTCCCGATCACCGAGGTGGTCGAGGCATTCCGCTTCATGGCGGCTGGTAAGCACATCGGTAAGAACGTGCTCAACTTCGAGGTGGACGATATCCAGATCGGTCGTCCGACCGAGGAGGGCAATCGCTTCCGCGCCGATGGCACTTACCTCATCACTGGTGGGGCGGGGGGCTTTGGCCTAGAGCTAGCTCAGTGGATGCACGCCAATGGCGCTCGCCACTTCGCGCTGATGAGCCGCTCCGGTCCTAAGGAAGAGGCTCTCGAAAAGATCGCCAGCCTCCGCGAGGATGGTGGCAGCGTGCTCGACCTACGTGCCGATGTGACCAGCCCGAACGAAGTGCGCAGCGCTGTCGAGCAAGTCCAGCAGAGCGATAACAAGCTAATCGGCGTAGTCCACGGTGCGATGGTGCTCAACGATGAGTTCATCAACAACCTCGATACCGAGGGCTTTGACCGCGTGCTACTACCGAAGGTGCTAGGTGCCTGGAATCTGCACGAGGCGACACTCGGCATCGATCTCGATGACTTCATCTGCTTCTCATCTTTCTCCGCCTTTATCGGTGCGGTGAAGCAGTCGAACTACAACGCGGGCAACGTGTTCCTCGATCAGCTGTCCTACTACCGCCGCTCTCTCGGCCTGAACTCGCTCACCTTCAACTGGGGAGCGCTTACTGGTGCAGGCTTCGTCGAGCGAAATGAGAAGACTCAGCAATACCTGGAGATGGTCGGTCTCGGTGCCACCAATATGGAGGAGACGCTCGGTCTCTTCAGCCAGGGTATCGTGACCTCGGCCAAGCAGCTCGGCTGTGCCCGATGCGACTGGCAGAAGCTAGCTCGATTCAGCCCGAATGTGGGATCGTCGAATATGTTCCTACCCGTGGTGCCTCGCTCATCCGGTAGCGGTGGCGACTCCATGGCCGCACGTATTCTCGAAGCCCCAGCCGACAAGCGCATTGGCATGGTCGAGGATCTCATCGCAGCTCAGGTCGGCGCCGTGCTCGGCACCGATGCCGCTCGTATCGACAAGGACACACCTCTGACCAACTTAGGTCTCGACTCACTGATGGCGATCGAGCTGGTCAACCGTATCGAGGACAAGCTCGGTATGGCGATGCCAATGGGCTCGGTGCTCAATGGACCAAACATCCGCGACCTAGCAGCTCCGACTCTGGAGAAGCTACTCGAGTCCGGCGGCGATGCTGCTGGCGGTGGCGAGGGTGGTGCACACGACCTGGTCGAGTTCACCGCGACTGGCGACATGCCAGAGGTATTCCCACTGTCCGAAGGACAGAAGGCGCTGTGGTTCCTAAACCGCTTGGCTCCAGACTCATCAGCCTACAACCTGGTGTTCTCTGGTAAGTTCCGCCCGCTGCTCGATCAGGAGGCGATGAAGAAGGCTTTTGCAGCTCTCTTCGAGCGTCACCCGATGTTCGACGTCACCTTCACCACTCGCGATGGCGAGCCAGTGCAGATGCGTGGCAAGCGTCACTTCGACTTCCGCGAGCACGATTGCACCAGCCTGGATGACGACGCCCTCAAGGCGAAGATCTCCGAGCACGCCAATCGTCCATTCAATCTAGAGAGCGGCCCAGTCGTTCGCCTAGAGCTATTCAAGACTCACGACGATGCTCACGTGGCTCTACTCTCCATGCACCACATCGTGTCGGATGCCTGGTCGGTAGCGGTCATGATGCAGGACCTCATCGAGTACTACTTCTCCTTCAAGGCTGGCAAAGAGCCGAAGATCGAGGAGCAGCAGGCAGTATTCTCCGACTATGTGAACTGGGAGATCGCCCACCTCGAGAGCGAGTCTGGCGACCGCATGCTCGACTACTGGAAAGAGCACATGGCAGGCGCGCCTACCGTGATCGATCTACCGACCGATCGCCCACGTCCAGCCGTGCAGACATTCAATGGAGATACCTATGGCTTCCAGCTAGATGAGCAGCTCACCGAGCAGGTCGAGCAGCTGTCGAAAGATGCCAATGCCACACTATTCACCACACTCCTGTCGGCTTACGACATCCTACTGCACCGCTACTGTCAGCAGGATGATCTAGTCGTGGGTGTGCCTCTAGCAGGCCGCTCGCAGCCAGAGCTGCAGAGTCTGGTCGGTTACTTCATCAATCCAGTGCCTGTGCGCTCGGATGTGTCCGACGATCCGACGGTGGTCGACTACCTGACTCGCAACCGCGAGCACGTAAACGGTGCGCTGGAGAATCAGCACTACCCGATGTCGAAGATGGTCGACGAGCTGAATGTGCCTCGCGATCCAGGTCGTTCGCCGATGTTCCAGGTCAGCTTCTCGATGGAGCGTATCCCGGGTATCGACGAGCAGGGTATCGCCGTATTCCTAATCGGTCAGGGTGGACACAAGTTCCACGTAGGCGATCTGCAGATGGAGACCATCGATCTGACCACACGTCAGGCGCAGTTCGAGATCACGCTCGTGGTTGAGGAAGCAGGTGGCAATCTATTCGGCTGTTGGCAGTATAATCGCGACCTCTTCGACGAGGCTACCATCGCCGAGCTGAGCGCTCTCTACGAGCAGGTGCTACGCGGCATGGTTGCCACACCAGATGCGAAGATCTCCGAGATCCAGCTACTCGACGAGTCCAGCCAGGCCAAGACACTGGTCACCTACAACGACACCGCCAAGGTCTACCAGAGCGATGCACTGCTCCACGAGCTAGTCGCCGCCTCTGCAGCCGAGCGCGATGAGGACACCGCCATCATCCATGGCGACACCCACGTCACCTACGGTCAGCTCAACCGCCGTGCCAATGGCGTGGCCAAGCGTCTGATCGAGGAGGGTGTGCAGCCAGGGGATAACGTGGCCGTGATGGTAGATCGTTCACCCGCTATGATCTCTGCCCTACTGGGTGTGATGAAAGCCGGTGCCACCTACATCCCACTGGATCCAGATTTCCCGAGCGAGCGTCTGACTATGATGCTGGCCGATGCCAAGCCAAAGGCGCTACTGCTTTCTGCCTCGACCAAGTCCGAGGTCAGCGCTGGCGACTGGGCGATCGTGGATGTGAACTCGATCGAGGGCACCGTAGACGCACCGAGCGTCAGCGGAGTCGACGCCGAGTCTCTCGCCTACATCATCTATACTTCGGGATCGACAGGCACACCGAAGGGTGTCGAGATACCACACCGTGCAGCAGTCAACTTCCTGACATCCATGCAGGACACACCAGGCATCACTGCCGACGATAAGCTGCTCGCTGTGACCACTCTGTCGTTCGATATTTCTCTACTCGAGATGTTCCTACCACTGCTGTCTGGCGCGACTGTCGTCATCGCTGGTGGCGAGGATGTCAAAGACGGTCGCCGTCTGGCGAATCTCCTGCAGGAGGAAGACATCAGCATCATGCAGGCCACACCGGCCACTTGGCAGATGCTGCTCGACTCCGGCTGGGAGGGCAAGAGCGACCTCCGCGTCTTCTGCGGTGGCGAGGCTCTCAACCGTGGCTTGGCCAATACCCTGGTGAACTCCGCTAAAGAAGTCTGGAACCTCTACGGACCGACCGAGACCACTGTCTGGTCGACTGTCCAGCAGGTCACCGAGGGCGAGGAGTCCGTCAGCATCGGTAAGCCGATCGCCAACACCACCATTTACCTACTCGATGCCAACCACAATCCGGTGCCAGCAGGCTTTACCGGCGAGCTGTGGATCGGTGGCGATGGCTTGGCACGCGGCTACCGCGATCGTCCAGAGCTGACTGCCGAGGCATTCCGCGATATCGAGATCGGCGACCAGACCCAGCGGATCTACCGCACCGGTGACTTGGCTCGCTGGAATCGCGATGGCAACCTCGAGTGCCTAGGTCGTGTCGACTTCCAGGTCAAGGTGCGCGGTGTGCGTATCGAGCTGGGCGATATCGAGGCGCAGATGGAGAGCTACGCAGGCATCAAGTCGGCAGTGGTCACCAAGCGCGAAGATCTACCAGGTGGCGAGGGTCTCGTCGGCTACTACATCCCAGAGGGTGATGGCGTAGCAGATGCAGCGACTCTACGTAGCTACCTGGCCGACAAGCTGCCAGCCAGCTATGTGCCAGCTCACTTCCAGTCGATGGAGGAGTTCCCGCTCACGCCGAACAAGAAGACCGATCGCAAGCGCCTACCGATGCCTAAGCTCGGTAGTGACAACTCCGAGAAAGTCGCTCCACGCAACTCGACCGAGACTCAGCTGTGGGACATCTTCAGCGCGAATTTCGAGACCGAGGACTTCGGTGTCACCGACAACTTCTTCGAGCTGGGTGGCGATTCACTCATGGCCCTACGTATCCTCGTAGAGGTCACCGACAAGACCGGTCGCGACGTGCCAGTCGAGGCATTCCTGACTCACCCGACCATCGAGCAGATGGCTGTCTACCTAGACGGCGGTGCTGATGCAGCGGGCGCAGGCTCAGTCATGCCGGAGCAAGAGCTCGATCTGACTAAGCTCGCGCACATTGATATCGAGGAAGCATCTGACCAGCTACCAGCGCTCGATGCCGTGGCATTGACTTACATCCCAGAGGCACTAGCTGCAGTCTCCGGCACCGACAGGGCCGAGATCGCCGAGCGTCTCATGGGCAACAAGCCAATCCTATCGAATGTCTACACCCTGCCAGAGGGCAAGATCGGTGTGATCATGCTGCCATGCTACGAGACCGATTTCTTCAAGGATCTCGACTCCGTCAAGGCTCCGACACTAGCAGCGCTAGAGCTAGCCGCTCAGTCCGGTGCCAAGACCGTATCACTCACCGGTGTCATCCCGATGGCCACCGACCACGGTCGCGAGATCGAGAAGTGGATCGCCGGACGTGCCGATCTACCAGCCATCACCACCGGTGATGCGACTCGCTCAGCCACCATCGTCAAGTCAGTCGAGGGTATCCTAGCCAAGACCGACCGCCAGATGTCTGGCGAGACGCTAGCAGTCGCCGGTCTCGGCTCGATCGGATTTGGCACACTCCAGCTCATGCTCGAAGTGCTCGATCACCCAGAGAAGATCATTCTCTGCGACCCTTACCAGACCGACGATGCCATGGCACGCTTCCGCGACGACATTCGCAGTCAGGGTTACCAAGGCGAGGTCGACATAGTCAAGAATGGCGGTGCCCTACCACCAGAGTTCTACGAGGGCAGCCTAGTGGTCGCCAGCTCGAACCTACCAGGTAGTCTCAACGTCGATCTACTCAAGCCAGGTGCACTAGTCGTAGACTACAGCTTCCCACCGGTCTTCAAGATCGAGCAGGCAGTCCAGCGTCTCACGACCAAAGGCGACATACTCTTCACCACCGGTGGCGAGCTAAACATGCCAGCCGTAGTCTCCGAGACCGTCTACCTACCAGAGGGCATCGAAGACCTAGGCGAGTCCGGCCAAGAGGGCTTCCTCAAGTTCCTCGCCGCCCGCGACGCCCACGAGATCACCGGCTGTGTCCTAGTCAGCCTCCTGACCGGCCAAGACGCCAAAGTCAAAGCCACCCTAGGCCCCGTGACCCGCGAAGACACCGTAGCTCACTATCAGCACCTCGCTAAGCAAGGAGTCACCCCAGCCAAACTCCAAATGGCCGGCTTCTTCCTTCCCGAGGAAAAGATCCAGTCCTTCAAAGGCAAGTCAGCTGTGTAATGGCCCACAAGTAAAACTTAACCAAAGAGCGAAAGCTCAAAACCGAAACGGGGGCTCACAGCCCCCGTTTTTATTGTGCAATAGGACTCCAAAACAAGGAGGGGCGACATCTTGTCGCCAAACTGCAAAAGAATCCAGCCGATAGCCCTGAAACGCCAAAGGCAAAGCTTTCTTGGCTCTCTAGGAAAATCTGTGGGTGAATTCAGGCTCTGGCAAGCGGCCTAGCT
>JAHDID010000014.1:0-34182 GCA_020630975.1 Verrucomicrobiota bacterium
CAGGCTGTTGAAACCCCAATCAAAAATCGTCCTGAATATTTTAAAGATCAATGCTGCTAGCCATCTTAGAGCCCTTAAGCAAACACGCATTAGTTGCACATTTGAGCAGTCCGACTGTTTCGTCGGGGTGTGAGTATAATGGGTAATTTTATGAAGTCAATCATCTTTTATTCAGAAAAGTGGATTTATTTTATGTTTTCAAATTTCCATGTTTAGCGGGCAATTTTAGACTGCCCTTCCTGCGCTTGTTAACTTGTTGATTTCTAGCACCTAACCCTTCTCTTAGCGTATGAGCAGTCACTATGAGATCATCGGAGAGGAGTGGCGCCTCCGAGCCCATGAAATGGCCGAATGGGCCTGGCAGCGCCTAGTGAACCGCAAGGATGTGTGGGGCCAATACACTTCTCCAAAGTCGAACTCGAAGAAGAGCTACTCTGCCCTGACCCTGCCGCAGAAGAAGATGCGGGGCAAAGACATGGTGTCTCTCGAGAAGCTGGAGAGGCATTTCGGAAGCCTAAAGCGACACCACCTGATAGGACTACATAGCCAGAGCGCAGAGCAGACCTGCAAGTGGTGCGCCATCGATATCGATCTACACGACTGCGACGATCGGCTGCGCGATGATGTGGCGATGCGCAACTATGCCGCCGCCACCGGCTGGTGGGAGGTGCTGCAGGCACTGGGCTACGATCCACTGCTAATCGACTCGAATGGCCGCGGTGGGTATCACTTACTGGTGCTTTTTGCCGATCCTGCACCGATGGCAGATGTGCATGCGTTTGCCCAAGAGCTCGTGTCTGACTGGTCGATGCGCAATCTCGATGCTGCCCCTGAGACATTTCCCAAAAGCAATCGAGTGGAGCCGGACAAGCTGGGCGCATGGCTGCGACTGCCTGGCCTGCACCACACGCACGATCACTACAGCTCTGTGTGGTGTGGGGATGAGTGGCTAGATGATCCATGGCTAGCCGGGGATGCTGCTATCGAGGCGATGCTAGCCACCACTCCCGGCCCGCCTCCACCAGCCACATCCTCAGCCCCCACCCGATCGCAGCCCAAAGCGGCAAAGAAGAGCGCGGCCCAAAAGAAGAACCGTAGCGTCTGCATCGATCTAGATGGTGTCCTATCTCGCTACGACAAATGGCAAGGCATCGAGCACTTTGGCGAGCCTATACCCGGCGCTGTCGATTTCACCCATCAGATGGCCGAAGAGTATCGAGTGATCATATTCTCTGCCCGCACACACGGTGAACCCGGGCGAGATGTGGCAGAGGCCGCTCGCCTCGTGGGTGCCTGGCTGGATCGCCACGGCTTTGCCTACGATGAGATCTACACTGGGGTGGGCAAGCCATTCGCCTCTGCCTACGTCGACGATAGAGGGGTATCCTGCTGCCCTCAGGAGGATGGTCAGGCAGCATTCGACCTAGCAGCTGAGCGAGTCCGAAAACTGGCCGCCCCACGTCGGTATTGATGCCCCCGTCTCAAAATGCTAATCTACGGAGACTTTGAAGACGCTACCGTTTTACCAAGTCGATGCCTTTACCTCTGAAGTCTTTCGGGGAAATCCTGCAGCTGTCGTCCCTCTAGACTCATGGCTGCCCGATCATCAGCTGCAATCCATCGCAGAGGAAAACAATCTCTCAGAGACGGCCTACATCTGTGCTGAGGGCAGCGGATACCGCTTACGCTGGTTCACACCGGTGTTCGAGGTCGATCTCTGCGGTCATGCCACCCTGGCTACGGCACATGTGCTATTTGAGCATCTCGGCTACGATCAGCCGGCCATCACCTTTCATTCGGCTCTGGGCGACCTGATTGTGGTGCGTACACCCACAGGCTATCAGATGGATTTTCCCATCGATCAGTTGCGCCCCTTCGAGATACCTCTGGGGCTAAGCGACGCGCTATATGGCGCAAACATCACCCACCTCTACGCTGGCAGGCACGACTGGCTGGCGATCGTCGCCAGCCAAGACGAGGTCCAGCATCTCAAGCCCGACATGGACTGGATCGAGCGCCAGGATACCAGAGGTATCATCGTGTCTGCAGAGGCCGACGGCGAGCTCGAGGCGGACTTTGTCTCGCGATGCTTTTTCCCAAAGGCCGGCATTCCAGAGGATCCTGTGACGGGATCGGCCCACACCACTATGATGGCACACTGGGCTCCAGCCCTAGAGAAAAAACAACTAAAAGCCCGCCAACTCTCGGCACGCAGTGGCGATCTTTCCTTAGAGCTAGCAGAAGATCGAGTTTTGATCAGCGGTAGTGCCGTGACCTATGCGAAAGGTGAAATTTATATACCTAAAGCGTGAGATTCAATAGGGTACAATTTTGACTCAACAGGGTACAGTCGGTATAGGAGCGTGAAGCGCCCACAGTCTCGACAGAAACATGCCATTTATCAGCGAGTGAAGGGTTTGCGATCGCCGCTTGGCCTAGGAACACTTCTGTCGACCCTCCGGGTCTTAGGATCCCTTGGTTGGTCTTCCGGTGGTTTTACCACCGGCTATTATCTGTCGTGCCTCCGGCACTATCACCAACGACAACATGAAGCAAAAAACACGTTATCCAGAAGGAGATAACGGCGTCTTTTTCTGAGATTGAGCCCGAATGACACCCAGAACCCCGCATATCAAGATAACTATTAAGGGATACATGATCCGGCAAACTTTGTCTGCTTGATCAGACCCAAAATCATGGAGTTTTTCGATAGCCACAACGCCGGCAGGATCTGCACCCTTTGCTTCCTCAACTAGCATATGCCAGCTGTAGACAGCATGCATGGCACTATCCACAACGTAGTAGCCAATCCATACGCTAGCCCCAATGATCAGAAGCGAGGGAAGAAGACTCGACAGTTTAGACATCACTATCTAGAGAATTTCTTTAGGTACTCATCGATGGTATTCATCGGTGGTCTTTCTTCTTCGATGATCTCTTTTAGCACTTGCTCGTAGCGCTGGCCTTCGGCCTGGAATTGACGGAAGACATTCGACATGTCTGGCATGCGATCGACCATATCAAGGCTTTCGAGTCGATTGATGAAACTCTGCAGTATGCCGAATGCCATCTTGCCGAGATCGCGGGTCGATTGATTGCGATGGACTCGGCTCTCGAGATCGGTCTGGGCAAAGGCCTCTAAACCGCGCTTTTGGTAGACATCGATCAGGTGCGAGGTCTCGACTCCGTAGCCGATCGGAAATGGGATCTCCTCGAGCACCTCGCGGCGCACAGCGTACTCGCCGGAGAGCGGCTGCACCATGGCGGTCAGCTCAGGGAAAAAGAGCGAAAAAAGTGGGCGCACCAAGATCTCGGTGACTCGCCCGCCACCTGATGGGCGGATACCCTCTGAGAAGGCCAGAGGGCGGTCGTAGAAAGCTTTCACATAATGAACCTCGGGGCGATAGATGAGCGGCGCGACGAGTCCAGTGACGAAGCGTGGGTGTATGTTTTTGATATCGGCATCGACGTAGCAGATGATATCGCCCGTCAGCTGATAAATGGCTTTCCACAAATTCTCTCCCTTGCCAGGTTTGAAGCCCTGGCTGGGCAGGATATCGGCGGAGAGATAGGTATCGGCTCCATAGCTGCCAGCGATTTCGAGAGTCTTGTCCTTCGAGCCCGAGTCAATCACCGCGATCTCGTCTACTAGCGGATAGCGATCCATCAGTTCGCTTTTAAAGATGATGATCTCTTTGCCGATGGTTTTCTCTTCGTTCAGCGTCGGGATACAGAGCGATATCTTTAGGCCGGCTTTTTCTTTGGCCTCGATCAACTGCTGCAAGTCCCAAAACTCACCGTGATGGTAGGTATTGGTATCGAGCCATTTCTCGATGACTTGGGATGTGGCTTCGCTATCGATCATGCGTGTATAGATTCGTCGATGTGTTGGAGAGTCGCCGCGATCTGGGCGACTCCGGTAAAGATAGGATCGATGAGGATCGACTCGATCGGTGAACTGCGATGCTCACCCGTGGTAAGCCCCAAGGTGAGCGATGGGATACCACGATCGAGCAGAGCTGACAGCTCCGAGGTACTCGGAGCGATGCGTGGCTGAACCTCCAGCGAGTCCATCACATCGCGAGCAGCCTTCACATAGGGGTGCTTGAAATCAATCGCCCCTGGGTAGCGGCGCGCCACGATCTCCATCTCCGCCTTGCACGCCTCTTGGGCTTGAGTCTCCTCGATGATCTCTAGCATCTCCTGGTAGATGCGCTCGACTATCTCCTCGCTTTCGCTACGCACCTCGAAACGCAGCGTGCCTCTAGTGGGCGATACGTTGTACCCCGAGCCCGCCTTGACCGATCCTAGCAGGATAGAGGTGTGAGGCTTGTCGGGGCGATCGATGCGCATGATCGATTCGATGATTTTATTGAGCGGCCCGATCACTCCGGCGCCGCCAGCGTACCAGAGTTTTTCACCTCCAGACTCTTGAGTCACCGTCACTTTGCCGCGGATCATACCTAGGCTGGAGTAGCTGAGCCGGCCTAGATCGATGCCCTCTAGGCAGAGACCGGCGTCGATACCGAGTTTGGTATTATCGAGGAAAAATCGCATCCCCCCCAGATCACCTTTGCCGAGGCTCTTGGTCGTGCCGAGTAGCACGAGATTCGCATCCAGCTCGATGCCTAGCTCCTCGAGGATCAGTGGCAAACTCGCTAGCACCGCTACTCCCAGACTATTGTCCGCTACCCCACGACCCGACAGCGATGCAGCCGAGACCCCTATGGTGTGATCGTCTGCTTTGTCCCAGATCTTATCGATATGAGCAGCCACTAGGATGTTTTTGTCTGATTTACCATTTAGGATGGCCGCTCCATTGCCCGCCTCATCGATGGAGATGCTATTCAGACCAGCCTCGATAAAGCGATCGGTCAGGTACTTCACCAGCTCCTCTTCCTCTCCCGTGGGTGACGCGATTTCGCTAGCCATCACCACATTAGCCAACAGTATCTCCTTTAGCCGCTTCAATTCGTCTCGGTATCCGGGCGCTCGTTTGGCAAAGTCAGTCATACAGCGGCGTCAGAGTAGCCGCGATTCGAGGAAAAGGAAGCGGTGTTGATCGATAAGAGAGGAAATGATAAATGTAGGGGCTATTCCGAGTTTATTATCAACTAGTTATTCACACAACGAGACTTTCCTTTCAAAGGTTTTGTCCCCTACCATTCGATGAAGTAGCCCTAACAGATGAAAATACGAAGCGCAGATCCACCCAACTTTCCGCGCGACCATTCGCTGGCTTTGGGTTTAAACTAGCGCCGTGCCAGCCTTCGCCTACACCGCCGTCGATGCATCGGGGAAAAAAGTCTCCGGGACTCTGGAGTGCCGCAATAAAGCGGAGGCTTATCGATCCCTGGAAGCTCAGTCGCTGACTCCAGTCACTGTAAAGGCCCAGGAGGATGCGGCTGCCAAATCGAGCAAAAAAACCAAAAGCAAAGGCCCGCTAGAGCCTGTCGCGCTGCCACGCACGGCCATGATCACTCTCACTGAAGAGCTGGCCGATCTACTCGACGCTGGGCTGCAGCTGGAGCAGGCGCTAAAGGTGCTGCACGATCGGCAGCAGCACAAAGGCATCAAAACCGTAGCAGGCATTCTGCGAGAGGAAATCCGCGAGGGCACACGATTTTCCCAAGCGCTAAAAAAAGCCTCCCCATCCTTTGACGAGCTGTATCGAAATCTGGTAGCCGCAGGCGAGGCCAGCGGCGCACTGCCGGACATCCTCAGCCGCCTAGCGATAAATCTGAAGCAACTGCACAACCTACAGAAACGCACTGTCTCGGCGATGATCTACCCGACTGTAGTGATGATCTTTTGTGTGATCTTGCTCATCGTCTTCAGCACCGTGCTCATGCCCATGCTGACAAAGATGATGCAGAAGACTGGTCAAGACCTGCCGCTAGTCACCGAGCTGTTGATCGCCTTCACCAACTTCATCAATGCGTGGTGGTGGCTCATCCTATCGGTAGTGGCTGTCACAGGGCTACTCTTCAAAGCCTTTATCGCTACCAAGCCCGGAAGACTCTGGTGGGATCGGGTAAAACTACGCCTGCCTGCCTTTGGCCCAGTCATCTCAGGGCGATTTTTCGCGCAGTTCTCCCACTCCATGGCCAATCTGGTCAACAATGGCGTGCCGCTACTCAATGCGCTAAACCTGCTAAAGCGTGGCACCCCAAACCGCCACATACGCCACCAATTCGACGCTGTAGTCAGCGACGTCGGCGAGGGCAATAGCCTCTATCGTACGCTGGAGCGGCGCACCGACTTCCCACCCGCCCTGATCGACCGCATCGCTATCGGTGAGCAGTCTGGCGAGCTGGGCAAAGCCTTCACCAAAGCCGCTCACAAATATGATGATGAGCTGGACATCCACATTTCGCGACTGACGAGCGTACTGCCGATGGTAATGTTGATCTTCGTAGCTATCATCGTAGGTGTGGTGGCCTACGCCGTCATCAATACCGTCCTCGGCTCGATCACGGGTATCGGCGGGCGGTAGAGTTGGGTTACTCTCTTTTATCAATTAGGAAATGAAAAATCACAGCAAGCGCAGCAACCGTCGCAAAGGCTTCACTCTGGTAGAGATCGTCATCGTGATCACCATCATCGTGATCTTGGGCGGCTCCGCCATCTACATGCTGACCGGCATGATCGACGACGCCAAAGTGCAGCGAGTCGATGGCGATCTAAATGTGCTCGACCTAGCTCTCAAGAGCTACGAGCGGAACAATCATGGCAAACCACCTACCCAGGAGCAAGGCCTCGATGCCCTAGTCAACCGCCCCACCAGTGGCGCGGTGCCAAAGCGCTGGCGCAACTACCTAGAAGAGGAGGTGCTCGACCCCTGGGGAAATCCCTACCAGTACCGCATACCATCGACCAAAAGCAAAAAGCGCTACGATATCTGGTCGCTAGGCGAGGATGGTGTAGAGAGCGAGGACGATATTGGCAACTGGTAGAGGACAGCTCCACAGCTGCTACGACAGCGACAGGCGATCCGGCGGTTTTACCCTCGTCGAGATCGTCATCGTGCTGTCGATCCTAGCCATCCTCACTGCCGTATCTATCCCCTCGGTCGACGGCATCCTAAAAGAGCGCCAGGCTCGCGAGCCGGTATCTGAGCTGCTCACCCTGGCCAGAGAGGTGCGCGGCCGCGCTATGCGCGAGCAGCGGCCCTACCAGATCGTCTTCGACTCCGATGGATTCCAAGCCGCTCGTTACTTTAATCCCTACGGTGGTAGGGAGGAATTCGACAAGCTGCGAGACCTACTGCGCACACAGCAAGAGCAGCTAGACATCATCGAAGCATCGCGCCGACGCAACATGTCCACTGGCGAAGATACTCCACCCGGCCCCAGACTAGTCGGTGCCATGGCGGGCCTGACCTATGCGGCCAGCTACGAGATATCCGATCGCGTCGACTACCGGCTGCGCTCTTGGCGGGATACCGATTGGGTCGATATGGAGGGCGGTGCATTTAAAAGATGGGTGTTTCAGCCGAGCGGCATGTGCGACCCCATGCGTGTGCAGTTTCAGTCCGATCACGCTTTTTTCGAAGTGGAGTTCCACCCCCTGACCGCAGACATCAAAGACGAAACCTCATGGGTAGAGTGACCGCCAGACATAGCGCTAATCAGCGAGGCTACGCGTTGCTCGACATCGCGCTAGCACTGACGATCTTTGCCTTCGCCGTCACCGGTATGATCGTGCTCATGCAAAAGATCTCCGAGACCTCGGGCGCCTACGCCCGCGACCGGCTCATCCAGCAGGCGATGGACTCCTTTATCAAAGAGACCAAGCTCAAGCCGGTGCGCGACATGACTAGCGAATACTACGACGAGACGCTCGACATCACGCTAAAAGCCGAAGTGAACACCGTAGATCTCGCCAACGCCGATGGCGATAGCCTAGAAGATCTTTATCTACTAAAAGTAACTGCGGAATTCGAGGATGCTGGCGGCACGCAGATCGAGGAGGCCGAACTCTACGTCTACCAACCCGAGAGAAAATGAAGCCTCGCTCCGCCAGACAGCACCACGCACGCAGCGGCTTCACTCTAGCCGAGATCGTCATCGCCATGACGATACTCGCTCTCATCTCGGGCTCAGTCATGGCCATGCTGCTGCAGGCTGGCGATACCGCTGCCGACATCCGCGATACCGATAAAAAAGACGAAGAGATCTCGCGCTTTATCGAGCTACTCGGCCACACGATCGAGGCACTACCCTCCGATGCGACCATGGAGATGACGATCGGTAGCGAGAGCGCATCTGGCTACCCCGAGCTAAAGATCTCCGATGCCGTCGGCGCATTCATCTTTGGCGAAGATGTCGGCTCCGCAGGAGAGCTAGTCATAGGCCTACAACCACAGGACGATAGCGATGGCAGCAGCGACTCCACCGAGCCGCTCTACCAGCTAGCCATCTCGCGCGATAGTTTTTCCCCAGAAGATACTGATGGCGATGGCATGGTCTTTGGTGCAGGTGCCGACGACTTCCTCACACCCGATACCGAGGGCCGCTACTGGCTACCACTGGTCAGCGACATCATCTCTGCAGGCTGGCGCTACTGGGATGAAGAAAATCAAGAATGGCTCACCGAGTGGGAGGAGGAAAATCTCCCCCCTCTGATGGAACTGAGCATCGAAGATAGCCACCGCCCCGGAGCGGTCAGAGCCGTCTTCGAGCTGCCCGATCATGTCGTATCTGGCGAGGGAGGCCGAGACGATACCGCAGAAAGCAGCCCCGCGCCTGAAGCCAGCACCGTATCACAGCCCTCTCAATCGACTCGCCCCAGCCTGACATCGAGCGGCAGTCGACCACAGGCTCGACCTGAAGGAGGTAAAGGCAAAGGCGGCTTTGGCGGCAAAGGCAAAGGCTTCGGAGGCAAGGGTAAAGGCGGCTTTGGCAAAGGCAAAGGTGGTAAGGGCGGCGGCGATGGCAAAGGCGGAAAAGGAGGTGGCAAAGGTGGAGCCGGCGGCGGTAAGGGCGGCGCGCGAGGCGGGGCCGCTCCTAGCAACTCAGGCACCCCTCCAGCAGCACCATGAGATCTCCCCACTACAGATGGAAAAACCAGCGCGGCATGGCTCTCATGCTCGTCATCGGCGTGGTATCGCTACTGGTCGCGATCGTCATCGGCCTGCGAGTCGCCTCAGAGGCATCGTGGGATGAGAGCACCCTCAGCCGCATGCGTTTTCAGGCCAAGATGCTCGCTGAGTCCGGTGCCAATCTCGCGCTCCACCCAGACATCCAGCCCGGCGACCCCATCCTAGTACAAGATTTCGGCGATGGCCGCGGCTTCCGAGTACGCATCCGCACCGAGGGCGGCCGTATCCCTGTATCAGCCCTCAGCACGACGGCCATGATCGAGACGACTAGCGAGCTTTTCACCCGCTGGGGATTAGACGCTACCCAGGCCGCTATCGCAGCCGAATCACTCGCCGACTGGGTAGATGGCGATAGCGAAGCCCGCTCGAATGGTGCCGAGCAGGCCTACTACGCGGGGCTCGATCACCCAGAGTACCCGACCAATGAGCCGCTCGTCTCTCTAGAGACCATGCTACTGGTCCGCGGCATGGATGCCGTGGCTCGTATCCAGCCACTCTGGCGTGACTACTTCACCCTATATGGCAGTGGCACCATCGATCTCAACTCCGCTCCAGCCGATCTGATCGAAGCCGTGCTCGATGTCGACCCCGACAATGCCATGAACTTCATCTCTGCCCGTGCTGGTGGCGATGGCCTGCTCGACACCGACGACGACGAGCCCATCACCGATACCAACGAAGCCCAGCAACTCCTCGGTTTGACCAGTGATGCCTGGAATGAAAAAAGCAGCATCATCACGCTGATCGGCGACATCCGCCGCATCGAGAGCACTGGAATCGTCGGCGATCACCAGGTGACAGTAGTCCTACTCACCGAAGTGAATGACGATGAACTGACGCCCCCAGTAGCCCGATACACCGAGTAAAACTGTCTCATACATGAGTGAATATTTTGACTACACCATCCAACCGATCCCTCTCGACAAGCTCAAGGAGTATCACCAACTCGCCGGCGACATCGCCCAAGTCTACCGAGATCACGGCGCCACCGACTACCGCGAATTCATCCTCGACGATCCCCGCACCGTAGGTCTCCCCTTCCCCAAGATGCTCCAAACCAGAGAAGACGAGACCGTAGTCATAGCCATGGCCACCTTCCCCTCCCGAGAGGCCAGAGACGCCGCCCACAAGCTCATCGAGGCCGACCCCAGAGCCGCAGAGATCATGGACCCAGACCACCCCTACCTCGATTATCCCAGAATTGCGTTTGGCGGATTCAAAGAATTGCGCTAAGTCTCGGGAGAAAGAGGCAGTTTGAAAATTTTCTCCACAGAACCCAAAAATCACTCCGGCACAAAACAAAAACAACAGTGTGCCACTCGAATTTTCACCCTTCTGTTTTGCCTTAACGCTTTTGGCTTTGCCACTCTTTTCGGACAAACACAATCCTTTACAGATTTTGGGCGCGCCTCAGGCGGGACAGATTTCGAGTATTCTATTTCGCCAGTTTCATTCTCTCCGATCGGCGATTCGACCGGTCTGTTCGTTACATCTACTGATGCAACCTTTCCACAAATCGGGATGGGCGGGAATGCGGTCAGTGCAGCTTTCACTTCCTCACCCGTAACAACATCCGGAAGATACGCTGTAAGCCTCGAAGGAAACTTTACACTCGCTTTCCTAGGAACTGCTTCATCAGCAAGCTCTATCAACCTCCCAACTACAGCAGAAGAAGTTCGTAATCTTAATTCTCTATCCTCACCTGTTATCATCGAGCTAACCGCAGGAGAATACCTTCTATTAGGCTACGATATATTAAATGCACCTGGCGATCTCGACGCGGCAGATCTCTGGACAGGTTCTAGCCTTACATTGGTGTATCAACCGGTCGCACAAACTATCACCCAAGTCGATCTAGCGGCGCAGCAGCAGCTAACCAGCCACGCTCTACCCATGAATTTGCTACTCGGGCAGGTGGCGGGCAATTTGCACAGCTTGAGCGGACGTAGCCTCAACAAACGCCTACACCGACTTCGCTCGCGCTCCATTCAAAGCAGAGAGTCCCAAGCCTCATTTTTCGCAGGTCGTCAGGCACGAATCGAAAGTAGCACTTCAATTAGCTTGAATAGCTATTCAGGCGAAACCACCGTCCCTCAAAATTCTTCTTTGGCAGCCCAAGTGGAATGGCCAAACCTTCTTCCCACCACCACTCTTACGGCCAATGAAATCGTGGCTCCCGATGTCGTGGCTCAGGGAAACTCTTGGCAAGCTTTTGCCTCGGCTGACTTTGGCCACTATGATCTCGATCAGCTCAACAGTCATCCAGAGTTGGAGAGCAACACCTATGCCTCCACCTTGGGGATAGAGCTCTCCATCGATCAGGCATGGACCGCAGGCCTGGGCTGGTCACATGTGTGGAATGATAACACCATGGGTAACCAATTGGGCAGTGTGGACATCGAAGGTGATGCCATCATGGCTTACGCCTCATACTTTAAAGATAACTTCTGGGGAGACCTCTTATACAGCTACGGAGCCTACGGGGCAGATATCGACAGAAACACGACCCTAGGCACATCCGTCCACGCCGATCCCGACATCGACTCACATCAGACCAGCTTAAACTTAGGCTACAACATTCCTACCGCCAGACGCCTGACTCATGGCCCCACCTTCCGCACCGATTACAGCTGGGGGCATATCGATGGATACACAGAAACAGGTGACATCCGCGCCAACACCACATTTCAGGAGCAACAATACGAGTCTCTCATCACAGCCCTAGGATGGCAGGTCAATTGGGAAACTGAGCTTAGCTTTGCTACAGCAAGACCAAATATCCGCCTAGGATACGGCCGCGAAAACCTCGCCCAGAGTTCAAACACCAACGGCACTCTTCAGCAGAGCCCAGTCACCTTTGTGAATAGTGCTACTGGTGCTATCACAGGCAGAGGAGCAGCGGTTAGCAATCAGATCAGCCATAATCATTCACCAGAAGGCTGGATGGAATTGGGCGCTGGGATTAACTTTGAGATCAATCAAAAGCTAAATCTATATCTAGATTACCAAGGCAGACTCTTCCAACAAGACAGCCAGCTGCACATGGGCTCAATCAAGGCTGGCTGGAGTTGGTAACCTCTCGATTCCCACCACTTCGATATGGAGAAATTCTCAATCGATATCGTCACCATCTTCCCGCAGATCGCAGCGGCTCCGCTCAGCGAGAGCATCATAGGCCGGGCTCAACAGAGTGGGCAGGTGGAGATACGCTGCCACGATCTGCGCGAGTTCACCACGGACAAACATCGCCAGGTAGACGACGAACCCTATGGCGGTGGCCCAGGGATGGTGATGAAGCCTGAGCCATTCTTCGCCGCTGTCGAGGCACTGCGCACCGAACATAGCCGCGTGCTGATGATGACCCCAGGGGGCACGCCTTTTTCTCAGCCACTCGCTGAGGAGTTTTCTGAGCAGCAGCACCTGATCATACTCTGTGGCCACTACGAGGGCGTCGATCACCGCGTGACAGAGGCGCTGGTCGATCAGGAGATCTCGATCGGCGACTATGTGCTGACCAATGGCACCATAGCCGCCACCATCGTAGTCGATGCTGTGGTGCGGCTGCTACCAGGCGTGCTGGGCGACGACACCTCGTCTATCGAAGAATCCTTCGGCGGCGAGCAGGGCCTGCTCGAAGCCCCTCAATACACTCGCCCACCAGAGTATAAAGGCATGCCTGTCCCCGATGTCTTGCTGTCCGGCCATCACAAAAAGATCGCCGAATGGAGGCGCGAGCAGTCGATCGAGCGCACCAAAGCCACCCGCCCCGATCTGCTGGACTAGCCGCTAGCGGATCTTGTCTGAGACCAAGACCCTGTATGTAGGGTCAACTTGTAGTTGACCGGCTTCCCACTTTATCGAGCTAGACCTTGCGGCTCAGCCTGTCGGTCAGCTAAAGGCTGACCCTACGTGGTAGCGAATCAGGATCGCGATAGAAAGAAAAGCCTCGTCTAGACACGTAGCTACTTCACTCCCCAAACACAAAACTCCGATCCGCCAGCAGCTGCTCGGGCGTCTGATAGACAAAGTCGGGATAGAGCTCAGAGGCATGCAAGGTCCCTGGAAAATCGATATTCGTCACCAGACCGGAGACGTAGCAAATGTAGTTGATCTGGCCACGCTCACGATCCGTCTCAACTCCTGCCTTACCAGTGATCTCATCCGATCCATGGATCATATCATGCTCGATCGATTCTGTGGACACATGCTTCACCGGAAAATCATGATTCGGCCAATGCCCGCGCAGGATCTCCAGCATCTCGTGCTGATTCAGCACATTCTCATAGAGCTGCACAGCATATCCTGCTGTGCGCGGATCGATGATGGCCTTCGCAGCGACTTTGCCGATATCGTCGACGTGATGAGTCGCGACATTCAGATCCCTATCGCCAAAGGTCGTAACCTGATGAAAGAAGCGCAGATTGGGCAGACAATAGTCCACATTTAGCCCTGGGTAGATCAGTGTCTTTTCCATACCCGCCTCCTCGATACGCTTGTGCATGGCTTTCTTCGCATCGAAAAACTGCGATGTCCCAGCCGGTATACCGAGTGTGTGGGCGCCAAATTCATTGGGCACAAAGCGCCGCACCCCAGCGATACGCGCCGCCTCGAGATAGAGCGGATCGATCTGCATAAGACTCTCGTAAGTGGATCGCAGCGAGAGCGCCACCGTATCGCAGCCCTCGAATAGCTGCACCAGACTCTCTTGGTCGGTCGGGTCGGGACAGAATGCCAGTTCGCACCCTACCGCCTCCAACGCATCAAGCTGAGCAGCATTCCTCCCCGTGCGACCTCGCGACACCGCCACTACCTGAGCCCCCTCTGCGGCTAGATTGAGCGCTAGCGGATGTCCAAACTGACCAGTAGCGCCGACCAGTGCGACTTTGGGAGAAGCATGAGTTTCCATCTCATATTCCTACCACACTTCGGTAAGGAAAGAGAAGCCGCTCTCGTCCATATCTCTCATGATAGGGAAAGCATGCTTCGTGGCAGCAGCACTAGCTATAGCCACACTACCCGCCAGAGCAAAGAATCCACCAGAGATCGGCCAGGTAAAATGGGGCAGAGATATCGATGCCGCCATGAAGACCTCCGCCACCTCTGGCAAGCCGGTCTTCTTACTCTTTCAAGAAGTGCCCGGATGAGCGGGCTGCCAGCAGTTCGGTCGAACTGTTTTGAGTCATCCGCAGATGGTCGAGGCGATCGAGGACCTGTTCGAGCCAGTCGTCATCTACAACAATCAACCCGGCAAAGACGCCCAAGATCTGAAACGCTTCCGTGAACCGGCATGGAACTACCAGGTCATCCGCTTCATCGATGCCGAAGGCCGAGACATCATCCCCCGCCGAGACAAAGTCTGGACTACCGAAGGCCTAGCCGCTCGGATGATAAAGGCCCTCGAATCTCAGCGAAGAGCTGTCCCCCTCTATCTAAAGGCTCTAGCCGGTACATCCGCAGCTACTGAGCCAGGCCGAGCGGCTTTTGCTATGTTTTGCTTTTGGACAGGCGAGCACCGGCTCGGCAGCCTCGATGGAGTCATCGCCACCGAGGCTGGCTGGCTCGATGGTCACGAAGTGACTCTGGTAGACTACGACCGAGCGGCTATCTCCTTTGCCGATCTGGTGAAAGCGGCTGCCAGCTACGACTGCGCCCGAAAGATCTTCACCCAGAGCGACTCCGATCTAGCCATCGCCAAAGCCTCTCGCCTGGCCACCGGCTCGCTCGACGCCAGCTACCGACCCGCAGCAGCCAAAGACCAAAAACGCCAAATCCTAGGCTCCGCCTGGCAGCGCCTAGGACTCAGCCCCACACAGGCTACCAAGGTAAATGCCCACGCCCGCACCGATCCAGAAAAAGCAGCCGCTTGGCTCAGCCCACGGCAACTCGCCCAACTGTACAAACAGAAGTAGCGACCTCTACCCACCCCACTTCTCCACCAGCTCCCGACGCTGAGCGATAGGAAACTTTGGCAACTGCTCGCACAGCGAAAAATGCGGCGGCTGCTGAGGCGACAGCACGCCCAGGATCTCAGCCATCTGTTTTTCAAAATGGACCACTGCCTTGAGATTGATGTCCGTCTTATCGAGGTAGTCCAGCCCACGGGTCAGCAGGTCGTCCAGCTCAGGTATCGGCGTAGCCGGCTCCGCTGCCAGCTCGATCAGCTTCACAAAATAGGAGGCACCCAGCGTCTGCCGGTAGCTGCGCCGCAGCCCCATGCGAGTATCGAGCACGGCGATCTCATTGAGCCTGTGTAGATCGCTACGAGTCGACTCATAGACCTCGATCTCGCAGCGGTAGAAAAGATCGATCTTGCCCGCAAAAGGACTTTTCGGCCGCCTAGCCCCCTTCGCCACCGTCTTCACGATTCCCTCATCAGCCGTACACCACTGCACGATCAGCCCCGTCTCTGTGAGCGGGATGCGACCGATGATGGTTCCGATAGTTTTCAAAAAGCAGTAGGTAGGTACTTGGGATAAAACAGGATTGTACCCTATTGAATGAAAATTGTACCCTATTGAATTGGCTCTTTTCCACCCAGATTTGGGTGAAAAAAATGTGGCGTCGAGCGCCAACGAGTGTCGTTTCGCCTCCTTGAGCACACAGCCCCAGAGCCGCTCGTTTATACGAGCCGCACCCCTCCCAAGGCACGGCTCAAATTTTTCTCGAAAAAATCTCCTACTTCCTGTAACCCTACCGGGCAAATCCCGAATAATTGGGTATGAACCGGTTTTCTTTGTCACCTCTCTTCGCTGCTATCTGCTGCTGCCTATGCTGCAGTACCACGGTGGCAGACGATCTGGCCCCTTTGAGTGATGAATTCGACAGCGCTGCCTCGCTCACGAACTGGCAGCGACTGAATACCACCGAAGGCTGGGCAGCCGACAAGCTGGAGACACACGATGTCGACACCAGTGTAGCTGGAAAGATGCGCATCATGCCCTACACCACTTCGTGGTACCGCGATCTCACAGGGCCGCTCGTGTACAAAGAAGTGACTGGCGACTTCGTGGTGACTACCGAACTCGATGTGCAGCGCCGAGGCGGAGCGGCTGGCCGCCCAGTGCCCCAGTTTTCCCTAGGCGGTATCATGATCCGTACGGCTCGCTCGATCACAGCAGCGGCTCCCGTGCCTGCAGCCGCACCTAGCACGGTGCTCCCCTGGCCACCCAGCGGCTACACCACCGAGTGGACTCCTGGCACGGAGAACTACATCTTTCTCGCCTTCGGCAATGCTATCGGCAACACACCCGCTAATCAGTGGAGCTACGAAGTGAAAACCACGATCGATAGCAACTCCACTCTCTACTACAACTCACTAGGAGTACCCGCAGATGAGGGCCGCGTCACTCTACAGGCCGTGCGCAGGGGAAATGTCTTTGTGCTGCTACGCAAGCATGGCCCCAGCGGGGATTGGATCGTAGAGAACCGCTACACCCGCCCTGACATGCCTCAGACCCTACAGGTCGGCATCACCACCTATACCGACTGGAATAATATCCAGGCCAACAGCATGTTTGGCGGCAATAGCGATTTCCAAGGTCAGTATCACCACAACCGCAATGTAATGACCGCCGCCAATGGCTTTTCGGTGAATCCCGATCTAGTCGTCGATGCCGAGTACTTCCGCTTCCAGCGCCCCGACAGCTCCATCACCGAGACGACCCTAAATGCCCTCGCCCTGACCTCCGCAGGAGCTGGCACACGCTTCCTATCCGATACCGCTCTAGCCAGCGTACTCGGCGATGCCCAGGCCGTGCTCGGCCCCAGCTACACCACCCCGCTCGCTACCTATCTGCAAAACAGCGGCCTCAGCGGATCCGATGCTACAACCAGCGCCGATCCCGATGGCGATGGCATGACCAATATCACTGAGTGGGCCAATGGCACCGATCCCTCCACCGGCACCAATGCCCAGCACATCCGCCACATCTTTGTCGAAGAAGGCGGCGTCACCTATCTCGCCCTGGCCTACGCCCGCCTCACCGGTGGCACCGAGAGCACAAACCAATACCAGCTAGGCGATCTCACCTACCACCTAGAAGGCTCCACCGATCTCGAGACCTGGGACCTGCAGCCAGTCGCCATCACCGCTCCCAGCAGCCTGCCTGCGCTCACCACTCCCGGCTACGAGTGGGGCTGCGTGCGCCTACCGGCCCCAGTGGATCTAGCAGATCGCGGGTATTTGCGATTTTGGGTGGAGGGTTGATTGCACCCGGGAACGCCGACGTCCTCGTCGGCATTCATTGCAACTACCCACTCACCTCTAAGCCGACGAGGCTTAGGACTATCAGGTCTATCCAAATAAGCCCCAACTCAGAATACCAATAGGGTAGAGCAATACGATCCCTATCAGGCCAAGCCATGTACTTAATCGCTTACGCTTGCGCAATGCAAAAATCGAAATCGGCACACCGGTAATCAAAGATATCCATGCAATACCAAAAGTAATTAAGGCAACTTCAAATGTGCTCAGCATCCACCATGTCCGCGATTCGCCCTCGTAAAATGGTCGTTCAAAAAGAGGCAGGGTTATTACCAAGACAAAAGCAAACCCAAAAATGTATAACACACATTTCTCTAGAAACGAAAACCCACGAATCTTCATCATTTAAGATTACAACGATGCAGCGACCTAAAAAGATCCTAAAAGCCCTACCGCTGAAACCCCTTCCGCCACAGCAGCGCCCCCAGAAAGATCAAAACCGCCCCGGGTAACATCAACACCGGCGGGATAGGATACATTGAGGCATCGCGATGGGCGGCGATGTAGGCGTAGAGCCCACTCTGAGACGAGATGATACTTTGGCTGACTAACCAGCGACTCCAGATCGGGATCCAGCCCAGAAGAAACAGCACAACGCCGACGATAAACAACTGCCCACCGAAGAACTGAAAAAAGCGCCAGGGTCTGGTCTGTCCATCTGGCGCATTCAGCGCCCACGAGTGCTGGCAATCACCACAGTACATCGTAGTGCCGAGGCAGACTAAGGGTGCCTGAAAGAAAATCATCGTGAAACAAGCCCAACGCTGCGGCTGAGTATCTGCCATAATGTTGGTGGACTGGCATTGAGGGCAGCGATCTTCCGCCGCAACCTCTTCGCTCCCTGCGGCACGCTCTTCATCCTCGGCAGGCAGACTAGAAAGGTTCGAGCTGCTATCCGCATCGCCCCCTGACAGAACCTCCTGCGCAGCTTGCCAATCCTGATCGGCCACCATCAGGCGGACGCCGCCAAAGGCATCGGACAGCACCCATTCATTCTGAACGATGTATTCATCGAAGAGGTGGGACTCTATCCCATGGGCACCGAGGTGCAGGCGAGCGAGGTGAGCCTGCTCTGGGGTTTGAAACTTTCCGGCGACCTGCATGGACTTAGACCTTCAGGTTATACCTGAATCCATCGGCAGAGAAAAGCTTTACGGAATGGAATTGGCAAATTCTGCTATGGCGAAGAGGCTTAGTACCAGAGCCGCCCACCACTATCGCCCGACAGCTGACGAGATAGATAGAGCGCTGCAAAAATTTTAAAGTCGACCATCTTGCCCTCGGCTTGGCGATCGGCGCACCAGGTCGGTATATCGCCGAGATCTACGAGGTGTACACGGATGTCTTCGCTAGCAGTGCCCCCACCCTCGGTCATCTTGGTCAGCTCGGTGGCTTGAAAGATCGTATTTGTCTCCGTAGTGAGTCCTGCAGAGGAGGGCCCCTCAGTCAGGCGTACCCAGCTCTTGGCCTCGTAGCCGGTCTCCTCCTTTAGCTCGCGGCGAGCCGCAGTCTCGAGCGGCTCATCCTCCTGCAGCGGGATATCGCCTGCTAGGCCTGCAGGCAGCTCGATCACATTTTTGGCCACAGGCGGGCGGTATTGCTCGGTCAGCACCACCCGTCGATCATCCGTGATGGCCAGGATAGCGACACAGCCTTTGGCGTTGGGCCGCACCACGTACTCCCAGCCTTTGTCCGTCTCTCGGTATTCCAGATACCTGCCCGTATGGTGGATGGTGTCGCTCATGCCGCTAGGATACGACTGACAGGCCGAAAAAACCAATCCTCAAGTTTGCGACCGACTCTCACGAAGTTTTTAGATAAATATTAGGATTTCCCCTTGAATTTCGCTAATTTTTTTCTGATGATGCGACTCAGGGTTTACCAAACGCATGAAACGACTATTTCTGGCCATCACCATCATCGCTTCCTTCCTAGCGACCGACATCGTCTACTCTTACGATGAGCCGCTCTTCTGTCGTTCTTACCGCAAGAAGAAGCCTTTCGCACTGAAGTTCCCTAACCTAGCGGTGTGCCTCAATGCGGCTCAGCCTTATGGCGAAGTGGTCGGAACCATCGAGTGGTGCCGCAAGAGCTACACACGGGTCGGCGTAGATGAATGTGGTCGCACTATCCAGTGGCGCGCTACCGACATCACTTACCGCTACGTGCTCTGCAACGGAGCCTATGGCGAGTGTTTCACCAAAACTCAGGTCGATGGACCGATCGAGTATGTCGAGGCAGTCCCCACTCCAGCTGCATGCACACCTGCCAAAGGTGTGACCACTGCTCCTGCTAAGGGGATCTCGATCTTTAAGTAAGCTGGTCGTAACCAGCCGAACCTCATACACAACCCGATTGCCCATCTGTGAATTGGGCAGTTGCGATTTGCTCCGATCGGACGATGATGTCTCGTCCGTCAGATCATGTCCCGTTTTTATCCTTCACTCATCTGGGCGCTTGTCATCCTAGCCATCATCTATCGTGTGGTAGCGTCCCAATACCCTGCTTTGAGCAACACATCGCCCACCATGGCCCTGTGCTTCGGTGGAGGCTTCCTGCTCCTGGGCAAATCTAAAGGTCTCTGGTGGATACCAGCCCTACTCGTGCTAGCCAGCGATATCCTGATCGGTATGCTCAATGGCGGTGGTGGCATCGGCGGCTACACAATGATGACGATTACCATCTTCTGCGCAGCAGCATGGCTCGGACAGCGCGCATCGAGCTGGACCGGCCGCATATGGCCCGCCATGTGGTGCGGCGTGCTGATCTCCAGCCTGTTTTTCTATCTAGCAGCCAACACCTATGCCTGGGCAGTCTTTCCCGGCTACGCCAAAAGCCTGACAGGCTGGTGGCAGAGCCAAACCACAGGTCTGCCTGGTTTCCCGCCATCATGGCTCTTCCTACGCAATGCCATCATCGGCGATACCATCTGGTGCGTCATAGCTGGGCTAGCGTTTTTCTGGAAGCCCGCCGACGTGCGTGAGACGGCTACAGCGTAACTCTCCTGGGATCGCCGACGTCCTCGTCGGCTCGCAGGTTTTGGAAGCTTTTTGGGAAAATGCCGACGAGGACGTCGGCGATCCCAGAAAGGCCACTTTTCACTCTACAGAAAATAGAGGCAAACATGTAGGTTATAAGCTTTGGCACAAGCTTTCACTACCATTGCACTAAGCAATGGACCAAGCAGGACTAGCGCCATCGGCAAGCTATTCAGTGGAGCAGCAACAACACCACGCCTAATCTTAACGGCCATCACCGCCAACCCAGTCACGCTATAAATAAGAAAGCTTATCCGCACTACTTCCACACTTCCCTGTCCTGCGAGACAGAGACACCCTGTAATAGAAAGATAAAAGACCACGCAAAATAAGACCGAGAGTAAAAACAACACTTTAGACGGATCACCCGTGAATTTTCTGCGAAAACCAACCAAGAACAGAAACACCAAATACAACTTCGAATCTAAAATCCAAACCCCACAAAAACCAAGGGCAGCAAGAGCTAACACCTCTAGCAGCAGTTGTTTGCGAGCATTCATCTGCCTTTACCTACCCTTATGTAGGAATTTTAGCAAATTCCCCGCAAAAGAATGCCGACGAGGACGTCGGCGATCCCAGGTAACCCCAAAATCAGTGTATCCCCCGCTCAGAGCCACGAACGAAGTCGGCAATCAACGCTGTCTCATCGGTCGCGCCGGGCATATCCTCGATCGCATGAATCGCCTCGGTGGCGTTTAGCTTCTGCCGATAAAGGATCTTGAAAGCGTTTTTAATGCTCTCGACCTGGCCCTCGGAATAACCACGACGCCGCAGGCCGATGGAGTTGTGCGAGCGGACGCGAGCCGGATTGCCATCGATGACCATGAATGGCGGCACATCCTGAACGATCTTGGTACAGCCACCGGTGATGACATGATCGCCAACCTGACAAAACTGGTGAATCCCTGTGAGACCGCCGAGTACCACATGATCGCCAATGATCACATGACCAGCCAGTTGGCAGGAATTGGAAAAGATCACATGATCACCAATCCGGCAATCGTGGCCGATGTGGCTGTAGGCAAGGAAGTTGCCATGACTGCCGAGTATCGTCGCATCGCCGGGCGATGTGGCACGGTTCACCGTGGTGAACTCGCGGAAGGTATTACCATCGCCCACGCGCAGGTAGGTAGGCTCAGCCTCGTATTTGAGATCCTGTGTCTGCTGACCAATCGAGGCATAAGCAAAGAAAGTATTATCCCGCCCGATCTCGGTAGAGCCGTGGATGGTCACGTGATTCTGCAGTGTACAACCGTCGCCCAGCTGCACCCCCGCGTAGATCACGCAGTACGGGCCGATCTTGACGTTCTCGCCTAGCTCAGCCTCTGCATCGACGACAGCCGTCGGATGGATCTCGGTTCCCATGGTATCGGGAGGATGGTGCGGCCACCTGGCCCTAACATCAAGTATCGATGACAGCAAACTTCAGCTCGGCCTCGGCCGTGACCTCGCCATTCACCAGACAGCGGCAGTTCGCTGAAGCGATGCTGCGACGAATCTTGGTGAGCTCGGTCTCGATGAAGAGCGTGTCTCCCGGCACCACAGGCTTGCGGAATTTTACCTTATCAGCACTCATGAAGTAGCCGACCTTGCCCTGGTGCTGCGGCATACGCAGCAGGATGATGCTGCCGACCTGAGCCATCGCCTCGATCTGCAGGACACCCGGCATCACTGGATGGCCTGGGAAATGCCCCTGAAAGTAAGGCTCATTGATGGTGACTTGCTTCACCCCTGTGCAGCCCATATCGCCTTCAAATCCGACGATACGGTCTACCATGAGGAAAGGATAGCGGTGCGGCAGGATCTTCTGCACCTCGACAGTATCGAGCACGCTCTCACCGTGTGGAATGTGCACTGGTGGCACCATGGATCGCGTGTTCTGCAGCTGCTTATCGATCAGCTCAGCCATCTTAGTATTCGGACCATGACCAGGCTTAACAGCGATGATGTGGCCATTGATGCGCTTACCGCAGAGCATCAGATCGCCGATGATATCGAGGATCTTGTGGCGGACAAACTCATCGTCATAGCGCATCTCCTCCTTACTCATCACAGAGTCGCCTTTCACCACCACGGCGTTTTCCAGGCTACCACCTTTGATCAGACCTTTCTCGAGAAGCGGCTCGACATCCTCGTAGAAGACGAATGTCCGCGCTGGAGCGATCTCTTTCTCATAGGTCTCTGGAGTGATATCCATCGACAGATGCTGAGTGAATCTACCGTCTGGCCCCACCTGCGTGCAGGACACCTTCAGCCCCTTGCCTGGGACGATGGTGATCAGCGAGCCATTGCCAGCATCCATGTGTAGAGGCTCGCGCACCTCGAAGACCGAGCGATACTCCTCTTGCTCCTCGATACCGGCCTGCTTGATACACTCGACGAATGGCAGCGACGAGCCATCACCGATCGGCGGCTCATTGGCATCCATCTCGATCAGAGCGTTGTCGACACCCATGCCGACGAGAGCAGAGATCACGTGCTCCACAGTGTGGACCTTTACCGAGCCCTCTGCCAGTGTGGTGGCGCGCTCTACGGTCTGCACCTTCGACACGTGCGCATCGATAAAGGGCTGATCATCGAGATCTACCCTGCGAAAGCGGATACCGTGCCCTGCCGGAGCGGGCTTCATAGTGAGAGTCACCTGCTCGCCGGTATGCAGGGAGGTACCCGTGAGCGAGGATGAAGAGGCGAGTGTTTTCTGTCTAGCCGTCGACATAGTGGTGGATAAAATATTTAAAAAATTAGTTAAGCCCCCATTCCTAGCGCATCCGTGAGGATAGTCCAGCGCAGAATAACGCAGAGTGAAGATCCAGCCGTTTAGGCGAAAGGTGTACGAAAGGACTGTACTCGAGCAAGTCTAGGTAGGAGGGCTTGGCTAGATGGAAGAGCTGATTTATGATTCCCGATTAGTGAGTTTTGATTTTTGAAGTGCCCATCCAGACGCCACGAGTATCCGCAACGCTTACAACCACCATTCAGCGACGCCCCTAAAACAATCAAAATTCAAAAATCCCACTCGTCATTCTCTATTCAACTCTACCCAAGCCAAAGCCCTAAGCAGCAGAAAGAACGATTTTAGACTCCTAACACACACTTCCCACCCTCTACCCTTTTTCATCATCGACCTGCGTCTCTACCAGCCAGATTTCGACATCGTCGACGAGAGCGACGATTGGATTGTAGTCGACAAGCCTGCTCACCTCATGGTGCACCCGAGCAAGCCGGGCAATCCTCCGACTCTGCTAGACGGTCTGCAGCAGCTACTGGTCTATGATCTAGCTACCGGCGGGCAGCTTTCCATCCTGACTCGGCTCGATCGCGAGACCAGTGGACTCGTGCTGGTGGCGAAACACAAAGCCGCTGCCACTCGGCTGGGCAAGGCGATGGCTGAGCGACAGTTTCAGAAAACCTATCTAGCGATCGTGCATGGCTGGCCGACGCAGGAGAGCTTCGTGATCGATGCACCGATCCTGCGCAAAGGCGAGGTCGAGCCCTCGGAGATCCATGTGCGCCAGCTAGTGCACCCCGATGGGCGCCCGAGTCGCACCGAGTGCCGCGTGACTGGGCTCTATGGCAGCGAGCAGAGGCCCTACAGCCTGATCGAGTGCCGCCTCATCACCGGTAGGATGCACCAGATCCGCGTGCATCTGGAGTCAATAGGCCACCCGATCGTGGGGGACAAGATCTACGGGCACGATGGCAGCCCCTACCTACAGCTCGTAGCCGGAGGCTGGTCTGAGCAGCTAAAAGACCTACTGAGACTCGATCGTCATGCCCTACACGCGACTCGGCTCGCATGGGACGACCACGAGTGGCACGCGCCGCTCCCCGAGGTCTTACGGGAGTTTTTAAAAAAGGAAGGTGAAATAACTGCCCCTCTGCACTAGATTCCCGCCCTTTTCCTGATGCGAGCCTCGCTGTAGGGCGAAAGAATTGTCATTTTTCCAACGTTTAAACGTTTTAAATCCAACCAGAATCCGATTCTAACCATGAATGTAGCTGTCGAGAAGTTGCCCGATTGCCGAGCCAAACTATCCGCCGAAGTCCCTGCTGATACCGTAGCCTCCACACGAGAAGGAGTTTTGTCAGCATTCATGCAGCAGGCGGATCTGCCAGGCTTCCGCAAAGGCAAGACGCCAAAGAATGTAATCGAAAAGAAATTCAAAGACCGCATCGAGGAGGAGCTGCGCGAGCGTCTGTCCCGCGATGTGATCTACAGCGCCTACGAGAATGAGGACCTACAGATCCTCGGCATCGACAAAGTCGAGCGCGAAGAATTCGAGAGCGACGGCACTTTCTCCTACATCACCGAGGTGGTCTGCCGCCCAGATGTGGAGCTGACTGAGAAAGACTACAAAGGCATCGACGTAGATGTGGTCAAGCAGACCGTGACCGATGAGATGATCCAGGAGTTCTACGGCCGCGTGCAGCGCAACTTCGCCGAGTACGAGGACACCGATGAGGCGCTCCAGCACAATGACAAAGCCATGATCACCTACAGCGCCAAGACAGCAGAGGGCAACCCTCTGACTGACGAGCTCGAGGAAAACATGGCTCCACTGGCAGAGCGCGATGAGGAATTCGAGCTGATGATCCCTGAAGAGGGCGCCCAAGGCTACGAGATGATCCCCGGCCTAGCAGATGCTATCGTCGGCCTGAAAGCTGGCGATACCAAAGATGTGGAAGTCTCCTTTGGCGACACTTACTTCATCCCTGCTCTCGTGGGCAAAGAAGCCGTCTACTCCGTGAAAGTGGAGAGCGTGCAGAAAGCCGTGCTCCCAGAGATGAACGACGAGCTCGCCCAGAAAGCTGGCGCCGAGTCTCTCGACGACATCACTGAGCAATACACCATGGATCTCGAGCGCCAGCTCGAGCAAAATCGCATCGCCCAGATCGACAATCAGATCCTCGAGCACCTCAACAAGGATCACGAGTTCGACCTGCCTCAGCAGCAAGTCTTCGCCGAGACCCAGCAGCAGGTAAACCAGATGATGACCAATGCCTACCAGCAGGGGATGAACCCTGACGAGATCGAAGGCAACGAGGACAACATCGTCGACAACGCGACCAAGCGTGCCACTGCCAACCTGCGCACTCGCTACCTACTGGACGAGATCGCCAAGATGGAGAACATCGACGTCAGCGATCAAGAGCTCGCCAATGCGGTAGCCTACAAGGCGCAGCAAGAAGGCAAATCTTTCAAGAAACTCGTCTCCGAGATGAAGAGAGCCCAGGGCTTCGATGCGCTGCGTGGTGACATCCTGATCAGCAAGACGATTGATTTCCTCAGGGAGAATGCTAACATTTCCGAAACATCGGCCGAAGATGCAGAATCTGAGGCTGATAGCGATGAGGAGTAGGACTCTCACATGAGTCTGGCGCTCCACAGAGCGCCACAGCTACTCTGTAGCGAAACAACCTGCCCTGCCAACCTGCCTTTCCCTACTAGCGAGGGACCCAACAACGACAACCGACCTATCCACAACCCAACTCTCAATCATGTTTGAAGAAGTAAAAGAAGAGTTCACTCCCATCCTGCCTCCACACATCAGTCACCACCTGAATGCGCCGACTCCTGGCAATGTCTCCATCGTCGAGAAAGAGGGCAACGAGAGAACTCAGTTCGACATCTATTCTCGCCTGCTAAAAGACCGCATCGTCTTCATCAACGACCAGGTCAGCGACCAGCTTTCCCAGTATGTGATCGCACAGCTACTTTACCTGCAGATGCAGGATCCTAATAAAGACATCAATGTCTACATCAACAGCCCAGGTGGCTCCGTGACCGCTGGTCTCGCCATGTACGACACCATGCAGTTCGTCACCTGCGATGTGAACACTTTCTGCATGGGCATGGCTGCCAGTATGGGCGCCGTGCTGCTGACTGCAGGCACCAAAGGCAAGCGCTACGCTCTGCCAAACTCACACATCATGATCCACCAGGTCTCCGGTGGCGCGCAGGGTACTGCCATGGATGTGGAAAAGACTTTCGAGTTCATGATGTCTCTGAATGATCGCCTCTACGGCATCATGGCTGGTCACATCGGCAAAACTCCAGAGCAGATCAAAGCCGACTCCGAGCGCGACAAGTACATGTCCGCTCAAGAGGCTGCCGACTACGGCCTGATCGACAAGGTGCTGGAAAGCAACTCCCAGGAAGCCTAGAAAGTCAGCTCTCGAGCAACCATCTAATCTTTTTTGAAAAGGCGAAACCGGCAGCGCAAGCTGCCGGTTTTTTTGCGTCTCGTCCAAATAGTGGAGCCCAGAGACAGAACCGCAGCCTCAAGCAGAGGGAAGAGCTGATTTACGATTCCTGATTAGTGAGTTTTGATTTTTGAAGCGCCCATCCATTCAGCTCCAAAACCAATCAAAATTCAAAATTCCCACTCATCATTCTCTATTCAGCCCTACCCAAGCCAGAGCCCTCGCCCGAAGAAACTCCACTCATTGGCGTTCGCCGCCACTTTTGGGCCAAATTCAATAGGGTACAGTTTCGACTCAATAGGGTACAGCGCCAATTCCCCCGACCTACTCGACAAACAGCACTCCCGCCCGCCTACGCACATGCCGTCCGCCAGAGAGGTTGGTCTTGGCGGGTTTGTCCTGACTCTGCACGATCTCGCAGATGGCTTTGATTTCTCTGTGCTGGATATCGCAGACGCAGTGCATCCGCAGCCAGAAGTGCAGGACGTGCTGCAACTCGCTGGGCAGCAGCTGCCTGAGTTCGGCCACGGGCAGGGCTAGCTGCTGATCGATATTAGCTTTCACCCATACTTCGGCTCGACTATGGGCATCGGCACTCTCCTCCTGCGCCAGCTCCGCGAGCCGCAGCACAGCAGGAGAGACATCCCTACCAAAGATATCCTGCGCCAGTGGCAGCAGCTCGAGACGCATGCGATTGCGCACAGCTATGCTCTCTCCATTGGTCGAGTCCTCTCGGTACTCCACGCCGTGCTCTTGCTGATACTCTATCAGCTCAGCTCTAGTCACCGATAGAAAGGGGCGATAGATCTCCAATCCCTCGCGACGTGACACAGCCGCTATGCCTCCCAGCCCCTTCAGCGCTGTACCGCGGAATAGATTCATCAGCACCGTCTCTACCTGATCATCGGCATGATGCGCTAGGATCACCCGCGAGCAGCCACGCGCCTCAGCCACTTTTGCAAAAAAGCGGTAGCGCACCCCGCGAGCCGCCGTCTCGATCGACTGCTTTTCGCTAGCCGCGATAGCTGCCACATCGTAGCGCTCGCACACACACTCGAGGCCCTCGGCTTGGGCGATTCTTTCCACCAACTCTTGATCACCATCCGATTCCTCGCCGCGCAGCCCATGGTTCACATGGCAGACGATCAACTGCTGCCGATAGCCCTGCTCCAGCAGCCAGTGCAGCAGCACCATCGAGTCGCGCCCGCCCGACACACCTACCAGGTAAGCGGTATCCGCATCGGGTAGACCGAGGTGGTGATCATCATTGCTGCTTAGTTGCTTGAACATGGGGTAGTTGCGGTGTTGGTTCCGACCATATGTTTGCCGTCGTCGTCACGCTAGAAGCGAATCCAGGAAAAGCCGAGGAACTCATGGCCGCCCTCGAAGATAATGCCATCCACACCCGCCAGGAAAGCGAATGCCTGAAGTGGGAGTGGTCTCGCCACATCTCCGAGCCGAACCAATTCGCCATCTACGAGCTCTACACCACACCCGAAGCCTTCGCTGCCCACAAAGCCAGCGATCACTTCGCTCATTGGAAAGAGGTCTCCACACCTCTAATTGCTTCGAAAAACGCCGGCCAGTATGACGTGGTCGGTCCAGATGAGCGGTAGAAGCCTGGCGGGTTGAGTGATGAAAAAGTGGTGCCTATTCATCACAGGAATCATCATCATTTTGTCGGCACTCTTATATCCGGTTTGGGATATATACAAAAATCGCTACATAACAGACTACGGGTATTGTTTATTCTTAGAAGATGAATGGAAGCATCCCTTCGCCGGATATTATGAGTTTATCAGCTCTTTGAATTCTATTTTTGGTGGAGATGTAACAACAATTTTTCATTTAACAAATCAAGTTATCCCAAACATCAATCCGTAGAGGCGGCTGTCTAGCCGCCCGACTCCCCGCCGCTTGAGCCCCTAGCTAAATCACGCGATCCCAGCCCCTGCCTCCTGCGAAACCATCATCACAGAAACCTCCGTCCCATCATATTAAATCGGCACACTCTTCACTACCTAAGTAAAAAGAATGTGGCGGCGAGTGTAAACGAGTGGCCGCAAAGCATCTAGCCAACTCCCAAAGCCTAGGCACAAAGCATTGAGCCTTCCCTACACAGCAGCGCGGCTCAGCCAGCCGGGCGGCGAGACGCCGCCCCTCCTTGTTTTTACTACACCGCTGTCCGCGATCTAGCTTTTCTTCGCCTCCAGATGCCCTTGCACCTGATCGGGAAAATAGCGCAGCAACGACTCCGTCACATGCGGAGCAGCCATACCGAGACCACAGGCACTGGTGGATTTCATCGTCGAGCCGATATCCTCGATCTCTGCTAGCCAATCATCGTAGCCGAGATCTGGGCTGCTGCCATTGAGCCGCTCGGTCATACGCTGAGTACCGATACGGCACGGGAAACACTTGCCGCAGCTCTCGTGGGCAAAGAAAGCCATCGCATCATGCGCAGCAGCTACCATATCGCGACTATCATCGAATACCATGATACCACCGGCTCCGAGGAAGGAGCCTTTGCTGCGGATGCAGGGCTCGTCGAGCGTCACATCGAGATCATCCCCAGCTAGGAAACCACCGGATAGCCCTGCCATGGTCACCGCCTGGATGGTGCGGCCTTCCTTTGGACCACCGGCCCACTCATAGAGCAGAGTCGACAGCGGCATGCCGATGGGCACCTCGTAGTTGCCAGGTCTCTGGATATCGCCCGATAGACTGATCAGCTTGGTGCCAGCGTGTTCGCCCGCACCGAGATTGCGATACCACTCGGCACCATTTTCTACGATGTGCGGCACCGAGGCAAGGGTCTCGACATTGTTGACCACAGTCGGCTTATCATTGTAGCCATGGGTCACTGGGAAAGGCGGCTTGTTGCGTGGGAAGGGGTGCTTACCCTCCAAACTATTTAGCAACGAGCCCTCCTCTCCACAGATGTAGGCACCAGCTCCACGGCGCACATAGAGATGGAAAGTGAAATCGGTGCCAAAGATATTCTCTCCGATCAAGCCGCTAGCGCGAGCATCCTCGATCGCTTCCTCGAGGATCTTTTCGGTCTCGGGGTACTCATAGCGCAGGTAGATAAAGCCCTGTGGCGCGCCAGTCGCGTAGGCGGCCAGCGTCATGCCCTCGATCACCGCAAATGGGTCGTGATCCATGGTCGCACGATCTTTGAAACAGCCCGGCTCGCCTTCGTCGGCATTGCACACGATGGTCTTGGGATCGCCTGGTGCATCGGCCACAGCTTTCCACTTCACTCCGGTGGGGAATCCAGCTCCGCCTCGACCGGCTAGCTTACTATCGCTGATCAGCTCGATCAGCTCGGCGGGCGTCATCTCTTTTACTGCCTTTTCGAGGCCGGTGTAGCCACCCGTGCGGCGATAGCCTGCGATAGTCGCACGACCTTCCTCGCGGATTTTGCCAAACACACACTCCTCGATACCGCCCGGATTGGGAGCTGGCATCGGAGTCGCGCGATGGACGAGAGAGTCTTTATCCAGACCGACCATGGCCTTGTCGCCGATCAGCACGGGCACCATATCATCGCAGCGACCTGCGCAGGGCATTTCGGTAGCGCCGTCGGCCTTGAGCGATTCATACAGCTCCTTGCCACCATTCAGGCAGCAGACATTGCCGGTGCAGACGCGCGGTGCTGACTGGCCTGGAGCCTCGCGGGAAAAGTGGTGGTAGAAAGTCACCGTACCCCACAGCTCGGCTTTGGGGATCTTCAGCGCATCCGACACGGCCAGGATGGCATCCTCAGTCAGGTAGCCATCTCGATTGTGAAAGGCGTGCAGCATCGGCAGGAGCGGTGCTGGCTGGTCTTTCCACTGGTCGACGATCTGCTGGTCAGTTTGTATCGGCATGGGGGAAGTGTCCCTTTTGCGAGGGAAATGGTCAAGATGGGATATGTGGGAAAAGCCTAGGTTACTCTTTAGAGTCTGGCAGGCGTAATCACACCGATTCAAGCGCCGGGCGGTGGCGACAGCTGTTGGGGCACGACAGCGGCCACAGGGATATCTTCCTCTTCATCGGGTATCACGGCTAGCGGCACCACAGGGACCTCTTCTTCCGGCTCAGCGACCACTGGCACCACAGCTGCAGCCATAACCGGGGCAGGAGTCACTGCGGGAGCTGCCACAGGAGGTGGTGTGAGATTGGCAATCGAGGGCGCAGCGAGCGGTGCCGCAGGCGCTATGGTAACAGGTGCTGGAGTCGCAGCAGGAGCCGCTAGGCCTGGCACTTTGAGCCCCGCGATAGCCGACTGGGTCTGAGCGGGCTGCGGTTCGGGTTCTGGCTCAGGTTGCGGCTCGGGCTCAGGGGCCACTGCCACCGCTGCCGTCAATTCTGGCTCTGCTTCAGGCTCCGCAGCCACCTGTGGTGACGGTTCTGCGTTTAGATGACTTCCTAAAGCCTTGGACAGTTCTTCGTCGGCAAGTTCAGGGTTCAGCCGAGTCGCGGCTTGGTAAAATCGAGCAGCAGTCTCGGTATCCTCCAGCTGCAGGCAAAACCGGCATTTCTCCAAGCAAGCTTCAGCATTGGTCGGGTCCTGAGCAATCACACCATCGATCACCTCGATCGCACTCGCCGGATCCAGCAGCGCATAGGTCCGAGCTGCTACGATAAGTCCCGCCGGCTCTTCGGGAAAAACCTCCGATCCCTCATTCACCACCTGATAAGCCGCATCGCTCTGCTCATCGCCCATCAGCGCAGCCACCAACGCCTCGCGACACGCCCAATTCGCAGGGTCCGACTCCAGAGTTTGCTGCAGAAAATTGATCACCACCGACATAACCTGACAAAACTATAAAATTTCGCCCTCGGATTCAAGCCAGCAATTCACTAGATCAACCCACCCGAAACACCGTCTCCTGTATCTTGAGGATCTCCAGTAGCTTTCCCTCGTGATTGGTTTCTCCCGGAGCGATCTCGCGTTGCTTCAGTTGAAAGGTTGTTGGGCTCAGCTTTTCGACATCCAGCTCTAGCTGCTTTTTCGATAGACCTAGATCAGCCGCTGTGGCATCGACGTCGTAGTAGAGGAATTCGAAGAGATCATAGAGCTTTTGCAGTAGCAAGAGGCGGTTTAGGCTGGCTTCATCGGTATGACTACCACCAGATTCATCATCCTCAAAGACCACACGTAGTGGTGGATAGTCTGCGGTTAGATGACTTAGCCACTTGGGTTGGGTTGTGGCTTTGAGGAGAGCGGTGGCAAAGTAGTCTGGAGCCTGTTGGCGTTTTTCGAAGGCGCGCACCAGATTTTCGATCTGCCAATCGATCGCCTCGCGAAAGACATCATACTGATCGGCGGCTCGCTCCTTGATGTCTTGCAGGCTTTCTAGCTCCAGTTGCACGGCGATATCTGCGTGATCGCGAAAGCGCTCGGCGAAGTCGAAATAGAGCCGGCGTAGGGTGGGCACATCGATATCGGTGCCATCCGACTCTTTCTTCCACAGGGCGCACTCCAGTAGGATCTGAGCCGTGGCCACATGTGGTGAGGAGAAAGATAGCGCTAGATCGCCCAGGAGCACTGCGGCATGCAGCCCCACCTCGCGACCGAATAGGGTCTGCATGATCGATGGCCACACGTGGTAGACAAAGTTCGCATTGGTGATCGGTTCGTTGGGTAGCTCTGGGTGCTCACCCTGTGCCAGTAGCTCCAGACTGCGTGAGATACCTTCGCCGATTGCTCGCCCGCCGATGGGGTAGCCCTTTATGCGATCGTCGTCGAGGATGCGGATGTAGATCGGTATGTAGGTCAGGCCACCATCGCCGTGATAGTCGGTTTCGTAGAGGAAGAGGGGCAGATCGCCATGCACCGCCGATAGCTTTTGCACCTCCTCCGGTCGTTGCAGACCGGTGTAGGGATAGAGCTGGTCCCAGTAGAGAATCTCTCGCCAGTGGCCATCGATGTCTTTCCACCGCTCTTGCAGTCGATCACTAGCATCAGCAGGACGCTGCCGATGGATAGGCTCGACGAGAGGCACCTGCACCGGCTCACCGAGTTGCCCCAGCTTGGAGAGATGTGCGGCTAGCTGCAGAAAGGCCTGCAAACGCTCAGCCCCCTGGATCGTGGTGACATTCTGTATGTGATGAGCGTACTCGTGCAGATAGGTCGCATAGTCATCGCGACTCTGGCAGTGGATACTGTATTCAAAAGGGTTGTACGAGCCCTTGATTCCATCTGTCAGGTTGTAGCGCTCTGCCGGGCTCATACAGGATAGTAAAGATCATGCATTGCTCACACCGCACAGCGGTTCGACACCCAGGCTTTCTCTAGCTCGGGAGTCGGCAGTTGCTCCTCATTCAGATCTCGGATGCGCCTTAGCTCGGCGCAGATGGTGTATTTCGCGTATTCCAGCGCCTCGTCTTTCACTTGTTGAGGTTTATCACTACCAAGTACCTCCACCAGTCGATCTTTGGCTTTGCGGATATTTTCGATGATCACTTCTAGGATATCGCTATCGATGACTTGAGTGATCTTTGCTGCCGCACTCTCCATGCTTTGGCGAGTGAAGCCTTTTTCGACAGGTTGATAGTAGGCTGGAGCACGATCTGCATTGGGATCGTTTTCCTTGATCAGCTCCGACAGGTTCTCCACCTCATCGATCAACTCGCCACCCCGGTTCCCCGTGATTCCCCAGATCAACCGCCGAACACCCTCGTCGGTGATGCCCCCGCGCATATCCACCCAGTTTCGCTGGGCGAGGAAAGGCGGCAGCTCGGGCTCCGCTGGAGCGCCGGGTAGCAGCACCGGTATCACAGTCTTGCCTTCCCTCACCGAGTGCTGCAGCAGCACCCTCACCTCCTCTGCCTGCCATGGCCCAGGACCTGCGGCTCCATAGGCGGCGATGGCGGTGCGCGACTGCTCCATACCCTCGGCGATGCGGTCTTGAAAGAGCTGGCCTGGAGCGATCTCGTCTTCGTCGAGCCAGGCCTGCAAGTCGTTCTTTTGTAGCGCCGTTTTGAGCTGGCGAATAAGCACTTTGTCTTCGGTGTTATGCGATAGAAATGTGTCGAATGCGGGCATAGGTTGCGCTGGTTGGTCGGGTTAAGATGATTGAGTTTCGGCTTCGTTGAGTTGTTCACGGATTGAAGTGAGTGTAGCTAAGATTTCATCACCACCGTGATTCTTTAGTTTAGCTTCGCAGGCCTTCTGAGCATCGGGTGGTGCTTGCTCGAGAAGCTGCACGATATTGACTAGCACCTGTATGGCATGTCTTTGATCATTGGATCGCTCAAATCGATCCAGTGCGCTTAGAAATTGATCACACGACTCTAGCCACTGTTTTTGTAATTTAGCTAAAATGCCAAGCTGATGATAGGTACTCGCAGCTCCGTGCTCGTTGCTTTGCTTTTCTTTGATCGCCAGAGACTTCAGATACCAATTCTCGGCGGCTTCGAAATCTCGCTGCTCTTGGGCAATGATTCCCAGCTGATGATAGGTGATCGCAGCTCCGTGTTCGTTGCCTTGCTTTTCTTTGATCGCCAGAGACTTCAGATACCAATTCTCGGCGGCTTCGAAATCTCGCTGCTCTTGGGTGACGGTTCCCAGCTGATGATAGGTG
>JAHDID010000014.1:34282-122578 GCA_020630975.1 Verrucomicrobiota bacterium
CCTTGCTTTTCTGATATCGCCAGAGACTTCAGATACCAATTCTCGGCGGCTTCGAAATCTCGCTGCTCTCCGGCAATGCTTCCCAGCTGATGATAGGTGATCGCAGCGTGGTGCTCGTTGCCTTGCTTTTCTGATATCGCCAGAGACTTCAGATACCAATTCTCGGCGGCTTCGAAATCTCGCTGCTCTTGGGTGACGGTTCCCAGCTGATGATAGGTGCTCGCAGCTCCGTGCTCGTTACCTTGTTTTTCTTTGATCGCCAAAGACTTCAGATACCAATTCTTGGCGGCTTCGAAATCTCGCTGCTCTTCGGCAATGATTCCCAGCTGATGATAGGTGCTCGCTTCGCCGGAAAAGTCCATCGCAGCCTGTTTTTCCTTTGCGCAAACAAGGAAAAGCCGACTGGCTTCAGACCAGTCTCGATTGTTTTGGGCCCATGCCGCTAGGGCTTGAACGAGAGCTGCTGAGAAGTCGGTTATTTCATGCTGATTCGCAATATCCAAAGCGTGGTGAAAATTTGCCTTATGCAGGAAAAAAGGCACCCTCTGCTCATGCAATGGCTTGGGAGCGAGGCTATCCGCGAATATCCCCATAAACGAAACAAACCCACGCTGCCACTGCTCGGCGATCTCGCGTGTCTGCAAAAAGCTAGTAAACATTGGGTGAATGGTATAAATACCATCGCCCAACAGCGAAAGCAGTCCACACGAACAGGCCCTAGCAAACACGCTATGGGCTACTCCATGGTCGTAGTCAGTCACCTCACCACTCTGCTCGCCCATTGCCTGGACATAATCCAGATCTACATATCTGCGGTGGAGAGCAATCGCATCGAGATAGGTCTGCTCAACTTCTGTCAAGCCGCTCTCGAATAGTGTGAGTGCCCCCATCATTCGAGCCCACGCAGGATCAAGAGCTATGTCTGAATCAGCGTTCTCGGTGTAATTGCTGAGGATATCAGCGATCTGATCATTGACGGTAGCCAGAGTCCTGCCGCGCAATTCTCCCAAAACGGTGCGCACCAATATCGGATGCCCATCGAGCGTGATCTGAAACAGCTGACGGGCATCGGGATCTTTGCGATCAAGTGCGATATCCAGTTCATCGGCCAAGCCACCGATGTAATCCCACAGATCATTGCCCCGTAGGCCGCCTAGCTGCAGACGATGGCAGTCGGTCTCGGGTAACCATGTCTCATCGCTGCGGCTGGTGATGAGTATCTTGGTCTTTCCGCCATGTAGCGCGTGGAGGAAATCGCGTAGCTTCAGCGCATCGTCCTCCGGCAGGGTGGCGGATACCGACTCGGCACTAAGACCACGGACGGACTCAAAATTGTCCCAGACCAAGAGCAACGGCAACTGATCGCGACAAACGTGCGCCAGGGCAGAGTAGGCCTGCTCATCATCCGAATCGAACTGCGGGCCAAAGATGGCGCGACCGACTTGATTGAGCACGTAGCTGGCTGAACGCACGGTATCGAAGCTGACCCAAAAGGGCGGATACTCCAAACCACCGGTATCGCGCAACCACTGCAGGAAATGCCGAGCGAGGGAGCTTTTGCCGGTGCCGCCGAGACCGTGGATAAGGATGCTGGGGCATTTTTTGCGCAGGCGGCGCTCCAGCTGGTGGATCGCCTCGTCGCGCCCGACGAAGTGATCGACATGGGCGATATCGGACTCTTCTGGTAGTGCGATGCTAGCCTCGGGAGCAGTGGCATCGGCAGCGAAAGATAGATCGACGGTCTCCGACTGCTGGTAGACCACTGGCAGCAGCCAGTCTGCTAGGTGCACCTGGGGATTGTAGGCGCTGCGGCTAGCCTGCTGTACCATCTGCAGGCGACCGGATCGAGTCGCATCGAGAAGATTGCCCGAGTGGATCAGCTGCTGGTAAAAAGTCGGGAAAAACACATTCGCTCCCGATACGGTCAGATTGTGGCTCATCGCTAGGACGCCGTGGAAGCCGGCCTTTACCAAGGCACCTGCGATCGAGGCAAAGGCGCTATCGCCCTCGGCCTGGGCATCGATGGCCCCCGAGCGGCAGGCATTGAGCACGGCGTAGGGTACCCGACAATCGGCCAGTAGCTGGTGCAACTGCTCGGCAGAGATCTCGTCTTTTCCGCCTTGCGCGTTCTCGAATAGCAGTCGCCCACTATGCCCTCGCAGGTACATGGTGTCTGTCGGGCTAGGCATCGACTGCCCGTAGCCACCGTGACCATCGAAGTGGAAGATGTGATATTTCCCCGGATGATCCTGCAAATGCTGGCGCAACTGATCAAAGGTAGGCGGTCGCAGCACGGTGATCTGCACGGGTAACTGACGCTGGCGGATCAAGTCGACCAGTGGCCGAGAGATGGAGCGGTAGTCGACATCATTCTCGTAGGGGCGAGCGGTGACCAGTAGGATCTGGATACAATCGGTCGGCAGATCGTCGGCAATCGGCGTCGGGGTGGGCGCATTTTCGCTGAGGCGACGCTGGATACGGGCGCGGTGGCCAAAGTAGCCAATGTCTGTCGCGCACAGCGCCTCCCATGGCCAAGCCAGCAAGTGAGGCGAGTCTAGGGAGATCAAAAAATCGAATAGCTCGCCCTGGGTCTTCGAAACCCAATCACCAGTCTGACGTGAATCGAACAGGCACTCAAAGGCAGCCTCTCCCCAGCCTCGCAGCGCAGCCTCAATTTTCTCAGCTCGCTCGGTGTAAGGTGGAAAAGGATAATCGAGAAACCGCTCCAGGTACCAGCGAAGCTGCTCCATCAGGCAACCATCGCCTGCATCGGGGACGGGCCACGTGTGTGGATCTGGCAGCTCGGTGGGTTGGCCGGATCGGTTTAGAGCATTATTCCAGATCTGAAACTGCGGAATGCCATCTGCTGTGGCAGTGGTTTGGAGCAAAGAGAGTGAAGACATTTTGTTGAGCGGTAGGCAGCAATTCGCTAACGGATGAAAGGAGAAAGCGTTAGAGACCGTGCCGCGCGAAATCTAACAGTGCTCAATAGTGCTAGCCCGCATCGCTCATAGAAAATCTAATCTGACTTGCTGCGGTAGGTGCTGCCTGCGCAGAGTGCACCACACAGCCCTGCAGAAATATCTTCGCGCGCCTTAGTAGCAGCTATTGAACATGGATTTGGACGGATTGAACATGGATGACACGGATTATTTCTGGAGCCTTCGGCTCGCTATGATTTTGTATGAGAAATACGAGCTAGCCAGCATCACCCATCAGTTATAGCTTGCTATACGCGATGTTTATCGACCCACGGACAGCCTTAGCTTTTCGAAAGATCTTCGGCTCTGAGGATAGTGGGCCTATTCTGATCTCTTTCCTCAACGCTATCCTCTACAAGGGGGCACCGACTATCGTCGATCTGCAGATCATAAATCCCTATTCACTGGAGGCACGCGTCGGTCTGAAGACCTCGATCCTCGATGTCAAAGCAGAGCTGTCTACCGGCGAGCGCATCCTGATCGAGATGCAGCTGATCAACGTCGATGGCTTTGAGAAACGTGTGCTCTACAACGCTGCTAAGGAATACGTCAATCAGCTCAGTAGCGGCGCTGGCTACCGCGAGCTGCAGCCGGTAGTCGCCCTCTCGATCGTGAACTTTGAGCTTTTCGATGCACCCGAGATCGCCGAGCAAGTGGTGACCTTCTTTCAGCTGCTGGAAAAGCAGGCGCATGTCTTCTACCCCGATGGCGATATCGAGCTAGTCTTTGTCGAGCTGCCAAAGTTCAAAATGCAGCTAGAAGAGCTGCGCACTCTGACAGAAAAGTGGATCTACTTCCTCAAACACGCAGGTGCCCTCGAAGCCGTGCCCGGCTCGCTAGCCGAGGAGTCACCTATCGACGCTGCCTTTCAAAAAGCTAAAGAGACCGGCCTATCCCCTGAGGAGGCAGACATGATCGAGAAAGAGCGTTTCTTTGTGCAGGATAGTGAGTATCTGGCAGATAAGCTAGAGCAGGCGGAGACAAAGGCTGAGCAGGCCGAGGCGAAGGCTGAGCAGGCGGCGACCGAGCTGTCTTTGCTACACGAGCGGCTGAAGGCTGCTGGAATCGATCCTGAAAACCTCGGCTCCGAATAACTCAGTGCGTACTGGGGGCAAGAAATCACGCCTGCTACTTTGCTTGCCTATTGTTTCCATCTCTCGTATTCTCGCGTAACTTTTATCAAATGACGGTAAGCCCAGAACACTACACGGAGGTCAATCAGTTGACCATGACGCTGGACGGGGAGCCAGTGTCCTTTACCGAGGGGGAGACCATCTACGAAGTGGCGGAGCGCCATCGTAGAGAGGTGCCCACCCTCTGTTACGATGAGCGCCTAGAGGCATTCGGCGCCTGCCGCCTGTGTGTGGTCGAGGTCGAGGGCATCCGCAATCCAGTCGCCTCCTGCACCACCAAAGCTACCGATGGCATGGTGGTGAAGACGCAAACCGAGGGGATCGAAAAGCACCGCAAGACTCTGCTGGAGATGGTGGTCTCGGAGAATCGCAATGTCGATGTCGATGAGCTGAGCGGCTACTCCTCGCAGGAAATGACCAATCTGGTCGATCGCTACCAGGCGCGGACCGGTCGCTTTCAGGGGAAAAAGTCGGGTAAGTCGAATACCGACGATAAGAATCCATTCATCCTGCGCGACTACGACAACTGCATCTCCTGCTACCGCTGCGTGCGTGTCTGCGCCGAGCGCGAGGGCGACTACGCGATCAATGTGATGAATCGGGGCTTTCACACCCAGATCATCACCGAATTTAACAACGACCTGCGCGACTCGGACTGCACCTTCTGCGGCCAGTGTGTGCAGACCTGTCCAACCGGTGCCCTAGGCGATAAAAAAGCCCTGCGCGATGCCGATACACCGGGCGAGGTGAAAAAGACACGCAGCGTGTGCCCCTACTGTGGTGTGGGCTGTGCGGTCGACCTGCTCTCCAAAGGCGACAAAATCGTCGGCGTGCAGCCAGCGATGGACGGTCCAGCCAATGAAGGTGCGCTATGCATCAAGGGCCAATTCGCCTTCGACTTTATCCAAAATGCCGATCGCCTGAAGAAGCCGATGGTGCGCCGCGACGATGGCCAGCTCCACGAGTGTGAGTGGGACGAGGCTCTCGATCGCGCTGCAGAGGGATTTAAGAAAGTCCGTGAAAAACACGGGCGCCACTCGGTCTACGGCATCGCCTCTGGGCGAGCGCCACACGAAGCCGCCTACACCATGCAGAAATTCATGCGAGCGGGCTTCGGGACCAACTATATCGACAACTGTTCTCGAGCGTGACACGCTCCTACAGTTGCCGGTCTGGCAGCTACTATCGGACGAGGCGCCATGAGCAACCCGCTCAAGGACATGGAGAAGCCTGACGTGATCTTCGCCATCGGGACGAATATGACCGAGTGTCATCCCGTGGCGGCGACGCGCCTGAAAAAGGCTCTCACCCAAGGCGCGACTATGGTCGTCGTCGATCCTCGTAAAACCCGCCTAGCAAAGATGGCCCACCTGCACCTACCGATCCGGCTAGGCTCAGATGTGGCGCTACTGCTGGCGATGGCTCACGTTATTCAGCGCGAAGAGCTCTACGACCTAGAGTTCATCGCCGACCGCACCACTGGCGGCAAGGCATTCGTCGAGCACCTGAAACCTTTTACCCCAGAGTGGGCAGCCGAGATCTGCGAGGTGCCCGCCGAGGATATCGAGCAGGCTGGCCTCATCTACGGACGCGGCGCGCCATCGGCTATCTACTACACGCTGGGTATCACCGAGCACATCTGTGGTGTGGATAATGTGCAGTCGCTGTGCAACCTGGCGCTGATGACTGGCAACCTCGGACTCGAGGGCGGCGGTATCAACCCGATGCGCGGGCAGAACAATATCCAAGGCGCAGGTGACTGCGGAGCGGTACCGGCGAATTTCCCCGGCTTTCAGCCCTGCGACAATCCTGAGTTTGCCGAGAAGTTTTCCAAACTTTACCAGCGGGAGATCGACGCTGAGCGCGGCATCACCAAGGTGACCGCTCTCAATGAGTCGGGCAAAAGCATCCACGCCATGCTCATCGATGGTGAGAATACTGTGGTGACCGATCCCGATAAAAACCACTGCGAGCACGCACTGAAGAGCTTGGAGCATCTCGTGGTGATCGATCTTTTCCTCACCGAGACCGCCGAGCTGGCCGATGTGGTATTTCCCGCCACCGCCTTTGGCGAGACCGACGGCGTGCAGGCCAATACCGAGCGCCGCGTGCAGCGTCTGCGCCAGGCTGTGCCCCCAGTGGGCGAGGCTAAGCCTGACTGGTGGATCATCAGCGAGATCAGCAAGCGCATGGGGACACCTGGCTTTGAGTACGACTCGGCCAAAGATGTCTTCAACGAGCTCTGCTCCGTCAGCCCGATCTACGCCGGTCTCGACTGGGACCGTATCGAGCACGGCGAGTACCACTGGCCGGTGCCGGACAAAGATCACCCCGGCACCCCGCGTCTACACGAGGGCGAGTTCAAAGGCGGCATGAAGGGCGTCTTCAAAATCATCAACTACCGCGACCCGGCAGAGGTGATCAGCGATGACTTCCCGCTCTGGCTGACCACTGGTCGCCGCCTGCAGGCCTACCACTCGCGCACCCAGACTGGCCGTAGTGCCGGTATCGAGTACCTCCTCTCCGAGGAGTCGCTAGAGGTGCACCCAGACGATGCCGAGGAGCTAGGCCTAGTCCACGGCGGCATGGCCAAGATGAGCAGCGCCCGCGGCGAGATCGAAGTGCCCGTAAAGGTCACCGACATGTCGCCCAAAGGCACCGTCTTCACCTCCTTCTCATTCGCCAATGTGCCAGTGAACATCCTCACTGGCGGCGGGTATGATCCGGTGACGCAGACAGCTGAGCTGAAAGTGTGCCCAGTGAAAGTGGTACCCGCATAAGAGGTAGGAGAGCTTTACTCTACATTTTGATTGAAGGAACGAGGCTCTCTTTGAGCCTCGTTTTTGTTTACTTGGCAATGCAGTCGATGAGGACATTGGCGCTTCTAGGTTCAGGCGAATATTCGTGACAAGATACTACCAAGTCGGGTAAAACTAGAAATGGTGCAGTTCACCGCTGCGACTGGACATCCGTTTGTTTTGCTATGAAAACCAAGATCTCTCTGCAGCTCGTCGCTGCGATCGCTTTGGCCCTCTCTGCCTTTACTGTTCCCGCCCAGGCACGCGAGTGGACCAGCACTGATGGAAAGAAACTTCAGGCGTTTTTCCTCGGTATCGAGGGGGATAACTTCAAATTCAAACTGCGCAATGGCCAGGAAATCTCAGTGCCTAGCTCGCGATTCATCAAGGGCGATCGCGAGGCTGCGGAGCGTCTCGACCGGATCGGCGACGACACCTACACGCTGGCCTCGGCCAAGAAGATCGACTACCTGCTGGCAGCGAATTTGAAAAAGGGTGGCTTCTCTTCGTTTAATGAGCCACTGCCTGACGACCTCTTCGTTCGCCGCGTGTACCTAGACATCATCGGGCGGATCCCGACTCGCGCTGAGTTCATGGAGTTTGCCATCAACTCTCGACCTGACAAGCGGCAGGCGCTGATCGATGAGCTGTTGCTACACCCGAGCCGCTCGTCGCACTTGTTCAACTACTTCGCCGATATGTACCGGATCCTCGACGATGACTTCGCCAGAGGGATCCGCATGGAGGGCTATGTGCAGTGGTGGCGTGATCAGCTAGCTGCGAACGCTCCCTATCACAAAATAGTCAGCGATATGATCACTGCCAAGGGCAACCTCGGTCACAATCCGGCGTCTGGCTTCCTGCTGCGCGACACAGGCATGGAGTTCGACACCTTTGCCAACTTTGGCCAAGTGATGCTGGGGATGGATATCTCCTGCGCTCAGTGTCACGACCATCCATTCGACGATTCTATGACCCAGATCGACTTCTATCGGATGGCGGCATTTCTGGGAAATACCCAGCGCACCATCAGCTACGGCAAAACCAGCTCCAAAGGCGGCGAAATGATGATGGTCGCCTACAATGGTCTACCGACACAGATGCCCAATGCCCCAGAGGGCTGGAAGGACCAGTTCATCGAGTTTGCAGAGAAGAATAAGCAAGTCCGCTGGGAAGATCAGCGATCCAATTGGTTCAAATACTACCTCGAAGCTCTAGCCTGGAATCTGGATGACAACGAAGTGCTGACCACCAGTCTGCCGGCCGATTTTTTGGGCAAAGGCGGAAGACCCGGAGACGAAGTCGACCCTCGCACTCTAATCAAGCCGGCGGCAAAACTCGGCGGCAAAACCCGCCGGGAGGCTCTGCGCGACTGGCTGATCGGGCCAGACAATCCAAGGTTCGCCGTGAATATCGCCAATCGCATGTGGTCGCGTGCTTTCGGTATGGGAGTGATCGAGCCGGTCAATGACTACTCCGACCAGATGGTGAAAGATTCCGGTCACGCCCAGTTGCTCACTTTCCTCGGCAGCGAGATGCGTCGGGTCGGCTATGACATGCGTGAGTTCATGCGCATCATCTACAACACGCGCGCCTATCAAAGTCTGGCCACGGAAGAAGAGCCAAACTTTGTGAAAACCTACCTCTTCCAGGGGCCTGTGCTGCGCCGCATGCGTGCTGAGCAAGCCTGGGACTCGCTGATGCTGCTATCTGAGGGGACGGCCATCGACAACAAGACTGGGCGAGACGGCTCGCTCTACCGAGCACTGATCGATGTCGATTTTCACACCGTGACCAATGAAGAAATGTGGGAGCGCTACGAGGTATGGGATGACTATCGCAACCAACGGATGGCCGCAGCTGTAGCGACTGAGGGCGACTGGCGAAATCCGACCTATAAAGACGATGATGATCTCCGGGCTTCAGCTCTTGCTCAGCCAGCGGCTCCAGCTTCTCTACTAGATACCTTTGGCCAGTCAGACCGACTGATCACCGATCAGCACAACTTCGACGGCTCGGTACCGCAAGTGTTAGCACTGATGAATGGACCGACCACCGATAAGCTCACCGGGACCTACTCGAAAATCGTCAACGACCTGGAGGATCTGGACGGACCCGACGCCAAGATTCGCGGCGTGTTCTTTACCATCCTGAGTCGATACCCCAGTGACGACGAGATCAAACTCGGTCGCGAAATGATGGAGGAGTTTGGCGAAGACGATGGCATCAGCGACCTGACATGGGCGCTGATGAATAGCCCGGAATTCCTCTTCATCCAGTAACCCTCCAGAGAAATATCTACCTAACCGCTAACTAACCAAACATCGGTATGACACATCTCAAAGACTTAGCCGGACGCGACTCGATCAGTCGCCGGTATTTCATGGAGCACACGGCCAAGATGGCTCTCGGCGTGGGCCTGAGTGTTCCATTCCTGCCCAAAGAATTCTACGCCCAAGAGGCGGCCAAGCAGGGAAAAAATCTGATCTACATCTTTATGAATGGTGGCATGAGCCATCTCGACACCTTCGATGCCAAACGCGATGGCAGCGATGTGATGGGACCCACCGGCACGATCGACACTGTCGTGGATGACCTGAAGTTCGGCGAACACATGACCAATCTCGCCCAGATGGCCGACCAGTTCGCCGTGATCCGCGGGATGAACTCCACAGACGGGGCACACGAGGAGGGGCAGTACGTGATGCGCCGTGGCTACAAAAAGATCGCCACCACAGTGCACCCGACGATGGGCCCATTTGCCCAACAGCTACTCGGCAAACGCAACGAGATACTACCCGACTCCGTAGTCGTAGGTGAGAGCACGTCGAATGCCGGCTGGCTCGACCCCGCTCTGAGCCCTCTGCCTATCGCCGACCCCGCAGGTGGTGTGCCAAACTCGATGATCTCCACCGATATGGCTCGATTCGACCGGCGGATGCAGATGAGCAACAAGCTCAGCTCAAAATTTCTCAGCAAATACGACTACCCAGGCGCTCAAGGCTATGTGGAATATTACAAACAAGCAACTAAGCTACTGAAGAGTAAAGAGCTGGAGGCATTCGATATCTCCAGTGAGAATAGCAGTGCCTACGGTGACAACCGACTCGGGCAGGCCTGCCTGCTAGCACGCAAGCTAGTGGAGAATGGCGTGCGTGTCGTAGAGGTCGTCTATGGTGGCTGGGATATGCATATCGGCCTGCGCGAGGGTCTCAATGATAAAGTCCCTGTGATGGATAAGGCGGTATCAGCCCTGCTAAAAGACTTAAAAGAACGCGGTCTGCTCGACAATACTCTGGTAGCGGTAGCCACCGAGTTTGGACGCACCCCGGCTTTCAATATCAATGCCGGTCGCGACCATCACCCATCAGCTTACTCGTGTATGCTAGCAGGTGCAGGAATCATCGGAGGCACAGCCTACAGCGAGACTGACAAACAGGGTAAGAAAGTAAAAGACGAAAAGGTTCGCCCTAAAGACTTCATCGCCACAATCGGTCACGGCCTAGGGCTCGACCCCGACGAAGAAGTCGCCTCTCCGATGCTACGCCCCTTCACGTTCGGTAATCGCGGCAAACCAATCACCGAGTTGTTCGGGTAGCCTCGGCCCGGCGAAGAGAGGCGAAGCCAAACAAGGAGCAGCGGCGTCTCGTCGCAGGGCAACCTCGGCCACCGAGCGCGGGTTTCGTTCTGGATTCTTTGGCTCAGCCTGCCGGGCGACGAGACGTGCGCCCCTCCTTGGGAATTAGGCGTCGAGGGTGCAGGTGGTTTCAAAGAATCAAGAGCCGAGGAGGGGCTGTATTCAACTGCCCGGCAGGCTGAGCCATATCCTCCCATCGCAGTAGGCAGATATATCTATCCTCTCATTCTATACAAACATTCGCTCATCACCTAATCGGTGGCATAGCGCGACCGAGACTTAAAAATCCAACCTATAAAGAGCACTGCAAGGCTGAGCCCTCCGATGACCATTGATATCGTCGAACCAAAAACGATCGCTCCATTTAGAATCATAAAAACGACAAATCCGTCTACAAACCAGCGCCATCGCGACCCCTTTCGCCCCACAAAATGTCTGATCAGATCGATCAGTAGAATCAAGGCGAAAGCGTAATTCACCAGCAAGCCAAAACCACTGCGTACACCGAAGAACGCCTCAACCTGCTCCGCCGTCTTCTGCCAAGCTAACGCATGACTCCACTCATAGTACTCGGCGTAAGCGGCAAAGATATGAGCTACAAACAACACAAAAGCAGCCAGCCACAACCACCGTGCAGATCGAGGCTGCCGTCGACGTACGATAGCCAGCGCCCATAGAGGTATTGCCAGCGCTATTGTGATAATGGTAATCATCAGATCCTATATACCCTTTTCTAACATGACGTTGACACTTTGAGCTCAAACTAAGAAACAGAAGTCCCCATCAAGGGGCAGTGCCAAGACGCACAGCCGGATAGCTTTTGACTCGGCTCCAGCTCAAACCTCGCTGTAACAATCTTACAAGTTCGGTTATACCCATGTGTAGACGGACTTCTCCCTCTTTATGATTGCTTTTCGATTGCTGAGTTATTCCCTAGCAGCTGTGACGATCGTCGCATTAGTTTCCGGGGCGGAAACCCCACTCAACGAGCCGACACTTCATACTTTCCTGGAAAAACACTGCTTACGCTGTCATGGGGCTAATAAGCAGAAGGCTCAGATACGATTTGATACGCTGGATTTTTCCATCTCGGACAGTGGCGAGGCGCTTCACTACCAGGACTTTCTGGATGTGCTGAACAGCGGCGAGATGCCACCTGAGGATGAGGACCAGCCTAGCCGCGACGAGCTGGAGGTGGTGATCGCTGAGCTGACAGAGGGGCTCTTCCGAGCCAGGAAGAATCTGGCGTCAACTGGTGGCAAGGTGGCGATGCGGCGTCTGAATCGCCGCGAGTACGCTGCTACGATCGATCGCTTATTTGGCTTCGTGCCAGCGCCATCGAAGATACCGCCCGATGGAGATGTGGTGCACTTCGACACGGTAGGCAGCCGACAGCACTTCACGACCGAGCACATGAGCCAGTACTACGAGCTAGGGCAGCAGGTACTGGAGTCGGCCTACAAGTGGGCTGGCAAGCGAGAGCCGATGAAGATCGACCAGCAGGAACCCGAGACCTTTTGGAATGCCCATTTCCGCGATGCTTTGGAAAAATGGAAGGATACCAAGACTGGCAAAGTGGTGCGACTGTCGAAAGACCGCAGAGAGTACCTCGCGCTACCCAAGGTCGAGACTGGTGTGTACCTGAGCGAGCCGCTGCGGCATCTGCAGTTTAGGTTTGGTGTGGATCCGCGGGCGAGGTACCGCATCAGTGTCGTCGCAGGCATCGAGGGCGAGGTGGCTCCCTTTCGCCGGTTTATCCGAGTCGGTAGCAGCGATGGTATCGCAGGGGTCTTCCGCGTGGACGGTACCAGCGATGTTCCATCGGAGTCGTCGGTAGAGATCCGGCCCTTGGCATTAAATGGCGATACCATCGGCGGCCGCGTCAATGAAGACCGCACTGGTGCCTGGTTTTCCCACTACCTGAGCAGCCTAAAACACTATGAGGGAGTCGATGCCACCTCCCAAGGCATGATCTGGATCGATTCTTTTAAGATCGAGGGGCCATTCTACCCCGATGAGCGGAGCTTTTTTGATCGCCTGCTATACCCAGATATCTCTACCAAGTACACTTGGGACGATGGTAATGCTCGGAAGCTGATCGAGCGCTTTACCAAAGAGGCATTTCGACAAAAACCACTCGAGAGCACCTATATCGATGGCTTGGTCGATTATTTCCACGCGCAGCGCGACAAGGGTAGCGACTACCAGCGCGCGATGATCGATACCCTAGCCATCGTGCTAGCTTCGCCGAGTTTTGTGTTTCTGAATGAAGATGCCAATGCTGACCCAGAGTCCAGATCGCTGTCGCCGCGCGATACCGCGATCCGTCTGTCCTACTTTCTGACCAGTGGTCCGCCAGACCGAGCGCTGATGGATGCCGCCGCTGCGGGTGCGATGACCGATCGAGAAGCTTATCACCGGGAGGTGAGCCGCATCCTATCGGTAAACAATCGCCAATTCGCCGAGGGCTTTAGCAGCCAGTGGGCAGACTTTGTGAGACTGGATTCGATCTCCGTATCAAAACACTTCCCCACCTATGCAGGGGGGCTAAAACACTCGATGAAGCAGGAGGTGATCGCCTACTTTCAGGCAATGATCGAGCATAATCTGCCGATCGCAAAACTGATCGAATCCAACTTCGCCACGGTGAACGCTCAGCTAGCCGTGCACTACGGGATACCCGGAGTGACTAGCAATGACTTTCAACCGGTGAAGCTGCCTGCCGACTCGCCGCGTGGCGGTTTTCTCACTCAGGCAGCATTCCTAGTAGCAGGATCGAATGGCGAGCGCACCTCGCCTGCGGTGCGCGGGATGAAGCTACTGGAAAAGGTCTACAACGCTCCGCCACCACCGCCCCCGCCAAATGTACCCGAGATCGGCGCAGGCATCGATGGCCCTGCGAGCAATAGGCAACTAGTCGAGCTGCACCAGAGCCAGGTGCAGTGCGCCTCGTGCCACCGCAAGATGGATACCATCGGCCTAGCGCTGGAAAATTTCGACGTGATCGGTCGGTGGCGAGACATCGAGAAAACTAGCACTCGCACCACGGAGCCGATCGTGATCGATGGTGCTCTGCCCGATGAAGATCGGTTTACTAGCTTTGCAGAATTTCGGAGATCGCTACTCAATCACGAAGCCGATTTTGCCCGCCATATGGTAGAGTCATTCATCGTTTATGGGCTAGGTCGCGATGTGGAGTTTACCGATGATCCCTATATCAAAAAAATCATGAGCCGTATCGAGTCAAGTGGCTACCGAATTCGGGACATGATACACGCCGTAGCGGAGAGCCCACTATTCTTTCGCAATTAACAATCCCATTCTCTAACCCCAGAAATATCTATCGACTAGTCATGTCTACTTTTGTAACCGATCCGCAATCGAGGCGAGCTGTGCTTCGCAAAGGTGCCTACTGCCTAGCGCTACCGTTTTTGGATTCTCTAGCTAGCCGCACAGCGGGTGCCGCTACCGTATCCGTGCCAAAGAGGCTACTGTTTCTGGGTGGTGGCTATGGGTTTACCCATCATCACAGCGGGGATAAAGAGAGCTTCTTCCCGACGCGCGCTGGGCGCTTTGCCGACATCGGCCTATCGCAGGGGATGAAGCCGATGGAAAGACACCAGGATGATCTGACCATGGTGTCGAATCTGACCAACCTAGGCGTGAACAATCCGCACGGCGGTAGCTGGGGCTACCTAAATGGTGGCGACTACCGCGAGCACGAGGCAGCGGCGTCGTGCGATCAGATCGCGGCGAGGACGATAGGCAAAGACACGCGATTCACCTCGCTGGTGCTGACGGCGCGCGAGCCGATACCTGGGCAGGGTGCAGGACATGGTGCGGGCTTTTCTCTATCGGCAGACGATCGTGGGAGCTCACTGCCGGGTATACCGACCCCGCAGCAGCTGTACCGCACACTGTTTGCCCAGCCTGGCGACTCGCCACAGCAGACATTGGATCGTATCGGTAATCAACAGAGCATACTCGATCTGGTATCGATCGATGGCGGCAGCATCAAGCGCAAGCTAGCCAAAGAGGATCAGGTAAAGCTCGACGAATACTTCACTAGCATCCGCGAGATCGAGCAGCGCCTAGAGCGCGAGGGCCAGTGGGCTAATCAACCGAAGATGAAAGCCCCATTCGACGAGCCCAGCGCTGCGCTGAGTGGTGAAAAGGAGATAAAGATGATGCTCGACATGCTGGTACTGGCTCTACAGACCGACATGACACGTGTGGCCACCTATCGACTGCCCGTCTGCTCGCTGATATCTAGTCTCGGCATCTCCCTCAGCCCTCACTCCCTGAGCCACTATGGATTCGATGCGGAGCGGAGCGCAGCTTCGGAAAACCGCGATCGCAAGCTGATGGAGATCTTTGCCTGGTTCATCGATCGTCTCAAAGACACCACCGATACTGAAGGTCGCCGCCTATATGATAGCTGTATCGTCAGCTACGGGGGCAATCTGCGCGCAGGGCATGGTCTGCAGAATCTACCAGCTCTACTCACTGGCGGCGGTGCCGATCGCATCCAGCATGGCCGCCACATCGTGTTGCCGAAAGAAGATACCTCGCTAGCCAACTACTGGCTGACCCTGCTCCAGCAGGCTGGAGTCGATACGCCGAGATTTCACTACAGCGATGGTGAGGTATCGGAGCTGCTCACCTAGCGGCAGAAGATATTAGCAATCAACGGCATGGCTGCTCTGCGCCGGTTACAGCTGGCCGCAAGCCGTGTATTCTACTGATACCCGCTTTCAGTTATGAGCTGCTTCCAATTTGATTCGCCTCTGTCTCCATCACGCCGTAGCTGGCTTCAAACAACAGGGTGTGGATTTGGAGCGCTAGCGTTTCAAGCTTTCGCCCAGCAGATCGCCTCAGCGGCTCAGGGACCTTACTCGTTCCCGACTCTGCACCATACGCCCAAGGCCAAACGAGTGATCTTTCTGTTCATGCATGGCGGAGTCTCACAGGTCGATTCATTTGATCCAAAGCCACAGCTAAAAAAGTACCATGGCAAAGATGTGCCGATCCCTTCGCCACCTGGACTGGAAGCGGCTAAGAAAGGCCAAAATGGCAAGGTGATGGATAGCCACTGGGCATTTCGCCAGCATGGCCAGTCCGGCGCCTGGATCAGCGATCTCTGGCCGCACCTGCAGCAGCATGCCGATGATCTGTGCTTCATCAAATCGATGCACACACGCGGCACCTCGCATGGGCAGGCGGTGTCGATGATCCACACTGGCAATGACAACTTGCCGAGACCATCAGTCGGATCATGGATCAGCTACGGACTCGGAGCGGCCAATGAAAATCTCCCTGCCTTTGTGAGCGTGACGCCTCCTGCGGGTCACGGCGGCGCGCGCAACTATGGAGCATCTTTTCTACCCGCCCACCACCAGGCCACGGCACTCGGCCACTCGCAGAGCAAGGCCAACGATGTGAAAATCGCCTACCTGCAGAGAGCCGCTCAAAATAGTACCTCTACCGAACAGCTCCGCCAGCTCGACCTACTCCGCCAGCTAAATGGGCAACACCTAGCCCAGACTCAGGATAGTCAGGTGGAAGGAGTGATACAAAGCTACGAGTTAGCCTACCGGATGCAGGGTATCGCGCCTGATTTGCTGGATATATCGGCCGAGACAGAGGCGACACAGCAGATGTATGGCTTGGATCAAAAGGAAACCAAAGAGTTTGGCCGTCGCTGCCTGCTGGCACGGCGGTTCTGCGAGGCAGGGGTACGCTACATACAAGTTAGCACCCCCTATGTTTGGGATCAGCATGGAGGACTGGTGAAAGGCCACACCAAGAATGCGCTCTCTGTGGACAAACCTATCGCAGGGCTTTTAGCCGACCTGAAGCAGCGTGGTCTCATGGAGGATACCCTAGTCGTCTGGGGCACTGAGTTTGGGCGCACGCCTATCGCACAGGGCAAAGATGGCCGAGATCACAATCCCGTCGGATTCACCGTGTGGCTGAGCGGAGCTGGGGTCAAGCCCGGCTACAGTCACGGTGCGACTGATGAATTTGGCTACTACGCCCAGCAGGACAAAGTGCACATGCACGATCTGCACGCTACAATCCTACATCTGCTAGGCATCGATCACGAGCGGCTTACCTATCGCTACGCCGGTAGAGACTTCCGCCTGACTGACGTGTATGGCGAGGTGGTGCAAGACATCTTGGCCTGAGAGCGCGAAAATTAACCACCTCTACTCCTTTGTCCAAATCCGAGTATTCAGATCGAGCTCCTCGACAATAGCGAGAAGCATGGCTATCGTTTTCGCCATGTTTTTGACTTGGCGAGGATCGTTAGCCGGTATCGATGGACATGGCTCTAGGTATGGCGAATGGCGAGGCACTGCGATACACACAGACGACTCCCTAAAAGAAAGGCGTACGTCATTACCAAAGCGATTCCTCAAGTCCAATAGCCGCCGCATCATCGCGGGACTGAGTAAATATCTTGCCTCGATCTGATCAGTGCTATGCACCGCATAAGCGCGCTCAAATTCGGCGTCTTCCATGTGCACGAGGGAAGTCCCTGAGCGCCCTCCTAATTTTTGCAAACCTCTACCTAGCTTGCCCAGGTTTCGCTCTGCGACATCGGGAAACACAAACGTTCGACCTTTGAAATGTTTGTGAAAATCCGCGATGAGCAGTAAGCCTTTAAAGATATCGACATAGTAGGCTGACTTGCCAGTACTTTGCAATTCTTCTGCGTGAACTTCCGCAAAGGCTATGCGAATCCCCCCGAAACTCCCAGCAATCAAATCTTCGGTATGATACCGACTAATCTTTCTCTTAAAAAGCTCGGTGCGTTGAAATGCAGAACATCCAATCCCCCTCTCTTCGGAAAAACTAAGATTCGAATCAAAGAATGCTACAACCCTCGCTATGACTATCGATTTATAAGCAGATACGTACTTATCCGCATAGCTAAGTACCATGCTCCGATAGGAGAAATAAATACCTGCACCTCCAACTCCTAGAGCAATCAAACCAAAAGGAAATAGAAACAGCGCAATTAATCCCGCCACCAACATGATGGGTACAGCGACAACCATTATCCAGCGATCCTTACGCCGATGGTAATCGAGACGATCTGCCTCGATCTTCTCCAAAGTCGGCTGGATCTCAGCGACTAATTGCTCCAACTCCCTCATTATCTTCCTCTATCTCCTCACCGCCCAACCATTTTGAACCTGCAGTTCATTCCTTCGTCCAAATCCGAGTATTCAGATCGAGTTCCTCTACAATGGTAAGGAAGATCGAGATCTCTTTTGCCATATCTTTGACCTGACTGGCATTGTTGGCCGGCGTCGATGTGCAAGGTTCTAGGTAAGATGACTTGTGAGGCACGGCGATACAGACGGATGACTCTTTGAAGGACACGCGCACATCGCTACCAAACCGATTTTTCATATCCAAAAGTCGGCGCATCATAGCTGGACTGAGGATGTAGCGCGCTTCGATCTGGTCGGTGCTATGCACGGCAAAAGCTTGCTCAAATTCCACATCTTCCATCTGGATCAGTGATGTTCCGTGACGACCACCCAACTTCTGCAGACTTCGACCAAACTTCCCAAACGTCCGCTCGGCGACGTCAGGAAATACAAAGGTCCGCCCATGGAAGTGTTTGTGAAAATCTGCAATCAGCAGCAAACCTTTAAAGATATCGACATGACGAGTCGTCGTATGACCATCGGAGTCGGTATCCGTCTCTTCTTTTTCAGCGTGAACTTCAGCAAGGGCTAGCTTGGTACCACCATAACTACCACTGATGAGATCTTCCGTCTTGTAGCGATCAATTCGAGTCGTAAACAACTCCGTATTTTCGAAACTAGCCCGATCGATCCCTCGATACTGGTCAAAGTGCAGACTATCATCGTAGAAATTAACCAATCGCTCGATGACGGTTGACTTGTAGGTAGAGATGTAGGCTTTGCCATAGCTCGACACCATCAGACAGTAGCTAATGATGACGGCCAAAAGCCCTACCCCCACAGCGATCAATCCGATAGGAAACAAAAACAGTCCAATCAATCCCGCCACGACTACGACAGGCAGCGCAACGGCTAGCATCCAGCGCTGCTTACGCTTGTGGTAGTCGAGACGGTCTATCTCGATCTTTTCCAAAGTCGGCTGGATTTCGGCGACTAGTTGCTCCAGCTCTTTCATCATTTATCGCTTCCCAACCTATCGACTAAAGATTCACGCTGATCGATTCTCTTTCACCTCCCGAAGCCTCGAAAAAGTCGTGACGCTTGAAGCCGAACATATTGGCTACGATATTTGAAGGGAAACTATCGACCGCATTATTGATACCGAGGACAGCGGCATTGTAGGAGCGGCGCGCAGCCGATATCTGCTCCTCCGTTTCAGTGAGGTTGCGCTGTAGATTGAGGAAGTGATCGCTACTCGTCAGTTGCGGGTAGCTCTCGCCGATCGCCATCAATCGACCTAACTGAGAGTCCAGCTGCTGCTCAGCTGAAAAGCGATCTCGATCGGATAGCCCGGACTGGCAGGCCTGATTTCTCAGAGCAATGACTTTCTCAAAGGTCTCTTTTTCGTGTGCGGCGAATCCCTTGACCGTCTCTACGAGATTAGGAATCAAATCGTGACGCCGCTTGAGCATGACGTCGATGGTACTAAAGGCATTGCGAGCCTGATTGCGCTTGCTGACCAGACCGTTATACACGGTGATCGCAAAGATCGCGGGGATGAGAATGATAGCAGCAGGTATTAAAAGCAGTTCCATAAAAGCTATGGAGAACTTAACCAATTAACACCTGCCGCACAATTACAATCCCAAGCGCTAATCGTAACCACCGCCCGAGTTGCCGAGCTCTGCGTACTCAGGTGGCAGGGCTGCACGGAAGCGGCTTTTGTCGATAGCTTTCATGTAGGCCTCTAGTGGGCCTACCTTGCCAGCTACCATCTGCTCCCAGATCGAGTCATCCATGAACTGCATGCCGTACTCCTTACCACCGGTGATCACATCGGTGAGCTTTTGGGTGGCACCCTCGCGGATGATGGCGCTCACAGCTGGAGTCGCGACGAGGATTTCATTCACAGCGACACGGCCAGGCTTATCATCGCGACGGCAGAGCAACTGGGCGACCACACCACGCAGCGAACCTGCGAGCATCGTGCGCACCTGTGCCTGCTGATCGGATGGGAAAACATCGACCAATCGGTCGACTGTCTTGCGAGCATTGTTGGTGTGTAGCGTACCAAAAACCAACAGCCCTGTCTCAGCCGCAGTCAGTGCTAGCGAAATCGTCTCGAGGTCGCGCATCTCACCCACCAGCACGATGTCGGAGTCCTGTCGCAGCGAGGCTCGCAGACCATCGGCGAACGATGGACAGTGGATCGGCACCTCGCGCTGGGTGATGGTCGACTTCTTGTTGCGGTGAACGAACTCAATTGGCTCCTCCACAGTGATGATGTGGCGAGCGTAGGTGCGATTGATGTAGTCGATCAGTGCTGCCAGAGTGGTGGACTTGCCAGAGCCGGTAGGTCCCGTCACTAGGACTAGACCACTACGCATGTCGCCGAAAGTCTCGATGATCTCAGGCAGGTTCAGATCCTGGATAGTCTTGATCTCTGTCGGGATGAGACGGAACACCGCAGCGAGTCCATTCTTTTGCTGAAAGTAGTTACAGCGAAAGCGGGAGTCGGCATCCATCTCGTAAGCAAAGTCGAGATCGCCTTTCTCTAGGTAACGCTCGTAGGCCTTGGGCTCGCAGATCTCGCGGAGCATCGCATCGATAGTCGGGCGATCGAGATCGGCATCGGAGATAGCGGCCACAGCACCATGGGCGCGCATCTTCGGTGGCTGCCCCTCACTGAGGTGAAGGTCAGAACCTCCCGAAGCGACGAGGTGCTGGAAGTATTGGTCGATGATAGCCATTTTTCGAAAAATTGGGTAAAAGATTCAGTGTTTTTGGGTTGGGAGGGCCTAGACGCCCAGTGTGGTGCGCATGGTGTTCGGGTCGAGCGCGCGGCCCACGGCTTCCTCTGTCGAGATGGTGCCTTCGGCGTGCAGCTTGAGCAGGGCATCATCCATCATGATCATGCCCACGTTCTTACCGGTCTGCATCACGCCGGGTAGCATGAATGTCTTACCATCGCGGATCAGCGATGATACCGCCGGAGTATTGACCAGTAGCTCGAGGGCGAGTGTCCGACCTGTGCCGTCTTTCTTCGGCACCAGCTGCTGGGAGATGACTCCGCGCAGCGACTCGCCTACCATGATACGGATCTGCTCGCGCTGCTCATTCGGGAATACATCCAGCACACGGTCTAGCGTACGCGCTGCGCTACCGGTGTGCAGTGTCGCTAGCACCAGGTGCCCCGTCTCGGCTGCGGTGATCGCGAGAGAGATCGTCTCGAGATCGCGCATCTCACCCACCATGATTACATCTGGGTCCTCACGCAGAGCAGCTCGCAGCGCGTGGGAGAAACTCTCGGTATGCAGGTGGATCTCGCGCTGGTTCACGTGGCAGGCCTTTGAGTCGATCACATACTCGATCGGATCCTCCAGAGTGATGATGTGGTCCTTGCGCGTCTCATTGATCTCATTGATCAGCGATGCCAGTGTCGTCGACTTACCAGAGCCCACCGAGCCTGTCACTAGGATGAGACCGTTTTGATATTCCAGCAGCGGCTTGATCGCCTCGGGCAGATTCAGCTCATCCATGGTCCGCAGGTCGGTACTGACCACACGAAAAACCATCTCCCAGCCGAGGCGGGTCTTGACCACCGATGCACGGAATCGACCGAAGTCTGGAGCATAAGCAAAATCCACGTCGCCTTTCTCCTCCAGACGGCGCAGCTCTGCCTCGGGCAGATAGGCCCGAGCTAGCTTCTCGGTTTGCTCAGGTGAGAGCGGTTCTGCATTTTCCCAGATCGGCTGCAGCAAACCAAAGCGCCGCCACTTGGGCTTACAGGTAGGTGCGATGTGCAAATCGGAAACGTCGTACTCCTGCGCGAGTCGCAGATAGTCATCGACGTGCTCTAAGGCGGGGACTGTGTCTTCTGCCATATTTTCTTTTGGGTGTAAAAAATCTGTCGCCTGCCAACAGGCCACTGTTCGGACCGAGTATCTCGGTTGTTAATCCTGCAGGCAAGTCTAAAACGGATCAGTATCAGGAGTCTGAGGCGAGACAAAAACACTTGTCGTTCGCGGTACTTGCCTCAAGTGTGACTGCGTTTTGAAGACTTTCTTTGGCATCCTCTTGTTCGTCGCTGTGTTCATCTTAGTAGGCTTTGGCATGCATCTGGCCACCTACAAAAAGCCCGGCCTCTTCATCTGGTCGATATCCGATGGTGCCGTGGTCGAGTCCAAGCTCAAGCCAGAGCCCAAGCTAGTCCCTAGATCTCAGCAGCCTGCACCTCAGATCGAAATGAGCGAGATAGAGAGTGATAGCCTAGCCCAGTCTCAAGGCACAGCCACTAGCGAGCCACCTAGGTCCGCTACCGCTCTAGACTATGAGACTATCGATCTCGATAGCTCAGCTACCGGCAGCGACGGCACTACCGATGCCAATCCAGCTGAGATCTCCCTATTCGATGGCAAGGAGCTGGGCAAATGGCAGATCACTCAATACGGTGGCGAGGGCGACGTGTTTATCACCGAGGAAGGCGACCTCGAGTTTGGCTTCGGCGCGATACTGACAGGGGTCCACTGGTCTGAAGAGACACCGAGAAAGACTAACTACGAAATCTCGCTCGAAGCTATGAAGCTAGATGGCACAGACTTTTTCTGTGCTCTGACTTTCCCTGTGGGGGAGAATCACGCCAGCTTTTTGATCGGCGGCTGGGGCGGCGGTGTCGTCGGTATCTCCAGTGTCGACGATCTCGATGCCTCGGAGAACGAGACCATGCAGATCGAAGGCTTCAAGGACGACGTGTGGCACAAAGTCCGCGTAAAGGTGACCGATGACAAGATAGAGGCCTGGATCGATGACAAAAAAATGGTCGACCTGGTGACCACTGATCGAAAGATAAGTCTACGCCCTGGCGATATCGAGCTATCCGTGCCGCTAGGGATCTGCAGCTTTCAGACAAGAGCTAAATACCGAAACATCGTTTGGAAAAATTTGCCTTAAATTTGTCTCAACTCTTGACGCTCAAATTCGTTTTTTTATACGATTGACTAATTCTTGAGAGTCAGCCACAGTCGCCAGACGCGAAAAGAGCCGCGTTTTCCATCCCCCTCAGACACCGATCAAGCCTCATCAGAGCGGGGTTCAGCACTATTTCAGAGTGTTTGATAATAAAGTTTTTTGAACAAAGCAGTTGACTAATCTTTTATATGATGGTCTCGATTTAAAAAACAAAATTTAGTTTTTTACTTTTTCATCCAACGGTCTACAAAGACCGACCTTCTCAATCACCATCAACCACCACTCCGCATGAATTTACGCGACCAACTCAAAGAGATCCTTCCGGACATCCTACCTCGGAACCCGAATGAGTCGATCAAAGGCACCGAGCTGATCGAGTCGGTAAAGTACCGCCTGAAGCAGGAGTACTCAGACGCGACACTTCGCTACCACTTTTCGATCATGTCCTGCGATCCCTCATCGCCCATCGCCAAAGTGGCACAGGGTCAGGGATACTACCTCCGCACTGAGACCATCCACGCGATGAACAGTGCGATGAATATGATCACCACTGGGCCTACGCCTGATCATCCGACTTTCAGTCACGACAACTCGGACCTCTCTATCACTAGAGCCAATAAGTTCCGCGCTGTCGTGCAGCGCTACTACGAGGCCAAGCGCCAGACTGCTTTCGCTTTCGAAGAGTCTTTCTCAGAGAATCCAATGGCTAACCGCTGGCGTGTGCCTGATCTAGCTGTCGTAGACTGGCTCGCAGGTGAGGGTAGCGAAGATGGCGTGCTCATCGATCGCAACAAGATCGAAGTGCTGACCAAGCTGGGCAAGTCTCCAGTCCAGATCACCAGCGCTAAGCTCCGCCTCGAGTTCAATCCATTTTCAGTCAGCGAAGATCTGCACCAGTGCCTATCCACATCCGAGTGGGCCAATGGTGGCGAGATCCTCGTAGCAGCTCCTATCAGCGATCCGCACATCCTCGAGACTGTGACCGACTTCGCCACTCGCTATGGTATCGGCGTGGTATCTTTCGGGCTCGATGCAGACATCATCGACGATCTGCCAGAGCCTGCAGCTATCGAAAACCTATCCGCTCAGGAGTTCGAGTCGATCAACTCACTGTTCTCCGTGCATAGACACGCTTCGCCAAACTTGACGCCTAATTTCGATTGGCAGCATGTCAGCAAGCTGTCTAGTGCCAACCATGATTTCGGTCGATTCGAGCGCTGGATTTCCAGCTGCCTCGTTGAGGAGCGCGTCGTGCCTCCACGTGACTTCGCTCACCAGGAGAGAATCTCCGAGGTCGCTTAACTGCAGCCTTTTTCTCAGGCATGGAGTCCTCTGTCGATCTCAATATCTTCGGCGAGGAGCTTCTGCCCTGCAGCCTCGATCCGGTGACAGGATTTTACCGGACTGGCTGCTGCGAGGTAGGGCCCGAGGATCTGGGCTGCCACGCCGTTTGCTGCCTCCTGACAGAGGAGTTTTTAGAGTTCAGCAGACAAACAGGGAACGATCTCACCACCCCGATCCCTGAATATAACTTCCCCGGCCTCAAGCCAGGCCAGAGATGGTGCGTGTGCGCCAGTCGCTGGAAAGAAGCCCTAGACGCAGGCTATGCCGCCCCAGTCATTTTGGCGGCCACTTCTCAAGCCGCGCTGCAGCACGTCTCCCGCAGCATCCTGGAGGAGTACGGAGCCGACGCACTAGAAGAGTAAAGTGGCCCTCTCGATACCTGAAAACCACTTGCAGGTACGGTAAATCCGAACTTGGGTGTCGATCTGTTTTCCGAGCCGGGCATTTGCCCCATACTATGAGCAATCAAAACAATCGAAATCGCCCCGGGCAATCCTCCCGCAACAACAACTCACGCTCTTCGTCTAGAGGTGGAAACGGGGGCCAGCGCGGCAATGCCAAGGCGACTCCAAAGAAACTCAGTCTGGTAGACAAGGTTTTGATCTTCTTCGGCTTCAAAGAAAAGCCGACCACTGGCAACAAGGGTAAGGGCAAAGGTACAGCCAAGAAAACTCCTACCAAACAGCCAGTCACCACAGAGCGCCTGTTCATCGGCAACCTGAGCTACAAAGTGACCGAGGAAGAATTAGCAGATTTTTTCAAAACCGCAGGAACGGTGAAGAAAGCCGAGATCGCCACGCACTCCAAGAGCAAGCGACCCAAGGGCTACGGCTTCATCACTATGGGCTCTGTCGCAGAGGCAGAGAAAGCTGCTGCCACTCTCGATGGCAAAGCTCTCGATGGCCGTGAAGTCACCGTGACCGGTGCCAAAAGTGCTAACCGCTCTTCTGGCCCATCATCCAAGAAATCTGCCGCCAATAAGAAACAAGGCGAGCGCCGTGACCGCCCCCAGGGCGACGGCAGGAGAGGTGGCGGCGAGCGCGGCGGCAGAGGTGGTCGCAACGAGCGTAGCGGCGGTGGTAGAGGTGGCCGTGGCGGCCGCGGTAGCAAAGCCGATGCCGAGAGCACCGTCACTCCCATGGAGGTGCCTACTGTCTCGACACCGATGCTGACGATTTCGAATCTCACTAAAGACTTCGGCGAAGCAGAGCTTGGCGATTTGTTTTACGGCGTAGGCGATTTCGTGAAGAGCGATCTGAAAGAAGGCCTAGCCATGATCGAGATGAAGTCTGTCGATGATGCCCAGCAAGCCGTCCGCCTGCTGGATGGCAAAGACTTCATGGGGCAGACGCTCAGTGTAAAGGGCGACGAAGACGTCTCCTCCTGGGCATCGACCAACAGCGAAGAAGAGGAAGGCTAAGCCGCACCTCCTCCCCCCTTCTTTACCAGCTTTGATTGGGATTTTAGCATCCCAAAAGTGAACAAAGTCTTTTCTCACCGAGGAAAGTCCTAGGAATTGCCGCGTGTTAGCGTTAGGTAATGGCGCTCAGCGGCGTAGAGCGATTTGCATCATGGGGCCCAAAAAAAAATCCGGAATCAATCTCACCTTCACTCCGAAACCACAGACATCGGAGGGAACCACCACCACCACTCCCACAGCCCCCTCCCCAGCTACAGATCCTGCGGAGATCCAGATGATCCTGGACGCGCGGCATAGGAATCCCTTTGCCTTCCTCGGTCTACAGCACTCGGGCACTGGCTCTGGCATGGTGGTGCGCACCTTTCAGCCGGCGGCAGAGAGCATCACTGCTATCGTGCAGGGCCGAGATTTCCCCATGCGGCGCACGCATCAGGCTGGATTCTTCGAAGCCGAACTACCCGAGCTCGATCACCGGGCAGACTACATCTTTCGAGTCACCGACTATGAGGGCCATATCTCTACCCAGCGCGATGTCTACCAGTTTCCCACCCTGCTAGGCGATCAGGATCTTTATTTCTTTGGCGAAGGCACTCACAGAGGCCTGTGGAAAGTGCTCGGAGCACACCTGATCAAGGCCGCTCCCAGTGTGCAGACCGCTCCAGGCGGCGACTTCAGCGAGACCGATCCTGTCAATGGAGTGCGCTTCACCGTATGGGCGCCCAATGCCTGGCGAGTCAGCGTGATCGGCGATTTCAACAATTGGGACGGCCGCGTACACCCGATGCGCAATCGTGATGGCGTGTGGGAGATCTTCGTTCCCAATATACTCCAGGGAGCTCACTATAAATTTGAGATCATCGGTCGCGATGGCGATCTATTGACCAAGAGCGATCCCTTTGCCTTTTACTCGCAGCATGGCATCGATACTGCCAGCATGGTGTACGATCTCGATCGCTACCAGTGGTCGGACCAGGAGTGGATGGACAAGCGCGCCAGCCACGACCTATATCACTCGCCGATGAGCTGCTACGAGGTGCACCTCGGCTCCTGGAAGCGCAAGACCGAGGAGGACAATCGCATGCTCAGCTACATCGAGTATGCCACAGAGTTGGTCGACTATGTGGTGGAGATGGGCTTCACCCATATCGAGCTCATGCCAGTGTCGGAGTTTCCATTCGACGGCTCGTGGGGGTACCAGGTGTGCGGCTACTACGCGCCGACCAGCCGTTTTGGCTCGCCAGATGAGTTTCGCCACTTTGTCGATACCTGCCACCAGCGCGGTATCGGAGTGATCATGGACTGGGTGCCAGCTCACTTCCCGAAGGATGACCATGGTCTAGCCAAATTCGATGGCACCGCTCTCTACGAGCACGAAGATCCGCGCATGGGCGAGCACATGGACTGGGGGACTCTCATCTTCAACTACGGTCGAAATGAGGTGCGCAATTTCCTCGTCGCCAATGCTCTCTACTGGCTCAAGGAGTATCACATCGATGGTATCCGCGTGGATGCGGTGGCCTCCATGCTCTATCTCGACTACTCGCGCGAGGACGGCGAGTGGCTACCCAATGAGCATGGTGGTAGGGAAAACCTAGCCGCTATCGAATTCCTCAAGCAGATGAATATGGCCTGCTACGAGGAGTGCCCCGGCATCACCACCATCGCCGAGGAGTCGACCGCCTTTCAGGGAGTCTCTCGCCCCATCGACCAGGGTGGATTGGGATTCGGCTTCAAGTGGAACATGGGCTGGATGAACGACTCGCTCGACTATATGAGCAAGCCGCCCATCTACCGCAAGCATCACCACGGCGAGGCGACCTTCTCGATGATCTATGCCTACACCGAAAACTACATCCTCGTGCTGAGCCACGATGAGGTGGTGCACGGCAAAGGCTCGATGGTCAATAAGATGCCCGGCGACAAGTGGCAACAACTCGCCAATCTGCGCATGTTTTACGGCTGGATGTTTGCCCACCCCGGTAAGAAGCTACTCTTCCAGGGCGATGAGTTTGCCCAGACCGCCGAGTGGGATCACGACCAGAGTATCGACTGGCACTTTCTCGACTACCCCGAGCATGCCGGCATCAAAAAAGCTGTGCAGGACCTCAATCGCCTCTACATATCCGAGCCAGCGCTCTACGAGATCGATCACGAGCCCGGTGGATTCGAGTGGATCCTCCATGACGATGCCGAGAATAGTGTCTTCGCCTTTGTCCGCTATGGTCGCAACAGCGAGCGCATCGTAGTGCTCATCAATGCCACCCCAGTGGTTCGCGCCAACTACCGAGTCGGCGTACCGATGCCCGGTTTCTACGAAGAGATTTTCAACTCCGACTCCGAACTATACGGCGGTGCCAATACCGGCAATCAAGGCGGTATACCGAGTGAAGCCTACGGCTCCCACGGCAGAGATCATTCTATCGTGATCAAGCTGCCACCACTAGCCACCGTATTTTTCAAAATGCGCGAGGTCTAAACACCAAATTCAATAGGGTACAGTTTTGACTGAATAGGGTACAACGCGGGTACAACGCTACACAGTGCCGGTAGGCACGACAGATAATAGCCGGTGGTGAAGCATAGCGGAACCACCGGACCAAGCGCCAAATAAAGCTAGCCCCGGCAGGGGCGACAGACGCAGGCAAAGAAGACAGGCTTCAGTCATGCGGCTGTTGTTACTTTGTGCGACCTTGAGCATACTCCTGCCGCTCAGCCAGCGCCGCTCGCATCTCCTCTAGCCGCTGCTGCACATGCTCTTTACCTGCTAGGTTATTTTTCTCAGTCGGATCATTGGTCAGATTGTAGAGTTCCTCACCATCGGGCCATTTGGCATAGCGCCAGCGTTGATTGCGGATGGCGTAGCCTAGGTTTTTGGGGCCGCGAGTGACGACGCTGTAGGCGTATTTCTTTTTGCCCATCCGCTCGGGGTGATCGAGTAGCGGTCGCAAAGAGGCTCCCTGCAGATGCTCGGGCGGTGTGAGACCTGCTAGCTGGGCAAAGGTGGGATAGATATCGACCAGCTCGACCATCGCCTGCGAGCGGGTGCCACCCTGAGTGAGTCCCGGAGCGCGTACGATGAAGGGGACCCGCGCTCCGATATCGAAAAGGGTGACCTTTCCCCAGATGAAGTGATCGCCTAGGTGGTAGCCGTGGTCAGAGGTAAATACGATGATGGTATCCTCCCAATGGCCGGAGTCTTTGAGTGCATCGAGCACGATGGCTAGCTGCGCGTCGATGAAGGAGACGCAGGCATGGTAAGCCTGCATGTACTCGCGGCGTAGCTCATCATTCTCTTTAGCGAATTCAAAGCCAAACGCTTCATAGCGCTTCGAGATGGCACCCATGGGTAAGCTGTCCCAGAGATTGGCGCGGTCGGGAGTGTACTCGATTTTGTCGAGCGGGTAGAGATCGAAATACTTGTCAGGTGCGAGGAATGGGACGTGTGGCTTCTGGATGCCGCAGGCGATGAAGAAAGGCTGGTCGCCATAGGCTTTTTCCTCTAGCCAGGTCGCCACTTGGCGGGCGTTTTTGCCGTCTTTGTGCTGGGCATCGGTCAGACCACTGCGGCCATAGCCAGGCGGGGTCTGGGCATCGAGTTTGGACTTGGCGGCTTTTTCTGCTTCTTTCCAGGCTTTGCGGTTTTCGCGTTTGTCGATAGGGCCGTGCTCCGCCTCGAATGCCTTGCGAGCAGCTGTGACTACGGGTAGCTCATCATTGAGGTAGCGGATATTTTCGTGCCAAGCGATGTCGCCGTGATCGGCTTTGGTATTGTGGAAAACTTTGCCGACACTGGCGGTCCAGTAGCCGCTATCTTTAAAGAATTGGGGCATCGTGACTGTCCCAGGGCGAGTCTCGCGGATATCATCATTATTGTTGAGTACACGAGTCGACTCGGGGTAGAGACCATTGAGGAATGAGGCTCGCGATGGACCACACACAGGGTACTGGCAGTAGGCATTGGGGAAAGTCATACCCTCGCTGGCTAGTCGAGCTAGAGTGGGGGTATGGATCGGGCTGTATCCATTGGGTGAGGTGTGAGTATTCAGATCGTCGCAGACGATGAATAGAATGTTCTTGCCGTTGCCTTTCTTTTTCGCGCTGGGCTGTGGCTGAGTTTTGTCTTTGCTCGCTGCAGGGACATAGCCGGGCTTGGATTTGGCATTACCTTTATCTTTTTCCCAGCGGTAGGTCTCGCCTTCTAGGACCAGGTCTTTGTTGGTGTTCCATTTGGTTTCGGGTGCTGCGAAAGTTGGGGGGGCTTTGGCAGCCATCTCTGCCTTTCGCTCGCTGTGCTCGGGTGCAGCCGCTAGATTGTGCCACTCGTTGGGGTCAGCCTGCAGATCGTAGAGCTCTTCACCGTTTTTGTAATGAATGTAGCGCCAATCCCGATTGATGATGGCGTACTCCTCTGGCTCCATATGTGGGAGAAAGATGTCCCGGTCCTCGGCCTTTTCCGGTTCGCGGAGAGTGGTGGCGAGCGATGTGCCTTCTAGCGATTGTGCGGGCGCAGGCAGATCACACATCTCGACTAGCGTGGGGTACATGTCGATCAGGCTCACGGTCACATCAGTTTTCACGCCTTGTGCCACGCCCGGTCCTGCCCAGATGAAGGGCACATTCGAGGTGCGCTCCCACAGGGTGTGTTTGCCCCAGTCGCCTTTCTCTCCGTGATGATAGCCGTGGTCGCTCCACAGCACGACAATGGTGTTATCGGCATGAGGACTGGCATCGAGAGCATCGAGCACGCGGCCCATCATGGCATCGGCATAGCTGATGCAGGCGAGGTAGCCGTGGATGGCATCATCGACCGCATCGAGCCCCTCCAGCTTCTGGTGGATGCGCGAGCGAGCGGTCTTCATCTTTTTGATGTGCTCGGGCAGATCATCGAGATCGTCGCTTTTGTAGGGAGGTAGCTCGATCTGCTCGACATCGTAGAGGTCGAAATATTTCTGCGGGCAGTAGTTGGGGAAGTGTGGGGCATAGATGCCGCAGGCGAGAAAAAAAGGCTTATCCTGAGGCTGCTTCAGCTGCTCGACTGCCCAATTGATCCGCTGGGTATCAGCCATCCCTTCCTCTTTATCATCGGGGATCGCGCCCCATTCCATGAACAGGCCACCGGTCACTTTGGCATCGGCCTGCTGATTGTAGATCGAGGCGGGAAATGGATCGGGGAATGGCGTCTCCTCGCTCCACGAGTTGAGTGGCCAGCCGCTGGTACGCTGGGAGAGATTGCGCAGGTAAAACTCCGTCCAGCCTCTCTGATCGATAGCTCCAGTCGGGTGGTGATAGAGTTTGCCCGTGCCCAGAGTGGTGTAGCCTGCTTTGGCAAAGGAGGTCTGCATCGACTCGATCTCTGGGCGATTCACATAGTAGTGAGCCGTGCGATAGCAGCCAGTGGTCGAGGCATATTGACCAGAAAAGATAGCAGCTCGCGATGGTGCGCAGAAGACCCCTGCCGTATGGGCATTGGAAAAATTCACCCCACGAGCGGCGAGTTTATCGAAGTTGGGGGTGATCGCGCGCGGCGTGGTGCCCAGGCAGCCGATCCAGTCATTCATATCGTCGACGGCTAGAAAGAGCACATTGGGCCTGTCTTCAGCAGCACTTAGCGATAGGAATAAAAGTGCCGACAGAGCAGCAGCAAACAATGGTTTCATCAGGCATTATCGCCGAGATTGGAGGGTTTAGGACTGCAGGGTTGTGACGTGATCACGATGCCCACACTCAATATCGAATCGAGTTCTCTCGTAGCCATGCTCTAGCAGAGTCTGCGACTTGATCAGCGCTGCGGCCATTGAGTAAGATCTGGATATAGGCGAGATCGGCATCCTTTTCATCAGTTAGTTCTTTGGGGCGCTCTGGGTGAGGGAGGTAGCTGGAGTAGGTGTAGTAGCCATCTTCACCCACATCCACACCGGGTAATTTTTTGAAGGCTTTCACTGCCGTGTCGTACTTATCCCGCTCGAAATTGTAGACCTTGATCCCTGGGGCATCCTTGCGACAGGCATTGAGCATTTTGATGACTAGCTCAGGTTCGTTTTGCATGAAATAGGAAACCAATAAGAACGAACTGAAGTAGAGAGAACTCTGGCGAAAGTTGTCCCCATCGATGTAGTCAAACCACTGCGATCGAGTCATGGTGAGCAGCTGCTCAAATGAATGCACCCCGGGTACAGTTTTTCCGGCTTCGATCCAGCCACGTCTCCAGCGTTCGCGATTTTTGGCATCGGTCACGATGGCACCGACCATAGCCGAGTGGCGAAACTCATGGGTATAGCGAGGCATGTGGTCGACATACTCGGCAGAGCCTTCGATGAAAAAGATCGGCAATCTGCGTAGGATGTCATGCATCATCATGTGAGTGATCTCGTGCACCAGAGTGTCCTTGCTGAATTCGATCGTCATGATCTTTTGGCCCATGGTGTCGAGCTCGTCCGACTCTCTGACACTGCCGCGCTCGACGGGCATCATAAATGCCTTTTTGCTACGCATGTAGACTCCGCTACTCATAGGTGGGCCGCCGGCTAGCTTGTAGCCCTGCTCAGTATCATAGAGATGGGCTCGGTAGTAGCCATCCACAGGAGAGGCCTGTATACCAAATGGCGACTTGGCCAGCAACTCACGCGTCGCCTCGAATAGCCTAGCCAATCCCTCCATCTGTAGCTCGGTGATGGGGTGGCGCCCATGCAGGGTGAAGTGAAAGTTCTTGGTGGTGTAGATATACTTTCCCTCAGAGGATTCATCTTTTTGGAACCGAGCTTGGGAGATGCCTTTGCGGGGAAAACTGAGCGACGATGGCCACATATTTTTGGTGGTCACGGTCGACTCCCCGACACTGGCTAATATGCTCTCGTAGTCGATCGCCTTTTTCACATTGGCCAACACATAAGCTTGATCGCGGATCGAGAACGCTTGGATGGGGATCTGAAATTCGCGCCCATTGTCGGACTGCAGGGTGATCTTGCCATCAGTGTGAAAGCCTCTCAATTCAGCCGATAGAGATTTCCCTGCCTGATTGGTCCACATCCGTGGCCGGCGGATCGTAGCGGCACTCAGGGATTGCCATCGCTCCTTCTCATACTCTTGGTAGGCACGGCTCAGCTCACTCCATTCGGGTGCCTTGCCGCTGGGTAGTGCCACTTGATTGATCGCAGCTTCGTCGGCCCCTCCTTTAGCCGTGGTCATGATCTTGTTTGCCCAGACTTTGCCCTCGGGCTGCAGTAGGCGGTAGTACCCTGTCGCAAAGAAGCTGGCTTTGCGTAGCTGGCGACGGTAGGTGGGCTCGCTGACTCCTTTGCGGTCTTTCTCGCTGGAGTCCATCCACTGGTCGTAGTCGATGGAGGGCACTGCGGCTAACCACTTCTGAGCCGCTTCACGATTAAATTCCTCTCGCCACTCAGCGAATGCCGCAGCCGGGAAGACTGCTCTACCGCGCTGCGGGATGCGACTGACCAATCGGCGAAAACCATAGTAGAGCCACATCGGTAGATCATCGCAGCCAGACTCTCGGGCGAGTAGCTCGAAAAGCTCCATGCGGAAGTAGCGATTGGCCGCTGCTGTGTCGAATGAGATTTCGCCATCCTGGGTGGTGATACCGAGCATACCATCGACACAAGTCACCGAGGAGAGCTTGTTTGATCTGCCTGGGGAGGAGAGTTTGGTAGCTTCTTTTAGCGTCTCGACATCGTCGAAAAAATGGATGTTCCAGTGTGTCGCATCACCATCGCTGGATCGTTTGAGTAATTCGGGCGAGACTAGCTCGATTGATAGCAGGGTACTCTCAGCGAGCAGTGCGAGATCCTTTCGGACCTGGGCGGGGAAGTCTCGCTGGGCGTGGTAGCGGAAGTGTCCACTGGTCCAGACATGGGGCCAGTCTCCATCTGCCGTGCCTGCTTGGATCTCTGCATCCTGTGGATCGACGTAGAGGATCTCTGGCCAAGTCGATCCGGTGGTGGCGAGTTTTGGGGTCAGGATATGCTCTGCCATCTGGCTCTCCAGAGCGCTTTTGATGTGCAGTAGATCTGCTTCGACAAAGGCATTTACTGGTACATTTACCGTCTTACCAGCAGCATTGGCTAGCGTGACCTTGCCATTGGCGAATTGGCTCAGTTTTGCCTCCATCTTAGTGCCGGTAGTCGAGGTCCACTGCCGGAGGCCGGCCTCTTGTCCTTCGAGATGGGACAGGAGAAAAATGACGACGAAGTAACAAGAGCAGAAGCGGGTCCAGAGGTGGGGAGGACAGAGATTCATGTGGAGGAGATGATCTGAATGAATCGTGAAAGTGTCAATCAATGTATGAAAGAGTCGATTAACAAATGCTTATTACTTCCGACTCTTAATCACGGTAAGCCAATTTGAAACAAAATTGCAGAAATGCGATAATTGTAATTTACATAAAAATCATATCGAGTATAATTTAACGATCATGTTCCGCTCACTCTCCCTTATTCTAACCCTCATTGCCATTCACTCGGTGAATGCGCAATCTTTAGACGCAAGCCGCATTGCGTCTATCATCGCTGCGGACGCTGGTCCTGGTGTAGATGCGAGTCGGTACGATGAGTACGCGCAGGGGCTCACCGTGACTCTCGAGCGACTGTCCCCAGTACAACTATATCGTGTCTTAGGCACCGATGTGGACTCTGATGATCCTATCCCAGTCAGTCTGCCTGGTGATGATCCCAACTCGCCAGCTAATAGGGATAAGCTACGACGCAAAGGCCAGTGGCTGGTCGATAGCGCTAAAGAAGTAGCAGAAGAATGGCGGGAGATCGAAGAGACGGCCAAGCGCCGAGCTGAGCGCCGCAAGCAATGGCTGGAAAAGCTCGATCGCGACTATGACGATGATAATTTTCCAAACTGGGTATGGCCATCTGCTTCCAAGGTAGCCAGCGTATTGAGGACCAGTGAGGCGGCCTATCGTGAGGCTATTGATACTATCCAGGAGCTGGATATGAATCCTGACGACAAGTGGATCAAGGATGTGTTTAGCGAGGCCGAAGCTCGAAATAATCTAGAGCGTGCGCATGAAGACCAGATCGCCGAGAACAAAAAACTACTGAATGAACTCCGCTACGAATTTCGCAAAAATCCGACCTCCAGCAAAACCCGTCAGCTATGGCAGGCGCGATTCGACGCTCAGGAGGCTAGGATCAAAGCGGCAATGATACTGTCTGAGAAAGAGATGGAGATCGTAAAAATGGTCGCCGAGAAGGCACTGGAGAAGTAAACGTTCTTCTTCTGTACGTAGCTAGATCGCAGAAGCGAGAGGCGCTACCAGACTCTAAAACAAATCAGGCCAGCGAGGCTAGAATCTAGCCTGCTGACCTGATGTGAAAGAATCGTTTAGTCGATCTAATTTTTCTCTACGAGAAAAGCTGAGCAATCGGCTTGCCCTCGGTGATCACCTTGCCGGTCTCGCGATCGGACTTGTGACCAGCCACTAGGAATGGACGACCAGACGAGGAGTAGACCACCTTATTCAGATCCATACCGAGCGCGTGGGCGATGGTGGCATTGAAGTCGCGTGGATCCACAGGATCTTCCTCGACAGCCATACCGAGATTGTCCGACTTGCCGTAGGCCTGACCACCGGAGATACCGCCACCGGCAAACATGGTGGAGAACACTCGTGGGTGGTGATCGCGACCGCCGTTGGCATTGATCTTTGGCGTACGGCCAAATTCGGTGCCCAGCACGATCAGAGTCTTCTCGAAGAGGCCTTCGGCCTTGAGATCGTCGATCAGAGCGGCCAGCGCCATGTCGAGAGAGCCTGCGCGCTCTGGGATGGCATTCCACAGATCATTGTGCATGTCCCAGCCGCCAGCAGTCACCTCGATGAAGCGGATACCCGAGCTGACCAGGCGTTTGGCGAGCATGGCACCTTTGCCGATACGAGAGTCGCCATACTTCTCCAGTTTGGCCTGGTAGCCAGGCTCATTGGTCAGCTTGAAAGTCTCGAGATCCTCAGAGCTCATCAGCTTCAGAGTCTCATCGTAGAATTGATTGTAAGCAGCCACCTCGTTGGTCTTGAACTCGCGCTGAAAGACTTCGTCGAAAGTATTGATCAGCTTGTAGCGACGGTCGAACTGCTTCTCAGACACCATCTCTGGGATCTCGCCATCCTGCACACCGCGATCGGGATCGCCGATAGGCAGGGGGGAGAGACTAGGGCCAAAAAATCCGGAGCCAGGGTGATTGCCACCGCCACCGATCACCACGGAGTCTGGTAGAGTCTCGTGCTTTTTGCCGAGAATCTTGGCAGCCCACGGTCCCATAGTCGGGTGGATGATAGTCGCGCGTGGCTGGTAGCTGGTGTGCATCCAGTAGGAGCCACCGCGGTGGTCGCCAGTCTTCTGCGTCATCGAGCGGACTAGAGCGATATCGGAGAAACGCTTGGCCAGCTCGGGCATGAACTCAGCCATCTGCACACCGGCCACACCAGTCGAGATACCAGCGGTGCTACCACCGGTCTCGGTACCGGGCTTCGGGTCGAAGGTGTCCATGTGAGTCATGCCACCGTTCATGTAGAAAAAGATGCAGTGCTCTGCCTTTCCTCCGCCGGCTGCCAGCACCTTTGGCGAGGCACCGAGCACTGGCACCACGCTCACTCCGAGCGCAGTCTTGGCCGTGCGTGCTACGAACTGTCGGCGGCTCTGCTCATCGAGTTTGCCTAGTTTCTTCTTTAGGTCGTGGGCGATCATGATTCTCTTTGGAATTAGGGTTCAGTTGGTGAAATTCAATAGGGTACAATTTTGATTCAATAGGGTACAATCCGATCTACTGGACGAATAGGAACTCGCGGGTGTTGACCAGGGCCCAGATGACGTCGCCGATAGCGGCTACCTCAGCCTCTGCATCGCTACGCTGGATATCGCGATCATTGCGAGCGCGCAGACCAGAGGCGGCAGCACGCTTCTCTGCAGGGTAGGGCATGCGGCCCAGTACACTGAGGAAGATCTTTTCGATCTTGTCGCCTTTCTTGCCCTCTCCATAGGCGATCTCCTTGATCAGGTAGGCATCCTTGCTAGTCAGCGCGGCATTGGTGATGCTGCCATTCAGCAGGGTCATCACCTGCGGAGTCGATCCCACAGTGGTTGCATTCTCGATTAAGATCTTGTCGGACTGGCCGAAGATCCGCAGGAAGTGATTGGCTGGCATCGGCACATCGAGCTCGGAGGCGCGCACCATCTGCTGACCACCCACGCGGCCTACCATATTGTTGCGGCCCATCATGCCCATGCCGCCGCTGCCCATCATGCCGCCCTCACCATCGGAGACTTGGCCGATGGTGCGGTGCTTCATCTTGAATTCCTCGATCTGCTCAGCAGTCGTCATGGTGGTGTAGTCCATGTTCATCAGCTCTTTGTAGGCCTCGGCTCCGCGGCGCTGCATACGCTCGGGGTGGGCGGTGGTCAGAGTCACCATAGAGTCCCAGACCTGTTCAGCACTCATGCGGCGCAGGATGGGGCCAGGGAAGTGGTAGGCGCCATTGTCGATCTGAGTCAGCGTCGGCGAGAGGCTCTCGGCTTTGCGCTGGTAGGTCTCAGTATTGTAGATCACGCGGAAGAAGTCCTTCAGCGAGTACTTCTGGTCGATCATCATCTGCTCGAGGAACTGGAGTAGCGCGTAGTTCTGCGCCTGGCCGTCGAGGTGGCCAGGGATATTGTCGACTGGCTCGATCTGACCTAGGCCAAAGGCGATCTTCCACATGCGGTTCACCAGATTCACGGTGAAGCGAGGATTCGTCGGCGAAGTGATCCAGTCGGCGAAGGCCACGCGAGGAGTGGCGTGCTTTTCGATATTCACCGTATCGCCGAAGTAGGCGCCGGGGCGCACCTGCTGGTGGGGTTCGCCGTTGTCGTATTTGTAGTCGTGCGGCAGCTCCACCGTTTGGTTACCAGTGTCGTTCACATTGGTGCGATTGCTGTTGAGCATGATGCTCAGCCCGATGTCGAATGTGGTATTCGGGCGCAGCTTGCCCGCGCGCTCCAGGATGCCGCTCATTCGCTGTGCCTCGGCACGTGGATTGAAGTCGAGACGAGTGCGGGTCTCATACTCGCCCATGAAAGAAGCCATGCGGTAGAAGTCGAGCTGCTTCACCTGCTCGAATGGGTGGTCGTGGCACTGCGCACAAGTGATCTCGGTGCCGAGGAAGACGGTGAAGGTATTCGACAGGTTGCACAGGCGCATGCCCTGATCGGTCACTAGGTAGCCAGAGGCGGGATTGTCCCAGAGGGTGCCCTCGGCAGTCAGCATCTCGGTCACGAGTTTATCGAAAGGCTTGTCAGCGCGCAGGCTGTCTTTCATCCACTCCATGTAGGAGATCGCTTTCAGGCCATTGCCCTCCATGGCCACTCCATCGCGCACGCGCAGCAGGTCGGACATGTAGTTGAACATACGCATCGCGTAGGCATCGGTCTCCAGTAGCTCATCGATCAGCTCAGCACGCTTGCTGCGCGAAGTGGAGCCGAGGAATTTGCTGGCCTCGTCGAAGGTCGGGATACGGCCAGCGATGTCTAGGTACACGCGGCGCATGAACTGCGAGTCATTGGTCTTCTCATTGGGCACGCACATCACCATCTCGCGCTCGATTTCCTCTTTTCGCTTGGCCTTCTCGGCATTGGTGAGAGTGGAGTTTTGTGGCAGCTCGGCCAGATCCTTGCGCAGGCCATAGTAGGCTTCTTTCATGCGGGCTAGCACCAGCTTGTCGATCTCGGCGGCCAGAGCGGCGGTATCGTTGGGCAGCGAGCTTTTCACAAAGATGCGGTCATCCTCGCTCAACTTAGCGATAGGGTAGTTGATGATATTGCCGTTTTCGAGCTTCAGCTTCACCGATGCGGTCGCACCAGCGCCTGCTGTGCCCACGAATTCAGCCTGTAGCTTGCGCCCGTCTGAAGAGGTCCACTCGCGCATCTGGGCCTGACTGATGCTAGGGGTGAGTAGCGATAGCAGAGCGATAGCTAGCGCAGAGCGAAGTAACGGTGTTAGATATTTCATCGGGAAAGGTGAATCGAATGTGTGAAGGTGATGATGCAGTTTCAGGGAGTATCCTCCATCTTTTGCATAACACCACAGCATTAGTCTATTACAGATTTTTTGCTAATTTGTGACACTGAGCCAAAGCAATTGCTTTTAGCCGGTGGTTTTATTGGTTGAAACACCGGAACGAGCTAGGCATTGCTCTCTTATGACCAATTGTTTCCGACTCGGTTCATTTTTCGTGCTGCTCGCATCCACCCTCCATGCCCAGGGCGAGATTTCTCCTGTAGCCCCTGGTGTGCCACTCAGGCATGTCATGACCGCTGAGAGTTTCGGTCTAGCCGATGGCCCTGCCTGGGATGGCTGGGCACTGACAGTGGCTGACCCCAAGGCTGAGAAAGCAGAGCGCTATGTCCCCTCGCAAAAGGCATGGCTAGCAGGCCCCAAGAAAGGCCGCAAGTTTAGCGCCAGTTTTTACAATCACGGTCGGCTCTACTATTCGGATAATGCAGGCGGCAAGATCTTTTATCGCGAGGAGCGAAGTCAGGACGAGGTACAGGTGAGCGCAGAGGACTTGGCGCAGGACAAAACCCGCCGCCCCAATGATCTGACCGTCGATCGCAGTGGCGGCGTCTACTACACACTCACTCGAGCTGGGCAGGTCGTCTACGTGCCTAGTGGTGGTGAGCTGCGTGTCGTCGCTGACGATGCCGAGACCGCCAATGGCCTGATCCTTAGCCCCGATGAGAGTATCCTTTACGTCGCCGAGTATGTGCCCAAAAACATCCTCGCCTACGATGTCGGGCCGGATGGCTCGCTGTCGAATCGCCGCGTGTTTGCCAAGATGGATGATGGTCAGCCCGATCTAAAAGGCGCCGATGGCATGTCTATCGATCGCGCGGGCAATGTCTACTGCGCCGGTCCAGAGGATATTTGGGTGTGGGCACCCGATGGCCAGCTGCTCGACCGCATCGCCGTGCCCGAGCGGCCGATCAATTGTACCTTTGGCGGCACTGATCTGCGCGATCTCTACATCAGCGGCTTCGGCGGTCTATATTTGCAGCGCATGCGCATCTCAGGTGTGTCGCCTCAGCCACCAGCCCAGTGGCATCCGGAGAAAGCCAAGTCTCAGCCCAGTGTGGCCGTGCCAGATGGAGTCGAGCCGCATCTCGATCTCACCTATGCCAGCTATGGCACCCGCGACATGCTCGCCGATATCTTTGTCCCACCCGGTGATGGTCCGCATCCGGTAGCGATCATCCTCCATGGAGGTGGTTGGCACAGTGGCGATAAGATGAAGTTTCGTGCCATGGGCCTAGAGTTGGCGCGTCGCGGCTACGTGACCATGGCAGTCGCTTACCGACTGAGCGGCGAGGCCAAATTTCCTGCCAATATCCACGACTGCCACGCTGCAGTGCGCTACATCCGCGCCCATGCTGCAGACTACCGGGCAGATGCCGACCGTATCGGCGTAGTCGGCGGCTCGGCTGGAGCTCACCTAGCTGGACTACTCGCCACCACAGCCGATGTCGAGGCTCTTCACGGCGATGGTGGAAACCCCGGCGCCTCCTCCGCAGTCCACGCTGCGGTCGTCATGTCCGGCCCCATGCAGATCGCCACTGGCAGCGTAGCCGAGCGCTCGCTGATGAAGGAAAACAAGAAGCCGAATGCCATCTGGCTATTCGGCGGCAACGTCGAGGAGAAAGCCGACCTCTATCGCCTAGCCGATGCCCACGAGCACATCAGCGCCGCTACCCCGCCGATCCTTTTCCAATACGGCGGCGCCGAAGATCCCAGCAAAGTCGATCCATCTGTGAACAAACTGAAATCCCTAGGCATCGCCACCAAAGTCCTCTCCCACTACGAGGGCGGCAAACACGGCTGCTGGAATCGTCATCCGTGGTTCATGCCCATGGTCGAGGATATCGATGCTTGGTTTCAGGAGCATTTGTAGGGCTACGAGATGCCAGTTTTGATCGTTTCTGATTCAGTATGGATGTGGATGAAGACAAAATCGATCAAGCTGTGATAGCGCTCTTATATCTTGCAAGTTGGAGAGAGAAAGGCATGCCTGAGGGTGTAGCAAGAGTCTGGAAGTCGTTCGACTGGGATGTGATGGAGCGGCTACACGAAGCAGAATTAATCTCCGATCCTGTCGGTAAAGCAAAGTCGGTCTATCTCTCCAAAGCAGGTATCGAAAAAGGCCGCGAGCTAGCCGAAGCATTGTTTGGGAAATCTTGACTTTCGTTTCCGTGAAGTGACGAAGGCCCACAGCTACCTCATCTCTCCGCGGTAGACTTGAGCCGATTTGGCACTACAGTCGACGCAAATGACTCACCAAGAAATCGAACTGACTCGCGACGTAGACGCCATCCAGATCCCTAGTGGCGATGAGATCAATCTGCCAATGGGCACCAAGGTCATGATCACTCAGGCACTGGGTGGGACCTACACGGTAGCCACGCAGTCGGGTCTGGCCCGCATCAAGTCTGAAAATGCCGATGCGCTGGGCATCGATCTAGAAGCTGAGGAGAAGAAGAAAAACGAGACCAAAGTGGCCATCGAGGCAGGCGATCTCGATGGCGCGATCTGGGCGCAGCTGAAGCAAGTTTTTGACCCCGAGATCCCGGTGAATATCGTCGATCTCGGGCTGGTCTACGATTGCCAAGTCGTCGAGGAAGACGGGCAAAAGAACGTAGAGGTGAAGATGACTCTGACCGCACCTGGCTGCGGCATGGGCCCGACTATCGCAGCCGATGCCCAGTCAAAGATCCTCGTGCTCGACGAGATCGACAATGCACGCGTCGATCTGGTCTGGGATCCGGTGTGGAATCAGGACATGATCACTGAAGAGGGCAAAATGAAGCTCGGTATGATCTAAACGAGCCCTAATTCAATAGGGTACAATTTTCACTCAATAGGGTACAATCGCCCTGCTTTCCCATGAAAGAAGCCATCGCCATCGTCATTGCCTTTGGGATAGGTGCGGCGTGTGGCCGCTTTCAGATACCGCTCCCCGCTCCGCCACACTGGGTAGGTGTGGCGCTGATCGTGGCGATCTGGTTGGGGTATACGGTTTTCAAAAGCAGTAGCTAGTCTCGAGTCTGGGTGATGAAATACTACCTGACTGCTCCCGAGGCGCGGGAGCCATCTGAGCAACCTATAGCAGACGCTGAGGTGCGCTCTGCCATCGCAGCGGGCGAGATCGAGGCAGCGGCACTGCTGTGGCCAGATGGCGGCGGCGATGCTGTGAGCGCCCAGTCTCTCAGCGCCACACCGCCTCCGCTACCGCCGCGAGTGCCTGCTGCGTCAGTCGCCGCTACACCTCGGAAGTCTTCCCTAGCATGGCTCTGGTGGCTGCTCGGGATTACCGCAGGTGCTTTTGTCTTGTTGGTTGTGCTAGCAGTTTTTTCTCTACAAAAAGTCAGTCAGAACGCACTATTAGACGGGCTAGCAGAAAAGCCTCTTTTCGAAGATCGAAAGCCCCATCAGACCAAGTGGCAGCCCAATGAAAACTACAAGCCATCTGGCGCGCCCGACCAGCCCGATGGCGAGATCTTTCAGCTCGTCCATTATCCCGCTGAGGGTGGTGAGATGACAGCCTACCTCACGCCTGACCCTGGCGATGGCAAAAAGCACCCTGTGATGATCTGGGACTCCGGCGGCTGGGGCGGTATCGGTGACTTCCTGTGGGATGAGCCATCGCGTCTCAATGACCAATCAGCTCGTGCCTTTCGCGAGGCGGGGATTGTTCTGATGTGTCCTTCGTTTCGTGGTGAGAATGGTAACCCAGGAGAGTTTGAGCTCTTTTATGGCGAGGTGAATGACTTTCTCTCTGCCATCGAGTACGCCAAGGGGCTGCCCTACGTCGATCCCGAGCGGGTCTACATCGGTGGGCACAGTACTGGCGGCACTGTAGCTCTGCTCGCAGCGGTATCTGGTGTGCAGTGTCGCGGCGTCTTCTCCTTTGGCGGTGCGCCTGATATGTTGGATGTCATGTCGGATGGTGAGGGCTTTGAAAACACGCCTTACTCCATCGATAGCACCCGCGATCATGAGCTGCGCAGCCCGATTCGCTACACCCATTACATTCAGTCTCCGACTTTCTACATCGAGGGGGCGGCTATCACAGACTACGTGGCAGCCGCCAAGCGCATGCAGCGCATCGCCAAGCTAAAGGAGGTGCCATTCCAGGCGTTCTCGATCCCTAATGCCGATCATTTCGATGTGTTGACCCCACTGACTCAGCTGGTCGCGCAAAAAATCGTGGCCGATACTGGCGAGCAGCCCATTTCGCTGACCCAAGCAGAGCTGGTCGATGCGTGGAATGCGATCAATGACATCAGCCTACACTCCGAGCTCAGCCGCTGGTTGGAGAAGGGTGGCGATCTGGTGGCGATATTCGACAATCTGGAAGACGATATCGGAGCGACCAGCTCTGCCGAAATCGATCTGGCAGTGACTGCTATCAAGCAGGTGCTCAAGGGCGATGCCGATAGCCACTCCGATATCGCGGAGCTAGCCGAGCTGGTCGACTACATCGGCGATGAGGAACTCAGTGAAGAGTTTTTGGTAAAGACCGAGAAATATCTGCTCGGCTACATCGAGCGCCGCCTCGATCGAGAGGAGCGCAGCGAGCAGGTCGAGTCGAACTGCATGCGCATCGCGGGATCCTTCGGGCTGCTCGAGCATCCTCCGATCCAACCCCTGCTCGGTCGTCTCGCTGCTATGGAAGTCGCGCCTGATGATCCGAACTGGGGCTATCTATTCGACAAGATCGAAGACCAGTCCGAGACCAGCGAGTTTATCCTGCAGGCTTTCCGAGAAGCCGCCCCGACTGGAGTTGTCGCCGAGGAGCTAATGAGCGAGGTGAACAATCTGATGATCGACGCCGAGGAGCTCACCATTAGTCACCCCTACAATACCGAGAAAGGCGGCGTAGCTCTGGAGAAGATGATCCGAGCCAATGGCGATGAAACCTTTCACGCCACGCTATCTCTGGCATTCGTAGATGAGCCGCTGCGCGCTAAACTGCTGCCGCTAGTGATCGACCACAAGAGCAATGCCATCCAGATGGAAGCGGCCTGGGCCGATGCCAAAAATGGCGGCGCTCAGGGGCTGAAATCTCTCCAAGATCGCTGCCTGGACGTGAATTACTCCAACAAAGCGAAGCGCTATCTCCGAGAGCTGGATCTGGCGGCAGAGATCCCAGCTGCGGCGCAGGAGCCCGATTTCAGAGCGAAATCCAATATGGTGGCTTGGCTGCTCGATGAGCAGGATGGACCGCCGTTATCCATCGAGCAAATTGATAAACGAGAGCTGATCTGGCCGCCATTTCAGAAGGAGGAAGATAACAATAAAGAGCCTAAGGACGACGAAGAGAAAACTTCGATGGCTTACCTCTTCGAGTTTACCTACCCCTCTCCCGACGATGAGGAGCAGACTATCACAGCCTATGGCATCGATTGCCGTGGCGCTTGGTCATCGCTGCAGAGCTTTGAGCAGTCGCCTTCGGTCTTGGAGCTATACAGTCATTTCTGCGCGATAGAAACCAACTGGGATATCGAAGAAGAGGGTGACAAGATCTCTGATGACATCGCTAAGCAGCGGCTGCAGGAAGCCAATCCCAGTGAAGGCTGGGGCGAGTGATCGCGAGGTGAGACGAGGTAAATCAAAAATCACAATTCGCTAATCAGGAATCATAGATCAGCTCTTCCAGCTGCTTGAGGCATGGGTTGAGGGTAGAGCTGAATGGAGAATGACGAGTGCGATTTTTGATTTTTGAAGTGCTAACATGCGGCGCGGCAGGGTGATTGGCAGGCTTAGCCTCGCGCTCCGAAGATAGCCGACCCCACGCGCACCAGGGTAGCGCCTTCCTCGATCGCCACACCAAAGTCGTGGCTCATGCCCATCGATAGCTCTGCTAGCTGGTCCACACCCAGCGAGTCGCGCAGCTCTCGCAGCGCCGCAAAATGGATCCGGGTCGCCTCTGGGTCTGGATCAAATTTCGGAATCGTCATCAGGCCGCGGATCTCGATATGAGGCAGCTCGAGCAGCTCATCCAGCGCGGCTTGTGCCGCCTCGGCGGAGAAGCCGTACTTGGCCTCGTCTTCGGAGATATTCACCTGCACCAGCGCACGGCAAGTGATGCCCTCCTCGCCAGCGATGCGGCTCACCTGTCGAGCTAGCTCAATGGAGTCCAGCGTGTGTAGCAGGTCCGTCAGCGGTAGCGCCTTGCGGATCTTGTTTTTCTGCAGGTGACCGATCAGATGCCACTGCGCCTCGTCGCCCAGCTGCGGCTGCTTATCCACCAGCTCCTGCACGCGATTTTCGCCAAAGTGCAGCTGCCCAGCAGACACGGCATCTTGGATCAGGTCGAGTGGCTTAGTCTTGCTCACCGCGATCAGTTGCACCTCATCGCGTTCCCGCCCTGAGCGCTGGCAAGCGGCCACGATCTTTGATTCGATCGACTGTAGATTCTCTGAAATAGACATATTGAAACGTTGAGTTTAGTCCCCCTTCCTCGCGCTGCGATACCGCTGTGTCAGCCGCCGCGCGCACTTCATCTGATCTTCGGTCTCCAGACAGCAGCGGCGACGCGCACGGATCCAGTCGACTGGGTCCGTCCCTTTGGGGATGTACCCAGCTGCCGCACACCACGCCACGATGAACTGGCCGGTGCGTCCGCAGCCCGCCACACAGTGCACCACCACCGGTTCTTTCTTGCGATGGTGCTCATCCATCAGCTCGACGAAGTGTTCGAGCTGCTCATCGGTCGGCACACCGTAGTCAGCCACATGGATGAAGTGGTAGGCAAAGTCGTCGGGCACGTCCTTGCGATTATCAAACTCGCAGCAATTCACCACCGCCCGTACTCCCTGCTCCCGGTAGATGTCGAACACATACGGATCCGGCCACCACGAGGCAGCGATCACATCATCGACGATCCAGGTGAAAGGCTCGGTGCGCTCGGGCTGACCATCGTCGGGCCAGTACCAAGGTCTGATTGGTTTTTGCATGGCTGCCGACTTTCGCATCGGTATAAACCGAATGCGAACTTATAATCGTACGTCTCCGTCTAGCGTGGTTCAATACCAGTGTCATGGATACTGCGCTTGTTTGGTTTCTCGTTGGCTTGGTACTGATACTGCTAGAGATAGCTGTGCCGGGTGTCATTTTGGTATTTCTCGGCGTCGCCGCCTGGATCGTGGCTGGCCTGGATTTGTTGGGGGTGAACTCGCTCACTGCACAGCTATGGATCTTCGCCGGAGCATCGGTCGCCCTGCTGTTCGGTCTACGCCGCTTTGTGAAAAGCTGGTTTCTCGGTAGAGCCACTAACGATAGCGATGACCTGATGGATGAATTCGTCGGCAAATCGGTAGTCGTGCTAGAGGCGATCGAGCCCGGTGGCTATGGGCAGGTCGAGCTAAAGGGTGCGCAATGGAAAGCCACCTCTACCGCAGCGATCGCCAAAGATGCCCGCTGCGAAGTCGAAAAAGTCGACGGGCTGTGTCTACACGTCAGACCTCTCTCTAAGTAACGAAACAACCAATTATTCTTCAAACCGCTTAATTAAACAATGGAACAACTCATACCTATCATCATAGCAGCTGGAGTGGTCTTACTGATCACTATCGTCCTTCTCAAATCCGCTCGCATCGTGCCACAGCGAAAAGCCTTTGTGGTCGAGCGACTCGGCAAATACTCGCGCACACTGGATGCGGGTTTCCACATTCTGATTCCTTTCCTGGAAAGAGTCGCCTACAAGCACTCGCTCAAAGAGGTGGCAGTGGATGTACCCTCGCAGATGTGTATCACGCAGGATAATATATCGATCGAGATCGACGGGGTGCTCTACCTACAAGTGCTCGACGCCAAGCGCGCTAGCTATGGTATCGAAGACTACCTCTACGCCTCCACCCAGCTCGCCCAGACCACACTGCGCTCCGAGATCGGTAAGCTAGAGCTAGACCGCACCTTCGAAGAGCGCGAGCAGATCAATGCCAACATCATCACCGCGCTGGACAAAGCTTCCGATCCCTGGGGGCTAAAAATCACTCGCTACGAGATCGCCAATATCACCCCACCACAAAGCGTGCGCGATGCCCTAGAAAAGCAGATGCGCGCCGAGCGCGAGCGCCGAGCCGTGATCGCCGAATCGGAAGGCGAGCGTGAAGCCAAGATCAACGTAGCTGAAGGTGAGAAGCAGGAAGTCATCAAGCAATCGGAAGCGAATCGCGAGATGCAGGTCAACGAGGCCGAGGGTAAAGCCAAAGAGATCGAGCTACTCGCCAATGCAACCGCCGACGGTATTCGCACCATCGCTCAAGCGATCGAGTCACCCGGTGGTCAGAACGCCGTGAACCTGCGTATCGCCGAGCAGTATGTCGATCAGTTCGGCAATCTCGCCAAAGAGAACAACACTCTCATCATCCCCAGCGATGTCGCCAACATCGGAGGCACCGTAGCCTCCCTAGCGAAGATCCTGGAGAAGTAAACACTTCCCCCTCTTCTAATCCACCCCGCCTCGCGCAGACCTAAGCCCATCTGCGCGGGGCATTTTTCGTTTCGGTAGGGTGAATTATCTATCAGGGTTCCAGTGCATTAACCGCTAGCCTCCTTAGGTGCGCGGCATGAGCTGACGAGCGTGCGTCTAAATCTGCGACCAGTTTTTCGAGTAAGAAAACTGCCTGGCTCTGTGCCTGTACGGGGTAGTTATTTTCACCTTTAAGCCCTGTCATCTTGGCCAGGCGTTTTATATAGTCGATTTGCAGATCGCGGCGAAAGCTGCCGATGTTATCGCCGCCGGTCATGATGGCTTGATGGAGACGAGGTAGCATATCATCGACTGTGATTTCATTACCATACAGGGAACTATCGATGATGCGCTGCAGGGTCTTTTCATGTAGCAAATGATCGAGCGCGGTATCGTAGATCTGCTCCACGGTGGCATGCATTTTCGGATCCTCGTTTTCTAGCTCCCAAATGGTAAAGCCACGGCGACGTACCTGAGCGTGGGCGATCAGGTCGGAGCTGAGAAAGCTAAATGCATCGGCTCCGAAGACGCCCTCTGTTAGAACCTCAAGGGCCCGCTGTTGATCAGCGGCCGCCACCGGCTCGTAGGGGCGAGCGGTGCTGCCTGGCTGACCGTGCATGGAGCGATCGATCTGCACGCCGCCGATCTGGCGCGACAGGATAGTAGCCGCACTGCGGTAGCTCCACATCAGCGAGGAGACAGCGGTGCGTAGCTCGTGGTAGTCTTCACCCTCTTTGGGGAAGGTGTCGACCAGTCCGCCCATGGTCTCACGCACGCGTTGCATGGTATCGGCCGCGTGGGCGATAGGATCGCTCGATAGATCGCTGATCATGATGCGTGGGTCGATACCGCGGCCAGCCGAGCGCATGTCGTCGGCATCGTTGCCAAAGGCGTGCTCGGGTTTGGTCGATTCGGCGAGGATAGCAGCCGTGACTTCGGCTTCTTTATCAGTAGCCGCTGGCGAGTAACCATAGCGGATCGCCCAGTGATCGTAGGGCCCAGGGACGGTGGTGTAGTATTGGCCTTGCTTAGCCCGGTCGCGTGAGATATTTGCCGGGCTGTAGTCCATGACCGAGGCGGTGACGCCCATCTTTTCCGTGCGCGCTCGATCGTGCAGCTGATCGAAGTCGTGTAGGTTGCTCGCGGCGAAGTTGTGGCTAAGCCCTAGAGTGTGGCCGATCTCGTGCAGGATCAGTTCGTAGAGCGCTTCCTTTACCAGTTGATCGACTTCTAGCTGACTAGCACCTGCCGCTAGCAGTGAGGCGCGGGCAGCGATGGCGTCGTCCTGCCGATACGATCCGGCTTGGCACCAAGCGTGCCGCGATGGTTTGGCCATCCGGTTGAAAGGGAAGCGCTGCGGGTCGGCGCGAACCGGGTCGCTGCTCTGCAGCAGACGACGCAGACGCACTCGATTGGTGAGAAAGACGTACTCGAGCATGATATCGGCGCCGAGGATCTGCCCGGTGCGCGGATTGACGAAGCTCGGGCCGTAGCCGCCAAATGGCGGATCAGGCGAGGACGTCCAGCGCATCACATTGTAGCGGATGTCGCCAGCATCCCACTCGGCATCGTCTGGCTGTACCTTGCAGACGATGGCGTTTTTAAACCCTGCCGATTCAAAGGCAAGATTCCATGCTTCGGCAGCGGCTTTGATGGTATCACGCAGCTCGATAGGCGTGGTATTTTCGATCCACCAGGTGATTGGCTCGACTGGCTCAGAGGGAGCGGCTCCTGGTTGTTTTTTCTGCAGGTGCCAGCGGTGGATCACGTCGCGGTAGTTGGCACTTTTGGTAGAGGTCAGGTCAGTTTTGCGAGTGGTGAAATAACCGACTCGTGGATCCTCCAGACGCGAGAGGTAGTCATTGTCCGGCACGGCGATCAGCGAGTGTTGCACTTTGGCAGTGATGTAGCGCGCGTCGGTCACATCATCGTCTCCCCAGGCTTTCACCTCGCTATTGTGGTAGACGTAGTTCACACGTAGCAGGGTATTCTCAGGGTAGTTCTTTAGCTCGTAAAAGCGCGTGCGCTCATCGGAGAGTTTGCCAAAGGTCAGTCGATCTTGCTTGTCATCTTTGCCGCCTCGCGGTGTCGGCTTGATCATCGAGAATAGCTCTTTTAGAAACAAGTTGCTCGCCTTCACCAGGTGAGTCGTCTTATCCTCGGTAGTCGCTACGATCGGTAGCGAGGCGATGACCGCCTCGGAGATATTGGCATCGGCCGAGCGTGCTAGGGCATTCTCTGGGTCGAAGTAGAAGGCGGTATTTTCCGCGACAAACTCCATCTTGTCGTACCATCGCCGAATGGTGAAAATCCGCTCGTCCAAGAAGCGGCCGCGAAAGGTGCTGAGCTCTGCCACCCCATCGAGCACGTAGGCAAAGTGGATGTACTCCCGGTCTAGCTGAGCATTACGGATCGCTAGATAGATGGTGCCATCGTCGCGGTTTTGGTAGAGATTGAAAAGCCCCTCATGCAGGTCGCAGTCCTCGATGGTTTCGGCGAAGGACTTTTTGTCGGAGTCTTTCTTTTTGCCTTCCTCTGCAGCGATGGCAGTCCAGTCCAGCCCGAGCGATACGACAGTGGTCACCAGTAGAATGTAAAATAGCTGCCTCATCATGCCGCTACCCTAAAGCTCGTGCTCGCCACATCAACTGACATGTGATAGCCATGAAGCATGAGCCAAAAAACCATCGTATGCTTCGGCGACTCCAATACTTGGGGCTACATCCCAGGATCTGCCTGCGAGCGCTACCCACTGGATACGCGTTGGCCGGGTGTCATGCAGGCAGCGCTGGGTAGCGACTACCGAGTCATCGAGGAGGCCCAGAATGGCCGCACCACCGTCTGGCCTGATCCCTGCGAGCCCACGGTATCGAAGTGTGGAAAAGACCACCTGCCAGTCGTGCTCGAGTCGCACAAGCCGATCGACCTCGTCATCGTGATGCTCGGCACCAATGATCTGAAAAATCACATCAATCAGACCGCGCAGACCATCGCGCAGGGAGCTATCACTTTGGTCGATATGATCCTCGCTAGCACTGCGGGCCCGGACCAGCAGGCTCCACAGGTGCTGATGGTCTGCCCCGTGCCGTTGCACCCTGCACAGTGCCCTTTCTGGCATTTGTTCGATGGCGCAGCAGAGAAGTCGCTGGCGATGCCTACAGCCTACCAGGAGTTGGCCGAGGATCGCGGTGTGGCTTTTCTCAACGCTGGCGACCATGCGACTTGTCCAGATACCGACTGCATCCATCTCGATGCCGAGGGGCAGGGCAGCTTAGGGAAGGCAATGGCGGACAAGGTGCAGACGGTATTGCCCTGAGCAAATAAGCCAAGAATGAAAATATTTTAAAATTTATTTAGAAGTTTTTAAATATTTGGTTACATTGATCACCGATGAAACCAAACATTCAGATTATTCTTATTATTGCTACCCTGGTCATCACCCCCTTTCTGTCACCAGCTCAATCCACTAATTCCAGCTCGATCCTGGGAGGAATCCAAGTCTCTGCGGATGGCACAGCAAAGGACGAACTTCTGGCTATCCCTAGTCCGGAGCCTCTGCAGAATGTTCCTCTGGAAGTCTCATTCACTACCGATGGCGAAATCACCACTGGCACAGTGAAAAACAACAATCCGTGGCGATGGAATATGTCAAAAAACCGTAGGCCGCAGCCACTGCCTGAAGCGGCCACGAAAATTAAGGAAGTCGGTGGGCCTGCGCCAGAGCCTGCCGCACCAGCTGCTGCGTCTGTTGAAGAGCCATCTTTGACTCTTTCTTTACCACTGCCCATCGATGAGGGACCTAGTCTGCCGAAGATGTCTGAGAATGGCACTTACACAGTGGCATCTGGAGATACGGTCGATTCGATCGCCGATGCATTTGGTCTGACCAGTGAGCAGCTCAGAAAGATCAACTGGATGTCTCCGACTCGATCAGTGATCGCGGGTCAGGTGATCAAAGTGAATGCTCCGGGTATGAAGAAGGCGGCAGCCGCTCCAGCACCGCAGGTCAGCACGGGGACAGCGACTAAAATCGCCTCGACACTACCAGTCGCTGATGCGCAGAGTGCGGCAGCCGCAGACGACACGCCGCAGACCTATGCGATCCAAAGTGGTGAAAATCCCTGGACCATCGCCAAGAAGTTTGGTGTGAGCTATCAGAAGCTGGTCGAGATCAATGATTTCTCAGACCCCAAGCGTCTGCAAATCGGGCAGGAAATCAAGATCCCTGCTAAGTCGGTGGAATCGGCTACCATTTTAACATCAGCTAGTGAGCCGGCTTTCGATGCCGATGGCCACGAGGTCTATGTGATCCGCAATGGCGACAACCCATGGACCATCGCTCAGCGACTAAAGGTCGACTATCAGGAGCTGATCTCGCTCAACCAGATCGATGACCCACGCGATCTCAAAGTCGGTCAGAAGCTAAAAGTTCCAAAGAAGAAGCTGCTCGCAGCTCAGTGATTAGCCAAACAACAGCATTTGCGGATCTTCGTCTTCTTCCTCAAAAGCCGGCTCAGCGACTTTAGCCACCTCTTCCTTGGGGGTGGCTTTTTTCTTGGTCGCTCGCTTGGCCTTAGGCTTGGCGGGTTTCACCACTTCGAGCTGCGGCTGTGGCACCGCTGCTCCTCCCTCAAGACTATCTAGGATCGCTTTGGCCCGATCGACGATGCTATCTGGTAAACCGGCCAATCTCGCCACCTGAATACCATAGCTCCGGTCTGCCGCACCGGGCACGATCTGGCGTAGAAAGATGATCTGGTCCTGCCACTCGCGCACGGCCACGCTGTAGTTCTGCACGCCGCGACGACTATCGGCCAGCTCGGTCAGCTCGTGGTAATGGGTGGCAAACAAGGTGCGCGCACCGACCTGATCGTGCAGGTGCTCGCTCACGCTCCAGGCAATGGACAGCCCATCATAGGTCGAGGTGCCACGGCCGATCTCGTCCAGCACGACTAGGCTTTTGTCGGTAGCGCTATTGACGATCACTGCCGTCTCGGTCATCTCGACCATGAAAGTGGAGTGGCCTTTGGCGATATCATCGCTAGCACCCACGCGGGTAAAGATACGATCGACGAGCCCGATCTCGGCGCTCTGGGCCGGCACAAAACTACCTATCTGAGCCATCAGTGTGATCAGGGCCACCTGTCGGATGTAGGTGGATTTACCGGACATGTTTGGCCCGGTGATCAGGATCTGCCGGTGCTCATCGCCGTCGAGTCTGGTGTCATTTGGCACAAACTTTTCTTCGCCGATATTCTGATCGAGCACGGGGTGTCTTCCCTGGATGATCGACAAGTTGCGCCCTTCATTCAGCACCGGGCGGCAGTAGTCAAACAAGCGGCTCACCTCGGCAAAGGCGATCAACACATCGAGCTCGGCCAGTGCAGCGGCGGTCTTTTGAATAGCCTCCAGATGCTCTAGCACGGTCTCGCGCAGGTTCAAAAATTCTTCATACTCGAGGGCGCGCAGTCGCTCATCGGCGCCGAGTATCTTGTTCTCCATCTCCTTCAGCTCGGGCGTGATGAAGCGCTCGGCATTGGCCATGGTTTGCTTGCGCGTGTACTCAGTCGGTGCCTTATCGAGGTGGGCTTTGGTGATCTCGATGAAGTAGCCAAAGACATTGTTGTATTTCACCTTCAGCGAGGAGATTCCAGTGCGCTCTTGCTCGCGGCTCTGTAGCTCGGCGATCCATTGTTTGCCTTCGGTAGCGGCACTGCGCAGCTCATCGATCTCGCGGCTGTAGCCGTCGGCAAAGATACCGCCCTCCTTCATGGCTGCAGGCGGCTCCTCGACTAGAGCTCCCTCGAGCATATCGACCAATTCGCCAAAGTCGCCCATCTCGCGCTGCAGTCGCTCGCCGAGCACGCCGCCCTGGATGGCATCGACATGGGCTCTCACATCCGGCACTTTCGATAGCGAGACACTCAGGGCCTTCAGATCTCGTGCATTGCCCGAGCCCTGGCTCAGTCGACTGAGCGTGCGCTCGACGTCGCGGATCTCTTTGAAGGTCTCTTGGAGCTGATTGAGCACAAAGTGCTGCCCAATCGCTGCGGCTACCATATCCTGGCGCTCGGTCAGCACCTGCAGATCGCGGATCGGGTGCAGCACCCAGTCGCGCAATTTACGCGCACCCATCGGTGTCGAGGTGCGATCGATCGCGCCGAGCAGCGAATGCTTAACCCCGCCGGAGCGGCTAGTCACTAGATCGAGATTGGCCTGGCTAGCAGCATCGATCAGCACGAAGTTTTCGCTAGCGTAGGGAATCAGCGAGCAGACGTGATCGACTTTGCGGCGTAGCTGGGTCTCGACGTAGTGCAGGATCGCACCAGCAGCCCCCACAGCAGCGATCATATCGCCACAGCCAAAGCCATCGAGCGTCTGTACCTGAAAGTGCTGCTTCAGCGCATACTCAGCCTGATCGTAGATAAAGGTATAGCCATCGTAGTCCTGAGCATTGGCCAAGCGATCAAACACCTCGCCCTGCTCATCGGCATACAGCAGCTCACTGGGACGCAGGCGCGATAGCTCATCGAGTAGTCCATCGAGATCGGTGAACTCAGTCAGGCGAAACTCTCCAGTGGTATGCTCCAGAAAAGCCAAGCCAAACTTGCGCTTGGCCTTGTACACCGCTGCTAGATAATTGGACCGCTCGGCATCGAGCAGGTTCATATCATCGATCGTACCGGCACTGATGATCTGTGAAATCTCGCGCTCGACGATCTTACCCGGCTGGGGCGTCGAGGTCTGCTCGGCGATAGCGATGCGCTTCCCAGCTTTCACGGCTTTGGCGATGTAGCCCTGAGCCGCATGGTGAGGCACCCCACACATGGGTATCCCATTGCGCTTGGTCAGCGCAGCATTCAGGATCGGTGCAGCGACTTTGGCATCCTCAAAGAACAGCTCGTAGAAGTCTCCCAACCGGTAAAATAACAGTACGTCTTCAGGCAGACTGCGTCGCATATCCTGATACTGCTGCATCATCGGCGTGAGCTTCGCCGGCTTATCGCTTTTCTTATCTGCCATGTGTGTGTTTCCACACGCATCTTAGGTACCCTAATTATCTCTTCAACCAAATTGTTCCCCCAAAGTTCAAATACGAATCCTTCCTAGTCTTAAGAGCGTTCGCTAAAGCGTACGAAAAAGCGGCGGCACCCACGAAAGGCACCGCCGCTCCAAATTTTTCAGTCGTATGAACTGCCTAGGCAGCCATTACTTGTTGGCAGCAGCTTTCTCAGCAGCAGCCTTCTCGATGATCTCGTCAGAGACGTTTCGTGGACAAGGTGAGTAGTGTGCGAACTCCATGGAGAATTGGCCGCGACCCGATGTCATCGTACGTAGGTCGCCGATGTAGCCGAACATCATGCTCAGAGGTGCCTCTGCCTTGATGCGCACACCAGTCGGAGTGGTGTCCTGGCTCTTGATCATGCCGCGACGACGGTTGAGGTCGCCGATCACGTCACCCACGTGGTCTTCTGGAGTGAAGACGTCGAGGTTCATGATAGGCTCGAGGAGCTGAGCACCTGCCTTGGGCATGGTCTGGCGATAAGCTGCCTTAGCAGCAGTCTCGAATGCCACAGCCGAGGAGTCCACTGCGTGGAAGCCACCGTCGATCAGAGTCACCTTGAAGTCCAAGCAAGGGAAGCCAGCGAGCACACCCTTTTCCTTGGAAAGGTTAAAGCCCTTCTCCACAGCTGGGATGAATTCTTTAGGCACGTTACCACCAACAACAGTCGACTCGAAAGAGAAGCCTTCGCCCGGCTCAGCAGGCTCGATAATGTAGTCGATCTTAGCGAACTGACCACTACCACCAGACTGCTTCTTGTGAGTGTAGCTGTCCTCGGTGCGAGCCGTGATCGTCTCGCGGTAAGCCACCTGAGGTGCGCCTACTTCTACCTCCACACCGTGTGTACGCTTGAGGATGTCCACCTTGATGTCCAAGTGCAGCTCGCCCATACCTTTGAGGATGGTCTCGCCGGAGTCTTGATCGGTCTCGACGTAGAAGGAAGGATCCTCTTTCACCATCTTACCGATAGCGACGCCTAGCTTCTCAGCGTTTGCCTTGTCCTTAGGCGATACCGCCATAGATATCACCGGATCTGGGAATACCATTGGCTCCAGAGTCGCAGGATTTTTCTCATCACAGAGTGTGTGACCGGTCTGCACATTCTTCAGACCGACCAGAGCGACGATGTCGCCTGCCTGAGCAGACTCGATCTCCTCACGAGAGTCGGCGTGCATCTCGACGATACGGCCGACACGCTCAGTCTTCCCGGTGAAAGTATTCAGGATGTTGGTGCCTTTCTCGAGCTTACCGGAGTAGACACGAGTGAAAGTCAGGGCGCCATACTGGTCGTCCATGATCTTGAAAGCCAACGCACGCAGTGGCTTGTTAGGATCGACTTCAGCGAACTTACCAGTCTCGTTACCCTCTTTGTCGACCTCTGGCTGAGGTGGCACGTCAGTTGGGCAAGGTAGGTAATCAACAACCGCGTCGAGCACTAGCTGGATACCTTTGTTCTTGAAAGAAGAACCACAGTAAGTCGGGAAGAAGTCGAGGTTGATGGTACCCTTGCGGATGCAGGCCTTGAGAGTCGCCTCGTCTGGCTCGTTGCCCTCTAGGTAGGCTTCCATGGCATCGTCGTCGGCCTCGACAGCCATCTCGATCATCTCAGAGCGGTACTGCTCAGCTTTCTCCTGAAGATCAGCAGGGATGTCGGTGATCTCGTAGTTCTCAGGCTGGCCGGAGTCGTCCCATACCCATGCCTTCATCGTCATCAGATCGACGACACCAGCGAAGCCATCCTCGATACCGATAGGCAGAGTCATCACCAGTGGCTTAGCACCGAGTACGTTTTTCACCTGGTCGACCACGCGGTAGAAGTCAGCGCCCAGACGGTCGAGCTTGTTCACGTAGATCACACGAGCGACCTTCGAGTCGTTGGCGTAGCGCCAGTTGGTCTCGGACTGAGGCTCCACACCGCCAGATCCGCAGAATACACCGACACCGCCGTCGAGAACTTTCAGCGAGCGATACACCTCGATAGTGAAGTCAACGTGACCCGGAGTATCGATGATGTTGAAGCGATGATCATTCCAGAAACAAGTGGTAGCCGCTGACTGAATGGTGATACCGCGCTCAGCCTCCTGGTCCATGAAGTCTGTCGTAGCAGCGCCGTCGTGCACCTCACCGATCTTGTGGATCTTACCTGTGAGCTTGAGGATACGCTCAGTGGTAGTGGTCTTTCCCGCATCCACGTGCGCGAAGATTCCGATATTGCGATACTTCGAGAGATCAGTCATGACATCGTCAGTTGTTTAATATTTCCTAATTAAAAAAATTGACGGCTACATTCCTTTCAAAGAAAGGGGTAAGCAACCGAGAAAACGTCCTTTTGTGGAAAAAACTGGACACAGCGCTTGAGTTTTGATTAACGCTGATTTTCAACAAATCTGATGGATGTATGGAGGGCGGCTCTACACCAAGCCCTCCATCTCGCCCTCGCTCGTCGCGAATTGCTCGAACTCCAATCCTGCTCGATGCAGGGCGCTCAGGTACAGATTGGGTAGTGGGTAGTTGTTCTTTTGGTCGAAGGCCAGGTGCCTGCCGTGCTGGTATCCGCCGCCCGCAAACAGCACGGGCATATTACGGTTGTTGTGGCTGGAGGCATTGCCGAGGTTTGAGGTGAGTAGTACCATGGTGTCTTCCAGCAGATTGCTATCTGGTTGCTCAGAAGACTTGAGACGACGCAGGAATGCCGCCCACTCATCGATGACGGCTTGCTCCACGAGGGCTAGCTGGTCGAGTTTTTCCTCATCTTTGCCGTGGTGACTCAGGCTGTGGTAGCCCTCTTCGACTCCTTCGATGTCTTTTGCGCCTGCACTGCCTGGTAGGTGCAGGGTGATGAATCGAGTCGAGTCGGTCTGCAGGGCCAGATACATGAGGTCGAGCATCGTGCGCTCGTAATGGACGACGTTGCTGCGATTCACCTTTTCTGGAGGCTTGGCGTTTACCTTGGGCTTAGGTTTGTTGACCCAAGCTTGATGCGCTTCGAGGCGTTTTTCCATTTCGCGCACGCTGGTGAACCAATCGTCCAGCTTGTCACGATCGCCTTTACCTAGTTCGCGCTGCAAGGATTTTGCTTCGGCTCCGATCACATCCATGATGCTTTGCCCCTGGCGATTGGATTTGGCTTTAGCATCGCGCTCCCATTTGGCGTCTGGTTTGAATAGCCGATTGAAAAGACGAATCGGATCCGTCTCGGCAGGGATCATGGCGCCATTCTCGGTGTAGGATGGGCTGTTCGAGGAGCCTGCGTTTAGGACCAGGGAGGGAAAGCGAGTCTCGTGGCCGAGGTGCTTTGCCATCAATTGATCGAGAGAGATGGTGTTGCGGCTGGTGCTACCACGTGAATTAGGGCAGGCGGAAAAGATGCTGCCTTCAGCTGTATGCCCACCAGTCACCCCAGGGTGAGACGAGCCGGATACGATGGTGAAGTCTTTGCGCAGATCTTCGTGGGCTTGCAGGTATTTCGAGGCTTTGTACTGGGTGCCGGCTCCCTCGGGCATCCAATTGGGGGCGTGCAGGCCTAGGGATAGACTGATGCCAACGAAGCGCTTTGGCCTGGCTGGTGCTGAAGCCGCAAAGGCGGGGCTCATAGCATCTAGCATGGGTAGCGTCAGTGACACTCCAGCTGCTCGCAGCGCGGCGCGCCGTGAAAGAGATCGGTTGAAATTGAAGTGAACAGTCTTGTCCATAGCTAGATGAGTTACTTGATTTGGAAGGGTCGGCTGCGGATCACCTCAGTCAAGATGGAGCGCATACCGTAGTCGGAGGCACTGCAGGTCTCCACGATTTTATTGAGATGCGGCCGGTCGCTAAAGGTGGGCTCTGCACCTGTGGCATAGCTGAGCAGGTGGCCAGCTAGCGTCTTAGTGAGCACCTGAGGTCGCTTGGCGTGAATCGCTTTCCATCCAGCTATCGTCTCAAAAGGCTGTCCTTCTGGGGTGATGCCCGAGGGATCGACTTTTGCGGATTTCGAGCTGCTGCCGTAGCGGGAGCGCCACAGTCCTGTCGGGTCGAATACCTCAAAGGCATACCCAGCTGGATCGATTTTTTGGTGGCAGCCCATGCAGCTTTCGCTGCTGCTGTGTTTGGCGAGCTGGTCGCGTATGCTCACTGCTCCGCGGATGTCTGGCTCGACCGCAGGTATACCTGGTGGTGGCGGTGGGATATGGCGCCCAAGGATGCGTTCATTCATATACACCCCTCGGATGATCGGCGAGGTGGTCGAGCCATCAGCGGTTACTTTTAGCACCGAGGCGTGAGTCACTAGACCGCCACGCGGATTGTTGCCGAGCGATACTTTTTGAAATCCGCCGCCCAGTTTGAGGTTTGGCTTTAAATCCTTAACTTGGTCGAGACGGTAAAAGCGGTACAGCCTCTCGTTGAGCATAGCGAAATCACTTTGGATCAGATGGCTCACTGGGAGATCGTTGCGAAACAGATAGCGCAGATACAGCCGAGTCTCCTCGAGTATGGAGGCCTGCACCACAGGATCGAAAGTCCGGTAGCGGCCATCAGGGGTGGTGAAGTTGATTTCGTTTAGCTTCAGCCATTGGTCGGAAAAGCTGGCGATAAAGCGGTCGAAGCGGCTGTGATTAATCAGTCTGTCGATCGCCTCGTCGAGACCTTTGCCAGTCAGCAGCCCCTGGTCTGCCTGCTGGCGGAGTGTCCAATCGGGAGCGCTAGACCAGAGCATGTAGCTGAGCCGCGTGGCCAGAGCGTGCTGATCGAGATCGCCAGGCGGCTCATAGAGTGTGAGAAATCGGGGCGAACACAGTATCGCGCGATAGCCCGACATCAGCGCATCTCTAGGGCTGCCGCGCTGGGCGAGTTCTTGCTCCGCTAGCTTTTGATAGGGCGCTAGCTGCTCGCTAGTCACTGGCCTGCGAAAGGCGCGATTGGCGAAAGAGCGAATACGACTGTTCACAAAGGTCTTCTTTTTCTCGCGAGATCGCTGGGACACCTCATCATAATCCACGCCCTCTCCCAGTAGGATCTTGCTGACACGCTCGCGATCAGAGTAGGGGTAGATCCGCTCGATGTGGATGCCATCGAGAGCGATGCCATGAGTGCCATCACCTATTAGGTCGCTGCCCTTGAAATTGACGGTGCCACCTTTAGTCGACCAATCAGGGCGAGGGGTAGTGGCATCTTCCGGTGTCAGCTTGAGCATCGATTTGCCCTCGATCCATGCCGTGTAGGTGAGGTCGCGCTTTTTCCGAGTCGCTTCTATATTGGCTATATGGTAAAGGACCGGGGCTGATGAGCTGCAAGCACCTGATTTCAGAGTGCCCCAGATGACATCCGTGTTCACGGCGTGCACATTCTTTAGCGTCACGCGATACCAGCCATCATCAGGCACTGTGGTGGCCGCCATTCGCCCGTAGAACTGCAGGCGAAACGGCCACGAGATCGCCCGGCCATCGGCAAAGTCCTGCAGAGTGCGATAATTACCACCCCTCCAGCCTTCTTTACCGAGTTGGTGGCCGTTTAGATTTTTGGCAAAGGTCTCATCGCCTTTTAGCGCGCGATCGAATGCCTCTTTCAGCGCCACTTCGGCAACCTCCAGATACCGCTCTAGCAGGTGGTGTGATAGTTGTTGGGATTCGGCTTGGGTCTCAAAAATTCCTGTCGCGGCATCGGGCGGCAGCAGATCGACCAGCGGGATATCGATGCCGAGCATGTCGTGCAGCGTGTGCTCATACTCTCGCCGAGTCAGGCGACGGGAGTGCACTCTGCCGTTGGCTTTGACTTGTTTAGCGCTGGTTTTGTAGAGTTGCGGCTGCAGGGTGTCGAGCAGACTGGCGAGTTGGTCTTTTTCAGGGCGAGCCTTCTTTTTGGGCGGCATTTCACCAGCTTTGGCGCGATCGACGACATGCACCCAAGATTCAAAAACGTGGGGATCCGAGAGATCAAAGCCAAGGTCGAGCAAATTGAGGCCGCCCTTCTGCACGGAGTCATCATGGCAGTCATAACAGTGAGCCTCTAGAAATGCATCGATAGGCTCAGGAATCTCAGTCGCAGCAGCGAGTAGCGAAAAACTGGTCACACCACAACCCCCAAAGACTGAGGCTGCGAGCAGTGAAAGAGGGCGATTGAGGCGGAATACCATGTTTCTGCAATATCCCTACGGCAGACCGCTATCGCAAGTACCACAAAAAAGCCCAACTTCAGGTTAACCTGAAGTTGGGCTCGAAAGTTTGATCTGTTTTACTCTAAATTCAATAGGGTATAGAAAAAGCTAAATAGGGTACAATGACCCCGAGATTATGGGAACAGAACGTTACCTGACTTGGTGTCGAGGAAACCGCCGCTGATTTTGCCCTCATCATCGCGCTCCATCTCTTCAAAGATGTTCTCGATTGAACCATCTTTAGATTTCACGGTAGAACCAGGCGCTGACCCAGAGAGGGTGTTTGTTTCCACATGTCCGTCGACATAAGCAACAACACACTTACGTAGCTTCAACCAGGGGTGGAATTCGCCCATCACGCCGGCGCCATCCATCAAGCCATTGAAGGCCAGTGGTGAGTTGGAAAACGAGGAATCATCCTGACCCGCAGCGTAACCATAAACGCACTCCTCAGGGAGTAGCTCGCCATCGATTTTTGGCGGACGACGACGCTCTGGATCCTTGGTGCGGCTCCAGAAAGCAGTTTCCACGTCGATGTATTCAGGCATCAGTTGCTGGAAGGCATCTGTAGATGTGCCGAAAGAGGTTTCACCTTCAGCCGCTTCTCCGTCACCCTCATCCAGATCAAAGGTAGGGTAGAGACCATCCCAGTCACTGGAATAGTTGCGGCACGCGAGTGCGATATTTTTCAGATTATTGACGTCTTTGACCATATCACCTTTTGCTTTCACGTTGTTAAGCGCTGGTGCGGTCAAACTCGCCAGTACGGCAATGATCGCGATCACGATCAGCAGTTCGATCAGGGTGAAACCCTGTCTCGACCGATTTTGTTTATTTTTCATAGTATGTATTTATTTTTATTATTTATCAGGCTCCACTGAGCGGTGCCTGGGTATTATTTGGGTATGAACGCATTGTAAGAACGCGCACTTCCACCCTGATATTGTCATTTATCCAATTTTAGGACAAGAAAATTCGGTCCTAGTTAGCCTTGGATGTGGTGTGTGCCTGCAGGATGCGAGCGATCTCTTCGATTCCTGTGACAGAGGCCTGCGCGCCATGATCAGATTCGATGATCGCCTCCGAGGTGACTCCATCGATGGAGGAGCTGGAACGCTCGACGATTTTATCGCATTTGCCGATGATCGAGTGGTACTTCACCTTAGGATTCAGCGGCAGTTCTGAAAACAGCTCGCCAAGGCTGTTGCCGGGTCGCATGTGTTCGATGCTGTTGGGGAAATCTGCGACCAAATGTAGGCCTTCTGTGGTCAGGAGTTCAGGGTGTTTTCTCAAGACTTTGGTGGCCTCCAGTAGATCACGCGGTGTGCGTACGACTTCGTCGATCAGCTCCACACTGCGGCGCCCAGTGATCCCAGCTCCTCGGTGGGGAGTGGCGACGAAAATAGCCCGCTCAACCTCCGGCAAGGGCTCAAAGAAAAACATCGCGCGGAGCTCAGCTTGCTGCGAGCGGCTGATTGGTAGGCTCTCGGGAGCGACTTTGAAATAAGCCTGCCATTGCTTCTGACCGCTATTCTGTGTCAGAGCCTTAGCCATTAGGCCGCCCATGCTATGCCCGATGAGAACCATGCCTTCGCGCTCTGCACCAAGAGCGGCTCGGCTTTGGGTGACTTGTTGCACTGCGCTGCGCAGTTCCTCAGCGAGAAAGGGAATTGGCGCGCCTGTGGGGTAATTGAAAACCCAAAATTCGTACTGCTCACGCACTTCAGGGATGCGCATCAGGCTGTTGATGGCGTTGTTCCACGAGTTGGTGGTCGAGTAGATACCGTGCACTAGGACGACAGGTGTCTTTTTTGGATGAAAACCGAAAACTCTTACGATGCCCATACGTGGTGAAAATCGCTCGTAGTTCAGCACTGCTGTCAGCCTCTGAAATTCGCGCTGCCTAGCATGAATATCTTTGGCCAGCGGTGCGACAAAGTTCATGGCCAAAGGTGTCTGTCTGACACCGATCGCTGAGCGGCTCGTGCTATCTATTAATCGCAGATTCACTCCGTCAGAAACAACCGTAGCAGGGACCCATAGCCCGTCTTCTGGCACGAGAGGGTCGCTAGCTGTAGGCTGGAGGCGGAGTGCTACAGGTATCCCGACTCCAGGGATGCTGCTTTTGTCGCAAAAGCCTCGTTGCACTTTGATGGTATCTGCGATCAGTAGTTGGTCGATTCGATCAGCGCCATGGATCTGGCTCGTATCGATAGCGGTCAGATTGGGTGGGCCGTCTTGCCCGTGCAGCTTGGCTACGAGTTTGCGCAGCTCGCTGTTGTATTGAGTAGCTACACTCTCATCGAGATCGCCGCTCTGTAGTTTAGCCCATGCAGTCGCGATAGTTTTGTTATCTGCATTCTGGACCTTCGCTGCGATGGGTTGTTGCTGGTACAGCCTGACCTTGGTGGAGCAGCTGCACAGGGAGATAGCAGAGCACAAGAGGGCCGCTAGCTGCCACAGATAGAGTGAGTAGAGGCGGTCCATAGGTCAGAAGGGCTGATTTTCGCGATAACGTAAAAAATATCAAACATTAGATTTTGGTATTTCTATGGAATGTTGTTATGGTGGTGCTCCGCACTTTTTCTGTTTCTTTCCCGTTTCTACGCAATGGCACTACGATTCATCGGTGGTAATTCAGTGGAGTCTCACAGCTTGTCTGTGAACATCGGCCTGCTGTTCTTGCGCTTCGCCACCGTCTGCACCTTGGTTTACTACGAGTTAGCCATTCATTTGGGAAAAGCGTGGAATAATGTCTGGCAGGATGAAGTACAGTGGGGATTGGTCGATCAATTCACAGATTTGAATCTACCCCTCCCGAGTCCTTTGGCAGTCACGGTGATTTTAGCGGCTTTTTTGACGGCGATTGGGCTGTTACTTGGTTTCCTTTGTCGTGTTAACTCACTGATTCTCATAGGTATTTTTGGCTTTCTGCTGCTCTACCAAGTGAAGACATCCGACAATTTCACACCCGAAGTGATCGTGGTGTACCTGATCATCATGGCCACATTATTCATCGTTGGCGCTGGTAGATTTTCCATGGATCACATCCTGACCTCGCAGCGGATTAGGAGAAAGGGTTGAAAAACTTTGGTTCGCCGCGAGGGTGGCATTTTTCCGTAGCGAATCACCATGCCTGCATTCACCGAACTTAATCTCTCCCCACCTGTGCTCAGGGCTGTCGAAAAGGCAGGATACACTGAGCCGACACAGATCCAGGCGCAGGCAATCCCGATCGCGCTTGAGGGTCGGGATATCATTGGTGCTTCGCAGACGGGCACAGGCAAGACCGCAGCTTTTGCCCTGCCTACGGTCAGTCAGATGATCCCGACAGAGCACCCGCAGTGCTTGATTTTGGAACCGACTCGCGAGCTGGCTGCCCAGGTGGAGGATCAGATGCGCCTTTTTGGCCATTATCGTCCGATGAATGTGGTGCTGCTTCACGGCGGAGTTGGTTATGGCAAGCAGAGCGAAGGATTGAGCCGCAAGCCAGATGTGATCATCGCGACTCCCGGTCGACTGCTCGATCATATCGATCGTGGTAATATCAGACTCGACGGTATCAAATACCTGATCCTCGACGAGGTGGATCGCATGCTCGATATGGGCTTTTTGCCAGATGTGAAAAAGATCGTCGACCGCTGTCCGAGCGAGCGTCAGACCCTGTTTTTCTCAGCCACCATGCCTGGGGCGATTCAGACTTTGGCGAATTGGGCGCTGAAGGAGCCTGCCGAGATCGAGGTGGGTGGACGTCGCTCGCCTGCGGAGACAGTTGATCACTGTTTCTACCCAGTAGCGATGGATCAGCGCGATGAGTTGATCGAGGAGTTGGTCGAGCGCACCGACTTCAAGAGCTTGATGATTTTCACAAGGACTAAGAAAGAGGCTGACTCTCTCTTTGAGAAACTGAAGTCAAAGGAAAAGGCTAAAGCAACTGTCTTGCACTCAGACATCAAACAGCGCGATCGCACCAAGGCTCTGGACGGCTTCCGTAGTGGTGATTTCAATATGATCATCGCTACCGATGTGGCCGCTCGCGGTCTCGATATCTCTGGAGTGACCCACGTCATCAATTACCGCGTGCCAGAGAATGCGGAGGACTATGTGCACCGTATCGGACGTACCGGTCGTGCCAAGCAGGAAGGCGAGGCTTTCACGCTGCTATCCGCAGATGAGGTGGAGTTTGCCAATGCGGTGGAATTCTATGTTGGCCAGAAGATCGAGCGCAAAAAACTGGATAATTTCGACTACGTCTACACCACGCTGCTGCAAGACCAGCCGATACCTAAGCGCCGTCGCCCGCCCGCGCCAAAGCGTCGGAGACGCTAGGTGTTCGTTGCTTAGAGCACCATAAAGACGCCTCGGTAGGCTTGCCAGTTATCGGCCCATCGCTCCTTGTACTCAGAGTGCATACCGAGGTCGTATAGGGTTGCACCTTCTTCAGCGCGGAGTTTCATGTTCTCCAGTTGCAGGCGGTTGCCGAGCGAATAGCTGCGAAAGGCTTCGTCGTAGCTCATCTGAAAGCCTCGGTAGATACCCGAGGCCACACCACCCATGATGTAGGCGGCATCTACCCCGTCTACTTGAGCGAAAACCGTGCGGATTTGCCTCTGATCCAGAAGTTTGGCGTAGAGGTCGCGGTAAAAGTGCTGGTAGCTAGGCTGGCTAAAGATGTCCTCACCGGCTGCGGCTTTATGGGTTTTAGCCTGTATGGCAAAGATCCGGTCAAAGACTTCGTCTGCAGGAACTGTTGAGGCATCGACATAAGCGAGCCCTGGGAGGTCCTTTTGTTGTCGGATCGATTTGCGAAAGGATTTGGATCGTCTCGAGAGGTAAGCATCAAAGCCATCGCTCAGATCGATGGTGAGGCAGTCAGTGGTTGGAAAAGTCTCCCAGCGGTGAGACTGCTCCTGGGCAAGTTTGATCAGCAGGCGATACATTTCGCTGTTTTCCCGTACGCCACTGATCACAAAGCCGCGCCCAGCGCCGCCTTCTGTTTTGCAGGCGTTGAGCAGCATCTGTATAGCCTGTTCTGGCTCGCCGATCAGCGGGCAGCCAAACATCCATGCTGATTCGAGTGGGAAATAGACGCCTGGGTAGCGCTCGACCATGGTCAGCCAGCAGCCGTCATTCTCTAGGATCAGGTGAGATATAGGCTCTGCGATACCAAAATCTTCTCCAAACAGATTGTCGCAGGCCGCAGTCTGCCACGCTGTGCCAGAGCAGAAAGTGGCGACATAGTCCGCCTCGGCGACCGCTGCTTCAAAGGCGGAACTCTCCTGTAGGAACTCCGTGTAACTGAGATAACGCATGGGATTATTGTGGAATATGGGGATAGGACATTTCTTTGCCAACGGAACTTCTATTTGATTTGTCAAGCCCATACCTTTATAGGTAGCCGCGCTCAATCCAGCCGTCCTTCACCTAATGAATATCCACGAGTATCAAGCCAAAGAGCTGTTCGAAAAATTTGGCGTTCCGACCCCAAAAGGCGATGTCGCCAATACTGCAGAAGAAGCCCGCAAAATAGCGGAGTCTTTTGATTCTAATCTGTACGCGGTGAAGTCTCAGGTCCACGCTGGTGGCCGCGGTAAGGGAACTTTCAAGAATGGCTACCAGGGCGGTGTTCAGATCGTCAAGACAGCAGCAGAGGTCGAAGAGGCTGCCAAAAACATGATCGGCGAAGTGCTCGTCACTCACCAGACTGGAGAAGAAGGCAAGCTGGTCAGCAAGGTCATGGTCGCTGATGCGGTTGAGATCGAGAAAGAGTATTACCTTTCTATCCTGATGGATCGCGAGCACTCCTGCCCAGTGATCGTCGCCTCTACCGAGGGTGGTATGAATATCGAGGACGTCGCTGAAGAGACTCCTGAGTTGATTCACAAAGAAGTCATTCACCCGCTCGCAGGACTACAGGCTTACGAAGTTCGCAAGTTATGCAAAAAGCTTGGTCTATCCGGTGGCACAGCTAAAGCGTTTGCTAAGACTCTCAAGTCGCTCATGAAGCTCTTTATCGAGTGCGATTGTGACATGGTCGAGATCAATCCGCTGGTCACCACTCCCGATGGCGAGGTGATGGCTCTGGACGCGAAGTTCAGCTTTGATGATAATGCCCTCTACCGCCACCCAGAGATCCAGGCGTTGCATGATCCTTCAGAGGAAGACCCTCGTGAGGTCGAGGCCGCTAAGTACGACCTCAACTACATCGGTCTCGACGGCAATATCGCCTGTCTGGTAAACGGTGCTGGGCTAGCGATGTCCACCATGGATATTATCAAGCACTCTGGCGGTGAGCCTGCCAACTTCCTCGACGTAGGTGGTGGCGCGACTCAGGAGCAGGTAGCCAATGCTTTCAAGATCATCTGTTCTGATCCGAATGTGAAAGGTATTCTCGTGAACATTTTCGGTGGTATCATGGACTGCGATGTGATCGCCAAGGGCATCGTAGCTGCCTCCAAGGAAGTGAATTTAGAGGTGCCTCTAGTCGTCCGTCTCGAGGGCAACAACGTAGCTGCTGGTAAAGAGACCCTCGCCAACTCCGATGTCGATCTGATCGCTGCCGACGACCTCGCCGATGCCGCTAAGAAAGCCGTCGCTGCTATTTCGTAAATTTATCGCCAACCATCCATTCTTTAACCACACCGACACCCACCTAGTAAGATGGCAATTTTAGTAGAAGAAGATACCAAGATCTTGATCCAGGGAATCACTGGAGGATTTGGCGGACGCCACGCTCAGTTGAGCCTCGATTACGGCACTCAGGTCGTAGCTGGAGTGACTCCTGGCAAAGGCGGTCAGATGTTTGCCGACCAAGTACCTATTTTCGATACCGTCGAAGAAGCTGTCGCCGAGACTGGTGCCACCGTTTCAGCGCTTTTCGTCCCACCTCCATTCGCAGGCGATGCCATCCTCGAAGGCGTCGACGCAGGTCTCGATCTGGTTTGCGCGATCACTGAGGGTATCCCAGTGACTGATATGATGAAGGTGAAGGCTGGCATGCAGGGCAAAAAGACCCGCTTGATCGGCCCCAACTGTCCAGGCATCGTGACTCCTGGTACGGGGGAAAATTCTCACGGTGGTTGCCGTATCGGTATCGCACCGGGTTACATCCACAAAAAAGGCAGCATCGGTGTCGTGTCTCGCTCTGGTACACTTACTTACGAGGCTGTCTGGCAGGTCACCAGCATGGGACTCGGTCAGTCGACCTGTGTCGGTATCGGTGGAGATCCGATCAACGGCACGTCTCACCTCGACGTGCTCAAGATGTTCAACGACGACCCAGAGACAGAGGCTATCATCATGATCGGTGAGATCGGTGGTAGCGCCGAGGAAGAAGCTGCTGCCTGGGCCAAGGAAAACTGTGATAAGCCAATAGCTGGCTTCATCGCAGGAGCCACAGCGCCTCCGGGCAGGCGCATGGGCCACGCTGGAGCTATCGTGTCTGGCGGCATGGGCACGGCAGAGGCCAAGAAAGCAGCTATGGCAGATGCTGGCATCGTCGTAGCCGAGACCCCTAGTGAGATGGGTGCAGCACTGAAAAAAGCAATGGGCTAATAAGGTCCTGCAGCATCCCGAAAACCAACCAACACCAAGAAACCAATTACTAATTCATAGAGATCATGTCGGACGCACCAGATTATGCTAAGGGACTCGAGGGAGTCATCGCCAATGAGTCAAAACTCAGCGACGTGCAGGGGCAAGAGGGTATCCTGCGCTACCTTGGCTACAATATCGACGACCTAGTCGAGCACACTACCTTCGAAGAGGTTCTCTATCTGTTGCACCGCGGCAAGTTGCCCACGCAGTCTGAGCTGGATGAGCTGACCGCTGCGCTGCGCGATCAGAGAGAGCTGCACCCGGCGATCGAGAGTTTCCTAGTGAATGCGCCAAAGGATGCGGCTCCTATGGATGTGCTGCGTACCGGCGTGAGTATGCTCGGTCTCACTGATACTCGTGGTGAAAATCAGAACCGCGAGCTGAACGAAGAGCGTGCGCTATCGATCTGTGCCAAGGTGCCTCTCATGGTAGCGGCTTATCACCGTGGTCGTCAGGGATTGGATGTGCCACCAGTGCGCAAGGATCTATCCGAGGCAGGTCACTTTCTGTACATGATCAATGGTGAGGAGCCAGGTGTCGAGGCTACCAAGACTCTCGACGTTGCTTACATCCTACACGCCGACCACGGCATGAATGCTTCCACATTCAGTGCTCGCGTGACCATCGCGACTTTGTCTGACATGTATTCAGCCATCACCGCCGCAATTGGCACTCTGAAAGGCCCTCTCCATGGTGGTGCCAACGAGGGTGTGATCCACATGCTCAATGAGATCGGCGATGAGGACAAAGTCGACGCTTTTGTCGAGGACTGTCTGGTCAATAAGAAGAAGATTATGGGAATCGGCCACCGCGTCTACAAGGTGCTCGACCCTCGTGCCCCGCACCTGCAGCGCATGGCCATCAAGCTCACCGAAGAACTGGGAGAGCCAAAGTGGATCAACATGTCTGAGCGTATCGCCACGATCATGCGCGAGCGCAAGGGGCTCAATGCGAATGTCGATTTCTACTCAGCTACCGTTTACTACTCACTGGATATTCCGACGGATCTGTTCACTCCTATCTTTGCGATTTCTCGTGCGGCGGGTTGGACAGCTCAAGTGTTGGAGCAGCTAGACGATAGCCGTCTCTATCGCCCTCTCACTCACTACACTGGCCCGACTGAGGACCAGCCGATCACACCGATCGCAGAGAGAGGCTAAAACACGTCAGGCACTCTTTTGGAAAGACAAATTCCGGCCATGGACTGGAATTTGTCTTTTTTTTGTACCTTTTCAGCGAGGTCGCTTGTGACATAAATCCCTGATAATCAACTCTGTCAAATAGTTTTATGTTTGGCTGGTGGAGTATTTGTTAATAATTACGGATATTTTGTTTTTGTTTCAACGTGAATGTTTTATATTTACTAAAATAATAAGGAACAATTATGTCTCAAAATCCCCCAATAAGTGGCAGAATTCTGGTTGTTGACGACGAGCCAGTGAATCGCCAAATCTTAAAGACCTATCTCGAGCGAGTGGGGTTTTCGGTCTCCGAAGCCAAGGATGGCCCTGAGACGATAGCGATTTGTCAGAACTTCGAGTTCGACGTGATTCTGCTGGATGTCATGATGCCGGGGATGTCAGGTTTCGATGTCTGCGCACAGTTGAAAGCCTCGGAGAATTTCAAGAATGTTCCGATTCTTTTCATCTCGGCTCTGAACGATAAGCAAAACCGCTCGAGCGGCGTTCAGGCTGGAGCGAATGATTACATCAGCAAGCCACTAGACCTCGAAGACATTGTTTTCCGTGTGCACAATGCGATCTTGCTGAAGAGGCTGCTCGATGGGCAGTCGGAGCGGAAAAGCACTTCCGCCAGCATTGAGCATGTCAAAGATGAGCTGCTGAATATGGCTGTCCATGAGATGTGTCGTATGACAGAAGCGCTTTCGGTGATCGGTCGGATAGAGGAGTCTCGTCTAGAGCTAGCTGAGTCGAGTGCCATCGAGAGTATTGAGTCAGCCACTCTTAGCATCCTAGAGGTCCTCACCTCGATGGCGGACCTGAACTCATTGGAAGCTCAGCGCGTAGAACTGGAGAGTATGGATCTGTCCATGGAGCAAGTGGTCGAGATCTCGCTAGATGCTCTAGTAGATCGGAGTTCGGTCAAATCGGTATTGGTCGAGGGAACTTTGTCGGAAAATCAGCGTTCCATTCCGATCATGCACCGTATCCTGACCCAGCTCATTGATCACATCTCCGGCCAGGCGAGAGGCTGGCCAGGGCAGCTCAAGATCAGCTTTGAAAGCGATGAGCAGAATAAGATAACGGTCAGACCTTTGGACGGGCAGATCGATATTGATTCGCACCCGCTATCGCAAAACACGCCACACAGCAGCACCTATGAGGCGGGTGTGAATATCGCTTTCTGTCGATTGGCGGTAGAGGCCGTGGGTGGTGAGATCGGAGTGTCGAAAGAACCCGGCGGAGAAGCCAGCTTTTGGTTCACCTTCCCCGATCAGTCACCTGGGGTGGAGTCAGCGGCTCTCTCCTCATAGGGCGGTTATTTTTTCGACATCGCCCGAGCAAATTTTTCAAAGGCTTCGAGGTCGATAGCGCTTTCATCCATGAGCTGATCCAGTTCTCTGCGCTCTTTCTTGGTAGGTCTACCCGAGCCTGCTTCGCGGGCAGGAGCGCCCATCCGGTTAGCTTGCCGCACGGCTGTGGCCTGAGCGTAGACTTCCTCCGTGGTGTGATCGATCAGGTAGTCAGGCACTAGCTTCGCGCCGACTCGCTTGGTCAGGATAGCTTTCACCTCGACATCTTGTACGAGAGAGCCACGGTCCACAGAGACCCGATCGCCCACCCGCACCTGTCGAGCAGGTTTACCTTTTTGGCCGTTCACCTGGATTCGATTATTTTTGCAGGCGTCGGATGCCAGGGTTCGAGTTTTGTAGAGTCGGGTCGACCATAGCCATTGATCGAGTCGAGCGCTTTCGTTGTCTGGAGTTTTGTCGGTCACGAGTATGATTTAGCAGATATGGCCGCAGTAGGTCCATGTATTTTCACCAAAGTGGGCTACGGCATCCCTGGCGATAGCTTGGCCACCTTCGTTGTCTTTTTGCACAGCGAGTACAGTAGAGCCGCTACCGGATAGGAGCGCGGCGTGCACCTCGGGGCGAGCGAGTAGCCACTCTTTCATCTCGCGGAGGACGATGTATTTGGTAAATACGGGATACTCCAGATCATTCTCCATCGTCCCCCAAGGGCAGGTCTGTGGCACGATCGGGTCAAGCTGGTATTCCTTCGACTTGGCATAGTTTTGGTAAGCCCAGGCTGCCGACACACCAAAGGCCGGCTTCAGCAAAAGGATCGGCAGTCGCTGCGAGTGTTCTATACCCAGAGGTGTGACGATCTCGCCGCGCCCACTGACATCGCAGGGGCAGTCATAGATAAAAAACGGTACATCCGACCCGATACTGGCAGCTAGTTGTACGAGCGTATCGATGGGTAGGTGGAAATTTCCCATCTCATTGATGGCACGCAGGACAGCGGCGGCATCGCTGCTGCCTCCTCCGAGGCCAGCCCCATAGGGAGTGATTTTTTCCAGATGGATCGAGATACCAAAACGCTGGCCGAGATGCTGCTCCATCGCTCGCACCGCACGGACGACGAGATTGTCCTCGCCTGTGCTGAGTCCAGGGTCGCTGCAGGTAAAGGCGATGCCTTCAGTGTCTCGCCAACTCAGAGTCAGTTTATCGGCTAGGCTCAGATGCACCATGCGAGTCTCCAGGGCATGAAAGCCATCGTCACGGCGCCCGAGGACCTTTAGCCAGAGATTGGTTTTCGCTGGGGCGTTTACCGTTATCGATTGGTTGCTGCTCATCGTCTATTCCATTACTTGGAGAATCCCATGACCGCCATCAGTCGCCCAGTCTGGCCTTTCTCGATGCGGTAGCTGTAATACCGCTCCAGATCGGTGGCAGTCGAGATGCCGCAGTCGTGGTAGTGCTCAGGCTGGATCCCTGCTGCCAGACAGTCACTCTGGATCTGAGCAGCAAAGTCGATCTCGTAGTGTGGTGGGCGTATGCAGGGCGCTAGCTGGACGATGATGTCCTCCACTCGACTACCGAAAGCCTGCTGCATCAGCTGGATAGCGACCACGGCTATTTTTTGCTCCGTGCCTTTTTTGCCAGAGTGGACCAGGGCGCAGACACGCTGGACAGGATCGACCAGATAGACCGCCCCACAGTCTGCGACATACACACCTAGATACTGATCCCCGCAGCTGGTCGCGATACCATCAGTCTCTGGATACAAAATGCCCTCGGCACCGCCTGCCCCACAGAGCTGCACATGGGCGCCATGCACCTGCTCACCCAGAGCTAGGCAGTCTCGGCCGATACCCAGCTCGGCGAAGCAGCGATCGAAGTGTGGCTCGAGCCGGGCTATAGCGGTCTCCCGGTCGGTCTTCACATCGATCTGAGGATCGCGGCAGATAAAGCCATGCACCAGACCATCTACGGCATCTAATGCGGGATAAGTTTCAATATAGGATGCTGTCATCACGTGAACCCCAATCTTCGATTAGTTCAGGTTTGTTGAAGAATTAGCCCGAGTCGCTAGAATAATCAAAGGCGATATGAACGATTGCTATGGAATTGACTCCAATTGTCTAACGGGGTAATAATTGAGCAAATCCCTGACATTCAGTGAGTCATATTATGAAGGTGTTTTGGGGATCGATATTGTTGGTAGTTTTAGGTGTTCAGTTAGGGTTTGCGCAGCAGCAGTTGCGAGTCGGTGATCCCGGGGTGCGCTTTGATACTAAGATCGTTCAAGCCAATCTGGCCCAGTACCCACAGATCGAAAAATGGGTGACAGCAGGTGTGCGAGGGGGTATCCCACCACTGGAGAGCATCGAGATAAAAGCTACGGTCACAGGTAGCTCAGAGACAGAGATCAATGCTGCGATACGAGAGGTGTCGGGAATGGGCGGCGGTGGAGTGCTTCTGAAAAATGGTAACTACACGATCAGCTCCAGAGTCGACATGGCGACTGGAGTGTCTCTGATCGGCGAGTCGAGAGACGGCGTGAAGTGCTCGATCAAGATGACATCCGGCGGTGCGTTCCTATTCGACGGGGTGGAAAAATGCGGCATCTATCGCATGCACATCGAAGGCAGCTGGGGGCAGCCGAAGTATGATTGGAACTACGGTTTCGAACTCAATCGAGAGATGCCGGACAATGAGAATATCTCGATCCGTATCGTGCGTTCGACCGACTGCTGGGTGGATGGGGTGAATATCATAAATTCCGCTCAGGATCCGCTGCGTTGTGCAGCCAATCACATCACCATGCGAGATCTAAAGGTCGATGGCGCTCACAATAAAGCAGGCGGTGCTGAGGGATACTTCTTTATCCAGGGTGGCTACAATCTTATTACCGAGTGTCAGATCACCCGACTGAGGCATATCTCTCTCCAGGGCGATGCGGTGGAGTACAACGTGGTATATGGAAATGATTTCCGCCAGGAAGTGAGTTTTCACAGCGGAGATGCGGGGAATAATCTGATCGCCAACAATCGCATCACGCTACCAGAGGACATGCCCCCCTTCAAGCGGCCACCCTACGACGAGATGGAAAACAATGGACCTAATTACTTTGCCATCATGGGCCCATGGTCCGATCAGCACACCGTATCGGCTAATCCGAATTTTCTGATCAATAATCAATGTCAACAAGACAATCACCGCTATGGCTCATCCACTCCATGGTCAAAGCCCGGAGTGGTCTATAAAGGTCCTTTGAAAATAGGTAAAACTCCAGACGACCACGAAAAGAATTTTCCAGCACTTTCTTCTCGCGAATCCCCACAGGGAGGTCGCCTCTATCCCGTGCTCCTCACCATCGAAGAAACACCTGTCGATATGGCCAACCGTCTGATCCAGCAGGGTAAGTCACCAGACTTCATGTCCACTCTGAATTTCCTAAAAGCCAACCCCGCATCCGAGTGGGCGACGGATGCCAAATACACTGCCCTCAAGACCCACTGCGAAACCATCGCACAATCTTATCTAGATAAGAAAAAGCAATCTGGCTCGCCACTCCAGGGAGCGGCTTTAAATTCCTTTTCAGCCGCTACAGAAGGGCTCGATTTGAATTTCTAATATCTGAAAATAAATCAGGCAGTTAAATTTCTACATTAACCATATTAATATTAATATTTAATATTTTCTCGATCCATTGTGGATTTACGAATGATTTTTACCAAATTTCGTTAAGCAATGTACGCCAAAAGACTCTTTGATTGTTAAATCCAGCCAGCAAATATTAAATTTTTCAATTGCATTAGATTAACTTACGCATCATGGTCGCGCCATGGTTCTGACCAAACCGATTCCCTTCATAATTATTTTCACTCTCTTCCTTTTGACTTCTTGTGATCACACCAAGAAGCCAGCAGAAGAAGTTGAGTCTCTCCCTTCAACAACTCTTGTGGTTGATGATCAGCAGCAGGTTCTGCATTTTCGTATCGATGGGATGACATGCCCTACCAAATGCGTAGGGAAGGCTCGAAAGGCTTTGTCTTCGATATCTGATGCCACGGAGATAGTAGTCGATATGCCGGATATCGGCTCGGTATCAGGGCCGGTGGGGCAAGACCAAATCATCAAAGTTCTGGGTGAGGCTGGATTCGCTGTCACCATGTTGTAGCTCCATTGAGCTAGCCAATTCAACTTTTCAATTCAATGTCAGGTAATCACACTTTCTTACACAGACGTTTAAACCTTCTCCTAGGTTTGTGGATTTGCAGTTTCCTTCTAGCTAGTCTAGGAGCTTCAGAGGAGACTCAAAGTTGGTTGGTGACCACGCCGACTGGTTTCTACACCGATACTAAGACTAGCGATGGTGTGGCGCTGCGGATTAGCACCGATGCTCCTGGCTTCTCCGAGGAGAGCGATCAGGTGGCTAGTTATCTGACTCGATGTCAAGATGATTGCGAGGTGAGGGTTGCCATTTCAGAGGTAATTGGTCCGGATCTAGGTTTTGCTGGTGTGCAAGTGCGTTCAGGTGAGGGTTTACAGAAGCCATTTGTGTTTCTAGGTAGTAATTCCCAGGGTGAAATGGGGATTTTTTATCGTCGAGAGGTAGGTGGAGAGTTGATTGTGAGGAAGTTTAGTGTGGGTCAGATCCCTGCTCAGATTTCAATCAAGGTCAAAGGTTCGAGCGCGTACCTCGCATCTAGCTTCGACGGGTTGACTTGGGTTTCCCACGGCCAGATTAATACCGATTTCTCCGGTCATTTGTTTGCAGGAGTGTCAATTTTCTCTGGGAATGACGGCGAATTTTCCACGGCTGAGTTTGGATCTATCGTTTGCAGAAAGCCGGGATTGATTCACCAAGACATTAGCAGGCAGGATTTTTCAGAACCGGTTGCTTATCAAACACCAGGTGCAGGGCGTTTTCATTTCTTTGCTCAGACACCCGATGGGTTTACAGGGACAGTGGATGCCGCTTTGACCCGTTCGTCAGGATCGGTGAAGACGCAGGTTGATGTTTTTGATCTACCCGGGGTTAGTCTTCCCGTTCTTGAAATGGAAACGGTGTCGCCCGAGTCAGTTTCCGTGGAGTTATCTCTTGATTCACAGGGGCAGTTTGCAGCAGTTCGCGGGCTATTTTATAATCCACCTCGATGGAAGTTGTCAGAGAATGTACAGCATCGCTTCCAGGGCGATGCTGAGTGGCTCGAGAGTGGTGTGGTATCTGGTGATAGAGAGGGGGCTCTGTCGGATACGGAGATTCTATATGATGGCGGAGTTACTTGGGTAGCCGATCGTGGGGCTGGCGATAGCTCAGTGGGCTTGTTCAGTACGGCGTCTAGCACATCTTATAGTGTGCGATTTTCTCAAGGTGTGTATCATGTTCAGCATTCTGGTTCATCAGGACCAGGGCGTTCATTTGAGTCAGGTGATGTTTTTTCGATCGAGCGTGTAGGTGGTTATATAGTGTTTCTTCACAATGGTCGTCACTTGATTACAGTAGAGGCGGCTAGGGAACCGCTATCGCCTTATGTTGGGATGCTTGGCTCATATGCTAAAGTCCGCTCGGTGAGTGTATTTGGTGCAAGCATTCCAGGGGATCGCGATGGCGACGGTATAGATGATGGGGTTGAGCAGGGTTTGTTTTCCTTACTTGAGGTAAATTCAGTGTTCGATGTCAGTAGCAGTGATGTGAAAAATTCTGCTACTGTATCCAGTTCGACTGACAATGAGAAGGCGACCGTTGCGGCATCCTCTCCTGTCGCTAAAGCTTCGCAATCAGTTGATAATTGGTTGGCGGTGACGTGGGAAAATAGAGTTGGGACTGCAGTTAGCGAGGGGATAGTTGGCTCCAATTTGCAAAGGTCAGCCTCTAGTCAGGGTTGGGGGTCGAGTGGGGCCGCCAGTTACCGGCGGTTAGTTGGTGAGGGTAAGTTACAAGTTGTTCCGGGGCAAATCGATGCTTACCGGATGATCGGCTTCTCAGCAGACGATGTTAATGCGGATTATCGAGATATCGAGTACGCTCTATATTTCGCTATCAATGGTAGTCTGAAGATTTACGAGGGTGGCACATACCGAGGCACCTTTGGGACTTACGCAGCAGATGATATTTTCGAGATTCGCAGGGATTCGCTAGGCGCTATTTCTTACTGGCAGAATGGTACAAATTTCTACACTTCCACTCGGTCAAGTGCGGGTGAGCAATTGATGGTGGACACATCATTTTACACATCGAATTCGAGGGTCACGGAGGTGAGATGGACCGGTTCAGTTGATCTTAGAGATTGGAGGCCTGTAGTGTGGAGCTACCCTCAAGGGGTTTCTTCTTCGGAGGGTAGTACGGGTTCTGCGATTCAGCGCACGGCTGGAGGGAATAACTGGGGTTCAAGCGGGGCCGTTAGTCTCTATCGTATGCCTGGGGCGGGTGCGGTACAGTTTCAGCCTGGCGAGGTAAATACTCATCGCATGATCGGCCTGGGAGTGGCTAATGCTTCAGAGAGTTATCAGGATATCGAGTACGCTATCTTTTTGGCGACCAGTAGTCGCTTGTATATCTATGAGGGTGGCGCTTCTAGAGGTGGATTTGGTAGCTACAATGCTGACGATGTGTTTGAGATACGGCGTGCAGCGAATGGGCAGGTCAGCTATTGGCGTAATGGTTTGCTGTTCTACACGTCGACTCGTTCCAGTGCTGGTGAGACATTGTTGGTGGACGCAAGTCTTTACACGGGTGGCTCTCAGATTACTGAAGTTCGGTGGTGTGGAGTGGATGATTGGATTCCGGTAGAGTGGCAGCAGGTGATTGGTGCCACGTCTTCTCTAGGCTCCAAAGGGTCCGATTTGCAGCGTTCTGCCAGTGGTAATAACTGGGGTGGGAGTGGGGCTATTAGTATGAGGGCTATGCCCGGAGCTGGAGAGTTACAGGTGGTTCCAGGTGCCACCAATGCTTACCGTATGATTGGTCTTGGTGTTTCTAATGATAGTGCTGATTACCGGGATATTGAGTATGCGTTGTACTTCTCTATTAATGGTGGGCTCAAGATTTATGAGAGTGGTGTGTATCGTGGTACATTTGGTAGCTACACGGCAACTGATGTGTTCGAAGTTCGGCGAGATGATGCTGGCGAGGTCACTTATTGGAAGAATGATGCGAAATTCTTCACATCGCCACGCCTTAGTTCGGCGGAAAATCTATTTGTCGACACATCATTCTACACGGCTGCTTCCAAGGTGACGGAAGTGCGTTGGCGAGGACAGACTGCGCTTTTTGAAAACGATGGCGATCTCGATGATGATAACATCCCTGACGAGTTCGAAGAGTCATTGTTTGCGGCTATGGGGGTGACCTCGATCTACGATATTAATCCTGGTGACGATTTTGATAATGATGGTGTTAGCAATTATCAGGAGTATTTGGACGGCACCAGCTTAATCGATTCGGCTGATTTCCGTGACTGGGTGCCTGTCGATTGGCAGAGTATAGTAGGTGCTTCGCCTTCAGCGGGTAGTGTTGGTAGCAATCTTCAGCGTTCTGCATCGGGTAGTAGTTGGGGGGCGAGTGGAGCAGTTAGTCAGCGCTACCTTCCTGGCGCAGGGTCGCTTCGAGTGATCCCTGCAGAGACCAACACATATCGTATGATAGGTTTGGGAGTATCGAATGACAGCGCTGACTACAGAGATATCGAGTATGCCTTGTTTTTCGCGATCAATGGCGGGTTGCGGATCTATGAGAGCGGTTCGTACCGTGGCGCGTTTGGCTCTTACTCGGCAGACGACGTGTTTGAGGTGCGCAGGGATGACGCTGGTTTGGTCACCTATTGGAAAAATGGTGCTAAATTCTACACTTCGACTCGCTCCAGTGCTGGCGAGACTCTGATTGTGGACACATCGTTGTATTCAGCCAATTCACAGGTGACAGAGGTGCGTTGGAGCGGCGCGGTGTTGCCCCCAGAGCGAGATTGGGTTCCAGTGGATTGGGAAGCCCTAGTTGGTTCGGTGTCGTCTACAGGAGTTGATGGTACCAATTTGCAGCGCACAGCTGGAGGTAGTAGCTGGGGGGCAAGTGGGGCGGTGAGTCAGCGTTACTTGCCTGCAGAGGGTGTGCTTCAGGTTATTCCAGGAGAGACGAGCACCTACCGCATGATCGGATTTGGAGTAGGGAATGATAGTGCTGACTACAGAGATATCGAATATGCCCTATTTTTTGCTATTAATGGCAGTCTGAGAATTTATGAAAACGGGACTTATCGCGGAGCATTTGGCTCCTACACTGCGGGTGATGTTTTTGAGATTCATCGCGACGCTGATGGAGAGGTTTCCTATTGGAAAAACAATGGCAAAATCTACACTTCGACTCGCTCCAGTGCTGGTGAGCGATTGATTGTCGATACATCGCTTTATACCAGCAGCTCAAAGGTCACAGAAGTTCGTTGGGAGGGGGCGGTTATGCCTGAGATCGATTGGGTGCCTGTAGAGTGGCAGTCTCTCATCGGGGTCACAGCCTCTTCTGGTTCAGAGGGCACGAATTTGCAGCGATCTGCGGCAGGCAGTGGCTGGGGTGGGAGCGGTGCTATCAGCAAGCGCTTCATGGCAGGCGAGGGGCGTCTGCAGGTGATTCCAGCCGAGACCAATACTTATCGAATGATTGGTTTGGGAGTATCAAATGATAGCGCTGACTACAGGGATATCGAGTATGCGTTATACTTCGCGATTAATGGTGTTTTGCGGGTCTACGAGAGCGGTGCTCACCGTGGTGCTTTTGGTAGTTATTCGTCGGGCGATGTTTTCGAGATTCGCCGCGATAGTGCGGGGCGGGTGACCTATCAAAAAAACGGTGTGATCTTCTACACTTCCGCGCGATCCAGTGCGGGTGAAAAATTGTTCGTCGACACATCGTTTTATTCGGCGAATAGCAGGGTCAGTGAGGTGCGTTGGGCTGGGGCAGATTATGATTGGTCGCCAGTCGAGTGGACCGCTGTGTCAGAGTCCGTTGCTACAGCAGGTACGGATGGCAGTAATCTTCAAAGCACTGCCGCCAGTAGTGGTTGGGATATCAGTGGCGCTATTAGCGCCCGTCACATGCCAGGTGCTGGCGGGCTTCAGGTTATCCCAGGGCAGTCAGATGCCTTTCGCCTCGTTGGTCTGAGTGTTCGGGGTGCTGCACCCACACACGAAGGCATAGATTATGGATTGTTCTTCCGCGACGACGCCACTCTTCAGATTTACGAGGGCAATACCCTGAAAGGCTCTTTCGGCACTTACACAGCCGATGATGTGTTTGAGATCTGTCGCACCACAGATGGTCAGCTTTCTTACTGGAAAAACGGCACCAAATTCTACACATCGGATCGCGCTAGTATCGATGAGTCGTTGATGGTTGATGCGTCGTTCTACACAGCTGGTTCTCGTCTCACTGAATTGCGCTGGCACGGGTCTGACTATGATTGGACTCCAGTCGCTTGGCAGGATCTTGTCGGGGCGGTAGCCTCTGATGGAGTAGATGGTACGGATCTCCGGAGAACGGCTGGCGGGAGTAGTTGGGGAGCTAGCGGTGCGATTAGTCAGCGTATTATGCCCGGCGAGGGTGCTCTGCGAGTGATACCTGGCGCTACCAATACCTATCGCATGATTGGTCTGGGTGTTGACAATTCAAACAACAGTTACACTGATATTGAGTACGCGTTGTTTTTCGCCATTAATGGAGCTCTTCGTATTTATGAAAGCGGTTCGTACCGAGGTGCTTTTGGTACTTACAGTAGTAGCGATGTTTTTGAAATCCGTCGAGATGCAGAAGGTCAAGTCACTTACTGGAGAAATGGGATTTTGTTCTACACTTCGGCTCGATCGAGTGCAGGCGAGGAGTTGATAGTCGATACTTCTCTTTACACAGCTAGCTCTGCCGTGACAGAGGTGCGTTGGCGTGGTGTTCGATTCCCTGGACCAGTAGACTCAGATGGCGATGGTCTTACGGACGATCTCGAGGCTCAGTTCGGCACTAACCCGAACAATCCTGATTCTGACGACGATGGTATCGGCGATTTCGTTGAGTACGAAGCATCCTTGATCGATCCAGGCTTAGACACGGATGGCGACGGTATATCCGATCAAGTCGAGCGACTGCTCGGAACTAATTCAGAGAGTAGTGAGTTTGCTGATGATGAGACTCGCATTGATGGATTCAGCACAAGGCTCCGGGTTTTTACTCCAGTCGCTCTGTAGGTTAACCAAGTATTTATTAACTTAACTGGTATGAGAAGTTATATTTGTCCTTTTGTGTGGTTGCGTGGGTTTGTTCATCAAACCTTGAGACGGGTTAGATTAGTTTTGTCCTTATTAATAGCTTTTGTTTTCTCTATTGAGGCTTGGGCCGCCGATTATACAGCGATCGGAGTCGATATTGAAAAAATAGGTGAGCATACTGTTTTCACTACAGGTTATTTAGCGCGTGTTACTGTCCATCTTTCTTCTGAGTTATCTGCCGGCACATATGGTGCCTCAGGTGTCGGATTTTATTGGGATTCAAATGGCTATCAGTCAAGAAGCTATGGCGGTAACGTGAATCCGGATTCCATTGTTTATGATCCAGATAGTCTGACATTGACTTTTGAAGAGTATTTTCATGAGGCTGCAGAATGGACCTCAGTCACGCGCAGAAACCCAACAGATAGGGCTACGCAGACGAAATCGCGGAGCGATCAGTTAAGTTTGTTTGGCCCGGAAGGAGTGCTCGATAGTGTGATTGCAGAGGTTCAGGGGTCTGGGACGTACATTCATGACCCCAATGTTCCTGATCCTTATTGGAGTGCCAGCAGAGGCGCTGTGTTTCTTGCTGAGTTCGATATTCACTTATTTTGGGATGGTCCACCTAGCGACCCTCGGCCTGGCAGTGATGCGGCCAATTTTCAGGTAATTCCTAAATTTACAGAGGTCCCCATCACAGGAGACTCAAACCTAGAGGTAGCGACCGTCACCTCGGTTCAGCCCGGAGCCTCTTTTTCGTTCGCTTCTGATGCCCCGGATTTGGCCTCTCCGCTAAACAGCGGTGTTGGCACCACTCCTGGTGATGCGCTTTTTGATGTGCCAGGACTTAGCTCAATCGATCATGAGAGGTTCTACTCATATAGCAAGATCACAACGACAACAGTCCAAAACAAAGCAATCAATCTCTACCGCAAATCTGCCGGATACGAGTTCACTCGCCAGCCTTCGATCGACAGTTTCGGCAAATTATGGCTGCAATTCAAAATGGGTGAACACGTTTCATCCGAGAATGTGAAGGTTCTCTACCGCGTTGAGGGCACTCCAGATCCTTGGACGGAAGTTCCTGAATTGGTTGATGCCTTACAAAACTTCACTCCTGGTGAATATAGCCTTTCCTGGAATGCCAACTCCCTCCTTCATAACTCCACGGAGGGACAGCGGTTTTTGATTCGAATCGAAGGAACAACCGATGTGGCGGGTTCGGTATTCGGAGATATTTCTGAGCCCTTCGACCTATCCGAAGCCTGTGGCTGCACCGATACTTGTGCGCCAGGAGTCACCGTATCCAAGATCGGCTCAGTCGATTATTCCGTCAGCCTCGGCACGTCGTCACTTAACAGGAACTACGGTTCTCTAGATATCCGCCAGGAGACGGCCGACCCGATTCTCGGCACGGCTCATTCGCTGAATGTGGGTGCTAGAAATGGCGCAGAACTCTACCCTGCAGCTTCAGGTGCCGCGGCCGATCCGACCGCCCCTGTCAGCCGACAGATCCTTACCGATGCAGCTCTCTTCCATATCACCGATCCGGATGCCACCGATGATACTTGGCAGATCCTCGCTTACGATCGCGATACCCAGCTAGGCACCTACGACCTAGCCAGCGATCTCTACGACCAGTCGGGCAAGACAGCTTTCCAGACCATCACCTTCGCTCTCGAGCGCGATGAGGATAGCGATATCCAGCGTTTCCGCATCACCGAGGCGGGCTCCTTTGGCGATCGCGTGCACCTCTACCATTGGCAGAATGTCGATGGCGCCTATGGCTGGACACTCGACCAGATCGATCCCACCCATGGCCATCTGCGCTCGATCCGTGTCAGCGAGACCGACTACGATGCCAATGGCATCAAGACCAAGGAGAAGCAGATCCTCGAGGCCGACGGCACGTTGGTTTCCAAGACCATCACCACTATCAAAGCTTTTCCCTTTGGCGAAAAGACCACCAGTGTTCAGCGCTTCAATATCGCCGCTGGAGCCGAGACGGGCTCGCAGACCACCTACTACACTTACCATGAGACAGAGGGTCAGCCTGGCTACGGTCTGGTCGACGAGATGTACACCGACTACGATAGCACCTGGACGCAGTCGATCTACGGTGCCGATGGCCTCGCCGAGGTCCACACCACCTATCTCGATGCTGGTCGCGGTACTGCTGCTGGCGAGCACCGTGTGACTTACCACAGCTACGCTAGTGGCGAGTATGGCCTAGGTGCCACCGTAGACACTGCCAAGATCACCACCACCTCCCTAGCAGGTACCGTCACCTCTCGTCAGGTCAGTGTCTGGTACGGCGACGAGATCGCCATCACCCTACCCAGCGGCGAGCCTTGCACCTACCGCGAGCGTTGGGACATATCGCTTCTCGATCCTGCCATCGATACGGTAGCCGGCGCCCTAGCAGCTGGGGAGAATGCTCTGATTACCAAGACCCGCACCTACTCCAGCGGCAGCTACCAGGGCCTGACCCACAGCATGATCTACCCAGATGGTACCGGCACCATCACTCACTACGATGGTAGCGAGACCACCACTCGCACTGGTCAGCTCTCTGGCGATGGCTTGTCACTCGTCGATGGCACGCGCGAGGTCACCCTAGCCAATAGCCACGGCCACACCATGGCCAGCCAGACCTATGCCGAGCCAGAGGGGCTGCTCATCGCCCAGCAGCTCACCATGGCTACCGACGGCCTCGGTCGCCCCACTCACATCCAGCACCTCGGCGGCCTCAGTAGCTACGCCGCCTACGACTGCTGCGGACTCACTAGCGAGACCAATGTGCGCGGCGTCACCACCAGCTACACCCGCGATATGCTAGACCGGGTACGTACCAGCACTAGGCTCGGCGTTACCACCACTTACACGCACGATGCCCTTGGCCGCGTGCTCACCCAGGCCGACTCTGGCGGTGCGCTAGCCATCACCCGCAGCACTCTAGTCACCGATAGTCTGGGGCTGAATCGCTCTGTGTCCGATGCCCTCGGCCGCACCACTGCCACCGCTGTCACTTATGTCGATAGCCGCCGCGTCACCACTACCACTCAGGCCGATGGCTCGACTATCGTCACCGCCAGCTATGCCGATGGCCGGGCGAAATCCGTCACCGGCACCGGGGCGCTGCCACACCGCTTTGCCTACGGCATCGAGCAGCCAGCGGGAGCCCCGAGTGCCCAGCAGTCCACCACCCGCTACGTGCTCGCAGCCGATGGCAGCAGCGACACTGGCGAGTGGACCAAAAGCTACTCCGATGCCCTCGGTCGCCGTTGGAAGACCGAGTCCTCCTCTGGCGCAGGTAGCACCAGTCTCTACAATACCCTCGGCCAAATGGTCAGCACTAGCGATACCGATGGTGTGACCACTCTCTACGCCTACAACGATCGCGGTCAGCGCAGCCACACCGCTATCGATATCGATCGCAATGGCCAGATCGATTTTGGCGGCACCGATCGCATCACCGGCACCACTTACGCTGTCGCCCAGCGCGATGGCACCACAGTCAATCGCACCACCTCCAGCATCTGGCGCGACGATATCGGCGAGCAGCAGCTCACCGTTAGCGATCAGGCGGTCGATGGTTTGCAGAGCTGGTCGACTACCGATGGCATCACCAGCCACCAGCAGACCAGCATCACCGGCGGCGGAGCCTGGACCGTCACCCAGACTCGAGGCGATACCTCTACCACCACCCAGACTTTCGTCAGTGGTCGCCTACAGAGCGAGGTAGTCGCCACCGGTGGCGGCACCACCATCAGCTCCACCACCTATGCGTGGGATGACCTAGGCCGCCTCGATACCTCTACCGATGCCCGCACCGGCACCACCACCTACGCCTGGTACGATAGCGATGAGCTGCAGAGCGTGACCACCCCGGCCCCTGGCTTAGGCGGAGGTGCAGCGCAGACCACCTCCTTTACCTACGATGCTCTCGGTCGCACCGATATCACCACCCTGCCCGATGCCACCACTGTCGATACCGACTACTACACCACCGGTCTGGTGCAGCGCGTCTCTGGCTCGCGCACCTACACCCGCGAGTATGGCTACGACTCAGCAGGGCGTCAGACCACTCTCACCACCAATCCCGGCACCGCCGATCAGCAGATCACTTCCTGGACGATCAACCCCGTCACTGGTCGTCTCGATGATAAAAAGATCGCCGGTGCCCTCGCCTCTAGCTACACCTACACCACCGCAGGTCGCCTAGACATCCGCACCAATGCCCGCGGCACCGAGATCGACTATGGCTATAATAACGCTGGCCAGGTCGATAGCATCACCTACTCAGATGGCATCACCTCGGCGGTCGCCTTCACCCACCGTCGCAGTGGCGATATCCACACCGCTACCCACGCCGGCTCCACCTACACTTACGAGTATGGTTTACCCGGCGAGCTAGAAAAGACCACCGTCTCCGGTGGCACGTTAGACGGTGTCATCATCGACCCCGGCTACGATGCCCTACACCGCCGCGATACCCTAGCGGTATCCCCCGGCGCACTCGCCCAGAGCTGGACCTACGAGCCCGGCAGCTCGCGCCTGCAGACAGCCAGCCAGGGCGACCACACCGCCACCTATGGCTATGTGGCCGATTCCGCGCTAGTCGGCACCATCACCCACGCGGCCGCTGGTACCAATCGCCTAGTCGATACCCGCACCTACGACAACCTCAATCGCCTGCACTCCATCGTCGGCACCGATCCAGCAGCGGCCAATGCGGTGATCAAATCTTTCACCTATGGGTACAATGCCGCCAACCAGCGCACCCGCATCGATCGCGAAGATGGCACCCACTGGCACTACGGCTACGATACCCTCGGGCACCTGGATATAGCCGAGCGCAGGCTGGCCGATGCCACTCCGCTAGCTGGTCACCAGTTCGACTACAGCTACGATGCCCTCGGCAATCGCCAGACAGCTAGCCACGGCGGCGATCCCTCTGGCGGCAGCCTACAGACCACCAGCTACACACCGCAGACCAGTGGCGATCGCAATCAATACGCCACCATCGGCTACCCTGGAGCGGTCATCACCACCGGTCGGGCCGATGCAGCCGCAGCAGTTACGATCAATGGTCAGCCTGCAGCCCATCGCCAGGGCGAGTATTTCTCGCACCAGGATGCGGTCGACAACAGCGCTGGTCCAGCCAGCTTAGAGCTAGAAGTCACCGCCACCCTCGGCGATGCTAGCGATACCATCACCCGCAGCGAGCTAGTGGTGATGCCCGCCAGCACCACCCGCGCGCACGATCTCGATGGTAACCTAACCTTTGATGGCTACCACGACTACACCTGGGATGCCGAGAATCGCCTACTCTCCGTGCAGACCCGCGCCGGCCTAGCGCCACGCGGCTCGCCCGAGTATCGAGTCGAGTACACTTACGACTACATCGGTCGCCGCATCCATCGCAAGGCCACTCGCAAGCTAGGCAACGAGTGGTACCGCTCAGACGAGCGCCGCTACGTCTACGATGGCTGGAATATCGTGCTAGAGCTAGGCGGCCAAGAAGGAGCGCTCACCCAGCCCTGGCAGAGCTACCTGTGGGGCACCGACCTCAGCGGCAGCGCGCAAGGCGCAGGCGGAGTTGGCGGCCTACTCGCCATCCACAAGCACAACGGCGATCGCCCCGGCAGCCATTGCGTCAGCTACGATGGCAACGGCAACGTTGCTGCCCTGATCGACACAGCCGACGGCAGCCTATCGGCCAGCTACGAGTACGACCCCTTCGGTCGCACCATCGACATGAGCGGCCCCTTCGCCGCCAACAACCCGTATCGCTTCAGCACCAAGCCAGTGGACCGGGATACTGGTTTCTATGACTACGGCTATCGTCATTATGATCCACAGAATGGAAGGTGGTTGAGTCGCGATCCGATCGCTGAAGATGGTGGGTTTAATCTGTATGGGTTCGTGGGAAATGATCCGGTGAACTCGGTGGATGTGCTCGGGATGGAGCCAAAGGGCGATCCAAAGGGAAACTTATGGCAATGGATAGTTCACCGTAGTCACAACCCTAGAGATCTAATGGCAGAAGCGGATGCGGGCACAATGATGACCGCTCAGGCAGATTTTCAAGAAAAGGTGAGTGATGAGGTGCTGCCTGCAGCAAATACAGTGCTTAAAACTACCGCCGAGATTCAAAGTCCAGACCCTACCGCTGAAGTGGCTATTGTAGGAGCTGCGGTTGGAGCAGGGTTTAAACTCGGTGGAGACGTGGTTTTACCGTGGCTGAAAAAATTATTCAGCGGTAGAAAGGCCAATCAGGAATGTGAGATAAAGGATTTTGATCACTTTGGAGGTGAGTTCCTCGATGACATTCCTTTTACCAATCCTCCTCTTCCAAAGAGACTTTTCGATAACGATGTGCTGGTAGCAGCTTCGAACTATCCAACATCAAGAAAAGGTCAAGCTGCACTAGAGCTGCTAAAGAATAGCAATGCTCAGATTACCCCTAATCAGCTACGAGAGTTCATAGGATTTAAAGGAATTTCAGCTTCTCAGTTAAAAGCAAGGAAAGCATTTTTAGAACAGCACAATATAAGTGTCATAGACGGTGCCACGTTATCTCAAGGTAGTGATTTTAGGTCGGTTTTTAACTCAGTTGTTAAAGACCAGGGTAGAGGTGATGCTGCTTTGGCTGGATTCGCAAAAGAAACCGGGTTTGAAGCAGTCACATTCGAAAAGCGTTTATTTAATTTTATTACAAAAACTCTTAGAGATGATACTGTTCCTATAACTCGAATTATTCCGTAAGTAATATGGGTCTCTATAATACAATTACTTGTTGTTTGCCCTGCCCGCATTGCGACGAGACAACAGAACATGAGGTTGAGTCTAAGTTTGGGAAATTAAATTTGATTGAGTACTCAATTGGAGAAAAAGTGTGTTGGACTAAATGCGATAGTGTTAAAAATGGCGGTAAACCCGCTACCCCTGAGAGCTCATTTGAGGGGTATACACAATGTAGTAACTGTAACAAAGATTTTTTTGTAAAAGTAATAATTTGTGACGATATAATATCGAAAGTAGTCCCAGATGCATCAAGAAATGGGTTTATATAAGAAAGGGGGTTAGCATAATAGCTCGACACGAATCATGTTCACTAACGGTTACCCTGTAACGCAAGCGCTGGGAATAATGGTGATGTAAAAGGTGAGAGGTAGATTGAGGGAAAGATATCAACCCATCTTAAATTGCTCTGCTCTGGTCGGCTCTATTCTTCGACTAACGCACTGCTCGCAAGCGCTGGGGCCGAGTCTCTAGGGTAAGTCACCCGGGCAACGTTAAGGTTGGCAAGAATAAGGGGTCAGGTGTAAAAATAAGGGGTCGGGACATCTTATTTGACATTTGGTAATGTTAGGGCCACTTCTTGGCCGTAACTGGACTACCCGAGTCACGTTCCCTACCGGTCACCATGCAACGCAAGCGCTGGGGCCGAGTCGTTAGGGTAAGGTCCGGGTGTTGGCGTGCTCTCTCTGGGCTAACGCCCAGCCGCCCGCCGAACCGCCAGCCTGGTCCGGCTCACCCTCTAACTGCTCCGGCATGGCGAGTGGGCGTTTGGCGCGCCAAACTAGCACCCTTCGGGTGGTTGGGTTTGGGTACCCACTCTCCAGCCTGCGCGCCCAGCAGCTTTGCTGGGCTATCGCCCGCTGATAGGCTTCGTAGACAACGGCCTGCCTCCCTCCTTCGCTAGCTACGGCGGACAGGCTCTATCGGTCGGGAATGGATCGGCTACGGCCTACGCTGCGGGGTATGAACCGAAAGCATAGGTAACACTTGAACCGGCAACATGGGTAACAGTTTT
>JAHDID010000064.1:0-94 GCA_020630975.1 Verrucomicrobiota bacterium
CGAAATTCCTTTAGAAAAAAGTCGTGTTTGTATGGTTCCGTCTGGTGCAAAACAACTACGAGTCACCCTTCTCCCGCCCAGCGCCCAGCGCCCA
>JAHDID010000064.1:194-30780 GCA_020630975.1 Verrucomicrobiota bacterium
GCGCCCTCCCTTAGCGCCCTCCCTTAGCGCCCTCCCTTAGCGCCCTCCCTTAGCGCCCTCCCTTAGCGGTGCGGCCACTTCTTTTTCTAACTGGAAGTCCTTCCTCTTTCCCACAGGCAAAGCACCATCTGCCTAAAAACTACGGCGGACTCTAGGCAAATTCCATCCGCCGTAGCAACCTAAGGATCGATACTACTAACGAGAGAAACTTCAACAAGGCAGCCGCGATCGAGGCAATCACAATCCCTAGAAGTCCTAAACTAAGACCGAGCCAAACGGCCAACCCTAAGAAGAGAACCGCTGAAGCCAAGTTGATTAATGCTACTTTCTCAAAGGCTCCAGTTGTCCTTAGAACACATTGAAGCACAGCTGACAACCCGGCTATCACATAAGGAATCAATGCCCAACCAATGAGACCATACGCATCAGAAAAACCTTCTTTAGGGATAAAGGTAAACACAAGATCCCTAAACAGAAAGATGATAAAGACAATCAAACAATCCAATACAATAATACCTGTGCACAAAAGTATAACATCTTTTAAGACATGATTTACACCTTTCCAAACACCAAACTTGCGAGAAACATAAGGCTGAATAATTCTAAAAAGTGACGAGTTAGTATGATTGACGGGAGCAGCAAGGCTATCAATGACTTTCATCTGGCCTGCTCCTCTAGAACTTAAGGAAAGACCACAAATAACAATAGCCCCCTGCCCTTTCAGCCAGTCCGAAAATGCCGACAACAACTCCCACTTGCCGCCTTTCCAACAAATCTCCCAAATATCTCCCGCGCCCCAGAACTCTCTACCTTTCAACGAGCTTCTCAACCTAATCGATGACACAAAACCCACCAGGCCTGTACACACACCTAATGCGATAAAGACTGAAGATAACTCGACGCTCTCTGCTGAACTAAAGAGATAAACCACCACCCCCATTAAGCATGCATAAACTAAAGATCCAGTAAATGGCCAAATACGATTACCGAAAATATAGTACACGGATCTCACAAAATTGAAATAGTAGAGCACCGCCAAAAACAAAACCACAAACGATACAAACTTAAGTGATTCCACTCCACTCAAGCCACCAACCACCCAAAAAACAGCCCCAATTCCTGCCAGACAAAAAACCAATCGTTCCGATATCCTATGCAACGTAGCGATGAACGAATACTGCTCTGCATGTTCAAACTTTGGCGCACTAACCACCATTGGCGTTACAATCAAAGCAATAACGATGGATTGAGCAGCCATCACTAAAGCGTAAGCTATACCAAAGGCACCATAAGACGACGGTGATAGAGACCTGGTTAGCGATATTGCCATCAGAAAATTCGCTCCAGCGAAAAATCCCTGGTCCATCACAGCCAAACCAACTACGGAGAACAAACGGCCAACAGCGCCTTTAAGTGAAGTTTTCAACGGTAAGTCAAATCAAGAACGAAAATTAGGCCAAGGACCTCGCCATACTACTTATCTAGCCAATTGCAGAATCGTAAATCTTCCTAAAGCCCTTTTTCCATTGAGCCGGACTAGCGCTTTTTATCAATCGATCATAAGCCCTTACACCCAATTCTCTTCGCTCTGAATCACTAGTCGCTTCATACGCAACCACTTGTTGCATCAGCTCGTTACAATCGCCAGGCCCATGTAAGAAGCCTGTCGATTCGTGATCGGTTGTTTCACACAAACCGCCTGATTTGGCGGAAAAAATCGCTTTTCCATGCTCCTGAGCTTCGTACGCTACCAACCCCAAAGGCTCCTTCCACAAAGATGGCGCCATCATCGCCCGACATTCCGAAAGCAAAGCAGTCTTTTGCACGCCTTCCACAAAACCCAGATGTTCAATGTGTTTGGATTCCAGAGATTTCTGCTTCACCACCTCCTCTAAAGGGCCCTCGCCTCCAATTTTCAGGACTGGAGTCTTATCCCCCAATACCTTTTCTAACCTCTCCCAAGTCTCGAGCAGCATTAGAACTCCCTTTTCCTCTACCAACCGACCTAGAAAAAGATAAAAACCGCAGTCAATGCCACTAGGCTTCCCAGTGACGTCCCACGAGTGCCTTAGAACGTGAATCCGACTTTTCTCTACTCCTGCAGTCGTAAACGCTTCAGCCATGTAATCCGACACACAGACCCAAGCCTTAACATTATCAAGGTGCCCCGAATGAATCAGGCGCTTGAGGTTTAAGGCCATAAGAGCCGATTTGATTACTGAGTCTTGCCACGCCCCCAGCCTTATCTCCCTCATGAAATTCCCCGTCAGGGATTCATCACAAAACACACCCTTGGCATAAAGCGTTCCTCCAACCGAAAATGGCCGAAAATTGTGAACATACTGAATCACAGGCACACCTAGTCGGCTGGCGACTTCATAAACCGCAGGCGAAGCTACTGGGTACACATTATGTACCAGCAGCGCCTGAGGCTTCAGTCGATCAATCTCACACTCTAACCGCTCGGCGCTGTCCTTATTATAGAACATGCGCCTAGCCTGACCAAAGACTGAAGGCGCCGTCTCACCCTTCCAGTCAGCACTGTCGAAGTAGCAGTTTTCTACCTCAATGCCGGCCTCTTTAATATGTTGGCGTATCCTCTCCACAGAAGCCTCTTCTCCTCCGTGGTGCAGGTATCGATTAAAAACCTGAATTATCATAAAAAGGATTCAACCAAATCCCTGCAACCATTTTAGAGATCACACCTCAAGCTAAGAGCTACTTTATCTTCAAATAAGAGATAAAATTGTAATCCGAACTCTCTTTAAAAAACTCGGGGTAATCTGCCTGCCTATCTTCCGAAAGGATGCCTTCCTTGCCATTTGCAGCGAAGATTGGAGGAAACTCACAAAAAGATTCCAGGTTACGGTTTAGGAATTCATTATCATGAATGAACAACTGTTCATGATTTCTTTTAAACTGAGGAATGACAGACTTGTCCTTCCTAAGACCAAACTTGATCGCATAACGCTTCAGCTTCCTCTTAACTTTTTCTGAAAATTTAGAATAGTTCCGACAAATTTCAGCATCTGCGAAATCAAGCTTAGCAGCCTTGATGTGCTCTAGAGAAGAGAAATCTCCATCCCCCACTCTGTAGTTGTCCTCAAAAATAACGTGTTTAAAACCCAACCACTTGCACTGCATCAATCGTGTGAGCGCATCCTGATGATCATCAAAAAACACCACTGTGTTATCCACATCCAGCCCCGACCAATCGTACTCGCTAAAGTCCGCATAATGGTATGTTACTTTATCGGAAACAAACTTACGCTTAGACAAATTTGGGTCGAGAGAAATAATCTTCGCATTAGGACAAGCCGTTTCGATCAGCCATGTTCCCAACCCCCGCCAGATCCCACATTCAATGATATACTCAGGGTCGATATGCCTAAGCATCACCCAAGAAGCATACATATGGGATGATGTCATACCACCATTACCAGCTTCGAAAGGCTTGCTCTGATAGACGGCAAGAAACTCTTCCAAATCTTTTGCGATATCGACATTCGATAGACTAAAATCGTTCATATTTTCACAATTGCGACTCGTATTTATTCAAGCAGCTTCCTGGTATTATGTTTATAATTTATACTGTTAAATTGATAAAAGCGACCTGATTATTCATGTTGATCAACCTTGTAATTAAGGAACCGGCCGCCTTGGGCTATTAGTCGAATCCAAGCAAGAAACCTTACAAATACCCCTATGTTTTTGATAAAATTCTAGAAAACAACTCTCTAACATGCGCTTTTCGGCGGAAACACACACTGCCATGCGGTTTCAAAGATGATTCTAATATCCAACGCCAGCGACCAATTCTTGATATAAAAGAGGTCCAACCTGACTCTACTTTCAATCTGCCTTTGTTCACGGGTTTCCCCCCTCCAGCCCCGCGACTGCGCTAAGCCAGTGATTCCGGGCTTTGCTAAATGTCGGAGCTTATAGGCTTCTGTATTTGGTGCCAATTCGTGATCTAGCTGGATAGGGTGTGGGCGAGGCCCAACGATACTCATTTGCCCCATGAACACATTTAGTAACTGCGGCAACTCATCGATGCTGTATTTGCGTATAAAATCGCCACCAGGAAAAATCCGGCTATCATTCTGCCTAGCTTGAATAAATGTGTCATTTTTACAAACACTCATCGAGCGGAATTTGAAAACTTGGAATTCCTCTCCATTTCTTCCACTCCTAGCCTGCCGGTAAAACAATGGCCCTCTCGAATAACGCAAGTGAATAAGCCCCACAATAAGTATGCTAAAGGGTAGAACGAGAAGTATGCCAATAGCGGACACCACGATATCAAACAAGCGTTTTATCAGACGGTTAATAGGCACTTCCAAAGGCTCAATCCGTGGTGATATAATCGAATAGCCTCCCATCTGGTGCATACCGATCCCTGAGCCAAATTTCTTGGCGACATCATCGATCCATATCATACGAATTCCCATCTCCTTAGACATGCGATCAAACTTCCCGACAAGATCTCTTCGGTTCGACAATCCCAAAAGCATTAGAGCTCGAATCTCCATCTGTGAGCAAACCTTCTCAAGATCCGCCATACAGCCTAGGACTGGACAAGATGCAGTGGACACCGCACCCACTGAATTCGTATCAACCAGCACACACCCTTGTATCAAAGTTCCAGGAGATGTCGGGCTGTTACTATTTTCATTAAACTCGGCGACCGTCGTTGATGATCCCACCAATAAAGTAGGAGACAAACCCTTCTGTCGATTTCGATACAGAACGCGATTCAAAATGCGAAAGCCGAAACGATTCGTCCAGGTGATCCAGCCAAAATAACTAACCATAAAACTCGCCAAAAAGACGCGAGACAAACTAGGCAGTTCCAGCAGAACGAAGATACTGCACATGGCCACCAAAACGAAAAGAGTCTGGCGCTCGCTGACACCAAAATTTTGGCCCTTTGACAGACCTCCAAGAAAACGAGCCTTCTTCGGCCGAGTCACGAACTCAAGCAACGAAGCACTCAGGAGGAATAGAGCTGCCATTAAGTAAGTCTGAAAATCCAGTGCGCCACTGAAGCGAAACAAATTAACCAGAAAGTAAACCAGCCAGAACAAGCCAATCGCCCCCGTTATTTGAATCACTAAGTGAAGATGAGGTAAACCATAGATACGTTGTGCGTGCATGTGAGGAAAATTTAAAACTGTGACATTTTATGCCAATTACCATAATTTTCAAGATCTTTGACGCTTATTTGCGATAGTTCTTACATTTAATAAGAAAAACAGACTGAAATAACCGACCAAAACGCCACATTTTTCGGTAAGTTTTAATTTTTTTGGAAATTATAGTTGATGACCTAAGCGGTATCGGGTTATTTTCCCGTAGCTGATAGGAATCGCACAACGGCTCTATCATTAATAAGAAAGCTAAACCCCTTAACCGGCGTTTTAATGAACACCAAAAGAAACATGATAGGCAGCGCAAGGGACACCACAATGAGCTTCTTTCGACGAAGCCTCCCTCCCATTTTATTCGAAACGGTTCTCTATCTCGTCCGGTTCAGACGATGGCCGAACTTCAAGAACCCCAAAACTTTCAATGAGAAGATCATTTGGAGAAAGCTTTACCTGAAAGAAGATCTGTACAGTGCCTACTCCGACAAGGTCAATGTCCGCAGTATTGTAAGGAAAAAAATAGGTGCAGATTATCTCATCCCGCTTCTGTATTCTGGGACAGATATTACCCCTGAAGAACTGCTAGCTCTTGGGGACAACATCGTGGTAAAAATGAGCCACGATAGTGGTTCCGCTGTTCCCATCACCGAAAATACCATCGAAAAGTCGACCGCTGCGGTAGCTCGAATGATGGAGAGTATGAATGACGACTTTGGTAAATCGTACTACGAGTGGTGGTATTCTAATATCCCACCACAGATCATTGTGGAGAAACATCTGAATCCAGAGTCTGAAACCGGGATTTTAGACTACAAATTCTATGTCTTTAACCATAAAGATGGTTCAGAGCCAAACATATTCATTCAAATTGATCGAGACCGATTCGCAGGGCACAATCGCTCCATTTACGACATCAATCGCGAGCTCATCCGATTCGATTCGCTAGCTACCGTTGGTTTCGTTCCAAACCATGGTCTACCATTTCCCGAAATGGATAATTTCGATGAAATGCTGACCGTTGCCAAGAAATTAGCTGAAGATTTCGATCACGTGAGAATCGATTTGTATAACGAAAATGGCGAAGTCTTCTTCGGCGAATACACCTTTTCATCTTCTGCAGGCCACAACAGGCACCGCCCTAAACCCTTTAATGATATGATCACCCATTGGTTGTCATATTAGGAAAGAACAGGCCCAGCTGAGGCAACTTAGATCGCAGGCGCTAGCACTGTCCTTGCGCGTAGCGCACCAGTCTCAAAATTACTTTACCAAGGTAAAGTACCTCCTAAAATTGGAGCTGTGAATCGCAGACCAGCGGGTCAAAATCCAGCCAAACCGCTCATAATTAACAACTTGCACTTAGAATCATTTCTAGGAATTGATTCTAATTTCATGCAGAGCTCCTCAAATAATTGGGAAGAAAACTTTTGAGGATTTCGCTTTAGTCTGCTATAATTACCGTAAATTATATAATTATCGTAATTATGAAACAGACAAAGTGCCCACACAGCAAAGGTTTTTCCATGGTGGAGATTGTCGCGATTGTCGCTATCCTCGGCATAATGGTTTCTGTCGGAATCATTATGCTCAAAGGAACCAGAGGTTCCGTGAAAGCATCAAAGCTGAATAGCGAATTACGAAGTCTCAATGCAGCAGTCAGTGCATTCCGTGGTCTGGGAGGAGATCTCTCAAGCGCCAGTACTCCAGAGCAAGTCGTCGCCCTACTGAAGACGACTCTCAGCGAAGAAGATGCCCGTCGAGTCCCAGGATACAGCGGTGCCATGCTAGATCAGCGTATGGTGCCGGTCCCACAGACTGTGGCTGAAGCAGCATCAGACCAAGCAAGACTCTATTGGAACTCCTCCACCAAAACCTTTGAGTGGGCGACTAGCGGCCCTGTCGGGGGTATTAAAGAGTTTAGGATGGAAGATCTGCCCTCGATGGCAAAGCCCCCCGAGATGGCTAGAGAAAAAGGCTACGAGTATTCCGATGCGGGTTGGATTTGGGACTACGACAAACCTGCCTCAGAGAGTTTGGCTAGTTCTGTAGGGGTCCTAAAAGGCAGTACGCCCGCTCCCGTCGGCTTTATCCCTGTCTCACTGGACCCTGGAAGTACTCCAGCAGGCCAAACCCCCGCCACTCCTCCTTCTGAGATCCCGCCCTCTCAGATACCCACACAAGGCATGAGACCCGATGCTAAGCCTATCACCAAGCCAGACACACTCACTTGCTTTGCTAAGCAACCAGCTACCATCAATGTCCTCTACAACGACAAAGACCCAGATGGCGGTAGATTGCGCATCATTGGAGCAGGCAAGCCTGAACATGGTAGATGGAGAACCACTCCAACAGGCTCATGCACCTACACCCCTGACGGAAAGTTTGAAGGCACAGTTCTCTGCACTTACACCGTGATCGATAACGAAGGTAACACGGCCGACGGAGTATGCCGTGTGCGCTGTATTGCGGAAAACAAAGAACCCATCGCAGGTGCAGATTCTTACCGCAAGTACGCGACTTTAGGTGCGGCCCACATCAATTGGTTCCCTTCAGAGCCACATAAGGATAACTGGCAATATCCATTGGAAATGAACGTTCTCGCCAATGACAGAGATCCAGAAGGCAAGGCAATCAAGATCACTAGCGTCCGCAATGTGACCAATCAATACCCTATCCAGTTTACCTACACAGACAACAAGATCACAGTCGAAGGTATTTACACCTCAAATGGCGGAATCAGAAAGAAACTTCCTACTGAAGACAAATGGATACATTTCTTTGGACTAGATCGGTTTCCTGCAGCACGTAACATCAAAGATGACCCGACAACCAACGGGCCACACCCAACAGAGGGGCGTTTGAGGACTATCAATGAGCGCCTAGCTAGACTGGGACCTGAGAAATTTGCCTATACCGTGACTGACGCAGACGGTAAGGAATCCGTAGGCGAGGCAAGTATCCTGTTTCAGACCTACGCACACCGCTCCCCCCTCGCCATCGATCTGGATGGCGATGGAGAAATTACCCGTATCGACCGCCGCACCACATTCGACTTTGACGGCAATGGCCAGCTAGAAACTGTCGCTCAGTGGTTCGGTCATACCGATGGTATCCTCATCCGCCTACCAAAGGCCGGAGAGGTGTTCTCTGGTCTCAACTTATTCGGAGACCAGATGGGTGCTTACCCTGATGGTTTCGCTAAACTTTCCCTCCTAGACAGCGATGATGACGCTCAGATCTCAGGTGCCGAGCTAGATGGCTTGGCTATCTGGATCGATCGTAATGGTGATGCTAAGTTCACTGCCGACGAAGCCACCAGTCTAGAGGCAGCTGGCATCATCTCCCTAGGCACTCAGCACGAGCAGTTTATTGGTTCTGCTTGGGACACCGCTGGAAACCAAGTCCACTTCGAAGATGTCTGGTTCCCAGCCTTGTAGCAGGATTGCCTTTTCTCCCATTCAGAGATCTTTAGATCCTTCTCCTTTTCTTTAGATCTTCGTAGTTATAGCACTGGGCTCTTCCCTTATCGGGTAGAGCCCAGTTTACTTTAGGCTATAAAGAAGAAAGCCTAAGCCAGAATATCTTTCACCACATGAGCGTGCTCGACGCCAGTGAGTTTCTGGTCGAGGCCCTGAAACTTAAAGGTGAGGCGGTTGTGATCGATGCCTAGCTGATTGAGGATAGTGGCATTGAGATCGCGGATGTGGACCGGATTTTCTAGGATGTTGTAGCTGTAGTCGTCGGTCTTGCCATACTCAAAGCCTGCTTTCACACCGCCGCCTGCCATCCATACGGTGAAACATCGGCCATGGTGATCGCGACCGTGGTTGTCCTCGGTGAGCTTGCCCTGCGAGTAGATAGTGCGGCCGAATTCGCCACCCCAGACGACTAGGGTGTCGTCTAGCATGCCTTGTTGCTTGAGGTCTTTGACCAAAGCGGCAGAGGCCTGATCGATATCGCCACATTGGCCACGCATGTGCTTGGGTAGATTGTTGTGCTGGTCCCAGCCGCGGTGGAATAGCTGGATGTAGCGCACACCATTCTGTGCCATACGGCGAGCGAGCAGGCAGTTGCGCGCAAAGGTGCCGGGCTTCTCGACATCGTCGCCATACATCTCGCGGACGTGTTTTGGCTCTTTGCTGATGTCCATCAGGTCGGGCACCTCACTCTGCATGCGAAATGCCATCTCGTACTGTGAGATACGGGCCTGGATCTCGGGATCGGCAAACTTGTCGTAGCCCTGCTGGTTCAGCTGGCCTAGGCCATCGAGCATGCTGCGGCGAGCATCGCGACTGATGCCCGGAGGATTGTTTAGGAATAGCACAGGCTCGCCACTGCTGCGTAGTTTCACACCCTGATGCTTAGCCGGTAGAAAGCCCGAACCCCACAGACGATCGTAGAGAGCCTGGGTATTGCCGCCACCACGCGAGATCATCACGATGTAGGCTGGCATATTGTCATTAGGGCTGCCGAGACCGTAGCTGAGCCAGGCCCCCATGGATGGTTTGCCCTGCTGCTGGGCACCGGTATTGATGTAGGTGATCGCGGGGTCGTGGTTGACCGCCTCGGTGTGCATCGATTTGATGATGGTGATGTCGTCGACGATTTTCGAGGTGTAGGGTAGCAGGTCCTTATTCACCCATGTGCCATTCTGCCCACAACGCTCAAAATCGAACATCGGCGCCACACAGGGGAAGCTACTCTGGCCACTGGTCATGCCAGTCAGGCGCTGTCCATTGCGGATCGAGTCGGGTAGCTCACTGCCGTGGAGTTTGCGCATCTCCGGCTTGTAGTCAAAGGTATCGATATGGCTCGGACCACCCGCCATAAATAGATAGATGATGCGCTTGGCCTTGGGCGCAAAATTCGGGTACTGTGGCAGGCCTGGATTAGCACCACCGAGAGGCGCACTACTTTTGGCTAGTAGATCGCGGCCTAAGAGACCGTTTAGCGCGACACCACCGGCTCCGTAGGCGGATTTCAGTAGAAAGTGGCGACGAGATTCTGTGAGATCGAAAGGATTCATACTTCTTCTGTTCTGCGGTAGTGGATTAGTTGCGAGTCAGCGTCTCGTCTAGGTTGAGGATCATCTGGGCAATCACGGTCCAGCTGGCGTGTTCGGTCTGGTCGATCGACTCATCGCGTGGCGACTCGCCGACTTTTAGGAATTCTGCGGCGGCTGCCGTGTCTTTGGCAAAGCGATCGCGCTGCTCGGCTAGCAGACCGGAGATGATGCCTTTCTCTGCGTCGTTTGCCGTGCGCGAGGTGCATAGCTGGTAGGCTAGATCGATGCGTTTGGCCTCGTCGGTCTCGGCTTTGATTAGGCGCTCGGCCAGGTGGCGCGATGCCTCGACGAACTGTGGGTCATTCAGCGTGACCAGAGCCTGCAGCGGCGTATTGGTGCGCGGTCGCTGGACTACACATTTCTCACGAGTCGGCACATCGAAGATAAGCATATTCGGCATGGGTGCGCTGCGCTTCCAGTAGGTGTACATGGAGCGGCGGTAGAGTTTCTCACCTTTGTCTTGCTGGTAGCGCAGACCGCGGTTTAGGCTCACCTCGTTCCAGATATTCGCGGGCTGGTAAGGCTTCACGGCGGGACCACCGACTTGGTCGACCATCAGGCCACTCACGGCCAGCGCCTGGTCGCGGATAAACTCACCGACTAGGCGAAAGCGGGGACTGCGGGCGAGCAGCAGATTCTCTGGATCGCGCTGGTAGTGGATCTCCTCGTGGCGCGAGCTCTGGCGATAGGTGCGCGACATCACCAGCTGCTTGAGCATGCGCTTCACATCCCAGCCGCTGTCTGCGAAGTCGACAGCCAGCCAATCGAGTAGCTGTGGGTGGGTCGGCGGGATACCCTGTGCACCAAAGTCGCCTGCGGTGCGGACTAGGCCATCGCCAAACAGCATCATCCAGTAGCGATTGATGGCGACACGGGCAGTCAGCGGGTGGTCTGGCTGCGTCAGCCACTGGGCTAGGCCCAGACGATTCTGCGGCGCGTTTTCGGCCATGGCGGGTAGGGCGGCAGGCACTCCAGGGTGGATCTGCTCATCCTCTTTTGGAGAGTCGTAGGCACCGCGATCGAGGATGTAGGTCATGCGCATCTTATTGGCCGGATTATCAGTCATGATCATCGAGGTCGTCGGCTTGGCGTCGAGATCCGAGTATTGCTTGCTGAGCTTACCCGCCTGCTCGTTTAGCTTTTTATAAGCATCATCATTGTTGGCAAAGTAGTAAGCTCGGAGGGTCTCTACCTGCTGATCACTACGCTGATCCGCTGTGGTCGCTAGGATGCCACCTATCGCATCGCCACTGGCGTGCGGCACTTCCTCGGCTGTCAGGTCGCGGCTGTAGATACGGAGATCATCGACTTGGCCTTTCCAACCACTGCCATTGGAGCGTGCACCGATTTTGAAAGGCACATTGGTTTCGATAGTCGATTTGAGTGAGTCGGCTTCGACTTTGCCTTTGCTCAGCTTGCCATCGATATAGATCTTCACTCCAGCGGCTTTCATGCTGCCATCGTAGGTCACTACCACATGCTGCCAGGTGTCTTTCTTAAGCTTGTCTTCGGAGACCACCTTGATGGCATCGCCCGACCAGCTGTGAATGATATGAGTGCCGACACCACCGCCCTGCACCCACATATCGTAGCCACGAAAGCCATTGGCGGTATCCATCCGCGCAAAGACTGCTCCAGAAGAGCCATCGTCTCGCAGCCAGGCGGCAAAAGAGAAAGGCTGATCATGATGTAGCGTCGGCGGATTGGAGGAACAGGTAAACTCAGCTCCATTTATCTTTAGCGTCTTCACTCCATCGCGGTCGGCCCCAGATTGGAATTTTCCTTTGGTCAGAGTCGCCACGGCACCTGTGATATCGTTTTTCAGCTCTTTGCCTTCGGTCTCGTTTAGCGGAAACCAGTGGGCCAATCCATCGGGTTCTTTAGCGCCACCTTGCTCGGCGACTTTTGCGCTTTCTGCGACCGCCCATTTCACGAAACCCTCCTCATGCTTTTCGCGATGTTTGGTCATGACCGCTTGGTGCTGGTCTATTTTCACCTGCATATCGGCGAGTTTGGCATCTCGGGCGGGATCTGGCACCTCTACGACAGGGGTTTGATTGCCTTTCCTAGTCTGCATCCCCGGATCGGCGGTGTTGTTGAAGTAGGCGTAGAATTGGTAATACTCCTTCATCGAGATGGGGTCGTACTTATGGTCGTGGCACTGAGCACACTCCATGGTCAGCCCCATCCACACGGTGGAGGTGGTCGAGACTCGATCGACCACATACTCGACCCGTAGCTCCTCGGCAAAGGCACCGCCCTCGTCGGAGGTGGCATGGTTTCGGTTGAAGCCGGAAGCGATTTTCTGGTCGACTGTGGCATTAGGGATCAGATCGCCCGCCAGCTGCTCGATGGTAAACTGGTCGAAAGGCTTATTGTTATTGTAGGAGTCGATCACCCAGTCGCGCCACGGCCACATATCGCGCGGGCCGTCGGCATGCATCACACTGGAGTCACCGTAGCGAGCTGCATCTAGCCAAGCGAGAGTCATGCGCTCGCCGTAGGCGTGAGAGGCGAATAGGCGATCAACCAAGGCCTCGTAAGCGACATCTGCTCCACGCTTCTCAGCATCGGCCAAAAACGCCTGCACCTGCTCTGGCTTTGGCGGTAGACCGGTCAGGTCGAAGGTCACTCGGCGGATTAGAGTGCGGAGGTCGGCCTGAGGCGAGAAATCTAGCCCTGCTCCGTGCAGACGCTTTTTGATGAATCGATCCACAGGATTCGCCTCGGCGATATTGACCACGGCCTTCGCTGGAGATACTAGGGACCAGTGCTCTTGGTATTCGGCCCCTTCTTTCACCCAGCGGGTGAGCAGCTCGATTTGATCCTTCGTCAGTTTTTTGTTCGACTTGGGTGGTGGCATTAGCTCATCCTCATCATCGGTGAGTAGTCGATAGATCACCTCGCTATCGATATCCCCTGGCACCAGACTGCCTTGGTCGATAGCGGCTTGGCGATCGTCTAGTCTCAAATCCGCCTTGCGATCGTGCTCGTCTGGCCCGTGGCAGAAGTAGCAGTTTTCAGAAAGAATCGGGCGAATATCGCGATTAAAATCGATCGGAGCTTCCGCACGGCAGACGCCTACCGCAGTGATCATAAGCGCCAAAGTGTTGAGTAAAAGTCTCTGTGGTGTCCTCATCGTCAAAACAAATTCAGTCCACTTTACGTTGCCTGTGATGCTCCAAACGGCAATTGGAGCAATCACGGCCCTTTTTTTCGTAATATTCATATCCAGAAACGACATGATCGCTTCTAGCAGCGATTGCGCCTCTTCTCAGGGGCCACGTTTTGAGCTAGTCATTTCGTCTCGTGTAAAAATATGACCAATAAAACACCTGCTCTAAGAGCTCTCATCATCGTAGCCATAGCCTTACTCGGCTATGCCAATTTATATGCAGCCCCCTTGTCCACTGCCAAGGTGTTTAGCTCGCACATGGTATTGCAGCGAGGTCTAGCGGCACCAGTCTGGGGCTGGGCGGCTCCTGGATCTGAAGTGACGGTAAATTTCGCTGACCAATCGCATACGACTACTACCGCTGACAACGGCCGCTGGGAGGTGAAGCTGGACGCCCTAGCCGCCAGCACCGAGGGACGCACGATGACCATCTCCGCCGAGGGGATGCAGCCACTCTCCTATACCGATATCCTAGTGGGCGATGTCTGGATCTGCTCAGGCCAATCGAACATGGAGTGGAGCGTGCAACAGTCAGGAAAGCCCCAAGAGGAGATCGCCGCCGGCTCGCATCCACAGATCCGCCTATTCAATGTACTTGGGCACGACATCGCAGCCAGCCCGACGAAGCGACTGGTGCACAACTGCGCTTGGAGCGTCTGCTCGCCGCAAAGCGTGACCCACTTTAGCGCCGTCGGTTACTACTTCGGTCGGGATCTCCAGCAGAAAAGTGGCGTACCCATCGGTCTGATCAGCACAAACTGGGGTGGCACACGCATCGAACCCTGGATCCCACCAGCGGGCTATCACACCCAGCCCGAACTGGCCCATCTAGCCCGGCAAGTCAACAGCCAACTGACCACCACCGAAACGGGTAAAGCCGCTTGGGAAAAATACGCCAACGACATAGCTGCGTGGGCCGAGCAGATGAAGACCAATCTAGCCTCTGGAGAGCATATGCCGCTACAGCCGCCATCCCCTGGCCCATCGAGTCCTGGCCAACCCTGCGCGATCTACAATGCCATGGTCGCGCCTATCGTCGGCTACGGCGTGCGCGGTGCCATCTGGTATCAGGGGGAATCCAATGGCGGAGAGGGTATCCACTATCTGCCTAAACTGAAGGCGCTAGTCCAAGGCTGGCGCGACATCTGGGCACAGCCCGAGGACTTCCCCTTCTACTTTTATGTGGTGAAATTGGCCCAATTCCACGCAGCCAATGAGGACCCGCGCGGTGGCGATGGCTTTGCTCGCATCCGAGTGGCACAGGATCGCATCCAAGAGCTACCACACACGGGCGTAGCCTCGGCCATCGATATCGGCCATGCCACCGACATTCACCCAAAGAACAAGCAAGACGTCGGCAAACGCCTCGCTCGCTGGGCACTGCGCGATGTCTACGACCAGACTGATATCGTAGTCACCGGCCCCACCTTCAAAGCGATGACCATAGAGGGAGACACTGCCACGATCAGCTACGAGCATGTCGGCTCCGGTCTCATATCCGGTCAAAAACCTGGCTACGATGCCACTATAGAGACTCCCGGAGCGGAGCTAAAGCGCTTCGCCATCGCCGGGGAAGATCGCCAGTGGCACTGGGCTACAGCGACCATCGAGGGTGATCAGGTGAAAGTCTCCTCCCCTGCTGTGTCGACACCGGTAGCTGTGCGCTATGCGTACTCCAGCAATCCTGAAGGCGCGAACCTCTACAACAAAGAAGGCCTACCTGCTATCCCGTTTCGAACAGACAATTGGAATCCATAATCACAAGAGGAGCGGTCCTTATCTTTTAGAAATATGTCAGGTTTTGAGCTATGGTTCGTCTAAAGACCACGATGAACAAACATTCTCTCCGTTCCTTATTTCTCGCTGCGACCTTAGCCATCGCGACACTCATCACAACTGCACCAGTATCCAGCGATGCTGGCTGGCTGGATGATATCCTGAAAAAGAAAAAGCAGTCCAAAGACTGCGGGACCTGACAGCGGTAACTACCAGAAGGCTCGGCAGTCTGCCGAGCCGCCATTGTACCCTATTGAGTCAAAATTGTACCCTATTGAATCTGCGGGCTTTATGCCCCAGAGGCATAGAGTGAGCGGTGTTTGGGCACGAGGAAGCGCGCTGCGGCAATCCCTGCCAGAAAACCAACCAAATGCCCCTCCCAAGACACTCCGGGCTGTCCCGGTAGCACCCCAAAGAGCATCCCATTATAAAGCAGTAGAGTGATCACCGATACGGCGATCCACAGTGGGCTTTTCTCAAAAATCCCACGAGTGAGCAAAAAACCTAGGTAGCCAAAGATGACCATGCTCGCGCCGAGGTGTATGCCGCTGCCTCCCAGTAGCCAGAGCAAACCTCCTCCGAGTAGACCGACGCAGCAAGTCACCTTCCAAAACATCGCTCTGCCACCGAGCAAGACGAAGCCACCCAGCATCAAAAATGGCACGGTATTCGACACCAGATGGCGAAATCCACCATGCAACCAGTGAGCGGCAAAGATCCCAGTGATACTATCGAGATGCCTCGGCCGGATGCCAAACTGATCTAATGCATTCCCTGAGAGCAGATCGATCACCTCCAGACAATAGGCGATGAGCGTGAGCCCTAGGAGCAGGAATATATTCTCAAAAAGCGCCGTGAAGATATGCCCACGACTTCTCGCTGGCGGGGCTGCTATCGGTGCTCTGTTTTGAGTGTTTGTGTCCATCGAAGAAAAAGGCGGGCCAGTATGCAAGTAAGCTGCCCCTCCCATATACTGGGCGAGGCAGCTACTTCTTGCTTATCTAATCTAAAAGGATCTTTATCATTGAAAAAGAACCGTGTTGTGTCGCGTGTCAGTCATGCGAGGGCGAAAAACACAGTTAGTGTCTTTTATTATCGATAAGTGTTTCGGCTTTACTAGCGGCTCATTGCGTTTGCATCTGTCTGGAGCTTGATGATGCTCCACCAGGTGTCACCCAGTTCGCCGGTCAGTGAGGTCGAGTCTCCTCCTCGCATGGATTCGACCTTCGAGAGTAAAGTTTTGGATTCCTTCATGACCTTTGCGATCTTGCGCCTGTCGCCGCCGCTAGCATTCAGGTCGGATCGCAGCTCAGCGACGTTCCGGTTGATGCTAGCCAGCTTGGGCGATGCATAGGTCGAGTTGTTGTTAGTTGTAGGATGTGTGAAGGAACTTGCCTGGTATTGTTTATTTCCGAGTCGAGACCAATCAGCGGCTTGCTGATTACTGGCCTGGACTCTTGAAGACTTTTTTCCAAAAGACAGCTTAGACTTTCGGGTGCCAGGCGCAGAGTAGCGTTTAGAGGAGTTCGGCGCACCTCCAGTCCAGCCGCCATGCTTTCCGGAGAATTCTTTTTCCTCGATGTCTATCATAGGCATGTGAGGTGTGTTGTAAGTGCCCGACCTAGCTGGCTGAGGTCCACCACAAGGCGTGCACCATGTCTCTTGAGTCATCGGAGTGCTGCTCACGCCACAGCTCTTGACGATCTTCGGAGTGATCAGCATCATCAGGTGCTGGCGATCACGCTTGTGTGCCTCGGTGCGGAATGCAGCACCAATAGCTGGTAGCTTGCCTAACACAGGGATGCCTTTCTCATTGCGCTCATCACTCGCTGCATCCAGACCACTGATAGCTACTGTGTAGCCATTCTGGACGGTCAAAGGAGCATTGTAGACGCGAGATGAGGCGACTGGGAATGGGTTACCATTGATCGTCTCTGTTCTGACGATGTCGGAGACAGTCACCGCTACATTTAGTAGGATCTTGTCAGCCTTCATCTTCTTCGGCAGCACGTTGATCACAGTGCCGATAGGGATGTATTCGACATCCGATGTCTCAGTCGCACCAGTGCCTAGGCTAGCGCTCGCAGAGGAGGCTAGGACTGGCTGATTGATCACACTGCGGAATGAGACTTCGCGGTTATCCATAGTGAGCATGCGTGGGTAAGAGATCGACTTTGTCCGACCATCGCTGTAGGCCGCCTCCAGACTCGCGCTGAGATTGCGGTAGTTCAGCACTGCGGTAGGCAGACCGGCTAGGCCAGTATTACTCGCTAAGTTCAGAGTCGTATTCTGACCGCGGCTGTTAAGGACACCTGTCCAGTTGATGCCGAGATCCGTCTTCGGGCTTCTGCCCATCTCGAGGAATTTCACTTCGATCGCGATCATGTCGAGCTCGCGGTCAGCAGATTTGAGGTAAGCCTCCACCCACTGGTGCTGCTGACGAGTCGCCACCACATAGAGCGTGTTGGAGTCACTGTTCCAGATGACCTTAGCATCTGGCGCTGCTCCCGCTCCACCGACTGCTGGCGCACCAGTCTGAGTGCTACCTGCTGCAGGCGTAGCAGCCACTCCTGGAGTCGTTTGAAAGGTTCGTAGTGATAACTGCCCAAGGCTATCGACCGATGTCGTCGGCGCGATATTGGCAATAGCACCAGTCGTCGCGATGCCCAAAATGTTCTGGATGTCTTCTAGTAAGCGACTGTCTTCGACCTGAAAGCTACTCGAATTGCCCTGCAGGTTGATACCGCCGCCGCCAGCACCTCCGCCGCCACCAGCACTACCGCCGCCAAGGCCTCCACCACCACCTGAGGAAGTCACCTTCTCATGTGGATTGTAGCTGACCTCGTAGATCCTACCGATCAGCTCAGTGTCGTTTGCTGGGCGCAGGTACCAGATACCTTGGTCATAGATCAAGGCCACTTTGTTCGCCTTCGCCAGCGTCTCTAGCGCGGCAAAAGGCGATGCATTGATGGTGAAAGTCACCATCTGATCATCTCCCCCGTCTGGTAAGCCAAAGAAACTGATACCAGCATCTTCCGCCATCAGGCGCATCACATCGCCCATCACCGCTTTGGAGAAGTTGTACTGCCTCGGCGTCGCCGAACGCAGCTTTTTGGCGGCCGACTCGTATCCCGGGCTGTTGGCCAGACTCTGGGCCTGGGCAGCCGAAAAGCCGAGCATGGCCATCGTCAATATAGAGTTCACAAGAAGTTTCATCGAAAATAATTTAAAATTTTTAATAACTTACGCAACTAAATTATTAAGAAATATTAAATAATTTCAGTTCACAGTTAAGATAAATTAAAATATAACTGCTTGAAACGTTATTTCCGTTATGGTAATTTTAGTAAATATATTAATTTCACCATCTTCACGAAACATGAGAGATATCGATGAAAGGACAGCTCTGGGTAACCGCATCCTGCAGCTGGCCCAGGCAAACAACATAAGTGACTTCTACATCACAGCTTACGAGCAACTGATGTACCGCATGAACGGGGATCTCATCCTAGACCCCTTCATCTATCAACCCGAGACCGAGCTGGACATGACTCCAGGCACATCGGACTACGCGATCCAAATCGGAGCTATGCGTTTTCGTGTGAATGAGATGATGACACGCGGCCGCAAACGCTGGGTCATGCGTCTCCTACCGACACAGATCCCGACACCCGAGCAGATCTCTCTGCCTCCTGCAGCCATGAAGGCCTACCTAGAGGCTAAGAATGGTCTATTCCTCGTCTGTGGAGCCACAGGTTCTGGTAAGTCGACTACGATCGCCTCGATGATCACGGCTCGAGCGCAGCGCCGACGTGAGCACATCATTACCTTTGAGGATCCGATCGAGTACCTTCTACCGACAGATTGCCCCTCTCTGGTATCACAGCGAGAGATGGGCACCGACGAGCTCGACTTTGGCAACTCTCTGCGAGCTGCGCTACGTCAGGCACCGGATGTTATCATGGTTGGTGAGATTCGTGATGGTGAGACAGCCGAGATCGCACTACAGGCATCAGAGACCGGTCACGTGGTCATCGCGACACTGCACACCTCATCTGCAGCGCAGACCGTTCAGCGTTTCCTGAAACTCGTTCCGAGTGACCGTTTGGAAAATGCGACCATGTCATTTGCCGACTCCTTCCGCATGATCCTGTGTCAGCAGCTCATGTTCGACGAAGAGAAAGGCCGTCGCTTCCCGACTCACGAAATTCTTTTCCCATACGATTCCATCACCGGCACCATTCGCCGAGGTGAGTTCAAGCGACTCGATCACGAACTCGAGACTGGCTTGAGTAAAGGAATGATCAGCTTTGAGCAGTCTCTACAACAGAGACAAATGGAAGGCTGGACTAGCAGCCGACCGCCCAAAACCGGATTCACAGACTACGAGGTATCTGAATATCTCGCTACTGAAGCCGCCATCATCGGACAAGAAACCGCAACCCACTAAACAACATGCAAATCAGCGATATCAAAGACGTCCTTACCATGGCCGCATTTCGGCCAGATTCGGACAATCCGAATTTTACCTGGTCACAGCGCTTTCAAAAACGCAAGTCTGTGATCGTAAATATCAGTAAAGGCCAGTGCACCTGGGCATACCTCGATAAATCTGGCAACATCACCGAGATCAACGGTGCCGAGGGCGAGTTCACCCAAGTCGCCAATGACTTTTCAGGTATGTGGCAAAACGCCACCGACGATGGCTGGGTAGGTATTTCCATTAATAACCGGTTTATGTTCACTCTAGAGCATAACCTCTCACGCAAAAAAGGCTGGGAGGACGAGATGCAGAAGAACCCAAAAGCGATTCTGGGTTCCAAGTTCGATAAGACTAAGCGATATGCCCTACACCACAACCCGGAGTCCAGCGCCAGCCTCATGCTCGCTTGTGACGACGGTCTAGTGAAGTCAATCGAGGAAATCCTACGAACCAATAATCTAAAGCCAGCGAGAATCTGTACTGGTCTCTATGCGATGACCACCAGCTTGCTCACCAGAATCGGTAATGACGAGGCGCTGAAAAATGAAAACGTCCTAGCCATTACCTGGAACGAAGGCTCTCTCAGTGTCCTCAAGGTGAAAAAAGGTCAGTGGCAAGAGCTACGTTGCCGAAGCGGTCTAGCTGTCGACGACGAAAACTCGATCGCATCGCTTCTTCGACCATTCCTCGAATCAATCGATGCCAAGACTCGCATTGTATTTATGGGCGAAAAGCAAGGCTGTGCGTTTTCACAGACTTACCTCCCACAGCTCGGTAACTACAATGTCGCGAATGTAACGGAAGACAACCAACTCTGGAGTCTTATCACTAAAGGATAGTCAACTACACAACACAAACACAAACACAACATGGAACCTATCCACGACCTAAAAACCTTACGCTCAGAATGCTCACCAGGACTACCCAAAGCGCTAATGATCGTACCTCTTGCATTCTATGCAGGCATAGTAATATCGCTTGGCCTTAGCGCCTTCTTTATACTCAGCGCCAATTCGGCTGATAAAGAAACCGTCGAATGGAAGAGTCGCGAAAGCGCAGCCAATTCAGAGCAAAGTAAATTCAAAAACTCCAGCCAAGATATCAAATCCGTGATGGCTAAGGCTAGAGGCGTAGCCGAGTGGCTCGAGGCATGTCGCCCGCTCCAGCCTCTTACAGCTGCAACAGGTAGATCTATCTCTCCAGATTCTACCATCGCGAAAATGAGCCTTGATAGAAACCCAGAGGTACCTGCTAACACCGCTCTCAAACTAGAGCTTAATGGCGATCGCACCTCGGAGCTCGACAGTGCTATCACCACCCTAAACGGGCTGAACTACCAAACTCGTTCGGTGCAACAGGCCAAGGCAAAAAGCGTCACCAACTTCAGCACAGTGTTGGTTTATAACGAAGGCAACTAAACCTCAGCACACAACACGAACATGAACAATCACAAAATAGCAACCGTCTTCCTTGCCCTCCTCATAGGGGCAATGGGATTTGGGGTGAACTATCTGCGAGGCAAAGCTAGTACCGCTAGCGAAGCTGCTGAAGCGGCAAAACAAGCCGCACAATCGGCTGAGCAAACCAAGAAACTTGCTCAGATCCAACTGAAAACCTTAAACACCACAACAGAGAAGGTTCGTACTGTTTACAATGAGTGGGTACCTTTTTTCGAGGCTACTAGCTCATCCAGAGAGGCCGAGCAGCTCATCACTGGCATCGTAAAAGAAACAGGAATCTTCCTAGTCTCACAGCGATTCAACTACGAAACCGTCTCCGGCCACGAGTTGATATCAGACGTCGTGGTAGCGGAACTGACAGTACAAGACAGCTACAGTCGTGCTCTAAACTGGCTAGGCAAAGTCGAGGAATCTATACCTACATCAACCGTATATGCATGCCATATCGAGCCTGGCGACACAGCAGAAAGTGTAAAAATCTATGTGAAGCTAAAAGTTCCTATCGTAAAGACGGCGATTGCAGATATGTCAGTAGACTTGAGTGGCTACTCCGATGATGATCTCAATAAGGTGAAAATCGAAATGAGAGCCTCGGAAAAGCGCTCGCTGATTCTGAAATCATCTGAGCGAAATCCTTACGCTGTGACTGTAGAAGCAGAGGAAGAGGTGATCGAACAACAGATCAATCCTGAGGACCAAGCCCTGCAACAGAAGCTTAGCTCTCTAGTCGTAACAGGTTCTTCAATTGGTCCAAACGGCCTACGTCTCCTCGTGAACGACATCCTCGTCGAAGAAGGGGCCATGATGCCTCAACTGATTCCTGAGCAGACACAGACCATCAAAGTAGTAAGCGTGGACGACAACAAAGTCATTTTTGGCTGGATCGACAAGCGAAGCGGTTTCCTAACCGGTCAGACCGTCGACCTAGAATTCGACCTAGGTGCCAAAGTTAACTACGTGCTACAAGGCCAAGGTCAAGACAGCACCGGCAACCAGAACCCTGGGCAAAGGTCTGAGAGAACTATGGGCGTCCTCAGACCAAACCGTTCCGATCAATAACAACACGTGCCCTCCTCTCACAAAATGCACAACCATAACAAGACCACTCAACAAGGCTGGACTTTCGTAGAGATGCTGGTGGCGGTAGCGATATCTGCCGCCGCTTTAGGAGCAGGTGCCTTGGCTATTGCCAGCATATCTGCGAATGCTAAGCGAGCTTCCTCCCTTATCACACTCAACGTAGGGTCCTCGACGCACCAAAAACTATATGGTCCTTCACGAACCACAGCGGAGCTCCGCACCTGGATGGCACCCAACTATGGATCGCTGATCAAGGCACAGGAGATCCGTGAAAACATGGTCGAGGATGCGCGCCGAGCTAGTGCTGTTTTCTGTCTGCAGAGGAGGAATATCGCGGCCATTAACGACGCCGTTGTCCCGGCCATGCGCCCTAGTCAAATCCCGATCACAGCGGCAGAGCAGATGGGCCTCGACAATCACAACGCATTTCGTGACCTGATCATAAAAACCAATGGATCGCTGGGCAGTGAAGTATTCACTGCGGGATACGAACACCTGCCCAGTCTGTCTGGATCTGAAATTGGAACGTCCTGGTCGATCTATATGCTCGGTATGACAACTAACGAGCTGCGAATCGCCGTGCAATACATCTATGAGATAGACTACTTTGCGATAGGCGACGGCCACTTCGCTAGCGTGAGAAAGTTCAACCCGAACAGCAGCGCTGTCGAACAGGCCTACGACGTCTACTACGAAAACGAAACCGACCCTCTAAAAGGCCAACCAATGAAACCCAATTTGGTGGCATTCGAGAGTTCAGCTCGCAGAGCGACCGCAAACGCTTCCGTCCAGAAGTTCAAAGTAGCCGTGAGCAATCCTTTCTACCTCATCTGGTTACCCGACCCATCTATCAATCCTCTCCAGAAACTCCGCTTTCTGCCAACAGCAACAACCGGGGCAGTCAGAGAAGAGTATATGCATAACGGAATAAGAACATCGCTGCCTGTGGTTCTTCCAATGTTCCCTTCTATGTAACCAAACCAATCCACCCAACAGTAATGAAAAACTCATCAAAACCAAACAGCTGCAGAGGAAGCGCTATTATTGTTGCGCTGGTCATATCCTTTATTGGTACTCTAGGCGTACTGGCCACTGTTTCTATCATTAGCGCTCGGGGCGACCTCGGCGAAATGGAGTTGTACGGCATGGATCGACAGGTCAAGACCGACAATTCTGCAGCCCTTGCCAAAGCGGTATTATACCGCCGCTACCTGCCATACAATGCAACTTCAGGAGCGGAAGGCACCTACATTGTTCCAGGTGATTGGGGATCAGCAAAAGTTGGTGCCGTAAGCAATGCGGCACTATCTGGCTCCTCCCTAAGAACTAATCCTACCGGAGCAGCCCCATCATCATCCATGACAGTCGACGTGGATGTACAGATCAACTCAGGTCGTGAACTCTCGGGTGCAGACCATTATATCGAAGAAAGCTATCAATTGAGAAGCTTCAGCCCCATACTAGGTGGGACGTTATTCAACGTACATGGCCATATCACAGGACGCCAAGTAACCCTCTCTGGCAACCTCTCTGTCAAGGGCGGCGCACTATTCCACGCCGCACCTTACAACCAAGGTGCAGCCCTCAATCTGAGTGCCGATAAGGTGATGATACCCAACCCACACCCTACCAGCCCAGAACCCGCGCCAAACTTTGCCGGCAACCCACGTATCTCAAATTTCCCCAACTACCCACAGACCACAGGTGAAGCCCCGAGCTTCAACAATTTCACTGGGCAACTTTTCGTGGTCAACAATCCGACTATTCCCAGTAATAGTTATGTTCACAAAGTTCTCGCAAACCCAGCTGATTCCGCCACTCTCAATGGCACAACAGGAGCAGCAGATGCTGCCGGTGCTGATACATTGCCCGATAACGCTAGCGTTAATAACACTCTGAACACCATGAAATGGGATCCGGATGTGACCTATGCGCAATTCATCAACGCACTCCGCAGCAGCTACCTTTCCTCAAACTACATGATAACAATGATCTATGATCGGACTAAATTAAGTAAGCCCGATATGATTAGCATCCTGCGAAGTAAAGCCCCGCTACCAGATGACGTCATGACACGAATCGCTCGTCCCTCTACCCCCCTAACAGAAGCAGAGCGAGAAAATCTACTTTTCTCAACCGACTTCAGCTACGTCAATTCGGGTGAGGAAACGCTATGGGTCAACCTCGACTCAAACTTCCTACCCAACCTCGTCGTTAACGGGGTCAGAGATCTCATTCTCATTGGTAGCAATGGAGTCGGCTCGGCCCGAACAATCGCTATCGACAATCAAAACACACCTCTGGAAAACGTCGAGTTTAGGAACGGCACTAACACCCGCCAACTGATCCTCGCGGCTAGAAGAAACTTCGCGGGACCAACTACCAACTTCAGTTTCAGAAATGCAGGAGCGTTTCCACGCTGGAACCTTATTCTCGAGGTTGAAAACGTAAACGCAAATTTGAATCTCAATAGTGGAGTTTCTGGGGCCACTTTCATCGGAGGAGTCAGAACAGATTCCGATTTCAGAATCAATGGCGGTACTCTCACCCTAGATAGAGAGACCAACGATAGCCAGCTGCAGTTCTTAGCCAGCCGATCAACCTGGATCGAAACCTATCGCTAAGTCCCTTCATTACACTTTACAAATCCTATAACCATCTCTCATCATGCTTAAGAAAGTAGTCCTGACTAATATCCACTCGGGTAAGGTAGTAAACTCAGTGGTCGTTACCGATAATGTCGAGAAAGCACTTATCGGTGCTGGTAAAACTTCGGTCGAATCGGCAGAAGTCAAAGATGTGGTCGGCTTCGACGCCACTATCCAAGGCCTATCTGCTAAAAAGGTTTCTCTAGACGATCGAGTCGCTCTATTCGGCGGTTTAGCACGCTGTCTCGAGCGAAACCTGCCAATCATCAAGAGCTTCCACTTGCAGGCTAGCCGAGTCAAATCACCACTCTTCAAAGGTGCCATCGCGGATATCGCAGATGACCTAGCCAAGGGTGAAAAGATGAGTGACTCGATTCAGAAGAAGCACCACCTCTTCACTAACGATGTGATCGCTCTGATCCGTGCAGGTGAGGAGTCTGGCCGTCTGCCTGAGGTGTTTCGCCGAATCGCACATTCTCAGAAGAAGAGCTCTAGAATCGCGAAAAAGCTAAAAACCGGGATGATCTATCCAGGAGTGGTGATCTTCATTGGTATCGCCGTCGTTATCGCGATGAGCTTTACCCTAGTGCCTGCGATGAGCAAACTATACGCTTCTCTCGACACCGAACTGCCAACCGCAACTAAGATTATGGTTGCATTCTCTAACTTGCTACTCAAACAACCCTACCTTGCGGCTGCACCAGTAATAGGTGCTGTCATGTTCGTAAAAAACTGGGGAAAAATCAACCGTATCCAAGTCGTGCAGGATATCCTGCTCAAGACCCCAACCGTCGGCAACATCATCCGCAAATCGGCTTCAGCAGTCGGTTTTCGTACCCTAGCTCTCCTCATCGAGGCTAACGTCAGGATGTCGACCGCCCTGGAAATCACCGCAGACACCTGTTGGCACTACCAGTACCGTAAGTTTTTCCTAAACATCAAGGAACACGTGATCAATGGCCGAACGCTGCCTGACTCATTCCTCATCGAGTCTCACCTACTGGGCGACGATGGCCGTCTGATCTGTGGTCTAATGGAAGTGGCGGCTGAGACCGGTGCAGGCACCGAGTTGCTCAACGAAATCGCCGACGATTACGAGGAAGAACTCGATGGCATCGCCAACCAGATCGACAAACTGATCGAGCCCATCACCATCGTCCTACTGGGCGGACTTGTTGCAGGCCTAGTCTACGCGATCTACGCGCCAGTTTTCAGCCTCGGCGACGCTCTCCTGAAGTAAAAAACCATAATTTTGACGACTTTTCGCCTTAAAATTAGTTTAATATTTCCTTTATTTTATAATATTTATAGTTTATACTAATAACTCAAACAGCGGGCATTCATCGTTGCCCTTTTGAAACCAAAACCAAAACAAGACAAAAAACACATATGAAAAACACAACAAAAGCACTGAAAAAGGGATTCTCTCTTGTGGAAATGCTCGTCGTTATCGCTGTGATCGGCATCATCGCCGCTATCGCAGTGCCAAATATCGGCAAGATCAACGAGCGCGCAAAAGAGGCCAAGAATATGCGTAACGCTCAGAACCTTGCATCTGTCTATGCGGCAGCAGCTGCAGCAGGTTATGACTTTGCATACAACAACGGAGACAGCAGCAGCGGCACAGCTCGCGACAAGAACGCCACTATCGCAGCTATCGTTGCTGGCGACACCATCAATGACAACACCAACCCATTCAATGGAACCTACTTCGGTGTCCGCGGCCTCAAGGCAGCTGACCAGACTGAAGCAGCTGCATTCCTCGACATGACAGCCAACTCTGAGCTGATCTATCAGGGCCCAGGTGAGTTTTAATCTCTAATTTAGTGATTTAACACAATCTCCCCCGCCGGTTTTCCGGCGGGGGAATTCCCTCTCCCAAATTCAACCGACCACCTCTCCAATTTACACTTTCCAACACCACAAACTCGATCCATGAAACCAGCAGTCCTCTCTTCTAAAAGCTCGAAAGCGTTTACCCTTATCGAGATCCTAGTGGTAATCGCCGTAATCGGCATCATGTCAGCGCTTGTCGTATCTGCCTTCACCGGTGCGGCACAAGACACACGCCGCGTCATTGCACGACAGCAGCAGCTAGCCATTCAAAACGCTGTCAATACTTGGGTAAATGCAGAATCATCAAAGCCTGGCGTGGGCATCATAGGCGCTAAGACGGCCTACAACAATGCAGGCAACTCACTAGCCCGCCTTCAACTTGTAGGAGGTAACCCGGGCGGCGGAGTCGAAGGCTACCTGGAAAATTCTACGGCTCAGCACTTGATCGATATGACCACTCGAGGCGGCAACTCTAATCAAATCCGCAGTGCTGCACTCACCAAAACTCAGCAATGGATCGTCCTGACCGACTGGAACAATGGTTCATACCCCAAAGTGAATCTGCAGAACTAACAATTTAATAGACAAACTCACCCAGCTCCATGAAAACGACACGAAACAATAAAAATGGCTTTTCTTTAGTCGAGGTTTTAGCAGCAGTCGGTATTATCGGCATCATCGCATTCCTAGCGATACCAAACATCGTAGCTATCAAAGAAGATTCCGAAAGGCAGCTCGCCATCTCTCGAGCAGAGGCCATAAATATGGGTGTGGCAGCTTACATCAGAGCACAGGGTCGCCAGGCAGCCCAGGCCACATGGCCCGCCGCTCCCAACGATCAATACGATCTGATTCGCCCTTATCTATCTTACGCACCGACTGCCTTCAGTGATTTCCAGCCAGCTGGCTACGTCATCGTCCCACCTGCTAATCTGAACCAACTTCAAAAATCACAACTGGCTGCCGATGCCAATGGTAACGGCTCCCTCGATGCTAGCGAAACGCCTTTTGTTTACTGATGTAAACATCGGTCCTGACCCAGCCGATAAAAGTGGGTCACTCCTTTGAGGGAGTCAAACTCAGCACCACAACCAACCAAACTTCACTTCATCCTTCGCCACCGCATCCACCATCCGGCGATGATGAATACCTTTTTTCACCATATCCACCAAACATGAGTCTTTTAACAGATAGCAGCACCGGCATCCCAGACATGGGAGATTTCGCCGATTTGTTGGGATCAGGCCTGATGTCCCTTGAGGGCACAGCAGTCCAGTTCGGTCTCTTACCTATCACTCTAGCCAGAGAGACTTGCTCGATGCCAGCCGAGATCGCATTGCGAAAGATCGGCCGCTTCCCATCGACAGATTCACCCTGGCTACCCATCACTTGCATCGGGCCACTCGTTGTCTTTGCGCACCATAACCCACGTGCCGATGACATGTGGGGTGTCCCAGCCTGCTTCGGAGTGCGGATCGCGATCTCTGAGGAACAGTACGAGAATGTCAGAACCGACCTCGTCCAGCGTCTCTCCGCATCGCCTTTAGATTCTTCCAATCCTCTCGAGCATATCGAAATCCCTCGCTTTGGTGAGGGCGATTTCGATGGCGCATTTCAATGGTTACTCCAGGCTTATCCCTATGATGAGAAAGCCCTCGAGCGACTCAATATGCTACACAGCGAGGCGGTCGAGAAACATGGCTTCCTCGGAGTCGACGACTTTAATCGGATGGAACCCGGCATGGGCGTAGCTCTACGCTACATCGTAGAAGGCCCATCATTTCTCTGCTTTAACGCTGAAGAGACGGCGCGCCAAGAAGATTTCCCTGCACCGCTTTTAGAAAAGCACAGTGTCTACCCAGTCTACAAAGGTGACTCTAAAGTCTACCTACTCACTGCCGACGATAACTTTTTCGCATTCGAGGATGAGTACCTATCGCAGGGCAATGATCCTGTTGAGTTTGTCCCCGTCTACGCCGACCCATCCGGTATCAAGTCAGCCATCGCTAGGTGTGCGGCTAGATTCGAGACAGCAGGCGTCGAGATCAATAAAGATGAGCTGACCGTCTCCGAGGCGGACAACCTAGTCGAAATCGATCCTGATGATGTGGCCTCTGTGAACCCACAGAATCTAAACCACACTCCCGAGGAGCTCATGCACTGGATCCTCTACTCGGCTGTGACCGGTAAGGCATCCGACTTGCACATGGAGAAGTACTACAATGTGGTTCGCTTCCGTGCTCGTATCGATGGTAAGCTCACCACTCTTTTCACGGCTCCAGAGGATATGATGCTGCGCTTCATCGCGCTGATCAAAAACTACTCCAACCTCAGTCAGAGCCGCCAGGAGGCACTCGACGGCCGTTTCGCGATGAAGCTCGGTACACGCCGAGTCGACGCTCGTGTCGCTGCTGTCCCTTGCCGCGCAGAGATGCAGAAAGTGATTCTGCGTTTCCTCGACAAGCAAGATGGTGTGAAAGAACTTTCTACACTGAACCTTTCCAAACGCCAAAACGGCATCATCAAACGCGTGATGAGCCGCGACCAGGGCCTGATCCTGATCACCGGTCCTACAGGTTCCGGTAAGACGACGACTCTCTACGCACTGATCAACTCTGTGAACGAAGAGCCGATCAACATCCACACCATCGAGGATCCGATCGAATACGAGATCGAAGGTATCAACCAGACGCAGACCGACCCGGCCTACGATCTGACCTTTGCGAATGGTCTGCGTGCCCTGCTACGTTCCGACCCAGATGTGATTCTGATTGGTGAGTGTCGTGACCAAGAAACCGCGACCTCTGCGATCAATGCGGCGCTTACAGGTCACCTCGTTTTGACCACCCTGCACGCGAATGACTCACTCCGAGCGGTCTCGCGTCTTCTGTCTATGGGAGTGGAGCCCCACCTAGTAGGTGACTCACTCGCTATGTCACAGGCACAGCGTCTGGTCCGCCGCCTTTGCAACTACTGCAAACGCCCGATCCAGATGACTCCTGAGACAGTAGAGCACTTTGCTCGCCAGGGTTTCAATGTCGATCCCACATCGACACCGATTTTCGAAGCCGTGGGCTGCGATGAATGTCGTGGCGGAGGCTACAGTGGCCGTCTCGCTCTCATGGAGATCTGCGAGATGAATCCCGCCATCGCCGACCTCATCGAGGCCCATGCGACTCAGGCCGAGATGAGAGAAGAAGCTCTCAAGACCGGCTACATGACCCTCTACCAAGAGGGAGTATCTCAGGTGCTTGCAGGCCTGACGACACTAGAAGAAATCAAAAAAGTGAGCTATACTGCATTCTAAACCTACCTTAACTTTCAAGAAACCAATGACAACTACAACCAACCAACATCCTAGCCAGGCTCCCCAGCAGCCCGGCGCCGAGCAGGGTAAAGCCCGCATCCTCATCGTGGATGACGAGCCTACCATGCAGATCCTAGCCTCTACCATCCTACAGAAGCTCGGTCACGATACCGACACAGCTGCTAGCGGAGAAGAGGCAATCGAAAAGTACAAGCGTGCTAGAGACTACAATCAGCCATTCTCCGTCGTCGTGATGGACTTGGCTCTACCTGGTGGTATCTCAGGCCTTGAGGCGACTATCGCCATCAAGCAGATCGATTCTACAGCCAAAGTGATCGTCAGCAGTGGCTACCTCGAGCAACAAGCACGTGGCGCTGCGATCGAGCACGGCTTTGCGGGTATGTTGCCCAAGCCTTACACCGCAGATCGTCTCGCTTCCGAGCTACGCTGGGTGCTGAAAAACCAGAAATAATTTTTATAATACCACTTGCGCCCAGGCTGCAGTCGATTACACTCTCCACCCGACCAAAACGGTCGTTTTAATGACGCGGGATGGAGCAGTCTGGTAGCTCGTCAGGCTCATAACCTGAAGGTCGTTGGTTCAAATCC
>JAHDID010000015.1 GCA_020630975.1 Verrucomicrobiota bacterium
CTAGCTCGTAGGCAGTAGCGCTACCAGCATTTTCCACAAAGATACCGTAGGTGACGGTATCGCCTGCGTCGACACCTCCATCGTTTACGGCTGTCAGATCGCGGTCGTAGGCGACATTCCAATCGGTCAGATCGGCAGTCTGGCCATTGTGTAGCTCAGACGATGTCAGAGGTGAACCTGCTAGCCCGGCGAAACGTGTCGCCCATACGGCATCCGAATCACCAGTGCTATTATCTGCATCAGCTGTAAAGGTCTGCGGTCCCCCCGATGCAGGCGATACAGCTAGCACCGACTTCACCAAATTAATATCAATGTCTGGGCCTACCACGTCGACGGTATCGTCTGCGCTATCGGTGCCCGTGCGGGTGTCGCTATTCGGATCTTCTGTGCTGTTCCAACTCAGCGATACATTGTTATTGATGTCGTTGGTCAGATCCGTATCAGCAGTGGTGCGATTAATCAGCGCTGGATCATCGGCTAGCTCAACGGTGTAGGTGATGACTGCGTAGTTACCTCGATCGAGTCGGGTGATCTGAGCGGCCAGCTCATGCTCGCCACCATTGATACCAGGCGTCACCGTAGCACTGTCGACTCCACTCAGTGTCACCACGGTGTCGTCACTAGTGTCACCAGTCGTGCCATTATCATTGCGGATCTCTATGTTGCTAGCGGTGATCGTAGCCTCGCCACCGATACCAGCTGTGAGATCTGCGATATCATCGAGGATAGCAAGATCAAACGCATCCGCTGTGCTAGCTGCGGTGTGGCGCACAGTGATGGTATAGTTGATCGTGCCGCTTGGCAGCACGGTATCGACATCTGCCACCTTGGTGATCTCTAGCACTGGCTCGACGATGTCGATCACTGCGATATCGGTGATGTCGGCAGCCTCATCGGTGCTGACAGTCGCACTATTTGTAGCCGTGACACCGTCGACATTAGCTCCGACATTGGAGACTCTAGCTACCACCTGGATGACTAGGGTGTCGGTGTCGTTCTGCGTGTTGTCATTGACGTTGCCCGGATTCACCACAGTACCGAGCCCGAAAGTCAGCACATCGCCACCTGCCGATTGCGACATCAGGGTATTGATATCGATCGTCTCAATCAGATCCCCGCCGATGGTCATACCGCCACTGTTCGCTGTGACCTGAGCACTGACAAATTCCAGCGTTCCGTTATTGGCCACTGGTAGATTATCGGTGATCGATACATTGCTCCAAGTGCCCTCCTCCAGTGTCAGTCGCAGCTCGTAGGTGACTTCTTCGCCGATGGCCAGATCGACGTGGTCGTCATCTAGATCGGTGGTCACGTCATTATCGCCGATGGCATCGGAGCCAGCGGTATGCTGATCCGAGGTATGGGTGGATACGATGACTTTCTCGAAGCTGATCTCAGCGCCGGTAGCGACCGTCGCGGTATCGGAATCCGTGCCCTCGCGCTCTAGGTCATCACCCGGCTCGTCTGGGTGGCTATCCCAAGTGAGAGTCGCGGTATTGTCGATGTTCAGGTCATTGACGTCGGCATCGGTCGCGATCGTCGCTGTGTAGGAGACGACGATGGTATCGCCTAGAGCTAGGGTATCGAGACTTAGCGTAAAGCCATTGCCTGAGGCTACCGGCGTCGCACCTGCGATCGGATTGGTGCCATCGGTGACCGTCACACTACCGATTCCACCGAATACCAGTGGCTCACCAGCATCGAACAGATCGGCGATCGCCAGATCGAAGGCATCCTGAGTGGAGGTACCATCGTGGGTGATGGTGAGTGTGTAGTTGACCGTATCGCCAGCATCGACCGCAGTCGGCGTGACATCTTTTTCGATCGTCAGGACCGGCTCGACCACATCGACCTGCACGGTCGTGCCGGAGTCGATCGTGACCGGTGTGCCGCCATCTGGCGTGAACTGCACGGTGGCATCGTTTGTCAATGTGGTGAATGTCGTAGGCGCTGTATCCACACCGACATTGGCAGTGATGTCTAGCACCTGTGCTCGCACCACGAGCATGAACACATTATTAGCCGTGTCGTTATCCGCAGGCGTCACCAGATCGCTACCAGATAGCGAGAACACTAGATTACCTGTCGCCCCAGCAGTCGGCTCACTGGTGAAGGCTGGAATCGTGCCGGTGTAGGGATTGGTCGCCACATCAAAGCTAGTCGCAGTGAGAGCACTCTTATCACGCACTGTATCGGCTGTGTAGGCTCCGCCCGCATTGGCAGTGATATCGGCAGTAGACCTCACCAAATAGGCATCGACAAACTCCATGCCGCTAGGTAGCTCGTCGGTGATCACAAGGTCGCCGACTGAACCCTCTGGCACAGACACGAGTAGACCGTAGGTCACGATCTCACCGATACCCACATCAGTACCGGCATCCTGAGTGTCAGTCCCGAGTGCATGAGGATCAGCCGCATTATGCTGTGAGTCTCCTGTGTAGGTCTGATCGGTGGCCAATAGGATTTTGTCCAAGGTCAATGTGCGACCTTCGACGAACGCCGCCTCTGACAGCTGATCATCGCCTAGCGAGGCATTGGCAGTACCATCCGCAGAAGTCGCATAGAAGTTAACCGTCGCGGTATTCACTTCGCTATCGGTAGGACCGAAATCGTTACTCACTGTCACGTCGTAGGTGATGATCGCGACATTGTCACCGACCAGATTGTCGACCTCGCTGCGCACCGATATCTCAGCATTGGTAGCAGGAGCCACCGTGAAGGTGATTTCATTACCAGACAGAGTGTAGTCGACACCTAGCGTCTGAGTGGCACCATTCACCAGTACAGTCGCACTGTTAGGTATCGGGTTCGTCGTCGTGAACGCTGTCGTGGCGTTATCGCCGACAAAATCCTCAAACACCGAGCGACCTGGGCTGAGCGCCTGGTCGATCAGATCGATGGTGTACCCATCAGCTGTCGGCGTGACCGTGTAGTGGGTATCCAAGGTCAGTGCTGTGCCATCACCGAGGCGGATCTGGATGTTTGAGATAGCACCCAGATCTGTCGCGTCGGTGATCTGTAGCTCGTGCACAGGGTCACCACCGGTATTCTCTACGAAAACACCGAAGGTCACCACATCGCCTGCGTCGGCACCGCCATCGTCGACGGTCAGGTTGCGATCGAGACTATTCCTCCAGACGGTAGCATCAGCCAAACCATCGGTCGTGTCCGCGTCGTTGTGCAGATAGAATGAAGTGATCGGTGTCGTGCCAATATTTCCGAGGATCGTCGCCCAGTCATCGTTCACCGTATCTGTCGCTTCGACATTGCTATCGTGCGCTGTGTGATTGGTAAAGGTCTGTGGCGCACCGCTCGCTGGCGATACAGCTAGCACCGACTTCACCAGATTCACATTGGTGCTGGCTACGACTACGGATAGCTCCTCATTATCATCATCGTTGTAAGTGCGGATCTCAGGGTTCGAGGTGTTCTCGACATTGGTATAGGTGAGAGTCGCCTGGTTTAGGATATCAGAATTGGTGTTATCCGTTCCGATATTGTTAGTCGACAGATCCGAAGGCACCGTAACGTCGTAGTTGATCAGCAATCGGTCCTCCATCGCCAGATGGATCCCCGACAGGTCGAGCCTATTCGTTCCGGTAGGCCCGACATTACTATTATCGCTATAGTCCGTGCCCACGGCTAGAGCCTGAGTGGCAGTGCCGGTGCCAACACCTGCCGCAGTAGCAGTGAAGGTAACACCCACGGTATTGCTGCTCGCGCCGATAGCGGTGAAATCAGTATCACCTACGGTGAGAATCGTGTACTCCTGACCGACCTCGAAGTTGACCGCCGCGACTTGCTTGCTCACCGTGATGTTGGTGATATAGGCATCGGCGCTGGTCTGGCCTCCCGCGAGAGTCAGGGTATCGACGATATTCAGATTGAAGGCATCACTACCAGTATCGCTAGTGTGAGCGACCTCTAACTGGTAGTTAGCCGTGCCACCCGAACGAACCACGTCGCCCGACGGAATTGTCTTATCAATTGTTAGCTCCGGCTCGACGATATCGATCACTGCGATATCGGTGATGTCAGCAGTGCCTTCCCCGGTCGTGACGGTAGCGGTGTTGGTGGATGACACACCATTTACATTTTCCGGAACATTAGACACACGTGCGCGCACCTGGATGATCAGAGTATCGGTATCGTTCGCGGTATTGTCATCGACATCGCCAGGATTGATCACCGTGCCCAGGTCGAAAGTGAGCGTGCTGCCATCGACAGACTGAGTCAGCAACGGCCCGCCGTTGATCGGCGAACCCATCGCAATATCCTCGATCAGCACCCCGCCCTTGGTCATGGCACCAGCATTACTGGATACCTGAGCGCTAACGAACTCTAGCGCTCCAGCACCAGTAGTCGGTAGTGTGTCAGTGATGACCACATTATCCCAGGTGCCCTCCTCTAGCGTCAGACGAAGCTCGTAAGTGACCTCTTCGCCGATCTTCAGATCGACATAGTCGTCGCTGAGTCCGTCGATGGTGTCTGCGTTACCACTCGGATTGTGCTGCTCCGATGTGTGGGTCGACACGATGACTTTCTCGAAACTGATCTCAGCCCCGGTCGAGACAGAAGCGGTATCGCTATCCGTCCCCTCGCGCTCCAGATCATCGCCAGGCTCATCTGGGTGGCTATCCCAGGTGAGAGTCGCAGTGTTGTCGATGCTCAGGTCATTCACATCGGCATCCTCGGCAATCGTCGCCGTGTAGGTGACCGTGATGGTAGAGCCCAGAGCCAGTTCATCGATATCGAGCGTAAATCCATTCCCAGAGGCAACGGCTGTGGCAGTAGCGCCAATCACATTGACCGTATCGACACCGCCGAACACCAATGGCTCGCCCGCATCGAATAGGTCGGCGATGGCTAGATCGAATGCGGTCTGAGTCGAGGTCCCATCATGGGTGATGGTGAGTGTGTAATTCACGGTATCACCCGCGTCGACACTCGTCGGGGTCACGGCTTTGTCGATATTCAAGACAGGCTCGACCACATCCACCTGCACGGTGGTGCCAGAGTCTATCGTCTGAGTCGCACTGCCATCACCAGGAGTGAACTGGACGTTGGCATCGTTGGTCAGAGTCGTGAAAGTAGCCGAGCTAGTCTCCACACCCACATTGGCCGTGATGTCCTGTACCTGCGCCCGCACTACTAGCATGAAGGTATTGGCACTATCGGCAGATAGATTCGCCACATCAGCATCTGGATCGATAGTAAACGTCAGATCGCCCGTAGCTCCGGCAGCAGGCTGCGAGCTAAAGGCCAGCGTGCTAGTCACCACGATCTCGTCGCCAAACGCCGGTGCGGTCGCAAAAGTGATCTGATTACCCGCTATTGTCGGAGTCTGCACCGTGCCATTGACTGTGATGACTGCAGTCGACAAGTCGGTAGCTGCGGTGGTGAAGACTGTGGTCAGACCATCGCCAGAGAAAGTCTGACGTGAGCCGCCGGTAAAGGCAGCACCAGCTGGATCGAAACTCGAAGTCGTGCGACCACTCAGAGTCGCCACATCGGCAGCCGAATAGCCAGCACCGCTAGGTATATCACCAGCCGAGCGGACCACGTAGGCATCGACAAACTCCAAGCCACTCGGCAGCTCATCGGTGATCACCAGATTGTCGGTGGTGCCTTCTGGTAGGGTCACTAGGATACCGTAGCTAATGATCTCGCCAATACCAGCGTCCGTACCTGCATCCAGCGTATCGCTACCTAGAGCATGCGGATCGGCAGCATTGTGCTGATCGGTGCCGGTATGAGCATAGTCAGTAGCCAGGATGATTTTATTTAGCTCCAGCGTCCGTCCTTCGATAAAAGCATCGTCGGATAGCTGGCTAGTCGCTTCGTCTTCTCCTAGAGCAAAGTTACCAGTGCCATTATCTGCCACCGTGTAGAAATCGACTGTCGCCACATTGTCTCGATGATCGAGAGCCTGGAAATCGTCTCCCACTACTACGTCGTAAGTGATGACGGCGACGTTGGTGCCAGCAGTGTTATCGATCTGGCCAAGTAACTGCACGGCTGCATCGACTGCAGGCTCGTTACCCGCTGTGAAGACCACATTGCCACTGCCGTCAACATTGTATTCATTTCCTAGGGTCTGCGCCTGGCCATTGACCAGCACTGTCCCACCGGTCGCATCGGCGGTGAAGTCGTAGGTGGTATTCCCAGTCCCAGCCAGTGTCTCATTGATCAGTCGACCGGCTGCTAGCGCGTGGTCGGTGAAAGTGATATCAAAGCCTGTGTCGGTGGCTGTCACGGTGTAGTCCGTATCCTGAGTCAGAGTCGTCGTGCCATCGCCGAGACGGACCACGACATTGCTGAATGTTCCTACGATACCCGCATCATTTACATTAATCTCATAAGCAGGGTCGCCACCGGTGTTCTCGATGATGATGCCATAGGTGACCGTGTCACCAGCTTCCACACCACCGTTGGCAGTCGTCAGGTCGCGGTCAAGACCGTCATTCCACACGGTGAGATCACCGATACCGTCCGCATTGTTCGCATCGTTGTGCAGATCGAAGGAGGTGATCACTCCAGCCGGATTATAAGTATCGTCGACGCTACCATCAGCAGCCGATGAGTCTCTACCCGAGTCGACGGTAAACTCCTGAGAAGTCCCCAAGTCGCTATTCACGCCCAGCACGGTCTTGACCACATTGATGTCGATGTTGGCGCGAGTCACCTCCAGCTCGGCTTCGTCGCTGTCGCCATAGGTGCGGCGCTCATCATTGTCCTCGTCGTTTTCATCTACGTTGTGGTAGGTAACCGTCACATCGTTGAGGACATCTTTAGCCGTATCGACTATACCGATATCGTTTCCTGAGATATCCGTCGCCACGGTGACTCCATAGGTGATTGTGAGGCTCTGACCAAGAGCCAGATCGATACCGGATAGATTGATAGTGTTGTCGCCACCCGTGCCTAAGTTAGACCCATCTGTGTAGTCTGCTCCAGCCGTGAGCTGGATCGACGCGATACCAGCAGTCCCCGTGCCGACACTGGTAGCGGTAAAAGTCGTGCCCGCCAGATTATCTACCGAACCAAACTGGGTGTAATCGGTGCCAACGGACTCGATCCGGTAACTTTGGCCTACGACTAGATCAGCCGTGCCCAGCCCCGTGCCGAGGATCACTTCTGCACTCGCTGAAGTCGTCCCGGTGAATGCCGTATTAAGCACCAGATTGGTATCGTCTGTGATCGATTGGATCACATAGTCCGCGCCATCGATAGTGATGGTATCGCCAGCAGTCAGGTCGGTGGTGAAGCTGGTGCCCACTCCTGAGACTGCGGTGCTACCATTGGTGACCGATACCGTATCGCTGAGTAGGCGGGTCACGGTGCCAGCAGCAGTCGATACCGGAGCGACAAAAGTGGTGCCGACTTCGTTATCAGCAGCACCAAATGCGGTGAAGTCTGTCTCGCCCTGCGACACGATCGTATAGGTCTGCCCCGCCACCAGATTCGTCGCCTGGTTGTTGAGAGTCACGACTAGATTATCATTGATGTAGGCATCCGCTGTCGTCTGACCTGCGTCTAGTGTGAGTGCATCGGCGATGACCAAATCGTAAGCCCCCAGAGAACTATTCTCCGTATGCGCCACGGTGATCTGGTAGTCGGCAGTACCACCGATACCGACGACTCCACCGGTCAGGATGGTCTTCTGGATATCGAGCTCTGGCTCGACCACATCGACACTGGCCTGATCGCTGACAGGGTCGGTACCGTTGCCAGTCGTGACCGTAGCTGTGTTGACAGCGATATCCCCATTCAGACTATCGTAGACTGGATTACCATCAGCATCGACTCGGTCATTGCCGTCGCCATCTTGGAGCTGCTGCTCCTCGACCAGTGCTCTGACACGAATCGTAAAGGTATCGACATCAGTCGTGGTGCGATCGACCACACCCGAGTTCACGTTTGCTAGGTCGCCAAAATCGAAAGAGAAATTCCCATCGGCATCGACTGTCAGCACCCCGTTTCCAGCGGTCAGATCGAGACTCTCTAACAGAGTGCCATTCGAAGTCATCCCCCGCAGATTGTCACCAGCCAGTATCTCGACATCGTGTAAGCTAAATCCAGCAGGCAGTGTGTCACTGACCACAAAATTATTCCAATTGGTCTCCTCAACGGTAACTCGCAACTCGTAAGTCACGATCTCACCAGGAGTCACATCGACATAGTCATCCGCAGCGAAATCCAAGAATGGAGCTGCTGTCGACGATAGCGTGACGGCTCCACCTAAGGCGTCCGATGATAGCAGTTCAAAATCATTACTATCGGTAAAATCAGCATGGCTACCCCGAGCGATAGATATCTCGCCTGCATCTGCCCCTGTATTTTCAAAATAGTAGGCATCTAGAAACAAAACATCACCAGCTTGAACATCGAATGTTGCCACCGAATGATCGAAGACCGGATCACCAGCAACTTGTGGCGAAACATTGATATCGAAGGCGTAGGTCCTACCAAAGGTGTGGCTAAATCCATCTACGGTGGCTCCTGCTCCAGTCGGTGCGGTGAAACCATTTGCATCGTGACTGGTCGTGCTAGATCCAGAACCGGAATTATTAACGTCCAACGCAATAATCGCCGATCCTCCACCAGCCGTGAAGAAACCGGAATACACAGTCGTCTCCGCACTCAACGTAAACGTGACATCTTGAGCGACAGCTTGCACCCCATTGGTAGTCGGATCGAAGGCATCGCCCACCCAGATAGTCGTGTAGTTGCCGGGTGTGCCGGTGAGCAGCATAGGAGTAATGGTGCCGCCTTGAGTGTGATCGATCACATTCAGATTGAAATCACCCACATTGTAAGTCCCTGCATCCAGAGTCACAGACGTTTGGTCGACATTCAGGCGGTCGCCCCCAGGGGTATCTCGAGACGTAGCATTGGTGATGCTAGCACCAGGGCCTACTGCGGTAGCTGAACCTGACGTCGCTACCTCACTAGCTCCCTCGAAACTTGTAGGACTGCTAGTAACAATGTTTCCTCCAGTGCTAGTAAAACCAGAGTAGCCCGGAGCCACGCCTGGATGAGCCTCGGTCAGCGATAGATTGCGCCCATCAGCACTACCAAAGGCAATGGTGTAGGTGCCCGCCTCCTCGAAGCGTATGTAAGTATCACCGCGCACACTGTAGTGATCGCCCTCGCTTCCAGTTGGCGCGAATGGACCAGGAGCACTGGTATCCACATTGGAAGCACCTCCACCATTGATCGAGCCGATGGCATTGTCTCCACCGAAGTCAGCCGCATCACCTGCGTAATTAAAGGTGCTTTCCTGATCACTGGTGCCACGGTTCTGCACATTCCAGGTGACATCTGAAGTCGTAGCCGCCCCGGTAGATGTTTCAGCTTCGTAAGCCACATTGACCGAATCAAATCCCCAAAAATCGCCGCTACCTGAACCGGTGAATTTCAAACGTAGATCCTGCCCTAACAAAGCGGAATCCGACCCGATAGAAAATGTATGGCTACCTGATTCCCAAACGCGGAACCCCGGATCTAGAGTGATCGTGGATGCTGGCCCTAAAGAGGTCTCAGTGACTCCATCCCAGGCGAAAGCTTCGACAGTAAACGTATTGGGATGTGTGCCTGCTGTGTAGGCATGAAGAAAAGAGACGGTGTAATCGCCTGCTGCTAACTCGTCACCATCGCTCGTCCCGACGTGCTCAGTAGTAGCAGTCCCCCAAAAGCTCTGCCCATCTGTGCTACCATCATTCGCTCCAGAGCCGCCAGATCCCGTTCTCGTCCAGCCAGAATCGCCATCACCAGTCACATTCAGGCTACCTGTATCGAAGGTAGTCGAATTACCTGCAATCGTGTAGTCGATGTTCAAGGACGGGCGATTTGCCGCTGTACCGACATCTTCGTTGTAAAGACGCAAGAACTGAGTGCCACCCGGTGCGCTAGTGGCACTAGATTTGAGTATCAGGCGCAAGGCATTATCCCCTGATGCTAGAGCGGCGTCTATGGCGGCTTGAAACGCGGAAGAATCTGAAAGCGTGAGCCCTGCTCCATCGGCTAAACCGGAGGCCACTGTCACCGTGCCGACCAGATCTCCCAGAGATCCGCCTGGGGTACTATCTTGTCCATTACCATCAGGATTATTCCAAGTCGAGCTACCTTCATTGAGATCATGAGGGTAAACGTATACCTCCATGTCGAAGGTGCCCCCTTGATTTAGCCCTCTAGTCGTAAGACCTAGATCGACCGAATCAATCGTTATGCTATTCGCTCCGGCTAGGTCGGAAAGATATGTCAGATCAAACTCTAATACTGTCCTAAGTTCGTCACTTCCTGACCAACCGACAATATTCTCTAAATCAGAGTCTCCATTGGAATTGGCATTGGGACTGCCGGAACGGAAGTAGGTACCATCAGCCACGTAGCTGCCATCCGGTGACACGCCTTCCTGGAAGGAAACAGAGCCTGATGTGGTAGGAGTACTGGACCCACCGCCATCCGTTGCCACCCCAGCATCGTAATGGCCAGAGATGACGCTAGCATCTAGCACGGAACCGTAGATAGCGACCTCGTCGAGCAAACCATCGTAAGGACGATAACCCGTATCGGCGGAGTTCGGGCGAGCTGCACCAATCGTCAAATTGGCTGTACCAAATCCATCTGCACCATTGAAAGTCACACCATTGGCGAGAGTGGTATCCTCTGCCACTTGCACGCCATCGACATAAAGAGTGAGCGTACCGGCAGCAGTACTACCAGTGATCACCACGTGATGCCACTCGTCAGCCGTCAGTGCCGATCCTGCTGCATCACGAGTTGTTCCGGGGTTGCCTTGGTGGATTGCGCCGACACTTCCACCTGGGACGCCTTCACTGCCACTCTCGGCTCCGATACCGATGATCACATCGTCATTCCAGCCGCCCTGATCGTTAGAAAGGAAATTGGAGCCAGATGTTTTGGCCGAGTCATAGTTCACCCATGCCTCTACAGTCCATTCATCCAGAGAGTTGGTCAATGCCGATGCAGCCTCTAGGAAACCGCCACCAAAGTCGTAGGCCGTTCCACCATTAGCAAAGCTCGCCTGACCGACCGTGATCGATCCTCCACTGGTATCAAAGGTCGCGTCATAAGTCGAACCTGTCGTCGCTGAGTTCACAGCTGTGGTGCCGCTGGTTTCGTTGAGCTGGTAGTACACCAGAGGGTTATCGTTCAGTACGGTGTCCTGATAGGAAACAGTTTCGGTTGTTTCTCCGGTGTACTCAGCGGTTCCCGAATCGGTACCATTCCAAATGGCCTGCCAATCAGCTGATGTCAGGTTAAACTCTGTGGTGTTATTCGTTGTGGTAGTAGAAGAGTTGCCACCAGTCGGCGTAGACGTTTCCACAGTGGCTAGATCATTCCAAAATCGAGCACGACCTATAGTCCCTTCGAACTGATTAGCGGTGAGATTATTCTCATGGAAAGGACTAGAAGTATCTCCATTGGTACTGATCAGCGAGCCACCTAGATTCCCTGCTCCAAACGCCGAAACGCTTCTGTCACCGGTCCAGTTGTCGCGGACGCCGATGTTAGACAAAGCAAAAGCATCGGCAACCGCACTCCCGCCTGTGGGCTCGACGACGAGGTCGAGGGTATTACCAGTAATCGGATCGTAGACAGCTGTGATCGTGTATTCCTGCCCAGCGGTCAAACTACCGAATGAACTCTTTACCGAAATTGAGGAATCCGTATCAAAATCCGTGTCGTTGGTTAACGATGGGACCACGTTGGCATCTCCAGACACTTTACTGATGAAATACACTTCCCCATTGTATAAGTAGATCCCCGACCCATTCGTATCCCCGCCGATCTCCAGAATGGGCACACCAGCAGTCGTAGAATCCAGATCGCCCGCAGCAGGCGAGAAGGTAGCTTGGAAAGTTCCGCCGTTATTGGCATCAGGTATTGTAACGACATTGTCCGTAACTGAGCTTGTCCTATCAACTATCGCAGTAGACGACGGCGCAGTCACCGAAACACTAGTCGTTCCTGAACCAGATCCACCAGCCGACTCCTGTTGGAAGGTGGTTCCTGTGATTTCAACATCGTCGATAAAAGCAAACCCCCAGTTGGAGCCATGACCGTAGGTATCGACCCAGTCGATGGTGTACAGTGTACCTGGAGGGTCCGATGCGATCAACGCATCGAGAGTCGCGGTGTTCCATTCGATAGTTTCATAGCTTATTCCGCTACTAGTTCGACCTTGCTCGATGAGGTAAGAGTCGTCTCCAACTCGGCGAAGAAAAGCCTTCTGGACAGCTCCAGTGCCATTGCCACTCGTGCCACCATTAAAAGCCGCAGCATCGGCGCTCGTAGCGAAACCGCTAGCTGTTCCAACACCAGACCCACCGGCGATTTGGAAGGAAATGCTGGATGCACCTGTCTCCAAAGTGAATTCAGGAGAGCGCATGATCAGATTCGGATGCGCAGCATCTTGACCACCCCCGCCTGTCCCATTAGCGGCGCCACCTGTTCCTCTACCTCCCACACTAGATAAATTTCCAAACACCTGATTCGCCGGATAGCTCTGCCCGACGACATCAGTCCAGCCGGCGGAGATAGCGCCATTATCGGCTGTGCTATCAAAATCGAAGGTTAGGGTGCCACTTTGAGCGGTGGTCGGAGTCGCCGTCAGGCGCACATTATCAAAAGCGCCCTGGCGAAAGGTGCTATCATCTGAGCTATGCACCAGCCTGACTGTGACATCACTACCTGCGGAAGTCGCTGTATAGGAAGTCGACAAGTCATACCACTCGCCTGCAGGAATATTCTCAAACGCATTACTTAGCGTATTCGAAGCCACTACAACTCCATCCTCGAGAATCTCAATGCGATAGTCATCTGGGCGGCGTCCACCGGCGTCGCTAAAGTCGCGATGTCCTAGAGCAACAGTCAGCTCATAGGTCGTATTCGCCTCTGTGGTGGCCAAGCTACTCTCGGAAGTTAGAGATATAGCTCCGGGTTGATTGGTTCCCGTCTCCGTAAATACATACGAAGTGCCATCATCAGCACCACCAGGAAAGTCAGTCGTGTTGGGGGCATAGACAGCCGCAGCGCCCCCTGCAGTAGTCCAGCCTGACAGGTCCGTTTCAAAGCTAAAGTTCGGCACTGTGATATCTGTCGGCCCACTAGGAGTCGTACCAGTGGTAGTGGTCGTCGCTGTCCCAGTCACATTGAGGACCTGCACATTCCACAACCCATCTGTCTCCGGCTCTTCACCTGGGGTATTGAATTGATCACCACCGGTATGATCGAGACTCGTCCCTGTGATCACTTTCTCGATATCGACGAAGTTGCCAGTTTGGATATCAGCATCGTCGCTGTCGCTGCCGCTACGCTCATTGGCGTCGCTATCCTCAGGGAGACTATCCCAGGCGAGAGTCGCGATGTTCTCGACCACCTCGTTGGCTGTAATCGTTGCATTAAGCGTGGTGTCGAAGTTGATCACCAAACCTTGGTCCAGCCCCAAACTCGGCACTTCGATCTCGAAGCCCTCTCCTGCTGCGGTATCCACACCTTCTCTGAGCAGATACTCATCTGCTCCAGGAGTGCCGGTAGTGATCGCTGTGAGGACTGTAGTACTACCATCAGCATTGTGACGGGTAACCACCAAATTACCCGCGTAGTCGAGACGGGTGTCAGCCACGTCGTCAGTAATCACCAAATCGAACGCATCAGCTGTTGAAGCTGATCTCGCCGAATCATGTAGTGAATAGTCAGCCGATGTCGAAAAGACGCCGGTGCCACGATCGAAAGTGGCATCGGTCTGGTTATGATCGACGACGATGGTGTTTCGGAAGGAATCTCCCGAATCGCCAACCGGCATCACATAGGTGCCGCTACTATCAGAATTGTCGCTCAGCGCATTGTTCTCGTTGGTCACGAACTTACGCATCTCTAGCTGCGGCTCGACGATATCCACCGAGGCGTCATCATCGTCATTGACCGTGTAATTAGCACTCGGTGCGACTGCAGCAAGTGCCCTCAGGGTGCTCTCGTTGATACGTACAGCACCATCGACGTTTAGTGCATCGTCTAGAACCACAGCAGACAGACGAATCGTGAAAGAGTCGGTATTTCCACTAACCGCACCCGCTGTGTTGTTATCGACTGTGCCGAAGTCAAACGTCAGCTTTTGGCCGTCGATCGTAGGCGTCAGCGCTTGCCCGACTGCTAAGTCCGCACTATCAGAAGTCATGCCAGCGTCATTCGCCGAAATCACGGCACTACCTGGCACATACTCAAAGCCCTCTGGTAAGAGGTCTTCGACCACCACATTGTTCCAAGTCCCCTCTTCTAGGGTCACTTCCAGATCGTAAGTCACCGTTTCACCGACAGCGAAGTCAAAGAAGTCGTCAGTCGCTCCAGCGACCGTCGTCACCCCACCAGTGGTGGTGTTGTAGGATAGATTGACATCATCGATCGTCACCGCAGAGTCTGCTCCTGCGACATTTCGGGTAAAACCAATTAACACGTAGTCGTAGTCCGCCAGACTGCTGAAAGCATGGCTAGACAGGTCGATAGTGGTCGAAAATGGACCACCGGCACTCCCTGTTAGCTCGATACCATGGGAAGCAGTCGATAATGGATTGCCGACACCCGTTGTACCGGTAAACAGATTGTATACATCTAGCACATCAGGGCTGCTCCCTTGCCAGGTGAAATCTGGCATCTGCCCATTCGAGCGAAAACCAACGTGAGCGATCGCATCATTTCTGACTCCACCGCCTCCAACACTACCGGTCTCGATTAACCCAGCACCATCGGTGGTATCGTCGACACCCCAGGCATGAAGAAAGAGCTGTTCTGCAGGATCGCCTAAGGTGTAGTTAAAGCTTAGCGCCAGCTCACTGATTGATGTATCCGTAATCGAAGTGACATCTACGATGAGAGCCACGCCGGCTTCACCATCTGAGTTATTGGCGTTAGTGACATTGGACAGCGCGCCTCCCGCGATCGTCCAATCTCCGGCCCCTCTGGTCCACACACCATCCGCCCCGGGATCGATAGCAGAAGCCGTTCTAGCCCGCGAAAAGTTTCCATTGATCACAGAAGCATCGCCATCGAAGGAATCATCAATCAGAGGAATCGTTACATCGACTATCGTGTCGATCTCGACATCCTCGCCAGGCTGATTATGCTGCCCGCTGCCCGTGTGCGGATGAGAGTCGACACTGGTCACCACTGTCTTGTCGATCTCGGCGATAGCGCCGCGACTTTCGACAAAGGCTACGTCAGTAAGGAGACCATCGGGGTCTTCGCTGACGAAGTTGGTGATGGAATCGTCCTCGGCGGTGTAGAAATCCACCGTAGCTGTATTGGTTTCGCGTGTGTAGAGAGCACTCTCGACGCCAGCTGGATCCGCCGCATTCGACGAGTCGCCACGTACGGTCACATTGTAGGTTACCACCGCGATATTGGTCCCGTCGGTATTACCATTGCCACCAGCTAGCGAGAAATTGGTGAACTTAATCGCAAAGTCGCCAGTGCCTAGCGCACCAGTAACGGTGTAGTTAGCCGAGTCTACCTCTGTGCCGTCTCCCAAATGTATCTGTATACTCCCGGGATCGATCTCTCCTAAATTGGATTGGTCGGTCAGGTTGACCTCGAATACCTCGCTGCTGCCCGCATTCTCCACGACGATACCGAACTGTACCGTATCCCCATTGAAGACACCGCCGTTCAGCGCGGTCAGATCGCGATCGTAAGTGTCGCGCCAGCTATTCACATCAAGTGGTGAAGTTTCGTTGTGTAGCAGATCGGAGGTGATGGTATCGCCAACTGCAAAAGCTGCAGCCACGGTGCCGTCTGCAGGTGCCAAACTAGAGCTGGTTGGTCCCTCAGCTGTGACTAGCTCCTGAACTGTGATCTGGGTAGCGCTATCTATGCTGACGATATTATAAACGCGATCATTATTGGCTGTGCCTGATATCGTGATCTGACCACCAGCTGAGTAGTCGGCAGTGAAGTCTCCCGCGTCTCTCGTAATGGTGTAGATATCTCCGGCGGCATCTGGAGTGACGCCGAAGGTCAGATTAGCGGTCTCGCTATCACGAGTCACATCTGCTGTGAACCCTGTGGTCGCAGAGTCGACACTATCCGCACGCGTCACACTGAGCACGCCCTTGACTAGATTCACATCGAGATCAGGGGTGATCACCTCCAAGCCCTCGAAATCGTCATTCTGATACTCACGCACTTCGACATTGGTGCCGTCGTCGATGTTGTAATACGTCGCTGTCGCCCGGTTGACGATGTCGGCCTCGGTCGATACGACATCGGCAGTGATGATCTCGCCTCCATCGAAGTCAAACCCGCTGGTAAAGGTGATAGCTCCCGTATCTTTATCGTAAGTCCAATCCGTATCGCGGACCTGAGGATGAGCGATGGTGACTTGGGCGGTCGTCTCACCTGCAGGTAAAGTGAAAGCATAGTCACTCTGATCCGCCACACCCGCGATAGCCGGATGAGTCGTCTGAGTGCCGTCAGCCGTCTGAGTCACGATGACAATCGACTCGCCACCGACGAAAGTCGGCACGGCGAAGGAAATAGTATTAGTGCCGGTATTGTGAGTCCAATCAAAGGTCTCGTTGTACTCTTTGGTGATCACGATATTGGTATCGAGATCGTAGGCGGTCGGTAAAGTCGGTGTGTAGGCAGCGGAAGCTGCGACACCGGTAAAGACAACCTGCTCCGCAGCAGCTCCAGCGACGATATTATCATCTGACATCGCAGCCGCCGTGGCCGTATCGGCCAACGTCAAGGTGTAAGCGATCGTGACCACCTCGCCAGCGGCCAGATCGAATCCCGACACCTCGATCTCGCCCGGTGTCCCCGTATCGATGGTCGCCGTTACGGTAGTTCCATTACTATCCGTCACTGTCACGCCACTGATTGTCACATCGCTAGCTAGACCATTGTGCTGCAGGATGTCGTTCACAGTCAGATTGAAGGCATCGCCTGTGCTGCGATCACTATGAGAGACGCGGATCTCGTACGTCGAGCTCATGCCCGGAGCGATCAGATTGCCACTGGTGATGACCTTGTCGACGACTACGTCTGGGTTGACCACCTCGATATTGACCTGGCCACTATTGAGAGTCTGAGTCGTGCCTTGTCCATCGACGAAGCTAGCCGATGCGGTATTGGTGAGAATAGCACCCTCCAAATTACCTGTCGGATTACCAGTTTCGGTACCCAGTGCCACACCATTGGTCGCTACACTATCGGCTGCGCCATTGCTATCAGCCACACCGCTGGCACCTGCGTCGCTTCCGTTGCTAAACGGATTGTAAGTCAAACCATTGAGCACCCTGGCTGCGACACGCACCACAAAGGCATCATTAGTCGTGTCATGAGTCACGGCACTCGGATTCGACACAATGCCGAAGTCCATCACCACATCCTGCCCCTCGATAGGAGTCGTCAGGGTGATGTCCGAGCCATTGATAGCCGTGTCACCATTGACCGACTGAATCGATGGCGTCGAGCCTCCAAAATCGCTCTGTAATAGACGCGAGTCTGCTCCACTAGTGATCACCTGTAGCCCGGTCACCTCTAGGCCCGCTGGCAGATGATCGGTTATCAGTAGACCATTGGTCGCATTGCCGACCACACCCTCTGGCATGGTCACTAGAATGTCGTAGAAAACGGTCTCACCCGGAGTCAGATCAGTCGTGCCCGCATCGCCGAAAGTCCTAGTATAAGAAACCGTAGGCGTGTAACCGACGCTCGGCGCATCAGCGACATTTTCGGTAAAGGTGATGATACCATCGTTGTAATTGATATCTGCGATCTCGCGATCTACCTCAGCGGACACTGCAGCGGCAAATGAGCCCGGAACTAGATTGATCACGGTCACGTCATCAGCACCATTGGCATAGGAGCCGACGATCGAGCCACTGCTGTCCTTGATCGTTCCATTGTCGAATGTCAGGGCGATGTCACTAGTGCCATCATTCACCACCAAGTCACCGCTGACGATATCGTCAGCATTGGTGATCCGGATCGTACCAGCAGCAGCGTCAACCGCACCGATGGTAGCCGTCACGTTCTCCTGGATCAAAGCACCGGTGCCGATCTCGGAGTAGGTCGTGCCATTCAGGTTCACCGATACCGTGCCCACCTCTAGTGCGGCATTCTCAGCGAATGAATCAAGCGTGGATACATTGATCTCTGCGCCCTCTAGCGTGGTGAGAGCGGGATCGGTAAACGCTACACCCTCGGCTGTGAATACCTGCCCCGTGTGATCTAACGATGTGTCATGGATTTGCTTATCCACTGCGATCGTCCGACCCTCTACGATCGCCTGATCGCTGAGGTCTGAGTCGGTCAACGGATCAGCTTCGTTACTACCACCCTCAGTAGCAGCATAGCTAGTGATCGTCGCATCGTTGCGCACTTCATCCAGCGCTTGGAAATTGTTACCAATGGTCATCTCGTAGGTGATGACCAGAATGTTCGATCCTGTGGTGTTATTCAGCGCCTCGTCCTCTCGATCGCGACCGGCCTCGAGCAAACCTGTCAATCCGTCGGAAGCCGAAAAGTCCCACTGCAGATCATCGGTAGCGGCATCGCCATCTGGATTCGGCGATTGTACAAATGCGATAGAAGTGCCCGGGTCGTCGGCACGAAAGACATTGATATTCGCAACCGAACTGAGCGACGTGTCGCCAGAAGTGTTGATCAGTGATAGCACATCAGACACCGTCACATCGAATGCCTCCGATGTTCCTTGGTTCTCGATGATGATGGCATAGGTCACCACATCGCCCGCGTCGACACCACCATTCTCAGATAGAAGGTCGCGATCCAGCTGAGCATTCCACGCCATATTCGGCGCGGCATTGCCATCGCCATCCACATCGTCCTGACCAGGGTGCAGCCAGGCACTGGTGACCGTGCTCGGCAGCCCTGCTGCATTGAGATTAGCCGTCACATCAGCGGCCGAAGTATCCACCGTCGCTGTAAATGCTAGATCATCGAAAACACCGTCGGTGTTACCATCGTTATTAGCAGTGGTATCCTGAGTGAAAGTCTGTGGTGTGCCACTAGCAGGACTCACCGAGAGCACGCCTTTTACGATAGCCAAATCGACATCTGGCCCGACGATCTCTAGAGTCGCCGCAGCGCTGTCTGTGTACTCGCGCACTTCTGGGTTAGAGCCCTGATCGGTATTGCCATCAGGGGCATTGTTCGTATCACCGCGATCTGGCAGGCTGTACCAAGTGATATCGACTTTGTTCTCTACGTCGTTCTGCTCAGCATCTCCGAGGTTGTCGTTATTATTGATCGCAGCCTCATTCGTTACATTCACCGCATAGGTGATGACTAGCTCCTCATCGAGAGGCAGATGGGCAAACGTCAGACTAAACTGGGCGTCGCCGTTGTTCCCATACGATGTTCCTTCGAGATCGTGTGAGGTCAGACCGTCGTTATCGAAATTCCAGCCGTCTTGGAAGGCTGCGAAGTCAAATGGAACCACGTCGCCATCTGAGTTGTAACTAAACAATTCCGGAAGGTTGTAGGAACTGTTAGTATCCACCGTCGGCGCGACAAAGGCACCGCTAGTGTATAGCGTCAGCGGATTCCCCCCATTAAAAGAAGTGCCGGACGACTGAATGGTGAAACTTACCAGCTCTAACGTCTCTCCCAGAGTTAGAGAATCTGCCCCAAAATCCGTCGCCATAATGATATCTTCGATCGATACATTATAGGCATCTGCTGTACTCTGATCATTGTGACTGACGGTGATCTGATAGCTCACTGGCTGATCGCGATTTACCTCATACTCATTGGCAGTGTAGTCGCGACCATCCTGAGTGTACGTAAAGGAATTCTCGAAATCCGCACCGAGCACTACCTTCTCGACATTTAGGCTAGGCTCGACGATCTCGACATTCACCGCATCGGTGGTGAGCGTGATATCCTGCCCCTGGCCGGTACGATAGGTCGCATCGGCCGTATTGGTCATCAGCGAACCATTGAAATTGCCATCTGGGTCTCCTCCGGTCTCTTGATCGAATGAAGTTCCGTTCGTGGCTACGACCTCGGTGTCGGGACTATCTACCGTAGAGGTGGTATCTAGATCTGGCGATGTTCCGCTATCATCTCTCACGATGCCATTGCTACTTGGATCATACTCATAGCCATTGAGCACACGTGTCACCAGACGCAGCATAAAGGTATTGTTCTGATCGCTATCGACGGTGTCACTGGTATCACCCAAGGTATCGTCCTGCGGATCATCGGGAGTATTGACGAATCCATCGAGGAACTGAATCTGGATATTCTGCCCGCCGAAGATCCCATACGGCTCGTCAGCACCAGCAGCGTAGCCATGATCATTAGGGAAATTAAAAGGATCATTATCGCCGAGTTCATCATTGGCATGAGTCCACTGCACATCGCGCTGCGAGTATACCGTATCGCCCACCACTAGATTGAAAGCCGGGTAAGCGATATCGATACGCTGGTTACCATCTCCAGCTTCTGCGACCAGCACATCCTGCTCGACGGTGATAGTGGTAGCTGTAACCGCTTCGATACGATAGCGCCCGCCATTTTCAGCATTGGTGAAGCCAGCCAGATCAATGGTCTGACCGACTGCAAAGCCATCATCTAGGAAACTCCCAGTCGCACGAGTCAAGGTATTGGGAGCACTGGCACTGATGCCGATATCCCCAGTCGTCGCCAGCACGCTAAAGTCTGAATCCAGCAAGCCTTCGCTCTGAGACGCTTCAGTAACGATCTCGATATCCAGTAACTCTAGGCCTTCTGGCATGTAGTCAGTCACCACCAACTGCTCGGTGGTCCCCTCTGGTATGGTCACCACGATGCCGTACACGACCTCCTCACCCACCGCTACATCGTAGGAGCGATCCGGATTATTCGTGTTCGCCACTTGGTCGCTACCCACACCACGGGTAAACTGGTAGTCCACCTCGGCACGGAAGTTTTGGGTCTCACCCGTGTTTCGGTTCACATGGTTATTGAAGTCCTGAACGATGGTCACATCGCCATTTGCATAATCCACTGTACCGACTAGACGGTCGTAGCTAATGTTGGCGAGACCATAATTGAAGCGACTACTAAAAGTGAAAGTCCCTGTGAAATCTGGATCCCGATCATCGACACCATTAAAGGCATTGTTGGTGAGATAATTGGGATTGGTATCTGGGCGATCGATCTCTCCAGTCTCATAGTCGATCGTCGCGTAGTAGGACGTGTAGGATGCGATGACGTCGCTGAGTGGCTTATTCGCCTCGACAAAAACGACCTCACCTGTCGCGTAATCGATATTCGCGACCACATTGTTGCTACTATCCACGAGCACCCCGGTGCCGGTATGAAAATCGGTGCCCGTACCAGCGACTCCACCAGCCGTGAGCGATGGCACGTCAGTCAGAGTGCTGCTAACACCAGCACTGGTGATCTCCAGCGTGATCGATCCTGGAGCCAGAAATCGATCCATGTAAAAGGTACTAATTGACTGATCATAAAAACCCTGACGCCCATCGACAGAACCGGGAGGCACGAGCGCATTGAAGTCAGAGATGATACCAGTGTTCTGATTGCGAATGCCGTAACCACCGAACGGAATACCATAAATCTCGCGATCGACATTTTTCAGAATCAAACCCTCAGTCGTCGGGATATCCGTTGCCGTAGCACCGGCATTTTCTAATCCAGTCGCACTATCCACTACTACCTCCTCGTAGCTGGTGACATTGCGCACTGTGTTAGTCAGCGGGTCAGCTATCCGATCCCGCGTGCCCGAGCTTACCTCAAAGGTTCCTGGGACAACATTGATATGCCCTCCAGCACCGCCCCAGATAGTCGAGCCTAACACCGGCAGCCCCTGATCAGACGTCGAGCCATTGAATAAATGCGAGCCACCATGACCGACACTAGTCACCGTGTTGATGAGATTGCCTTCGCCATCGTCAACGATGTTGTAGGCAGCAGCCACATTGACGGTCGAAACGCGATTGCTGCTATCGGTAAACTGATAGTTGATCGCCTCAGGGAAATTAATATCAACACTGCCCGGAACGATACCGTCCTCAGTCAAAGAAAAGCTCTCCGTGTTATTGAGATCGGTCAGATTGACACCGATGAGATCGGCCACCTCTTCGCCAAACTGATTGAACACTCCAGTGGTCTCATGCGATGAGCCTAGGATCACCTTGTCGATCTGCACATCGCGCCCCTCGATAGTTGCGATATCGGTCTCGCGCTCCCCAGCGATGAAGTTGCCGCCACCGTCACCAGAGGAATAGCTCTCCAGCGCCACTTGATTGGTCAGCTCCTCATCCGGCTGCCAGCTATCGGCTAGCTCAAGATCATAGGTGATGACGAGGACATTAGTTCCGTCCTCATTAGTGGGGAATCCATTATCATACTCCTGGCCGAGTGTGTAGTCACGACCCGCCTGCAGGATACCCTCGCGACCATCGACAGCGAAGTCATTGAAGGTGATCTGAAAGGTATTAGCAGTCGCATAAGTACTGCTCAGAGTGAGAGTCTCCACCGTGGAAAATTCGATCGTTCCTGCGGGGACGGTATTATCCGTAGCTGGATCTCCATCCACATCGTGAGCCGCATAGGTGATGGTACCGATCACCACACCATCGACATTCAGGAGATTGCCCTGGCCATCGTCGGTCACGTCTCCGTGAATAGCATCAGTAAAATTAACGGTTCCCGGCACGATCACCTCGCTATCTAAAGTCAAAACGATCGTCTCGCCATCGGCCGACAGCGGCCCTGTGAGCGTGCCATCGTTGACCGTTAGCGTATTAGCGGAATTCGCCACAGGCGTACCGACACGATCGTAGAATACCGAGTAAGTCGCTGTACTTGCCTCTACCGTAAACGATATCTCACCCGTCTGGTAATCAATCGAACCGAGCGGGATATTGCGGTCATTGACTAGGAAGCCATTACCCGCATCACTCAGTACCTGATTGCCACTAGAGAAAACCAGCACCGTACCTGGGAGGACCGTTCCGTTGAGAGTATCGGTAGCGGTCACCTTACCCGCATTCAGAGTCCCGGTGGCATTGATCAGACTATCATTAGTACCTAGAGCAGTCGTTACATCGAATGCCGTGTCTAAATTCCAGTTGATCGACAGGCGAATGTCCACCTCGCCACTGGAGTAATTGATCACACCCACTGTCGGATAAGTCGTGCCATCGATGGTCACATCGGTAGGCGTATTTGGAATCACGTCTGGAACAAAATCTCCCAGAGGATCCACCGCATAGAGATTGCCCTGCCCATCGTCTCGCACCGTTATGCTGATACCTTCTGGCAAGTCACCTGTCTCAGAGCCGACTATCAGCTCCACAGTATTTGGCACGACTTCGGTGTGATCCAGCTGAGTTCGGATATTACCATTGCGGATCCCATTGAGCGACTGCTCATCCTGCTGCAGAGCAGCATCTGTCCAAGTGATGTCGTCAGCCGCAAATCCGACATAGTCGCTAGGGATCGAGACCGCACCGGCTGTCCCACTCACATTGCCCTCAGCATCGAATGTCAGGCTAGATCCCAGTGTGACCACTCCAGTCCGATAGTCGATGAAACCAATATTTAGCCCAGTGTGATCTTGGATATGGCCGTAGCCAGTCAAAACATCCTCGTCATTCCGTGTCTCGACATCGCGCAGCGTAGCATGGTATGGCTGCACCGGATCGCCGACCGGCACCACCTCGCCGGTATTCGACAGAGATATGAGCAGTGACTCTGGAAGAAACGCATCTCCCGGGATCGTAAAAGACGCCCCGTTGATGGCAGAAAAAGTAGCCGGATCGAGCAACGAACCATCCTGGTTCTGCACCGTGCCTGGAGTATACACCAGCGTGAAGTCAGCCTTGCTCACTTCGATAGCCTGCCCACTAGCGGTAGCGCCGGAGAAATTGTCGCTTAGAACCAGAGTCGTATCATCGGTAATAGATTTTACCAAATAATTCACGCCTCCAATCTTAATCGTATCCCCCGCTGCGAAATCTGTCGTAAAGGCGGTACCAATGCCCGTGACAGTATCGGAGCCATTGGTCACATCGACCGTGCCAGTAGCAGCGGAAAAAGAGGCTTCATTCGTACCTAGCACCACATCCGAACCATTGATCGACTCAGCGCGCCCCTGTAGGATTTGGCCATCGCCGGTAGCGATCTGCAGATTCAGAGATGACAGATCGTAGCCTCCATTAGCATCCGTCGTATCGCTATCGACCAGTGTCGTCTGGCTGCGCTGGAGATTATCGGTAAGCGGGCCGTCGAATAATGAATCGGTAAGCACCACATCATAGGCATCGCTACCGCCGATATTCTCGACAAAGATACCAAAGGTCGCGATATCGCCTGCATCAGCGTTGAAGACATTAGCATCGACGACGCTGGCCCACGAGTTCAAAATCGCATCGAGATTGTCAGTGGCGGGATCGAAATCATCCACGCCGTGTAGGAAAGCACTAGTGATACCATCGCCGGCGAGCAGGTCGTTTACGTTCAGACCATCGGCAGTTAGGCCATTACCCACGCCACCGCCAGTAAAGGCAGCCCCCGGCCCACTGGTGCCAGCAGGAGTGATCTCGACAATACCTTTCCGTACATTCAGCTCAGGCCCGAGTAGCTCGACCGGAATGAAGGAACCATCGGTAGTGGTGATCTGCTCGGTATTATCAAACTCTAGCTGAGCTTCGTTAGTTAAGAATAGACCGTCGGCGAAGGCCTCGGTATTCACCTTCACCGTGAAAATGATATCAATCACCGCCCCCTCCAGGACAGCCTCGTCATTACCATCGTCGGTCTCATTCCACGTACCGAAGTTCCAAGTGATCGTGTTGTTCGTCGTATCAAAATAGACCGTCCCAGCCTGATTATTAGGATTGTCTCCATCTCCCTGATTCGCTAGGTCTGGATCGGGATCGAATTCCAGCTCGGTGTCGATCGGATTCCCATCGGCATCTACGATGCGGCTTGTGTCCACTCGATGATCAGGCCCATAAGCCCACTCGATAAATGATCCGCCGGCATTCTGGTCTTGAGACAGAAACGCATTCGGCAGTGTCGCATTGGTCGTGCCATCATAGTCAGCGATCTGCTGCACACCCTGCGGGTAGTCAGTCGCCAGATTGAAGACTGGGAAAGGCAGAAAATCATTGATCTGAATATCCTCACCGGAAGCATACGGCAATACCGTCTTGATCCGATAAGTCACCGTATCGCCAGTGCGTAGGATAGGGTTGTCGATCGAGCCATCCGGATCGCCTTCGTTCAGAGCGTCGGTCTGGTCCAGCACCGCTAGACCACCACCATTCTCGTCATTAAAAATACTGACTGCATCGGCTGGGTCATCGGACAGGTTATTGATCGCTACGATATCTTTATCGATCGTCGCGGGCACGATACCCACATTGGCTCCATTGATACGGATATCGATACCATCCGGACCGTAAGTTTCCGGTAGCACAGCAATCACATTGCCATCGCCATCGATAGGTCGGCCCTCCGCATCGAGATTGTCATGGATACCATCAGCATCGGCATCTCCGCTGAATGTCTGGATCTGATCCGCATTGACACTGGTGTAGTTCGACAGGGTATCAGTCAGGTCGACCGAGCTATCACTACCATCGACTGCGCCTTGGTCCTCGGAGACAAAGTTGGGCTGCACCTTGGCATAGTAGACGATCGTAAACTTGGGCACCTCGGGTACATCCAAGACCAGATCACCAAAGGTCACCTCTTGATTGGCATCAATGGTGCTCGAATTGTAAAAACGGTGATAACCACCTGGTGAATCGGCATTGATCAGACCAGGGTCATCCCCAGCGCCGCCCACACCAAACTCATTATTCACCTCATTGTCGCTGACGTTATACGGATCAAACAATCCACCTGCAAAGTAATGGTAGAGATCCAGCTCGCCATCATTGTCCAAATCGAGACCATCGGCGCTACCATCGTTATTCACATCTAGACCATTGAGAGACGTGATGTTCAGCTCGGCTCCATCGCTCTCGGTGCGGTAGTTACCACCCACACCGCCGAATAGCCCAGCCTCAGCCACACCATCAGCATTGGTATCACCAGTCACCAGCACACCCGTACGATAGTTGAAAGTAATCGCCGCGCCATTGGCAGGCGGCGTATCGAATACCACATCCTGCCCGACGATCGACACACCTGCCGTCTGAGCCACACCATTCACCAATACCTGTACCGTGGAGGTAGGCTCACTCAGCGCAAATGTAGTCGTTGCACCGTCACCAGTATGGCTATCGCTAACAGCTTGGGAGAATACCCAGCGCATGTAGTTGGAGCCATCATCGGCATTCAGCGTCGCCGGATCGAAGTTCGCCACATTGCCGACGGCATTTCCATCGGCATCTTCCCATTGGTTCGTCACATCGTTATAGGTGAGATCGTTGAAAATCTCTGGATCTCCAAACGGCACCACTGCCAGAGCCTGTCCGGTGCTCTGGTTGAATTCCCCCAAGATTACCGAATCATCGCCTACACCCTTACTCTGGAGTGCGATGTAACTTTGGAAGGTCGACATCCCCTCGATGGTATTGTGGCCGCTTCCCCCGTTGATCTGTAGGCCGGCATCGGTGAAGTACTCCAGACCATCGCCCATCAGATCCTCGATCGATAGATTATCCAATGCCAGGAAGTCGGACATATCAAAATTGATGGTGAACTCGACGATATCACCAGGGATCGCCTGCCCGCCTTCGCGAGTCACGGCATTACCATTCTCATCATAGATCGCCGTCACACCTTTTCCTGCACCAGCGCCACCGACTTCTGCACTAGTCAGGTCGGTATCGAGTCGGTAGTCGTCATGTGTCGGCAGATAGGTATCATTGTCGACCACATCATTGCCATCGTGAGTGGCTGTGAGGATGGCGTTATTAAATACCTCCCCTTCATTTGGCGTGCCATCAGCACGGAATTCTGGCGCATAGGCCTCGTAGGTGATGAAGATATCCCAATTATTATTCCGCACCCGATCTTCGACCCGAGGGTGATTCAGTGTCGTTGAGTTGCTACCATTGCCAAACTCACCACCACTCGTCACTCCTGCTTCGAAGGCATAGTCATTCTCCAAGTTAGCGTTGTAGCCATCTCCCTCAGCATTATCCACTGCGGTAAAGGAATCCCACGTGAGCACGATACTGCCACCTGGAGTATTCGGCGTATCATTAGCGACAAAGGCGTCTAACTGGGCCTGGGTGTAGCCGCCGTCAGGATCAGCGCCATGCGGCTGACCGACACGTAGCCCCTCTACGGTAGAGCCATCGCGGTACTGGATTTGAATCGAGTTGGGCACATAGACCAGTCCATCAGGGATCAAGTCGGTTACATTGAGATTCTCTAGTGTCTCACCCGCTGCGATATCGACATGCAGTGTGTAAGTATTAGGGAAAGAGGGGCCCAGCTGTACCGCTTCTTTAGGACCACTTTTGACCAACTCCGCCACCTGCGGCACCACACTGCCGGTATCCGCATCGGAGATGATCACCGGATCTTCATCTGGATTATCCAGCGGATCGCAGCCCAGAGCAAAACCACCGATCGATGTCACATTCAGCGCATGAGCCTCTCGCTCTGCAGCCGTGCCGTCATAAAACACATTTGCTCCTCTATCCGGATCCAGGCGCGCCTCAAAATCGACAATCGAAACCGGCTGCCCAGGAGCATAGCTACCGAAGGGCAGTTGTAGCGTGTAGTAGACATCACCATGCCCAAAAGATGTATCACCGATCAATCCCGTGGTATCATCGGCCTGCAGACGCAGCTCTGTCAGGGGATGCGAGATCCCTCGATTAAAACCATTTGTGCCCTGCTGGTGGATCGTAGTGACATCCAACGAGGTATAAGGTGCCACGAAGTAACGATCGCTGGCACCAGCAGCAGTGCCATCTGGCCGGGTGCGCCCAGAGGTGCTGGCCACCTCGAAATATTGGAGACGATTGGGCAATACATCGCCCGGAGAGTCTGGATCCGGCACATCACCGAATACAGGCGTGAACTCGGTGTCCAGCCCCAGAGCTAGATTCGTCAGCGCCGTGTACGAAGCACTGTAGTCGGCGTTGTAGTTCAGATTCGCGGCACTATCAGGATTGGCGGTATCAAACGTAGCGGTAGCAAAGTTGTAGGTGGTGACAGCACCTCCCGACTGCTCCGTGATCCATGCGTCTGCTATCGACTGCAGTTCAGCCAGAGCGACATTCACATCGAAGACCTGACCCAACGCCTCAATACTCTCACCCACTTCCACGCCTTTTAGCACAGCCACATCTGCATCGAAATTAGGCGAGCCATTGCCACCAATCCCTGAATGAGCGAACGTCAAGCCACCATCCATGGTGAAGTCGATATACGGCGCGTAGCCCGTAGTGCTGCCGGTATTATCAAAGGTGATCGAGAAATCGACATGCTCGCCGATCATTTCCTCATCTGCCCCCCCGGCGACACCGTCCACGCCATCGTCAGCCGTATTCGCAGTACCCGGATCTGGTGGCACCGACACACTCTCATTCAGGGCCGCATGAGGCTGACTCATCGTCACTGCTACCTCTGGCACAGGTGCCTCTCCTGGCGCCGCTGAGAACAATACCCTAGGCTCCAACACCTCCATATGGAGATTTCTCGACTTTTCAGCTCTTAGCTTACCCTTACGGCTATCCGATGTCCGTCTCCGACGACTACCCAATCTCTGAATCAGGCTACGGTGGGCACGCATCTTGCTTCTAGAGAAGTACCAGGACTTGAGCCGTTCAGTTCGACAAGTGTTACAATTCATAAGAAGGAAAGGATTTCGTTTGTGGAAAATATTCTATTTCGATTCGTCTCATCGACGAAATGACGCCTAAACAACCGAAACCATTAATCATTCTAGTGATTAAAAATCGCTTCGTCTGGGCAATCACTAACAAGAACGCACCGTTTACCAATCAGTGCAATACAGGCCGTTATCCTCATTTTATAGGATACAAAGAGGATCTGCTAAGCGTTAAAAATCCCCCTTTTCAGCCGTCAGAACTCGTCGCACGGAAGGTTACAAACCCTGGCTCTAGCCCTAAAACTCTGAAATAACGTAAAAGCGGTTCATTGAAACAAATCCGACGATTAATGTCCCGCAAAAACGATATTTTTTTTGCTTTTGTTAGGCGTTAATGCGGTTCTGTTGAAATCCTCTCTCTGTTAATCAGTTCTGAAAGGCCATTGAAGAGTTTTTCAATCAATTGTACCCTATTGAGAAATTTCTGTACCCTATTTAGTCTCTAAAACCAGACGATGTCGCTCCGATCACTAAAGTCATATTAGCTCAACCCTAGCATCTCGGTAGTCTCATCATCTGATTCGTCTTTATCGAGCCCAGACTTCCCATTTCAAAAAGCAATACGGTCTAGACTGGGCGACAATTAAACGAATCATATAATCATAATAAAAATTATAATTAAATAACATCAATAGTTTTTTGGCGAAAACACGGGAGCTGTTATCAATTCACTCAGGCTTTCTACGACGACTTGTCGCTGATTATGCCACTCTACCATCTGATTCCAAGAGACTTGACTGCTCTGTTACCGCCAAAATAAACGACCTCACGATTCAGTTTCCGGAGAACTTTCAGGGCCTTCATCGAGGTCGATCGAGCTATCGCCACCGAAATCATGCGTGATGCCATCTTGCATGAGTCGCAGCTCAGTGCGGATCTCATGATAGGCATCGTCCGCAGCGACGAGTTCTGAAAACTCGGCCGCTTGCGAGTCATCCGATGCCGTGTGATCCAGACCGGCCGTCTCGAGAAAACTGTGCACCCTCTCTAAAGCCTGGGACTCGGAGCTTTCACCATCGCGATCTAGCGCAGCGATCACCAGGCGATCTTCGATCTGCTCACCGATGGACTGGCACATACCCATCGCAGCCTCCAGCGACTGTTTCACCCCTAGTCCGTATGAGCTACGGCACTCCGGTGCCTGAGCCACCCACTGCTCCATTTCGGAAAAAGCGATCTCTATTTCTTTCTCCGCCTCGGCCAAGCGGCGCCCTGCTCCGATCTGCTGACTCAGACTCTTCAGGTGAGACAGCTTTCGCTTCGATTCGATGATGAATTGCGTCTCCTGCACAAGATCCAGCTTCAACTGCCGGTTCTTGATCGCGGCCTCTAGCAACTTCAATCGACTGGCCGCACGATCAGACTGCTGGCTGCGCTGCCGGTCGGCTAGGGCACTGAGCTCTGCGACTTTGTCGATCAGTAGACGCCGCGACTGATCGAGGTCTTTCAGTTGATCAAGGTAGCCGATTCTCGGTTTCCGCTCCGAGATCAGACGCCGGTAGCAGCTCGCCACATAATTGAAAGCGAAGATACCCGACACGATGCCCAATATCCCCCAAATCAAACTGGCAGGGCCTCTCAAAAACATCGCAAAGCCCACAAAACCAACAGTGCATAGGCAGAAAAAAAGACTGAGAATCACCTCTAGTGGAGCTGCACCACGCGCCGCCTGGCTCGCCTCCAAAGCCGTATCGCTCTTGTATAATACCGGGCGCTGCTCCAAGAGCCGGACTCGGCAGCGCCCGCAGTCTGGACAATCAGCACGCCGAGCTGATGGCTCGGGTGCAGGCATCGAGAAGGAACAATGACGGCAGTAGGGCATATCGGTACTGAGACACACTAGACTACGCTGAACTGTAGCCCAGCCTTACGAATATCTTAAGGCCGAAGTCGATGCGTCGCCACATCAGTCATCGTAGCGTCTGCGCATGATCTCGCCGATTCTCTTTGGTCAAACGTCGAGGCAAACTCGATTATTCTCCCCCAGCGCCACTGTAAATCACCCGGCCTGCACCATAGCTCGGCAAAGTACCTTCCCCATACAAGCTCACCGGCAGTTTGGACCTTTGGCTCCCGGAATTACTGCTGAACATGAGACTGTCGATATCGGACTTGGGGTCAGCCTGACGTAGATAACCACGAGATATTTCCAGCTTTTCGATATGAGTCCCGTCCTCCTCGCTCTGGGATAGCTCGACGCGCACGATCATCATCACTAGCTGCCCTGCAGGAGCCTGTGCCACACTGACCCAAATTTTGCGACTGTGCTCACCATTAGGCCCGACCCATTTTTCAAAGCCTGCCCGGCCATGATCACCCAGCATCTTCGAAAGAATGGCGAAACTCTGGCAAGCCTCTAGGTGCTGACGGCTCGGCAAGCGAGAGACCAGAGTCGGGCTATCGCCCACGGCTAGACTGCCATCGGGCTCTATACTAAAAAGCTGTACAGCGCCATCGTCGACCATACCTTTCTCCAACCGCACAGCCGTAAAGCTGCCATCGTGCTCCCGAATCGAGCCCACCCAGTGTCGAGACAATGGCTTGGGATCACTCGTCTCAGCCGGCTGGGCCTTGGCCGTCTGAATCAGAGCCTCTAGCGATACGGTCTCGCTAGCGGTGCTAAATCCAGAAAAACAAGCTGCACAGCAAACCAAGCAAAGATAGGACGCCATTCTCATATTAGTAGAATGTTAGCGTAACTTAATCTTTTTCACAACTCACTTGTTTTCAGGAAACCATTCGAGCTTCTTCGGTCGGCCACCCTTCTCAGCACCTCCCATGATCACCAGAGGCCCCTCGGGCAGATCCACCCAGCGAGCAAACATACGACCATGCTCAAGCTGGCCAGCTTTCTGCCACCCATCTACTCCCAGGTAGCGGTAGACTGTGCCACTGAAACCAGTGAGATACAGAGAGTCCGTCTCTTGATCGACTCCCACTGCGGAACCAAAAGCCAGCATCGCGTCATCTGGCAGCTCGGGCCCCGTGCTCCACTGCTCAGACGTCAGGTCCAGTATATCCACCTCCCGACTGATATCACCGCTCTTGTCTAGGCCACCGATACACAGTAGCTGATCTCGATAGACCGCCACTGCTAGAGCCCTTCTGAAAAACGGTGCAGGGATCGACCTCCACTGCGGCTCATCGTCCGAAAGATCCAGGACATCTACCGTCATCGACCACTTGCTGGTCTGATCCGGCCCACGCATCGTCCATCCTCCGGCGACATAGATACGATCACCAGAGATAAAAGCATCGTGACTCGAGCGTCCCTTGGGCAGACTAGGTAGCGCGCTCCACTCGCCTGAAGCAGGATCGTAGCGTCTCACATCCGGAATCGATACCATCACCGCATCCTCGCCCTCAGCATTGCGCGGCTGCATGCCACCGATCCGGATCAGTCCACTGCTATGGCTGAGCAACGACGGACCAAGGGCTGGCAGATCCGTAGCCAGCGCCTCCCACTTCGCACTTCCGTCATTAGAGTCATCAAGTTTCAGCCGATACAGCGGCTGACTCACCTGCTCTCGACTGTACTGATGCGCCCGCCCCAGCTGCCCGCCAAAAGTGTAGATCGCCCCAGCGTGATAAGTCGCCCCGAAGCTAGTGATCCCCACTGGATGATCCGGTAGTCGAGCAGGCTGCTGCTGTGCAAGGGCTAAAAAGCCGAAACAAAAAATAGGCAATAAATTTAAAACCAACCGCATAGAAATTATGATTCAAACATGAAATAATCAATCCAACAAACAGCCGCGTCCACTTCAACATGCATTAAGAAACCAAATAAGTCAGCCACCATTTCACCAATCGATGCGACACGCCCAAATACCTATAGGAGTGGCGAATCAATTTCCAACGCATGCTCTTTAAATCGTTAACATGGCTCTTATAGCCTACGACCAAATCTCTCCAAACATTATCAGCATTTATATAACGCTGCTGACGTGAAATAGATGAATCACCGATAGCAACAAGTAATTCACTAAATCCAACCTTGAAACGCCTATATTTGGGATTCCCTGCAGTCTCGAACTCAGCAGTATTGATATCCCTTAGATAGACCTTGGCCTCATCAAACCTACCAGACAATGCAGCATGGTAGGCCAACTCCAAACGATGGTAGGACGCTCCGTGTTCGTGTGGCAAATGCTTCACTGCCCATCTGCGAACTTCTTGCGACTCCTTTACCCCCACGGTAAACTCCATAACTTCTGCCACATTGACTAACATCCAGCTTTCTAAATCGGTGCGATCTTTCCAATCCCGCACCCATCTAGCGGCCTCGCCTCCCAAATTCGTATGGCCAGCATAGAACCAGCAGACTTTCCCCCAAGTCGCCGTGTGATTTTTTAGATACTTCGCCTCCTTTCGAATCGCTTTCTGCAACTCCTGTCGCCACCGCGTATCCCCCTCTCTACTGTAGGTCGCAGCAGCATCGATGTATTCTGTCCATGCTTCTATTCTTTGCTCGTCAGAAAAGTGCAAATCTGCGAACCGGGTCCAGACTTTGCGATCCTTCGCAGCCGTGCGCAAATACACCCAGCGCCCCACTACCGCAGTATTCCAGACATCGAGTTTTGTCAGTTTTTCCCAATGCTCTTTTAGTCTATCTCCCCAACCTTTGTCCTGCAGAGTGCGATCCGCTCTAGCCAAGTAGAAAGGCCGAATCTCGCTAGCTAAACGGACCAGACGATCCCAAGCCAAAAAGGCTTCTTCTTTTTCATCCCTAGCAGCTAGCAGAGCCACTTCCTTGCTCAGTACATCGGCCTCGCTCACCTGGTTGGTGATGATTCGGATCGTCTCTTCGGCACCATTCCAGTCTTGTTCCTCCAGTTGAATGGCAAACAGATTATCAGATGCCCATGGATAATCGGCACACATGCGGAGGGCCCGATCGAGATGTGGTACCGCATCCTGTTTGCGGTCGACATTTAGTAAGGCGCTCGCTAAGAAACCGAAAGAGGTATGATCTTTGGGCGCGACCTCTACCAGTTTCTCTGCCCACGGGATAGCGGCTTCATGCTCTTCAGCTTCCTCGAGCCATTCACACATTTCTCGCAGCCCCCATGCACTATCAGGCACTCGTTTCAGCGCCCTCTCCATCTGTTTGATCGCCTCTGACCTGTTACCCAATTGCTTCTCGATCCATGCAGCTCGCCGGGCAACCATCGCCCTCAGCTTATCATCTATTTCATCTTTATCATAGGACTTACAGTACTCACGGGCCTGATGATAGTAACGCCCCTCAAACAAATAGAACGCATTATTATCCACAAAGTGATCATCTAAAGGATGATGACTGAGAGCCATATCTAAAACGTTCAATTTAGCATCGACATCATCTAGTAAATCAATGTAGGACATCCAACGCCACCGATCTTCTACGTCTGCCAAACACCACGCTTCCACATCTTTCGACACTTTATCCAGGTTACCAACTAGACCCGCCCGAATCTTCAGCGCCTGCCATGGTTTGGTCTCTTTAGGAAGGCTTATTGCACTGAGGTAAACCGCATCCACAGCCGCTTCCTTTTCTTCTTTTTCCCACAAAACATCGGACAACACCAGATGAAGGCGAGGGTCATCCCCCCCTACTTTCAACGCGTCGCGAATAATCTTTTCTGCTTCAGAGTGAAACCCCTCTGACGAAACGATCGAAGCCAAATCTTGAACAGGAATCTGGCCTCGAGCTCGATCCACCGTGTCTATGGCAGCTTCTAGACCATCACGCCTGAGCTGCAGCTCTAGCAGGCGAAATGTCGCCCATCCATAGCCTGGACTAATGGTTGTCGCTTTTATCAAATCCTCCTCTGCCTGAGAGAACTCCTGTAGCGCTAGATGAGCCCCTGCTCGGAAACCATAGCTAGTGGAATCGTCAGGCGATAAACGAATCATATGAGTCGTCCATTTCACGACATCATCATAGTGAGCCTTCTCATCATGCCATTCAATCAGACGAAAAACGGCCCAATCATATTTAGGGTGTTCTTCGACGATACACTCCATCATCTCGATACCCTCGCTGGAATGCCCGCTCACGTACTTAATCCAAGCCCTGCGGCCCCTTCGCCAATGCCGCTGAGTGGTCGGCACGCCCTCTTCATCGCAACAAGCCTCCGCCTCTTGATACCGGCCTAAATCTGCCAAAAGGACCGCTTTATCCTCTACCAAGTCCCAATCTACCGGTAAATGTTTCAACGCCTGATTCAAAATACTGAGCTGGGCTTCATAATCACCCAACCTCTTTTCTACTTCTATCCGACTTTCCCAAGCCGACTTATTTAAGGGAGCTGCATCGGTCTGCGCTTGGGTCTCTGCCCTTATTATCTTCAGTTCGTCCTCGTCTCCACGCGCCGCTCTGGTTCTTGCACCCCACGTATCCGGATTCCCCGGGGACAAAACTGTTGCACGCCGCGCATACTTCAACTCTTGCTCAAAATCATCATTATCTCGTAATAGTGAAATTAGTTTTAGTAAGACGTCAATATCCCAAGGCCTGCTCCTAGTATGATTCACCAATACCGACAATGCCTCTTCTTTCTGCTTCAACGTCAAACACACATATGAATAGTTCAAAACCGCTAAAGACCACCTAGGGTTCAGCTGTAAGGCCTCTTCCAAAGCCTCTTTTTCCTTAATGTCATTCCCCACACTCTGATAAACCTCCGACAAATCCACCCAGACACGCGGCAGTAGTGGAAAACGCTCGGTGGTCTCCTCTGCATTAGCCAGCGCTTCGTCCACTCTACCCATCCTCAAAAGATGATCGGATACAGTCGTCCATGCTCGCCAAAGATCAGGCCGAGCCTTGACGATTTCGCGCAATATCACTAGGACGTCCTTCGGCGGCCAATCTCGCCACGCGAAATGATGCCAACGTATGAGTCCTTCGCCATCGATCACCTGATTCTCCATCTCGGCTAGGCAAAAGTTGAGGACTTCCGTCCGGCCTGCCGCATCCGGGCTAAGCGCTATCAATTTCGAAATGGCTATTGGGTAATCGGCATCGATCGCCACCCCTTTTCGCAGGTAATCTCGAGCCTGGTCATCCTTTCCCCGCTGTTCACAAATATCTCCCAGCACCCCCCAACTAGTCGACTCTGTAGGCGCGACTTCCACGGCTATTCTTGCTTGTTCTTCAGCCTCCTCCAGACGCCCTAGGGAAGCCAAATCTAACGCTAGTTCGCGATAAGCCCAGCCATAGCTGGGATCAAGGTCTACGATATCTCGCAGCACTGCTATTTTCTTTTCTATGTCACCACCTAAGAATTCACAGAAGAGGACTTTCAAAGAAATACTGCCGGGAAAAGAATGGCAGACCTGCTCTAGATGCTTAATCGAAGCCGACTTGCCATTGAATACCGATAACAAAGAAGCCAACTCTCGGTGAGCATCGACAGATGTCGGCTCTAATCCTACCGATCGCTGACGGTATTCCAAAGCCTCTTCTAGATCCGCCCTATTTTCTGCAGCTACAGCAGCCTTCTCTAACCATCTGGTCTCTGCAACTAAGGATTGGGCCTGATCCAACAGATCATTAGCCTTTTCATCCTGTCCAGAAGAGCGAAACTCACTAGAAGCATACAAGAGTAACTCACCATCATCAGGGCGGATTACCATCGCATTTTCAAGTACCTCTAAGGACTCTTGATGTCTATCCAACCCCTTCAACGCCCACGATAACGTGCACGCTGGCTCTCCCGATAAATCACCGTAATCCTCGACTCGATTCCTCAAGAATGTTATAGCCTGATCTCGCTGCCCACACCAGCGTGCCGCCCGGTAGTAGGTTCGAGCTTCATGTTCCGAGAGAATCTCAAGGCACGAAGACAAACGATAGAGCTCTGTCGACTCGGCTCTGCGCTGGCTATCCCACCATAGGTATCCAGCCATACCTGTTACCGTTTGACTATTGAATGGCGACGTTCGCATGGCTCGCTCCCAAGCAACCCCTGCCTCGGCCCTATCCCTGGCATCTTCATCTAATAACGATGCCAGAGTACGATGTATCTCGCTAGGAGCTTTATCTTTCTCAATCAGACTCCTAGCGAAGTCTATTTGCTCTTTCCTTCCCGCTAGCCTACCCAACAAAAGGAGTTTTGTGTAGAGTAAAGCACCCTCATCTGGATAGAGACGCAGCATATTTTCGGTAGCCTCAAGTTGGGCACTAGGATTTCTATCATAGTAGGCAAGTGCCCTCTTACCAATGTGAACCAAAAGGTGATCTGGGCTTTGCTGCTCGAGCTCATTCAGATGATCAATCGCTTTGCCTCGGTGATTATCATGCAAAGCTCGCTGAGCGGAGTGGAGAAGATCGTATAGATCTGCGTCTGGAAGCTCGATAGCTCCTAGTTTTGGTATCAGGCCTTCTGGTATCAATAGCATTCCTCTCGGTCCAGAAAATGCATATTTCTCCAGAGTCTTCATCCGATACTCAGCAAAATGCTCCGACCCGGGATCTCGAACAATCAACGTATCTGCCACACTGTCATAACCGACGACAGCTTGTAAGTGGGCACTCGCTGGCTCTACAGTACCCAGTGTAAAAGGAATCTCTTGATCAATCAAATGCAGAGCCACTTCGGGAGTCACACGAAATTCTCTCACATAATACCCTTTCTCTGCCGCCCAATGCCTTTCGTTATGGTCTGGAGTACCATCGTAACAGATCGCTTCAGCTATTTCCACTTGGTCGATCTCCTCGCCCCAGTAGCGACAGATAGCAGCCAGTGTCGCAGGAGCACATGTCCTTCGATCTTGTCGGACAAAGGGAACCGGTAGCCGAACACGCTTTCCACTAGGGTTCTGCCGTAAACGGTCGGCTATCTCAGCCGTAAAACATTTGGGAGATTTCTCTGCTTCAGCTAGAGCAGATTCAATTTCTCCCGACAAATAGTGCCACTCCGCTTTTCGTCCAGCAGCCCAGCGCCGAAACGACAGACTAGCTAATGGTGCCAATTCTTCTATACGGTTCATGGCCTGAAAAGCCTCTGGATATTGCTCTCGCTCAGCATACCAATTCGCAATGGTCACTGCTATATCATAATCCTGAACCTTTGCATCGGCCTGCTGCAAAACGCCTAACGCTTCATCATCTCGATTTTTAGCAATAAGAATCTCGGCTCTCACGACAGGAGCCGAAACTGACCCCGGTCGGCGTTCCAGAGCCACTTCCGCCCAATCTAGGGCTTCATCCAGCCGATCAGCCCTCCGCAAAATGTAAGACCGACTAATAGCTCCGCGATAATAATCAGCTGCTTTCTCCTCCAATTCATCGAGGATTGCTAGAGCCGTCCGAAAATCGCGCCAGTAACTATACTGCATAGCTCGGTCGCAATTCAACGACCAGCGCTGAGACTCACTCAAATCGGGAAGATTCGCCTCATCTTCCATCATTTTCAGTCCTTGCCACTCACCTTGCCTCCAGCAAACCGTATGGAGCCAGCGCAAAAATACTTCACCACTTTCAGGGTACAAGCGACGCGCTATCGTATTGATGGCGTGACTTCTCCGATTGTTGCCTAGCCAAGACATCAAACGAGATGCAAAGTAAGCGGCCTTGGGGCCAGCATAGACCCAGTGGTCTAATGATGAAAATTGCTCACAGTAGCAGAAAGCGTCTAAGGGACGACCATTGTTCAGCAACTTTCTGATAACCTCCAAGTCATCAGAACAAGGTAATGAGCGATCTTGATTAGGGTGTGAGTGTGAGGACATTTGCTGGGACGCCCTATTTTGGACTACTCCTGCAAAATATCAAACGTCACGCCACCCCGATGCCTTTGCCCAGACATGATGCCCTTGGTCAGGTTGATCGCCTGGTCCTGATGCTGGATCACGCGGATTTGAGAAAGCTTTGCAGTGCCTTGATCGGTGGAAATGCTCACCTCCAGGACGTCTTCGAGAATAACGGGAATCTTGTAAACCACTCGAATTTGTTGACCGCCAGCTAGTTCCGTCAGAGCCACAGCGCTCTGTGGTAGGCTGGTCTCGATCTGCAGCGCATCGCAGTCAGCTAGAGAATCGACCCGAAAGCCTATCTCAACAACACAGCCCTGGCGCGCCTCTTCGCAACTGGCCAAGGTCTGCACCTTTGGACCGACGCTGAGAGTCTCCGCCGCAGCCACCTGCTCGATACCGACATGAGCGTGAAATGGCACGGTATAGACACTGCCCTCGAAACTACCATCGGCACGGATACTCTTCAGCAATCCTGTGTGAGCCTCTCCCGTGCCCAGGCTGGCGATGTCGTAGCCGGCTGCCTCGTAGGGGCGCAGCTGGCCGATACCTCCCGCTAGGCCTGGCTTTGGCGTATCGTGATCGGCCAGCATCTGCTCCAGTGCCTGGTGTTGGGCATCGTTGTAGCCCTTGTCCAGCCAGTCTGGCCACCACATCACGTGGAGACTCGAGACACCTCGGTCGCGCAGATAGAGTAGCTGCCCCAGTGCCTTTTCCGGGCTGGCATTTAGCGAGGCGTACTCACCGATCAGCATGCCGTCGTACCCTGAGCTGTGCGCTCCTTGACCGATGTTTTCCTCTCGCTCGTAAAAGGTGCCGTAGCGTGAGTAGCCAAAACCAGCGCCGGTGGTAAGTAGCCAATCGATCGGCGAGACCCGTTGCTCCTTTTCCGATATACCTACCATTTCGCCAAACACGTAGCGATCGGGTATCTGATGGCACTTGATCAGCTCTGGGGGAAACCCTGCTAGCAATGCCTCTCGGTAGCTAGTCCCCACTCGGCGATATACCTGCACCCGGGTATACTCGACCCAGGCTCGGAAATAGGGATTACCGATATCGTAGCGATCCCAGCTACCACGTAGCAAATCCCTAGGTGCATCAAACCAATCGGCGCGAAAAGCGGTCTGCATCGCCCGGTTGATGCCATCGAGATCTCCGTAGCGAGCGATCAAGTAGTGATAAAACCCCTCGATACTTTTCGGATGATAATCCCCTATCGAATCGTGCCCCGACACGATCTCGTTTTCATGATTAGGCTCGACAGCTACCGTCTGCTCAGGATTCTCTCGATAAAGCGGTGCCAATCGCCGGTAAAACTCACCCTGACAGGCGGTATAAAATTTCTGTAGCTCTGGCTGCTCGAAATTTTGGCTACCATAGTCAAACAGACGATCGCCGAAATAGCCACCGCCAGTGGGTTGATTCTTCCGGTCGAGCAGTAGATACCTCGACAGACGTGTCTCGGGATCTCGCTGCGTCGCTAATGCCTTGGTCAGTCTTATGTGCCAGCGATGGCTAAAACCTGCGGACCAGACTACAGGAGGGCCATCTGTATAGTCGTCCAGTCCCACTCGATGCGTGCTAGAGAGATCGAATGGCGCATCCTCGCCCCAGTCTACCCATTCCTTGTGACTTTTGCCTACGATATCGCCCGACTTCACCAACGGCGACCAATACTGCGCCGAGCCGAGATAGTTATACTTGGCATTTTTGATATACTGCCCATCAGCCAATTTAGGCCATGTCGCCTCACTACCACCGTGTACCTCCTGTGGATCGACCCACAGGATATTTTCCATCCGCCCGATATCTTGAGTCGTTACCTCACCAGCTTTTGCGACATGTAGAGTCGATACCAAAGGCTCCACACCACCAAGCACATAGTCCCTATCGGTATACCCAGAGGGATAAATCGCCAGCCCCTCAGACGCATCCGGTATAGCCTTACCTCTACCTGCGATGTGCCGCACCTTTCCCGAGGATAGATCTTGCGAAAACAAGCCCCCATCCAGATACACCAAGCGCCGCTCAGTTCCCTCTGCCAGGGGGTAGCGATCCACGACCTCACCACCGAGAGATAGCACCACTACCTCTCCATCGCCATACCGAGACACGACCGCTACCTCATCGCCTGGATGCTCCTCGGCCAGATCGGCCACCACTAGCGAAAACGGGGCCGCTAGGTCATCGGGCACAATCAATCGCCCCCGACTACCACCATAGGTATCGAACACTCGGATCTCTCTAGTCGACTCACAGGCCAATGGCCAAGCGACAAACCCATCGCCTGTAGCCGCCACGCCCACACCACCACGCACCTCTGGTGGGTAGGCGAGAAACTGGGCTTCGCACAGCTGGTATTCCGACAGAATACGGATCACGGTGTGATTATCCGGATGCGGTCCCTCCCCCGCTACCAGCCTAGGACCCAACGGTACCGGAGCATCGCCGCCCAGTCGCTTGGTCTCGGCATCGAGATCGAGATGGCGGTAGAGACTCATCACCACCGATTGGCTCGCGTCACCAGAATGCCGTACCGTCTCCACCGTCGCCTGCTGTGGCTCGACTGCCGTCAAACCAATACCAAAGGAATCAATACGCTCTGCGTACTCTCCGATTCTCGTGCGCTGCAGCAGCTCGGTAGTGGCAGGTAGCAGCCGACAGTTGCGAATACGGATGGTTTGCCCCTCTACGGTACCGGTATCGATGCGCAACCAGCGCACCCCTTGTCCAACTCCATCTGCCCCAGGAGAGAGCTCATGCAGGTACAAAACCCAACCATTAGCAGGCCCACCGGTTCCAGTTTGACTGTGTACCTCTTGATCCTCGGTCTGATAGTAAAAGCTAAACCCGTCAAACTCATCACTGGCTTGGTACTCGAAAGCCAATACATAAGCCTTATCAGGATCGATCTTTTCCACCAGCCCCTCGCACATCACGTACGGATCTGCACCTGTCGTCTCCAGCAGCCACTCACTGCTAGAGTTCTCTTGAGATATCTTTAGATCGTTTCCCTTAGAGCGCAGGGCAAAGGAATCATCCAAATCAAAACCCTTATCACGGCGGATTAGCCGCACCTCGCCGACTCGGTAATTTTTGTCTGCCTCGGTGCCAAAATCCAGCCGCAGCCACTCGATCGGTTTTTCGCGATTGGCCAGATCTCCTATCGCCCAGCGCCAGCCATCACCTGCAGACTGTACCTCCAGTCGACAGACCTTTACCTCGCCACCGGTCTGGTAGACCACATCGGGACGCGGGGCTGGCGATTTGTAGCGGATCGCCACGGCATAGTCCCAGTAAGCATTCAACTGCTCAATAGCAAAATTAGTCTGAACATAGGGATCGCCTCCGCTGGTCTTCACCATCCATCCGGCGCCACCGCCCAGCGACTTGCAGGTGGCTTGGTGTGCACTAGCAGGTAGCAGCGTCGCAGGTATATAAGGGCGCTCCAGCAGCTCTAAAGCCAATGCCGCAATGCAACTGCAAGCCAACAGTAGCACCACTAACGATCCGCCCAGCACACATGTAGGCAGGCTTCTAGTAGGTGATTTCATCATCAAATTTTCTCCTCAAGCAAATCACATACTAGCTGCCATTCTGCCCCCGATTCGCGGTTATTCTACCCTGTGTGCCGATTTACCGGTCGTCACTAGGCGGCTTGCCGTAATGCTGCCGATACGCTCGGCTGAAGTCATTGAACTGGCTGTAGCCCAGCTTATGAGCCACCTCTTTGATTTGGCAGTCGTTTCTCCGAATCAATTCCCGTGCTTGCTCCATCTTGCGATTGCGAAAGTATTCGGCGGGACTGATCTCAATCCGCTCTGTGAAGATGCGATACAAAGATGACTGTGAGATATTCAAATAATCACACAATCGGGCGATCGGATTCTTGCTGTCTAGGTGCTCATCGATCCACTCCGTCGCCCTAGCAAAGGTGTCATTGCTCTCGCGATCGGTGTCATTCTCCAAGGCCCGCCGCAACAACACCTGAAAGCTAAGGTGACAGGCGGTCAGATAATCGGTGCTGTAGTCATCCATCGCTTGGGCCTCCTTTCGGCACAGATCATGATTGAGGACTAGCGCTTCACGATAGCTTTTCTCTGGCGCCACTAGTGAGTAGCCAGAGGGAGCAGCCTGCAGTGGGCCGGCGTCGAGCTGGTGCCACATCCACAAGATGAATTTGCACCGATTTTCAGCCAACGAAGGCCAACCGAACAAACAATCCGGCCCGATCAGTGCAAGAGTGCCTCGGGTCAGATGGATGACCTCACCATTCAGCGTGATCTTGGGTCGCCCTTCCTGAATCAAGAGCCCCGTCCACCCCTGATGCGGACACGCAGGCAGGTACTCTTGCTCAAAGTTTCTACGGCCCCATGCCAGATACTGCAGAGGCATATTGGCCGAATCCGGCTGCCAATAGGAGCGATCTTTCTGCGGCAAAAAGAGCTGACTTTTACGGGTGCGACTAGCGGTAGCCATGACAAATCGAGATAGCATTATCAGTCAGCTGGTTTTTTTTGCAACTTAATCACGCATTGTCAGGGCAGAGCTCTTTACGCAGGGTATGCCTATGTTGGGCAAATTTATCAAAACTGCGCAGGCCGCGGTCATTATTGCAGCGCTGATTACCTGCTGCCAGGTCTCAGCGGCCAAGTCTCCCGATCCCGAGCTGCTCGCCGAGGGTAAAAGGCTGTACCTAGGGGCTGGCTCCTGTGTCGCCTGTCACATGGCCGATGGCAAGGGACAGATAGGCTCCATACCGCCGTTAGCTGGCAGTGAATGGCTGAAGGACAACGATCGCTCGATCGCCATCTCGCTGCGTGGCCTGGCAGGCCCAATCAAGGTCAACGGCAAGCGATACTACTCGGCGATGCCGCCACAACTGATGTTCGACGACACCAAGCTAGCAGCCATCCTCACCTACGTGAACCATGCCTGGGGGAATGACCACGGGGTCATCCAGCCCAAACAAGTGGCCGATGCCCGAGCCAAGCTGCCTATCGATGTCTACACTCCGGAGAAGATCCTGAAAGCCTTCCCCTTCAAAGGAAAATCCGAAGCGAAACGCAACGGCACTTATAAACTAGATTTCGACGATACCCTGACCGAGGTGACGGAGCCTGTCGTCTATCGGACATTCATGCCTGGCGCTTCTCCCGCCGCATTTGCAGTCGCTCTACCGGGCAATCATTACTACTGCTGGGATGCCGGTGAGTGCCGACTGCGCTACGTCTGGACCAAGGGCGGCTTCATCCGTGGCAACAAGGTCCACTGGTCGAGTAATGGTAAACCCGTGGCCGAATTCAATGGCGTGCCCTACTACCGAGCGAAATCGAGCCTTCTAAAACCAGAGCACTACCAACATCTGGCCGAGGTCGAACGCGACGTCCCATTTTATGATACCTCGGAGGCCAGTGATTTTCCGATCACCATAGCAGGGATCGACTCGCCGCCTAGCTACCTCGGCTATCGACTAGTCGATCACTATCCCCTTTTCCGCTACCGCCTAGGCGATCACGAGATCCACGAGACGATCCGAGTGACTGAAGCTAAAAATGGCATCACCCGTAGCTTCACTATCTCACCGCCCGTGGCGATGACACTCCAACTCACCCCTAACGAAACAGCCCAACTCACATCTACCACGGGAACCATCACCCCGAATGGCACTCTGCAACTTTCGGCTGAACAATCGGCCAGCTTCTCGGTAACCATTACCGATATCACTCCACCTTCACCAACTACTAGCACAGGAGGCGTCAAATGATCCGTTCCATCACTCTACTAAGCATCATCGCCATCGTTCTCGTCAATCAAGTTGGCCAACTCAGCCATGCGGGCACCCAGCCGAATTACCAGATCACCGATCTGCCCAATCCACCATCTCGATTCGAGACCAAGCAGATCGATGGCATGTGTCGGATGCCAGACGGCCGCATCGCAGTCTGTATGCCCAGTGGGGAAATCTTTTTCTACAATCTCGAGACCGAAGAGTGGCAGCTATTCGCCCGAGGCCTACACAACCCGCTAGGCCTATTGCCACTATCCAATAGCGAACTAATCGTCTCGCAGCGCCCGGAGCTAACTAAAGTCAGCGATACCGATGGCGACGGTGTGGCAGATGATTTCGAGGTGATCACCGATCAATTCGGTATGTCAGGTAACTATCATGAATTTCATTTCACCCCCGTCCGTGATAGCGACGGCGCTTACTACTTCGCCCTAGGCACAGCCTCTAAAGGTGCAGGGGTACGCAGTATCGTGCGAGGCAAGTTCGACGTGCGAGGCCGTCCAGGCCGTATGCACGCAGCGACACCCTACCGCGGCTGTGTGATGAAAGTGACTGCAGATGGTAAGACCATACCCTGGAGCTATGGTCACCGGACGCCCAATGGCCTAGGTTTTGATTTGGATGGCAACCTATTCGTGACCGACAACCAAGGAGACTGGGTCGGCACAAGCAAACTCTTTCATGTCCGCGAAGGGCATTTCTATGGTCACGCCGCGAGCCTTACTTGGAAACCTGGATTCGAGGGAGTCCCGGTAGAGACTCCTGCTACAGAGCTCGCCAAGCTCCGTTCACGAGCTTGTGTGATCTTTCCACACGGCACCATGTCTAATTCACCTACCAAAGTCATCGCCATCGGCCCCGAGGCAAATATAGGGCCCTTTGAAGGTCAATTGCTGGTCGGCGAGATGAATAAACCTCGGATCATGCGTGTGATGCTAGAAGAAGTGGATGGTGAATTGCAAGGCGCTTGCGTGCCGTTCATCGATGGCGCACCACTTCGCAATGGCTGCAACCGATTTGCGTGGGCAGCAGACGGCAGCCTGATCGTAGGCCTGACCAAGCACACTTGGGCGGGAAACGAAGGCATTCAGCGAGTCGAGTGGGACGGTAGTACACCATTTGAGATACAATCTATGAATCTGACTGATACCGGGTTCGACTTCACTTTCACCCGCCCGGTCGATCGAGCAGCTGCGAGCGACCCAGCCAATTGGCCTTTCAGCCGCTACTACTACGAGTACCGCCAAGCATATGGTTCCCCTCGCAGCGACGAGCTAGCAGTGCCCATCGAGTCGATCACTGTATCTGAACACAACCGCAAAGTATCTATCGCTCTAAAAGAGCTAAAGGCGTGGCATGTGCATGAAGTCACGGTGCAGAACCTGACAACGGAAGATGGTAGCGCTAAACTGAGCAATAACTATATCGTGTATACCCTCAATCGCCTTCTAAGCGATACTCCAGAAGAGCCTCTACACGCCTCGGAAGCCCCCCAAACTCAAACCACCCCTCCTCCTGCTAACCAACAAGCTAAGCTAGATATGGGTGGAACAGTCTTTGACGCCGAACAAGCTCAACTCAATGGACCGAGCAAGTCCGCCTCTAATAAAGGCTTTTCAGGGAAAGGCTATGCCGACTACCGAGGAAACAACCAATCCATCGTCTGGCACATCGATAGCCAGAGTCCAACCACAGAGATCGCTTTTCGCTACGCTCTAGGCGGCAATGCAGCACGCCCGTTGCTGCTAAAGATAAACGATAAGGTGATCCAGACTTTACCAATCAAACCCACGCCCGGATGGACGACTTGGCAGGAAGAAACCGTCGATGTCAATCTACCAAAAGGCCAACACACCATCGCCCTACACAGCCAAGACAAGAATGGCCCCAATATCGACTGCTTAATTCTGCGCCAATCCACTTCCAAACACAATACTCTAACCGAAGCCGAAAAGGCGGCAGGCTGGAAACTGCTTTTCGATGGCAAAAAGATACAAGGCTGGCGCTCCTACGAGACCGAAAGTTTTCCCAGTACCGGATGGGTTGTCGAAGATGAGACGCTTCACAAACAAGCCGAATCGACGGGAGCTAATATCATGACGGTCGACACCTATGAAAACTTCGAATTCAGCTGGGAATGGAAGCTATTACCCGAAGGCAACAATGGCGTGAAGTACTTCATAACCCCAGAACGGAAAGCCACAGTCGGCCATGAGTATCAGATGATCGATGACAAACGCACAGATGACACTACCCAGCAGACGGCGGCATTCTACCTCATCAAAGCAGCCGCTAGTGATAAACCGATGCGCCCACTCGGTGCATGGAATCACTCGCGCATACTCGTAGACGGAAACCAAGTCGAACACTGGCTAAATGGAGAAAAAGTCCTCGAATACCAATGTGGCAGCAAAGAAGTGATGAACCGTGTGCCTGAGACGAAGTTCAAAAAATATCCCGGATTTGGCGAGAAGGTAACTGGCCATATCCTACTTACAGATCACAAAGACCCTTGTTGGTTTCGAAACCTAAAGATCCGTGAGATCAAGTAGGCCCGAATGATAAAAGCTGCTCAAATAAGAGCACTCTTCTGTGCCTTCGACGTAGCATCAGCATTCAATTGATTTTATTTGCCACTTAAACGGCATTGTCACCGTCCCAACATCTAAACCATCTTGTGCCATGACAATGCCGCGCCCTGATCAAGAAATGGCAGACCTCCAGGACTACAGCCTAGTGGGTAGCAACACTCAGCAGGCCATTGATGCGGGGCTCGCAGAGGCCGAATGGTACACCTCTCCCGTGTCCAAGCAAGACATGCGCGACCTAATGACTCGGCGAGACTGGCCTGCTCTGCGCGATAGCATTATCTATTTCGGCCTGATATTGGGGTTTGGCTACCTCACCTATTACCTATGGGGCAGCCTCTGGGCGCTAATACCGATGATGGCCTACGGCATCCTCTGGGCATCGGCATCTGATGCACGCTGGCACGAGTCAGGACATGGCACAGCATTTAAGACCGATTGGCTCAACAACTGTCTCTACGAAGTCGCTTCTTTCATGGTCCTGCGCGAGTCTGTGCCCTGGAGATGGAGTCACACGCGCCACCACAGCGATACCATCATCGTCGGTCGCGATCCTGAGATCGCAGTGCCTCGCCCTCCAGACTTGAAAACCATGCTCCTGAAAATGATCAATTTTCAGGCGTTCCGTCGATACCTCAAAAACATCACCTTGCACTCGCTAGGCAAAATTACTCCCGAGGAAGCCACCTTCATCCCCGAGTCCGAGTATCCTAAGGTATTTCTGCGCGCCCGCATCTATGCTGCGATCTACTTGGTCATATTTGGGTTAGCGATCTACTACCAGACGTGGCTACCCTTCATCTTCGTGCTCGGCCCCAATCTCTACGGTGCCTGGCTGATGCCGATCTACGGATGGACGCAGCATGCAGGGCTGGCCGAAAACGTACTCGACCACCGCCTCAACTGCCGCACCGTGGAGATGAACATCGTGCACCGGTTTTTGTACCTAAACATGAACTACCATCTGGAGCATCACATGTTCCCTCTGGTGCCCTACTACCACCTTCCTCGACTACACCAGATCGTAAAAGACGATTGCCCGAAACCATACCGTGGCTTGATCGAGACCTATCGCGAGATCATTCCCACCGTGTTCCGACAGATGCGAGATCCGGGATTCTACATCAAACGAAAGCTCCCAGATACTGCTAGACCTATCGGTGCTGATATCACCCAAAAAAGTAAAACAACAGCTGAACCACCAACCACCGACGGCTGGGTAGAAGTCTGCTCGTCTGATACCCTGGAGCTCAACGACGTGATTCGCTTCGATTACGCCGACAAAACTTATGCCGTTTACCGAACTGCAGATGGCGAACTCTATGCCTCGGATGGTATCTGCACGCATGGTAGCACCCACCTAGCCGATGGACTGGTGAAAGGCAAAGTAGTGGAGTGCCCAAAACACAATGGGAGATTCGACGTAACTGATGGCTCTCCAGTTCGACCACCCGTATGCGTAGCACTGCAGACATACCCTGTAGAGGAACGACAAGGACAAATCTACCTCTGCACCGAAACACGACAAACACAGGAAGCCCAACAGTACCGAGTCGTGAGCAATCACAATGTCGCCACCTTCATCAAGGAACTGGTGCTCGCCCCCATGTCCGAAGATGCCCTTCCTGATTACCTACCTGGGCAATACATGCAGCTAGATATCCCTGCATTTAGCGAAATATCCTTGAGAGAAATCGATGCCGATGCACCCTACGATAGCGTCTGGGCGGACCAGCATATCGGCGACTACCGAACGCATAACGATTTCAAATTAAGGCGAAACTACTCCATCGCCACTGCACCCGAGGTCGAAAAAGACCACCTCAAATTCAACGTTCGCATCGCGACCCCTCCCAGAGGCCAAGACTGCGATGCTGGGATCGGTTCGACTTACGTGCACAACTTGAAGCCAGGCGATACCGTCTCCGCAGTTGGCCCATTCGGTGATTTTCTGATCAAAGAAACAGACCGAGAGATGGTCTATCTCGGCGGTGGCGCCGGTATGGCCCCGCTCCGCTCCCATTTAGTGCATTTGCTCAAAACACTCGATAGTGGGCGTAAAATTAGCTTCTGGTATGGTGCCCGCTCATTGCAAGAAGTGTTCTACGCAGAAGAATTCAGAGACCTTGAGGAGCGCTATAAAAACTTTACCTTCCACCTCGCCTTGTCAGAACCACAGCCGGAAGACGGTTGGACAGGGCCAACTGGATTCATACACGATCACCTACGCCAGTCGTACCTAAACGGACATAGCGACCCCACATCTATCGAATACTACCTCTGTGGTCCACCGATGATGCTAGAAGCTGCGCGTACGATGTTGATCAGCGATTTTTCGATTACCGAAGCCGACATTGCCTTCGATGCCTTTTAATATGGCGACCACTCTATTTGACTAAAACTATGGCAAAACAGCTAATACGGACTGCTATCGTCGGCTACGGTCGTAGTGCCCAGTTTCTGCATGCCGCAGGTCTGAGGGGGAATGCCGACCGCTTCGAAATCGTCGCAGTGACCAGTCGCTCCGATGATAGCCTACAACAGGCTAAGCAAGACTTCGACTGCCCCACCTATACCGACTACCACACCATGGTCGCGGAGATAGAGATCGATCTCGTCGTGCTCGTGACTCGTAATGATCAGCACTGCGCCATGGCCTGCGCCTTACTCTCTGCAGGATGCGACGTGCTAGTGACCAAGCCACTAGGCATCAACCGCTCCGAGGTCGATCAGATCTACACCACCGCTACCGCTGCGGGAAGAAAGGTCTTCTCGTACCAACCGGCGCGCTGGGGCAGCGACTATCGCCGCATCCGCGAAGTGATCGATTCTGGCGAACTAGGCGATGTGTTCGCCATTCGGCGGTCGGTATTTGGCTTTGCGACACGCGACGATTGGCAAACCCGGACCGATAGCGGAGGTGGCATCGTGATGAACTGGGGAGCCCACCTAGTCGAGCCTGCAATGCTGCTTACAGATTCCAGCCCATCTCATGTGTTCGGCGCCTGTGCACAGGTGCTCAATCCGGGCGACGCAGAGGATATCTTCTACAGCATCATCACGATGCAGGATGGCACACGTATCCACGCTGAGTGGTCTTTCTCTCCAAAAGGTCTACCGAATTGGTTCGTTCAGGGCACCAAAGGCTGCCTCATCGCTCACGACCGTGAACTGGAAATCATCACCGGCACACCCGAGATGCCGGCCGACCCGACCAAATTCAAAGATATGGAGGGAAAGACACAAACCACTCGTATCGAGACAGTTAGTGAGCACATTTATGGCGATCCCGTAGAAATCTACCGAGATGTGGCACGGGATTACAGCCAACAATCAACTTTTCCTATCACTGAGAAGGAGGCAAAGTTGCTCCTCTCTATTCTAGATGCGATCAAAGCGTCTCAGGATAAACAACAACTCATAACCATATCATGATATTTTACACAGGATTCGCCGACGAAGCAGGAAACGATATCGAGAGCCAAATCGAAGCGATCGAGACCCTAGGCTGGTCGCACATCGAGCTACGCAGTGTGAATGGCACCAATATCACCGACATCTCAGATGCGGACTTCGATCACGTCGCCGAGCAACTGCAGGCGCACAACATCACCGCCAATGCATTTGGCTCGACCATCTGCAACTGGGGCAAATCCATCCTCGAGCCGATGGACAAAGATATGGCAGAAGTCGAGCGTGCGATACCTAGGATGAAAGCCCTCGGCACCAAGTATGTACGAATCATGAGCTACGCCGTGCTTCGTGATCGCGATGCTAGCGACCAATTGGTGGATGAGCGTGTCGACCGGTTGCGCCGCGTGGTTGATCGATTTGCAGAAGAAGGCCTCGAGGCACTTCATGAAAACTGCGCAAACTACGGTGGAATGGGCTACCCCTACACCCTAGAGCTAGTCGAGAAAGTCCCAGGTATGAAGCTGATCTTCGACACGGCCAATCCTGCTACGACTCTAGATCGCACCAAACCTGCACCTCACCCACCCCAGTCGGCATGGGAATTTTATCAAAACGTACGTGAGCACATCGTCCATGTACATATCAAAGATGGCAAGTTTTTGAAAGACAACCCAGACTCTGTCTTTGAGGATGCCGACTATGTATGGCCGGGTGAAGGCGATGGAGCCGTAAAAGAAATCGTCGCTGATTTGATCAACACAGGCTACGAAGGCGGGCTTAGCATCGAGCCCCACCTCTCAGTGGTCTTTCATGATGACAGCCAGCAGTCCTCAGATCAGGCTCGCTTTGATAGCTTTGTTGAGTATGGCCGCCGCTTTGAGACGCTAGTCAAATCGGTCAGCTAACATAGTGCGGCCCCTTTACCGTGCTGTAGTCAGACACAGACTTTTCCATTCATCATGAGCATCGACGAGGACAGAGTAGAAAGAGCCCGCTCTGCGGGGGGAATCAAAAAGCTCGGCCTCTACGCTGCGATGAGTGGTCCAGGGTGGCTACAGGCAGCAGTCACCCTAGGAGGAGGCTCTCTAGCCGGTGCTTTGTACCTCGGTGTCATCGGTGGCTACAGTCTCTTATGGCTGCAGCCTCTGGCGATGATCTGTGGAGTGATCATGCTCGCAGCTTTAGCCTATATGACACTAAGTATGGATAAAAATCCATACGACGCCGTGCGGGAACATATTTCCCCGGTCCTAGCATGGGCATGGCTGATATCGGCGGTAGTGATCGATTGTATCTTTTGCCCAGCTCAATCCGCGCTGGGCCAAGGTATCGTCGAGCAGAACTTTGGGCTGAAAGGCATTAATCCGTTTTTGATCACTATACCCATGGCGGCCTGTTGCCTAGGAGTGGTCTATTTTTACTCGAAAGGCACCAGAGGCGTTGCGACTTTTGAGACCATTCTCAAGATCATGGTCGCGATCGTGATTTTGTGCTTTTTCGGTGCTGCCGCAGTCAATTTTACCAATGGCAATGCCGATATCGGAGCGATCCTCAAAGGGTTCATCCCCAACTTCACAGCCCTATTCAATCCAGCCAATTCACTGAAAGAATCGATCCAAGCAACAGGGCCCTACGCAGAGCAATGGGCCCAACTGATATCGACTAATCAGCGGAACATCATCATCGGTTCCTTCGGTGCGGTAGTCGGTGTCAACATGGCGCTGCTATTGCCCTACACGCTTAAGAAAAAAGGCTGGTCCAAAGCTCACCGAGAGCTGTCATGCTATGACCTTGTATTTGGTTTAGCGCTTCCCTTTATCCTAGCAGCCTCTCTACTTGTAATCGTCGGAGCCGCACAGTTTCACGACAAAACTGGAGACATCCTAGGAGACGATGGCCGCCCTAAAGCTCTAGCAGGAGCTTACTACAATTTATTAGCCCAGAGAGCTGCATTTGAAAATCTGGAGCTACCAGACGAAATGACAGCGCGCCACACCCGATTGGATCAGCTACCTTTAGCAGATAGGAAACTAGCCGCCGCCTTGACCAAGCGAGACGCTGGCCAACTGGCTACGGCCTTAACTCCTTTTGTAGGAGCTAAGCCCGCGCAATTGATCTTTGGTTTCGGTATCTTTGCCATGGCATTGTCGACGATGATTGTGCACATGTTGATCAATGGGTTTGCGATTTCTCAAGCAGTAGGAAAACCAGGGCAAACGTTGCCCTTCATGTTGGGAGCAGCCACACCAGCCATCACCGCAGCTTTGTCACCCATCTTATGGAGCGGCGCTAGCAAGGCCGCCATGCAGATCCCCGCAGGCATCACAGCCACCGTGTTGCTACCAGTCGGCTACTTGATCTTTTTCCTGCTAATGAATTCCAAAAACGCACTTGGCAAGGAAAGACCAGAGGGAAACACACGCATCATCTTGAATGTATTGATGCTGATCAGTTTATTTGTAGCTGGCTTTGCCGCTTTTTGGGCACTGTTTGGCCGCGGAGATAATTACGGCCTGATCGGAGTTGTTGCGCTAGTCAGCTTAGCCCTAATCGGAATCATCAGCTTCATTCGAAAAGAAAAACACACGCAAACTTAGCCTACACTAGGATCATGAAATCCATCTCAATACTCGCATTTCTATTCATCTGCGCCCTGGTTGGAGCGAAGGCTCAGCCAATCTTTGTTTTCGAAAACGGACTGCGATTCTCAAGCATCGAGGAGGAAGTAGCAACACTAAAACAACTCGGCTACGATGGAATGGGATCCGCCAAACTACCAAATCTTGCCAAACGCCTGCCTGTCTATCAGAAATCAGGATTGCGCATTTTTAGCATCTACGTAGCACTCAAAGCCCAAGGAGAGACCGCTAGCTACGATCCCGCGATCCTCGAAGCTATCCAATTATTGCAAGGCAGCAATGCGATCGTCGAACTCAACATACAAGGTCGGTCGACAGTCGGTGATACGGCAGTGGTCGAAAAAGTCCGGGAAATCGGTGCTGCCGCCGAAGCAGCGGGCCTAAGAGTCGCCCTTTACCCGCACGCAAATTTTTACGTGGAAAAAGTCGGTGAAGCAGTCCGAGTCGCAAAAGCAGTAGACCTCGAGAATGTCGGTATCATGTTCAATCTCTGTCACTTTCTGAGGAACGAGAAACTATCTGACTTAGACACAGTGCTGGCCGCCGCCGCACCACACCTCTTTCAGGTCAGCACTTGCGGGGCAGACACCGACGGCACAGACTGGACAACTCTGATCCAACCGTTAGACAAAGGCTCCTTCGACCAAAGCATTCTCTTTGATCTCCTCAGAAAACAAGGTTTCGACGGACCTGTGGGCCTACAATGCTACAATATCCGTGGTAATTCCAAAGAGTTCCTCAATAGCTCCATCGAAGCCTGGAAAGCCATGCAAGCAAACTAGAGCAGCCGATCACTCTGCGTGTAATAGCAAACCAGCAATCTCTTTCACCCGATCCAACGCTATCCCCTGTGTTTGCTCGATAGCTAGAGGGTGGTCTGTAGGTTCCAGTTCGACAAACGGGATCATTCCTACCTCACGGGTATGAACAAGAGTCTTTAAATTCGTTGTCTCAGGAATCCTATCAAGGCTCTTCTCCCCTAAGGCAATCACCAATCCCATCCACGAAAAATTCAACCTTACCGCAATGGGGGCAATAATAGACATCATAGGTTTCGTGCCCCTCGAAGAGATGACCTAGATCTCCCAACCAGAATCCCATTGTTGAGGCACCTCTGAAACTCTTGGTTCCAGCGTATCGAGAAGGCGTACCACACCGCATGCATGAAAGCTCGAGCAACTCCTTCCGACTTTGACAATCCCGAAGAGACTTCAGATCAGATGAATCCACATCTCTTCGACTCGAGCATTTCCAGCATTCCTGCCACGAATCCTCCTCATTGTCTATATCGCAAACTTGGCACTTCCACATGGCTAAAGAAACCATGATTCAAGATCAATCGTCGAGTGCAAAATTTGATTTCCTTTCTAACTGGCGCGACTTGATGGTAGCCACAAAAATCAAAGTGACAGCGACCAAAGCAACTGGAGCACCTGACTGATATGAGCTACCGGCAGAAACGGCCCTCAACACCCAAAGACTTAGCGGAACAATAGAGACAACTAGAAGCACAAAAACAATTTTATAAGAGACCTCGAAAAAACCCACGATCGAAAGTCCTGAAACGACTCCTGCAATCGGTATCAGCAGGATAAATAACCACGCCGGAAACGGTATCCCAAGACCGATCCTGCCAGAAATCCCTGTTTCGATTGTCGAGAGTGGAGCCATCAATTTTAGCAAAGCGGCATGCTCTAATTCTGGCACCCCATCTCGCTGCATATGGACATCGATAGGTACAAACACCCAAGGAAGAAACAAGGTGAAGATTCCTAATAGAGCGCCAATAATACTAATCGCTGCGAAATTCCGGGATGATTTCGATGCTATCATTTCAAACACAACGTGCTAGCATACAACCGACTGAATGTCGAGATAATGAATGGGGAATTAAGCGAATCAGCTACTGCGATAATCCACCGATTATTTGTTTCATTTTGCCTGCTAACAGGGGGCTGGATTGATGCTGGTGAAATCCTCGATCCCTACTCAGACCTCAGCGGCGCCTCATCAGATATCGCTAACCCTCAAGATTTACTGACCTTTACCAACACTGCCCGATGGGATGCTGCTTATCTAGCCGCTACCCAACAGACCCCGACTTACCTTCCGAAAGATTGGAAGGGGCGGATGGGCGCTGCCGAGCCTCCGAGCAATAGCTCACTCAGGACACGAGCGGAACTAGACTACCTACTCGCTCTGCAGGCCAAACGAACGGCGCAGGATGTTCAGCGTATCACACACGAGATCACTTTAGCGGGGTTTGTATTTGATGGAATCACTTATGCCGATATCACGGATGAACAGAACCGCCCTCTGACACGCAAGTTAGCCAAGAACATAAACGCCGAGCTGACGACAGTGATGATGGCGACCAAACGCCACTTCAATCGAGTGCGCCCACACCATCTCGAGCCACGGCTGACGCCGTGTATCGATGTACCCGCTCACCCCGCCTACCCGAGTGGGCATGCCACCCAGGCCTATGTATGGGCTTATTTGCTATGCGAACTACTACCGACAGAGCGACATAGGCGGATACTGGCAGGAGCGCAACTGATCGGCCAAGATCGAGAACTGGCAGGCGTGCACTACCCTAGCGATACTGCGCTGGGTAAAAGCATAGCCCGGCAAATCGTGGATATGTGGCTGGAGAATCCACACTTTCGGGAACGGCTCGATGCTGTCCGCAGCGAGTGGTAGGGATCGATAACTACAGCTAATACTAACTGCGTAGGAAGATAGCCGACGAGGACGTCGGCGGTCCCAGGGCTCCCAGTTCAATAGGGTACAATTTTGACTGAATAGGGTACAATCCCAGCCTACTCGTCGCCAAACAATACAGAGGCTCCACCTAACGCACTGGAGGCTCGGACGATATCGTGACCGAGTCGGATACACGGAAACTCACCATCTAGCGGTAGCGATGACGAATGGAATTTCTTCACTCCCTTTGGTGCTAACTTCTCTGCCAGCTTTTGAGTGACAGGTGGGATATTACTACCACCACCCGTGAATACCACCTCGTCAATACGATCGACTCCTACCGTCGACACAAATCTCTCTACCTCGTTGGCCAGTCGAGTGGTCATACCATCGACACATTTGTCTACGATGACGCGATCTGACGCGCCCCCGATGGTGACCCCATCGATGGTCCACGCACGTCCATCTGAGTATACCGTGCGGCGGAATAGCTCGCGCTCGGTAGCAGACAGACGCTTGACCACATCGGCACGCTCAGGCGAGAGACCATGCTTCACTAGGGCATCGAGCATCTCGACACCGTATGGCTCTGAGTGAGCCTCGAGTGGCGGTAGCCCACCAGCAGATGAGGCACCTACCGATACTAGAGAAAAGTCGGTCGTATAGGCTCCGATATCGACGAGAAGCATATTGAAGTCGCCCTCAGGCTCTTCGTCGGAAGAAAGATTCACATAGTCGAGCAGACCGCTACCTGAGAAAATCGCATGGATGTCGGGGTAGATCGTACCATCATCATCGATCATGGTATTTCGGCCCTGACTGAGCGCACCGGTGAGGTTGGTCATCGGCTCGGGCTCGCAGAAGATCCACGGACTATTCCAGCCAGCCTCGATGAGGATCTCTTCCATCTGATAGGCATAGAGAGTCTCGCCATCGAAGTCAGGCACACTGATCCGGATCACTGGATCGTCGAGATCGCGATAGTCGAGCAGACTAGGCAGCATGACCTCGAGCAGCCACTCAAAGTACTTCACTGCCAGCTTCTTGATCGGTGGCCAATTGTCGTTACCCCCATCGAGGTTGTAATAAAACAGACGGCCAATCGATGACTCGGGGTCGAGGATCTCACCTGGAGGCGCAAAGAGGATTGGCTTCCAGTTGCGGAAGACATGGATGCCGTTGCCCGATTTCAGGTCGAAAGCATCTGGACCAAATACCCAACGATCGTCGCGCTCGCGCCAGGCTGCGATAGTCGGGATGCAGATGCGCGCTTCATCGAGATTCAGCCGCTCATGGCTGAGAAGCCGAGATGTGCTATCCGGATTTTCACGCACCGCTATCTTGGTGTAGGCGGCGCCGAAATCAATACTGATGGCTGGTCTCATAGGTCTATGGTCGGTGAAATATCTATAAGATTAATCTATTTTTACAATCGCTTTCTCCAGCAAGAATTCGCCGAATCCATCGTTCACTGACCAACCTGGCTCGACCACTTCTACAGGGTCGCCAGGAAAGACGGGCTCTCTGCAGAGGTGGATGGTACCATCCATGATTACTCGATCCCCTGCGGTGCCGATAGGAGTGAGACCGGCATTGCTCATCGCAGCAGCGACTGCCTGTTTGGCCTCGGCGTTGGGGGAGTGTTTCCAAGCAACGACCAGCTCCTGAGCTAGGCGTCTCTTGAAGTCTGAGTCCTCGCGGCTGAGATCCTCCTCGACGACCTCGACTTGAGGCGGGGGTGGAGGTGAGGGTGCCGGACTCATGTCCTTACTTTCTGCGATCGTTACGATCTGATTGATGAGGAGATTGCAGCAGCGGGCGATCTTGGCGTGATCTTCGTCCCACAGCTCGGTGCGCGCCATCAGCGACCAGCGCTGCAGCAGTGGCAGCTGGTAGATGGCGGAAGCACCTGCGACCAGCCCCGGACGATCCTTGGGGTTGGTATTGCGGATCAGCCACTCGAGGCCGCCTGGTAGCAGGCGCACGTAGATGGGCTGATTGAGAGGCGTACGCAGCTCCTCAGCCCAGAGCGCTGGCATCGCATTGAAGCCGTGCTGCACGGCCTTGCCGAATGCACCCACCTTCTTAGCGAATAGACCGGTACGGTCGGTCTTGCCGTGGTACAGCTTCACCGGCCCGGGCACGCGGACTGCTTTATTCAGAGCAGTATCGATAAGATTTTTGACTTGTGGGTCCAAACTAACAGATCTCCTAAAACACGACTATGGATAAACCTGCACGTCGATCAAGAGAAATAGTTAAGAAACCTAAAATATCTTTGTATTTTTATCAGAATGCCTCGGAGATCAGCTGGATGTAGCGTGATCCACTGCCGGAAAGCGAGGCTTTGCTCCCGGAGCCCTCGATGCGGCCCATGGTGAGAAAGGAGTGATTCGTGTTCACCGGCTTCACCGAAGTCACCAACGGATAACGAAGTGACTCGGTGCTGGGGCGGATCGATAGCGGCACACCAGAGCGCGCAAAGGTGTACTCCCAGCTGGTAGCACTGGCTGCGCCCTCCATCTCTCGGCCCAGCCAGGGGTGGCGCCTGAGCACGCCCGGCGGGTTCTTGCCAGGCGCACGCACTTTGAAATAAGCCTCCTCCTTGGCCAGAAACTCACGAATCGTGATCGCAGGATTGGCCGATTTCTCTCGATACAGCCGAGCGATATCCATGCCTGTCAGATTGAAGCCATTGAAGATATCGTGGTGATTCTTGGAAGTGAAATGCTTGCCATACCAGGTCTTGAAGCGATCGCTGAGCATGAAGTTGAGCTCCACATGCACGTGTGCCCGCTCTTTGTTGATGCCTCGCCCGGTGTAGCCGAGACGCCCCAGAGTATCGCCAGCCTTGACCGGCTGCTCCACTTTGACACTGGGGAAGGCCAGATGAGCGTATAGCGAGTAGAAAGCGCCCTCGGGCCAGTCGTGCTGAACCACCACGTACTTGCCAAAGCTACTAGCCGAAGCCGATGGATTCACATAGACCACCGTACCGTCGGAGATCGCATAGACATCGTCGAGAGGCTCACCGTTTTTATCGCGGCGCACAGGCTTCACATCGATTCCCTCATGAAGGCGGGTGAAAACGACGCCAATACCGGTGCGCTTCTGATTTCGCACAAAACCATACTGCCCGCCCTGCCAGGGCTTAGACTTCACCCCCTCGAAGGTGCGATCTGTGTACATGTAGTAGCTGCTGGGATCGGAGAAGATATTGCGATTGTCCGTAGGTAGCACCAGTCGGAAAGATGGCTCGCGACCGGCCACATCGGTAGCCTCTATGGATCCATCCTGATAGACTTGGCCTTCGGCAGGCTCGCTAGATCTATCGCAGGAGCTCAGCCCTAGGCAGAATACAGCTAAGGCTAGGGTGTGGCGGACAAATGATGCAGACATATCGAAAAATGACCCGAGCCAGCGGGGGCACTCTCGGCAGTAGATCCCTCACGGACGAGGAGGATTGACGTATGGATTGGTAGCGGCAGGCGTTTCCTTTTTGCGGCCTACATTCTCAAAAAATTTACCAAAAGGCTTCTTCTTGGGAGCGCCCCCACCTGCCACTGCCCCACCCGGTCCGGGCACCTGGCTCTGCTGCGGGAGATTGAAGGAAGGCACCGCATCGGGAGAGCCGACTTGGTCGACGTGAGGCACCTGGCTATTGATAAACTGCAGATGCTGCTGCGCGAGCCCTTCCCACATCACCAGCACACCATCATTGATCGGGCGATCGATCACCACAGCGCTCATCGGGCCACCGACGATACGTGTGCCGAAAAGCTGCCCCTGATTAGCCGTCGTCAGGCCCGTCAGCTCCTGAGCTTTGTGATCTTTCAAACGGAAAGCAGCGCCAAACGACTGCCCATCCTGAGCGACAAAGGGGTAAAACCACAGGAGATCCGCACTGGTGAAGGCCGGCATCTTGCGAAAGAAATACTGCCGGTGCTCGGAGCCCAACTTCACAGGCGTCACGAATTTCTCTGAATCGCTCTCCTCCCCCTCGAGATGAAAGGTGATGACCAGACCTTTAGTCTTCGTCCCTGCTCCGAGGCACAATAGCCCAACGAGAGCCAATCCTGCCAGTAATGCGCTGTGTTTCATGTGCACTTTGATGCCCTCAGTATAAGGGGGAAACCCCTCTCGCCGCAAGGACCAAACCACCCCATCAGATGCGCCGTATCTCAGGCCTAAGAAAACGCCTTCGCTTCATTTTAGTAATCACCGCCTTGCCAAGACTCGAGCACACTATTTTGCCAGGCCTCGAGAGCGGTCCGCATCGCATCGGCTCGCGCCTCATGCTGAGCACTGAGATTCTTCGACTCTCCCGGATCGACACTGAGATCGTAAAGCTCATCCACGACACGGCCTGCATTCTCGATCCGATGATACTTCCACGGCCAATCGAGCCATGCCGCGTGACCTCGCAACTCAGCATCGGTGAAATCTGGATACTGCTCGACATTCTTCAACAGCCGTCGGGGATGTGGCGTCGGCTCGCCAGCCTGCTCCGCAGCCAGCAGGGATTTGATGATGCGGTCACTCCAGGTCGCCTCCCCTCCCTGAAACCCATGCCAAAACCCCATCGCCGGACGACTATCCTGCCGACCCGCCAGGATCTGCGAGATATCGATCCCATCGAGAGGGTGAGGCGATTGATACTCGATGCCCGCCATCGCCAACACCGTGGGAAAGACATCGCAGGAGTTCACAGGGACTGCTACCTTTCGCGGGGCTAATGTGCTCGGCCACTCGAGCAGCGCCGGTACCCGTAGCCCTCCATCGTAGATGCTACCCTTCTTTTCCCGTCCGCCAGACGACTTGGCCTCCAGCCCGCCATTATCACTGCAGTAGAGCAGGATAGTATCCTCCGCTATCCCGAGATCGCGCAGCGCCGAGCGCAGCCTACCCACCTGCTGGTCGAGCAAAGTGATCTCGCGAAAATAGCCGGCCTTTTGCGTGTCCTGATCATCGTAGAGAGTCGCGGCCCCCTCTATGTCATCAGGCACCTCGCCAAATGGGCCGTGAGGCGCTGGAAACCACGTGACGGCTAGCATCGGGCGGTCGCCAGCATGATGCTCAGTGAGAAAGTCTATCGTCGCATCTGTCGCGATCACCGTGCCCTGCCCTTTAGCCTGGAGGTACTTCCCATTGTGACTGAGATAAGGATCCCGATCAAAAAAATTGAGCCCCGATAGCCATTCATCAAACCCTTGCCCTCCTGGAGTGGTCGGACTATCCGGCTGCACCGAGCCGATATGCCATTTGCCAAAATGCCCTGTGATGTAGCCATCCTCTCGGAGCACCTCAGCCAGAGTGACCTCTTGCGGTCGCAGGTAGTGGCCGTGGTTGGGCACATTCACCCGAAAGGCGTGCCGCCCTGTCAAAAAAGCTGCCCGCGTCGGCGAGCACACTGGCGAACTAGCGTAGAACCGATCAAACACCACACTGTCCTGCGCCATGGCATCGAGATGGGGAGTCTTCACAAAAGGGTGCCCTGTGTAGCCACAATCGCCGTAGCCGTGATCGTCGGCCATCACCAGCACGATGTGAGGCCTGCCAGTATCCGCATAGACCTCCTGAACGGACGAAACTAACACCACGGCACATATTCCCCAGATGCAGGCGCATGAAACTTTCATAGCCTGACCGTAGCGCCTAAAGACCATACCTGCCCTTCCGCAAATCGGCAGGGTGCATCTTCTAGCACCACCGCCTACCATCTCGGCATGCGCTCTCGCTTTTTCTTAACGTTGCTGCTCACATCTCTCGCACTAGCTACCGCCGCAGATGAGGCCCCTCGCCCAAATATCATCTACATCATGGTCGATGACTTGGGCTATGGCGATCTCGGCAGCTACGGGCAGAAAGTCATCCAGACACCGCATCTCGACCAGATGGCTGCAGAAGGCATGCGCTTCACCGATCACTATGCTGGACACACGGTATGCCGACCGTCTCGCTTGGTCCTATGGACAGGGCAGCACGTCGGCACCACCGGTATCAATGGCAACCTGCCCTACAGCTTCACTGGCAAAGAAGCGACCGTCGGCAAGCTCCTGCAGCAGGCAGGCTACCAGACAGCAGGCATCGGCAAATGGGCCTGCGGCCACGTCACCGACCCTGCCGAGATCGACAACCCCGGGCACCCGAATCACAACGGATTCGACTACTGGATGGGCTACATGAACCAGAGCAATGCCCACAACTTTTACCCCACCTACCTGTGGGAAAACATGACCCAGGTACCTCTCAAGGGCAATGTGATCGGCGATTACCCCGAGGGCAAAGGGCTAGTCTCTAGCGAGCGAGTCACCTACTCGCACGATGTCATGACCGAGCGCATGCTCAGCTGGATCGAGAAACATCACGCCGATCCCTTCCTCTTTCACATCCACTGGACCATCCCGCACACCAATAACGAAGGCGGCAGAGTGACTGGCGATGGCCAAGAAGTGCCCGACTACGGCAGCTACGCCGATCGCGACTGGCCCAATCCCGAGAAAGGCTTCGCAGCGATGATCGAGCGCATGGATAAAGACGTGGGCCGCCTATTCGCCCTGCTGAAAAAGCTCGGTATCGATGAAAATACCCTAGTCTGTTTCACCTCCGACAATGGCCCCCATGAAGAGGGTGGCCACCTGCACGAGTTTTTCGACTCCAATGGGGTGCTCACCGGCTACAAACGCTCCATGCACGAGGGCGGTATCCGCGTGCCGATGATCGCCCGCTGGCCCGGCCAGATCGAGGCAGGGTCTAAGACCGGTCTACCATCTGCCTTTTGGGACTTTCTACCCACAGCCTGCGAGCTAGCAGGCATCGACGCCCCTGAGGAGATCGATGGCATCTCCTACGTGCCCACCCTACTCGGCCAAGATGATCAGCAGAAAAAGCACGACTACCTCTACTGGGGCAGCCGCGAGGGCGATACCTCCATCGGCATCCGCCACGGCAAATGGAAGCTGGTGAAATACCGCGAGATCAAGCCCGGCACCAAGCGCCGTGGCAAACTACTCGACCCAGTAGGCCCCGACGAGTGGCGCCTCTACGACCTGAGTCAGGATCTCCCAGAAGCCAACAACCTGATCGATCAACACCCCGAAATCGCAGAAAAAATGCGAGCCATGGTAGCCGCCGACGGGCTACCCCTGAGCGCTCAGAGGCGGTAAAATAACTAAGTGTGCAGTCCCGAAGCTATAGGTCGAATAGGCCCTATACGGCCTATAGCAATGCCCAAAGCCAGAGAGTCGTAAGAATTTTGTGCCTTTAAAGCCGATCTGACCGTCCACTATGGTGTGAGCACAGCAACTATTTTGCACTGGATTATTCCGCAAAATCGCTGCAAACTTACAACCTGCCCAACTGGTAGGTGGCCCTGAAGGGCCTGCACCACACCGCCTTTGATGACGGATCCTTTATCTTCAATTTTCTCTCTCGGACAATTCTCGCCCCCGGAATTTAGCCAGCTCACGTCTGGCTGGCATGGATTGGCCACGATCGTCCACTACCCGAGTCTCGACTTCGACAATGCCATCGTGCACCTGCTACTGATCTTGCTGCTGGTGGTCGTCAATGGCTACTTCGTAGCGGTCGAGGTCGCTCTGATCAAGCTCCGCGCTGCTCAGCTCGACGATACCGAGGAAAAATACGCTGAAAACGTGGAGATCACTCGCAAAGTCTTAGGCAACCTAGACCGCTATATCCCGACTTGTAAATTTGGAGCCTCGATCACCGGAGTCGGTTTGGGCGCTGTCAGCCTACCGTTTTTGGTGAATCTCTACTACCCCACCATCAAGAGCCTCGGCCCAGAGTCTTGGCGAGCTGGGCTACTGATCTCCTTTGCCCTAGCCTTCTGTACCATTCTCGCCCTACTTGTGGTCTTTGGAAAGGTGATCCCCAATTCCATTGGTTTTCGCCGCGAGCGCGAGGTCTCCCTGATCTGCTCACAGAGCATCCACTACTTTTTCCTGGTCTTCTTTGTGCCGATCGTGGTACTCACCAAATTTTCCAACTGGTTCATGTCAGCCGTGCTGAATATACAGCCAGCCTCCGAGCGCGAGCCCGAGCACAGTGCCGAGGATCTGAAAATCTTCGTGGAGGAAAGTGGCGAAGACGCTGTAACCGAAACCGAAAAAGAGATCCTCTTCAATGCGCTGGAGCTGAACGACCTGACAGCGCTCGATATTTTCACCCCACGCAGTGAAGTGGTAGCACTCGATATCAACGAACCTTTTGAGGTCAATCTAGAGCGTGCTGTCGGCTCCAAGCACACCCGCTTTCCGCTGATCAATGAGCACCTCGACGAGACTCTAGGCCAGGTCCACATCAAAGACCTAATCTATCTGCTGCAGCGCCACCGGGACAGCGATAAAGAGCCCAGCCTCACCGATGTACGCCGGCCGATCGCCCAGATCACCGAGGACATGGCTCTCGATGAGCTGCTCAAGCTGTTTCTCTCTGAGAAAGCCCATATCGCCCTAGTGGTCGACAAGTATGGCGGAGCTCAGGGTGTCGTCATACTCAATGAACTACTCGAAACCCTAGTCGGCGATATCCAAGACGAATTCGAAGAAGACGAAGAAGAGCTCTACCAGAAGATCAGTGATGACGAATACGTGATCGCAGGCAATATGCCACTCCACGAGCTAGACGACGTCATCCCCGAGCTAGACCTCGATAGCCCAGACGTGTCGACCGTAGCGGGCTACGTGACCTCTGTCATCGGCCACCACCCCAAGGAGGGAGAAACCACGGAGATCGAAGGCTTTATCGTCGAAGTCACCAAAACTGATGAGCGCAAAGTCCACGAAGTGAAACTAGAGCGTATCCAAAAAGAGGACAAAACCGAAGTCACTGAGGCCACGAGAAGAGAAGAATCCAGCAATGTGCCTACCGAGCGAGCAGAAGCCCTGTAGCAGCAAAGCTCAGGCTTCCGCCATCTGAATACGCGCTATTCCGCTGCAATAGCGGCCTCAGATTTTCGTGTGATCAAAATAAGATACTAAACCGCATGTAAAATAAAAGCGTGCATCCTTACCGCTAGCATGCTGAAGTCACTATTCTACCGGGTCACCACTCACCCTAAGCTGATGAAAGGCTTTTGGAGAACGGCCTACAATCTGCTGGCCCGCACCTATAGAACAGATAGCTGGCGCTTTATGAACTATGGCTTCTCGCCAGCCGAGCGACCGCTTTTCCTCACAGAAGAGACCGAACCCTATGGGGCGCAGATGTACTATCGGGCTGTCGAGGGTGGCGACACCTTACGAGATAGCCACCTCCTAGAGATTGGCTGTGGTCGAGGCGGAGGAGTCGCCTATCTGCACAGCCAGTTCAGCTGTGACAACTCTACCGGTCTCGATCTCGCAAAAAACGCGATCTCCTTTTGCCGAAAAACCGATACTGCCACTGGCCTCGACTACGTGGTCGGTAGTGCCGATGATCTACCTTTTGAATCGGCCACCTTCGACGTCGTAGTAAACGTCGAATCCTCCCACACCTATCCCGATATCCCAAAATTTCTATCCGAAGTCTCGCGTGTACTTAAACCAGGTGGCCGTATGTATTTCGTCGATTTTCGCCGCACGGAGAAGATCGCAGAACTGCGCCACCAGCTCTCGACAAGTGGCCTGACGATTGTCCGCGAGGAAGATATCACTAGCGGCGTAGTCCGTGCCCTGGAGAGGGATAATGACAATAAGATCGAACGTATCGAATCAACCGTTCATCCATGGTTCCGCAGTTTCTTCCGAGAGTTTGCAGGCACGGCGGATACCGACATCTACAATGGCTTTCATTCGGGCCGAAACCAATACTGGGCCTTTTGCGCCGAAAAACCATGCGCATCCTAGCCGTCCGCTTTTTCGAAGCCCTGATACTCCCATGGATCCGACTGATCTACCGGGTACGGCTGATCCATGGTGAGAAAATGCCCAAAGACGGCGGCGTCCTACTATGCGGCAACCATGTCACACCGCACGATAGTATCCTCCACTACCTAGTAGCCCCTCGGCGACTTCGCTTCCTGACCCTCACGAAATATTTCTACAGCAAACAGATCGGCTGGTTTATGCGCCTCTTCGACTGCATCCCTATGGATCGAACCCAGCCCAAAGCCGCGCTAGTCGCGATGATCGCCGCACTCAAAGATCAGAATTTGATCTGCATGTTCCCCGAAGGAGGTCTGACTCGCAGTGGCGGTATCAACTTTCTCAACAAAGGCTGCATCGTGATGGCGCGCCGATCAGGTGCCGCGATCGTGCCGACCTACACCGACGGTCTCTGGGAGTCGCGACTCTCGCGCAACACACTCGCTGGCGCCAGACAGCGTATCGCTTGCCCCTGCCAGATCGCCTATGCCGATCCCATCCCTGCCGAGGAGGCCAGCATAGACAAACTATTCGAGGGGATGTTGGCCGCCTCGCTCGATGCCTTTTGTGCTCGCAGCTGCTTCCAGATTCCCCTCGAGCTACAAGTGGTTAGACAACTCAAAAAGAACTCAGCACACCCGCTGCTGGAAGAATGGCATAGCCACGATAGAATCGAGATCTATACTCGGAATCAGGCGCTACAAATAGCCAGACAGATCGCTACAGCTAGCAGTGAGTATGCAGGCACTCAAATCGGTGTGGCACTGCCTGGCGGATCTCAGAGTGCGCTCCTCAACCTCGGATTATTCCTAGCCGGTGTTATCCCTATCAACCTACCACCACAAACTAACCTTGCCGATTGCTCACTGCAGAAACTAAATCTATCCACCGTCATCGACTCGAGCAATGTAGATGACTACATACAGAGCTCCCTAAACAATCCTCCCTACCCTCTAGCGAAACTCAAGAATCGCCCGCTCGATCGGCAAGCTATCGGCTGGGCGCCCGATATCGACGCAGCCCCTATTTTTCTCTCTTCTCTGGAGATCTATCGAAATGCCCTCCAAATAGGTAGTGGAGCCTATATCCAATACCAAGACCGTATCCTATGCGAATCACCGCTAGACCATGTGGTCGGCCAGATGATGCACCTCTGGCTGCCTATCCTGAACCACTCCACATCGATCGGCCGTCATCTGGACGCCAGAAGCGATTCCGCACTGCTGCATCGACTCGCCTCAACAGCCTCGGTGATGGTAGCTGAGCACTCACTCTATCAGTCGCTCATCGCTAGGGGCTCTCCAATAGGCAGCCCCACCCTCCGATACGGTATCACCTTTTCATCCGCCCCCCTAGATCCAGCATGGGAAACAGCACTGAATCTGCCTCTACTTCAAGGTTGGTCCCACGCCGGGCGTATCGTGACCATGAGTCTGCCCCCAGAGACGACGACTATCCCAGGCGCTGTCGAGCTGATGGACCGACGCCCTGGTTCTGTCGGTAGATTTCTACCTGGTATCACTGCGAGAAAACAGGCTACCGGCCAGTTTCAGCTGCGCTTCGATCCAGACCTCGAATCTTGGATCGACGTCGGCACCGATCCTTTTATCGATGCTCAAGGCTTTCTCTTTCTGGCCTAAAACCAATAGAGTAGCCATCCCCACTAAACTGCAGACTCCGCAATCCCAGCTAAGAGATCTCAGTCGACTCCTCCCGCTCACAGTCTTGTGTCTTTCTGTGCCCAGTTCATGCCTGATTGAGCTAAAATATAACCAGTTAACAAATAAAAAATGGATGGAGAGTTAATGTCATTTGCACTCTATTCTTCAAAGACGTAATTTGTGATGATAATAGAAAAAACGATCTAGCTCCTTCACCATCTTAGTCGTGGAGGCTCAAATCCCCCGCACGAAACGAAACACTGGCGGCTCCTCCCCCCAAAGAACAGACAGTCACCGATGAAAAACGCCAAAGTATTTTGTTACTTATTCCTAGCCTGTTTTCTCGCTAGCGAACCTTGCCACGGTGAAATGAATCGCAATTATGCGTATCTTTACTTCGAAAACGGCCATCCGCCGACACTCGGACCGTCTCGACGACAGATCGGCTCAGCCTATAACAATGCTCGCGCCAATCCTGATATTGTCATTCAAACAGGCTACTACAGCCTACGCCTAGACTGCGATACTCTCACTCTGAGTGGTTACGACAGTCTCGATGGCAGCGACTACCTCTCTGCTCTGACGGAAGACGTAACGGTCTTCACACCAGCCAGCCTCGCTCTATCGGCCCACATCGGCGAAACTCAGTACCACTGCACTGGCGGAATCATACAGGATGATGACAACCAGTATATCCGCTTCATCCAGGGTGGCCAATTCGTCCAACGGTTTGATCACACTAAATTGACTTTCACCTCAGATGGAGGCGACATCATCTATGGCCGCCTAGAAGTCACAGCGTGGCCAGATCACGTCACGTTCACATTAGATCTGAGCGAGGAAACGTCTGTCACCCGCACGAGTATCGCGATAACCTCCCCAGAGGAGACCACTCACCAGGCTCAGACAGATACAGGGCAAACCAGCCTAACCATCTCACCCCACGACGACCTAGCCTATCTGCCACTAGATCCCGCCGCTCATATTTCGGCTGCTACTGATTGGCGTGACAATACACTGACTAGTCAATGGGACGAGCTCGAGAATGCCATCAAACTAAACACACCTACACCAGGCCTTTCGCACGCCGCTCAAAAACATACCATTCACGAATTCACTTTCACCGTCAGCAATCCAGGTACAGAAGAGCTACAGCTACCATTGATATTTGATCCTGGTCGCCCCAGAGCTGTCACGGGAACAGTCATGCTGCTATGCAAAGCCGATGGCAGCCCGAGCGGTATCCCCATCCAGATATCGAAAAATTGGCATGGCACAGCTGGCAGCACACCTCATGCAGGGTCGTGGCTGCGCGGCTACACCATGATCCCCCTAGCCCCTGGCCAGACCGAGACCTACCAGCTACGCATCGTTTATGGCTACTGGGGCAGCGGTACTTTCGGTTCGGTCTCTCACTCCTCGCTCTCGCTAATAGGCTGGTCCAATCAATCGGTCTGGAAGTGGGATGAAGCGGCTCTGGGAGCCTGGGGCGAGTCCATGACTTACGACATTTCACAGCACGCTGGCGGCTCGGTCGTAGGCGATGTCCGACCGACTTTCACCACACCATTCAATGGACAAACAGACCACAACTGGACTGAGAATGTAGGTGGCGCAGACTTTCTAGTCTACAAAGACTCCAGCAACACCTACCGCCCAAGTAAAAAACTGAAAACCTGCTATCGCTGGACTGGCCCCAATATGACGGAGGTGTGGTACTCAGGAGTGACGTCAGACGATACGATTCGCTTCACTTACCGCACCAGGGCCGTTGGCACCCAGGATTACAATCGGCGCTTTCACTCGTACAAATACGACTTTCTCACCGATGTGGTCGAGCCCAGACGGCTGAGCTACTACCAGATGTCTAGCGACTACTACATGACCACGACCTTCACCGATTACTACGAGGGCGATGGCGATGGGCTGGGCTCTCAGCGCACGGCAAACCCAGGGGGCAATACCTACAAGGAAACACCTTTCCCATTTCAATCGCGCTGGCTAGCAATCGACGATCTGACTACCAGCACAGGGCATACTCCAAATGGCTATCGCGGTTTGATTTCCATGAGCTCACAATACAATGGGCAACCGCAAACCCTTTATGCCCACCCTTACGGTCGCTCATGGGGCAGCAGCACCACCCTCTTCGAGATCAGCGCAGCCTCGATCAGTCAGTCCTACCAAGCCGGTGATACCATCGAGGGAGAAGTGAGCTTTGTCCTGCCGGCAAAATCACCCTCCGTTTACTGGGGAGAAGACACCGAATTCGTCGGTCGCATGACTGAGTACTCAGAACCATGGAATGCCATACACGATGAGTATCGCTACAATCACGAAATCGATGTCACAGTCACCACCGGTGAATTGCTCAATAGCTATCCGCTAGAAATCAACGCGACTCACGGTTCCATTCTAGCTGAGTTCACCATCAATCAAGGTGGCATCGGCCATCTACCAGTAGTCCTGAAAAATGTCTACCCTGGGACCAACCCACAAGTCCAGCGATGGACTGGTGACCAATGGGCACCTCTCGAAGATGTCGACACCGATACGCACAGCTACTATCAGGGCTACCTCAACGCTGCATCAACGATGGACTATGCGTTCTCCATCAAACGCCCCACCAGCGACCTGGCTGAAGCCTGGTCGATTCGCATCGTCGCTCCCGTAGAGTCATACGACCTATGGAAAAGCTCTTTTGGAATACAAGGAGGCTCCACGCCTCAGCTCGATCTAGACTACGACAATATGGATCCAAATCTGGAGTACGCACTCGGCGGCAACCCCAGAGTATCTGATACCGACCTACTCCCGAAATTTGAAGTAGGTGCGAATGAAGTTATTTGCGCTTTTCATCGCACCACAGCTTCTCTACCAGTCGTTTCGATCACGCTCCAGCACAGCCAAGACATGGAAACCTGGACTGACATGGCGATCCCAGAAACCTCGAACGCAGATGTGACTATCGGTCCTGACATCGACGGCCTGCAGCTCGTCGAGGTGAGATTCCCTAGTTACGATAAAATGTTCGTCCGCCTAGTCGCGACACCGATCGAGTAAGCTATCCTTGAGCTTGAGTCTATGGCTGCACAAAGGCATCGCTCAACACCACGCGTCGCACTAGGTAGCCAAAGCCACGGCCGTTGTCCTCTAGATCAGCCAGTATCGCATCGATCTCGGGGCGGTCGGATATCTCGACGGCACGCCCGAGGGCGTAGGCCATCAGCTTTTCCGTGAGCCCACGGGCGAACTTGCCACGCTCCTTCATCAGCGCTGCCTTAAACTCACCGACATTGGTAAAAGTCGCTCCGCTAGGCATCTCTCCCGAGGTATCGATCGGCTTACGGCTGCCTCGATAGCTGCCACGCCAGCGCCCGATCGCATCGTAATTCTCCAGCGCGAAGCCGAGAGGATCGATCTTGTGGTGGCACTCGGCACAGGTAGGATCGGTGCGGTGTTTTATCATCTGCTCGCGGATCGTCTTAGCCCCACGGATGTCGGGATCGAGAGGCTCGATGTCTGGCGGCGGAGGCGTCGGCGGTGTGCCCAGTATATTTTCCAGCAACCAAACTCCCCGCACGATAGGCGAGGTATCTACACCATTGGCAGTCACAGTCAGCACGCTGGCCTGGCCGAGTAGCCCACCTCGCGGTTTGCCCAGAGTGCTGACTTTTTGAAACTCAGTGCCATTGGTAAAAGCCTCAGTATCCAATCCGTAGAAGCGAGCCAGATTCCGGTCGACAAAGGTATAGTCGCTTTTGATGAACTCATCGATCGATAGATCATTGTCCAACAGATGCCGGGTAAAGAGTTGTGTCTCCCGCCGCATCGATGATTCGAGCCCATCGGTGTAGTAGGCTCGAAACACACGCCTATCTGGTGCAGTCTCACCTAGGCTGCTAAGCGTCAGCCAGGCATTGAGAAAACCCTCGATGAAGCGGTCGGACTTGGGATCTTTCAGCATCCGCTGCGTCTCTGCCTGAAGTACAGCGGGATCGCTCAGCGTGCCGGCCTTGGCCAGATCGAATAGACGTTTATCGGGCATCGACGACCAGAGAAAGTAGCTGAGACGCGAGGCGATCGCGTAGTCACTCAGCTGCTCCTCGCCTGGCTCCTCCAGATAGAGAAAGGCTGGCGAGCAGAGAGCGGCTTTCAGCCCATCTTTGTAGGCTTGGAATGGCTCGACTCCCTGGGCGACACGGGTATCGATCACCTTCATGATACGATCGACCTCGTGGCCCTTCACCGGCCGGCGGTAGGCTTTGGTGAGAAAGTTCCTCAGCTTATCTCGATGGGTCGATAGATCGAAGCCGGTGTGTTTTAGTAGATCTTTCTGAGATTGAGTGGGCCAGGCGTGATAGTGAGGCCCCTTGATATACACATGATGGATCCTGACATGCGGTAGCTCGCCATGCTGCAGTCCGTAGACAAAGGCGGCATTGCCGTTCTCGGGTTCACCCAGACCCGCTTCGGCCATCAGCTTGGTGCCGACTTCGATAAAGGCACTGCGTGCACTGTGCTGGCCATTGATGTAGGTAAAACGCGGTGTCTGCCCCTTGTTCAGCCACACGGTGGTTTCGTATTTTTTGCGACCACCATCATCCAGCTCAAATCGAGCCAACTCTGGCTCGATCTCCTGTGGTAGATGCAGAGGGCCTACCTCGATATCGCCCGGCACGATACCTACCGTGAGCGGCTCGTCGGTATTGGTCCCGGCATAGTTTTTCTCGTAGGGTGGCACGCGGTGCATGGCCTCGGCATCGAATGCGATGAAGTAGTAGCCATCGTGCGGCACCCCCTGGGAAAAGTCCGATACATACCCATAGCTGCCAGTATGCCGCTCAGCCCGTGGATGCTCGTAGAGACGGATGTGACTCGGCAGCTCGTCAGCTGCCTTCACGATTCGCTGAGCTATGGCCGCTGCCTTTGCCTTACTTTTAGCTATCTCATCATCTCCAGAGCGCTCAGCTAGGTGCCGGAGCATATAGCGAAAGTGATCTAGCTGATTATCGACCTGCTCGCGCATCTGCACATCGGTGAGGAATCCATTGAACTCACCTTGCTTGAAATTATCATTAAATACCCACACCTGCGGCTTGGGCTTCGCCATCGGCACTAGGGCTTTCTCGACTACCTGATCTGCCGCCTCCAGATACTTAGTCAGCAGAAAGCCAGAGGTGACCAGTGCATGCCCTTGATTATCGAGGTGATGATCCTCCTCATCTCCGGGAAAGTTACCCGTCGGATCGAATCCCGACATATCGATATCGAATAAATCGCCGATGGTGTGCCGATACTCGCGTCGATTCAGCCGCCGCAGCACGGTCTCGCCGCCAGTGCTCTCGCTCTCGGTTTGGTATTTGTCGATGGCTGCGGTCAGCCAGGCCACAGTAGCGGCCTGAGCCTCGTCAGAGGGCTGCGGCTCATCCTCAGGCGGCATCTCAGCTAGATTGATCAGGTCCAGCGCATCCTGAAAGTCTATCAAAGCCTCCTCATCGGCGATAGGATAGCTGAGCAGATCGAATCGGCGATCTGCCTTTTGTTTATCAGCCCCGTGGCAGCGGATACAGTACTCCTCTAGAAAAGGGCGGATATCAGTATCAAACACCTCGGTAGTCAAAGTCGGGTGCTGCTCAGCACGGGTGGTGGAGACTAGTAGCAGCAGGCCTAGGGAGAGCAGACGAATCATCATACCCCGCCCTCCAGTCCAGTCAGAGTACCCGTAGATATGCCAAATGCCTCATCCTCCACACCCATACGCTGCAGTAGCGAGAGGTAGAGATTGCACAGCGGCACACGCTTGTTTTTCTCCTCAGGCATCACGCGGTGATCGCCCAGCTGGTAGCCACCACCGGCCAGGATGATGGGTAGGTCGGAATTGGTATGTGAGTTGGCATTGCCCATGCCACTGCCGAATAGTACCGCCGTGCGATCGAGCAGCGTCGAGTCATCGGCATTCTTCATCGCTTTCAGCTTGTCGAGAAACATTGAAAACTGCTCCATCTGGTAGATCTCCAACTTCACCAGATCGGCGATATTCTGCGGATCCTGACCGTGGTGAGACAGCGCGTGGTAGCCCTTATTTAGAGACAGAATCCCGGTATTGAACTGTTGCCCAGCCATCTCGAAGGTCGCGATCCGAGTCGCATCGGTCTCCAGAGCCAACGCGATCAGGTCGTAGAGTACCGGTATATCCTCCACCAGATTGGTATTGATCGGCTCCTCTCCGGGCGGCTTCGGTTTGGGCACCGATTGCCATTTCTCCTGCTGCTGCAGACGCCGCTCGACATCGCGGATCGAGGAGAAATACTCGTCCAGCTTCTCACGATCTCGGCCACTCACCCGCTTGCCCAGGCTATTGGCCTCGTCCAGTATCGCATCGAGTATCGAGCCCTGCAGACGATGGCGGTCGCTCGCCCGCACCTTGCCAGCGGCATCTTCCTCGCGGAATAGCTTTCGAAACACCTCTCGCGGCCCCTGTAGCGGCGGCACGCGCACACCGGTCCGCGTCCACGACATGCGGCAGCCGCCGTGCAGCCCCGTCTCCGAGCCCACCGTCAGCGATGGAAAGCGCGTCTCCAGCCCGATCACCTCCGCCGCCCGCTGGTCCAGCGAGATATTGCCATCCGGCATCGCCGCCGCGCTCGACTGCTTCACCCCACTAAGAAAGGAGTGAACCGCGTAGTGCCCTCCCTTTATCCCATGATCTAGGTGCGAAAACACGCTGAAATCTTTGCGATGCCGCTCCAGGGGCTGCAGGATCGGCGTCATCTCATAGTCGCTGCCTGCTGATTTCGGGAAAAACTGCGGCCCATACATGCCAAACGAGTTGCCCACGCACACCATCCGCTTGGGCGCAGATACAGCTGCAGGAGCCGACAGCGCCTCCAGCGTAGGCAGCGCCATCGTGACTCCGGTGGCTTTGAGGAAATGGCGGCGATTGATCATGATTGGGCGAAAACTAGAGGTATGATGCGAGTTTTTCAAAGTCCATGATGGCCTTTATAAGGGCAAAATAAACAGCAACACAAAGCCGCTCACGCCCGTACCCTCTTGAGGTGAGGGTAGCCATGCAAAATCAGGCAAATTCAATAGGGTACAATTTTCATTCAATAGGGTACAATGCCCTCATCCGTGCTGTATCTCCCATCTCCGCTCCTCTGCATCTCTGCGTGCGACTCCTAGTCATCGCAGCCCTGACCTACCCTGCGATCGCACCTTGCCAAGATGGCCCAAAAGACTTCGCCATCGCCCGTCCGGGCAAGGTTTACGCCTTCCCCGCCGGTCATGGCAGTCATCCTGACTACAAGATCGAATGGTGGTACCTCACCGGACACCTATTCTCCGAGACTCAGCGCCGCTTCGGCTTCGAGGCCACATTTTTCCGCCTCGCCCAGCGCCCCGAGCCTACCGAGCCCGAGGGTGCCTTTGGGGATAGCCAGATCTACATGGCGCACATGGCCATCACCGATGTCCAGCAGCAGGCTTTCTACCACGAGGAACGCTTCAACCGCGAAGGCTGGAATGCCTACGCCCGTGTCGGCGATCTCGATGTGCGCAATGGCAACTGGTCACTCGTCCGCAACGCTGGGGATGGCACCCTACAGCTGGAGGGCAGCATCCAGTCGAAGGGTGGTTTCTCGCTAAATTTAAACCCAGCTAAAGAACACGTCATCTTTGGCGAAAACGGCGTCTCCAAGAAAGGCCGGGCTGAGTCTGCTGCCAGCCACTACATCACCTGGACGCGGCTGCTCGCGCAGGGCACACTGCAGCTCGGTGGCGAGACTTTTCAGGTAAAAGGCACCACCTGGATGGATCACGAGATCTCCAGCAGCCAGCTCGACGAAGACCAGACTGGCTGGGACTGGGTGAGCATCCAGTTCGAAGATGGTCGCGAGCTCATGGCCTACATGCTACGCCTACGCCAGGGCGGCTACTCGCCCTACTCCAAGCTCGTCTGGATCGAAAAGGACGGCACCCTGACCCACCTGACACCCGACCAATTTTCCTGGCACCCAGGCGGCGACTGGACCAGTCCCGACACTGGAGCCACCTACCCCATCAGCCCCCACTTCACCGCCCATGATCCGCTGACAGGTCAGGATCGCACCATCCACATCCACCCCCTCATGCCCGAACAGGAAATGACCGGCAAGCTAGCCGGCGTCCCCTACTGGGAAGGAGCCTGCGATGTGGTCGAAAAAGGCAAAACCATCGGCCGCGCCTACCTAGAACTAGCCGGGTACGTCGACGGGCTGACAGATCAGCTAAAATAATCAAATAAACAAAGGCAGTTTAGATTATCTCACGCGGAGACGCAGAGTTTTGTTAGCAGTTAAAAATAAAGCATACAACTAAAGCCCTCTGCGTCTCTGCGCCTCCGCGTGAGAACCTTATCTTGCCAAGTCGCCAAATCTTACAGATCATCACCCTATGCTCCGCTCACTCATCGTCGGTGTTGTCACTTCACTCACGCTACTCTCTCACGGCGCCGAACAACCGCCCTCGTCCGTTAGCCCATCTCGCGATGGCACGACTTGGGAGACCAATGGTATTATCACTCCTCTCGATCAGGACATGCGGAATTTTTACATCCGCAACAACGCCGGCACGATCGAAGTACAGCTAAAAGAAGGCGTGGAAGTCGGGCTACAGGCACGAGTTCAGCGCCATGGCGCTTGGGAGTCAGGCACGCTGATCCCAGAGTTTCGCACAGCAGAGACACTTTCCATAGCCATCCCTACAGAGGTCTACGCCAAAGTCGCTTTCAAAGACCTAAAGGCAGCAGAAAGGGTGATCGGCAAACGCGACCTGTCTGGTGGACGCGTCCACTTCTCACCGCTCGCCGATCACCTCCCCACAGCGGAAGAGCCATGGCTATCTGGTAAGGTCGTGAAATACCTACCTCATAATGTCAAAGTCATCTCGGTAGACGGAAAAGAATACCGCCTCTCCACCAAGGGCCACGACAATGCCGAGATCGTCATCGGCGCCTTTGAGATAGCAGACATCAAACCTTTCGAGCAACAAGCCTTTGTCCGTGGCGAGATGATCGGCGATGTCTTCCACGCCGACGAGGTAACACTACGCCCTCTACCCATCAAAAAAGAAGATCCCGCACTAGGCCGCTACCTGTTCATCGGCGACTCCATCTCTGGCAACTACGACCGAGCGCTACGCCAAGCCCTGAAAGGCAAGCTCAACATCATACACCCACCGACCAACTGCGGCCCATCCGCCAAAGGACTCGCCAATATGGGACAGTGGCTGGGCCCCTACGATGTCGAAGGCAAAGGCTGGGATATCATCAGCTTCAACTTTGGCCACTGGGATTCAGGGAATAACAAGAAAGACTACCAAGCCAACCTAGAAGCAATCATAGCCATACTACGAAAAACGGGAGCCAAGCTCATCTACGTGACCACCTGCCCTATCCCCAAAGGCTACCCGATAGCACCCGACCCAGACAAACACGAACTAGGCCCAGATCAGGCCCCTAAACGCAAATCAGGCACCATGGAAAAGTATATCAACCCATGGGCACTCGAAGTCATGGCTCGCCACCCAGACATCGCCATTTGCGACCAACACAGCCTGATCAAATCCGAAGCATTCTATCGCACCTGGCACACCAAAGCCGGCAACACTGAAGGCAAGGGCAATGAGTATGGCGACCTGCACATCCCACAGCTACTCGCCGAGCCAGTCGGCCGCCAACTAGGTCGCCTCGTACTTGATATGTTAGGTAGAGAAAACGAATCCCTACACCCCGCCGACATCCCAGAGCGAGATCTAACACCAGAGCGGCAACGCCCCGCTACCAAAGGTATGGATGTAGACGACTTCCTCGATCTACTCGCCAATGACGAAAGACTGCGGGCGTATCATAAAAGACCATCCCACTAAACCTTCTGCTGCATCAGTCGGTCAGCTAAAGACTGCCCCTACGTAGGATCAGCCTTTAGCTAATCGGCAAGCTGAGCCATAGACTCAGACCTCAACATAGCCCCTTATCGCGTAACATAATACTCGCAGGAATCTATGCTGAATTTTGCAGTCGCTCAGACCGGAGACTAATTTTTATTCCGAGAGACTGTAAAGCCCATGGTAAAAGGTATACAGCACACAACTACGCAAAAAAAACAGAAGGGGGCAAGGGGTGAAAAATGGTTAAATCGAGGCTGAAAATCTTCACAACCGATGTGTCGTTTTTTTGGCAGCTTTCCGGAGCGGAAGAGAAGTCGGATAGGTAAAGTTGACAGGACGTTTCTACCACCCTTTCAGGGTGGGGTAATGCTTGTGGGTATCCGACCCGGGGTTTTACCCCGGGCTATCAGCTGTTTGCCCCTCCGGGGCACGGACTTTTATTGGTCCCGGAGGGACTCAAAGATAGTAGCCGGTGGCAAGCGTAGCGCAGCCACCGGGTGTGATAGAAGTGAAAGTGCACCCAGGCGGGGTGCTAGAAACGTTTGCTAACCAATGGCGTTCCGGTGTCTGACAAGTCGAAGCGAAGAACGACATTAGAATCTGCGAGTTACCAAACCTGCTAAATGGGGCTATGTTGAGGTCTGCATTTACCTATCCCACTTTGCTTTAACGGCGGATTGTTTGGGAGAATTTTTCAGGCTCGATCCCCCCCAACCAACCTCAAAATCTCTTCCGCCACTTCCTCCAGAGTCCCCATCGAATGCACCTCATAAAACCGCCGACAACTCCGCTCCAAAAAACTTCGATCAGACATCCAGCTCCGACCACTCACTGCCCGCTCCTCATAACCAGCCGCCCACTCCATAAACAACACATTTTCTTCATGCATATCGCCACCTGGATCGATTCGGCGGCCGAACCGCGCTCGCTCTCTAACCGCCAATCGCTCCAAACGTATTTGTTTAGACACTGGCAAAAAAATACCTAATTCCACAGCAGGCATTACAACATCCCAATTAGCGACAGAACCACTCAGGATCCAGTTGTCTCCAGACTCCAACGCCGGCTCTACTAGCCGCTTTCGCTCATCGTGGCTATACTGCTCCTGATAGGGCGGGTCAGTTGGTTTATGAAAAAAATCATCTGAGTCGAATACAGGAATGCCCAGATCTGCCCCAAGGATTAGAGCCGTAGATGTACAGCCAGATCCCGGCCCTCCACTTATGAGTATTTTCATCTAGATAAATGTCTGTGGAGGCTCCGGCAGCTCTCTCATACACCTCGAAAATTCGATACTGCCCCGCCTCACTTTATCTTCCTCGGCGGAGAGGTATTCACCACATCTGCTTGCGCCTGCTCCGCCATTTCCAGCAATTCCTCTACCACCTCAGGATTGTCTTTCACGACGTTGTTTGACTCACCGATATCCCGCCCCAGATGGTATAGCTCAAGTTCCCCTGAACCGCGATCGACCTCAGGCCAACTTCGGATCGTTTTCAAACCCGCTAGCCGTAGCTTCCACGGCCCTTTGCGCACGCCTTGTAATTCATTGCCCTCGAAATAGAACAAATGGTCCCGGGCTCCAGCGGCATCGCCTTTGCCTAGCCACAGGTCTACCTGCACGATGCCATCGATTGGCCGATCCGTAGGCACTTCGCCAGCTGCTCCCGCTAGCGCAGCAAAAGTAGGCAGTACATCCAGCGTCGATACGATGGCATCGCTCTCGCGACCTGCTGGGACCTGCCCCGGCCAGCGGACGATGCCCGGCACACGCACCCCACCCTCCCAGGTCTCACCTTTGGCACCGCGTAATGGACCGGATGCCCCCCAGGCGATCTCTGGGCCTTTGGTCCACTCGACGTATTTGGCATTTTTCGCGCGCTGACGCTTCACATCATTCGACCACGGACCATTATCCGAAGTGAACAAAACCACCGTATTGTCACTCAACCCTAACTCGTCGAGCGCATCGAGCAGCCGTCCGGTCTCGGCATCTAGCTCCTCTAGTGTATCGGCTTACAGGCCATGGCCCGTCCGGTCGCGATACTCAGCTGTGGCATCGATGACCACATGCATCATCGTATGAGCGAGATACAGAAAAAATGGCTCATCCTGATGGGCCTCGAGAAACTCAATACTCTTATCAGTAAACAGCCGTGTCAGCCCTGCCATGTCCTCCGAAGTCTGCAACTTTTTGCGATTCTCGTAGAGGGTTACCTTATTGGCATCATTAGCACCCAGCGCACCAAAGTAGTACTCGAAGCCCTGTGCATTCGGCACAAGGTGTTCCTGATAGCGGCGCCTCGACATGTCCCATTTGCCGATACAGCCGGTGGTGTAGCCTGCCTGTTGCAAGATCTCAGATACAAAAACTTCATCCCCTTTAGTCGTCCAGCCGCCGCCGATCCGGTGCGGGTGGCGCCCCGTCATTAGGGCTCCGCGAGAGGGTCCGCAGACCGTCTGCGCATAGAAAGAGGTAAATCGAGTCCCCTCCGCAGCGAACCGGTCGATACAAGGTGTCTTACCCTGATCGCCCCCATAGCACCCCAGATCCCCGTAGCCCATATCATCGATGAAGATGATGAGGAAATTCGGGCGTCCAGACTCAGCAGCACACACACCCGAGACGGAAAGAATGGCATCGAAACACAGGGCGGCGACAAACGACAAAACTCTCATACAACGTTACAAAAGAGCGATCCTCGAATCAATCAACCGGCGCATTTGCCACATCAGCAACACAAGCTCCCACTTTTCAGGGATACTCATGTGCTTAACTCTCAAAAAGTGGCACTGTTGCCGATATGTCAGCCAGCTTTCCCGAATACCACGTCGCCGAACCCGATCTCAAAGCTACCCAACTGCAGTACAAAAGCCTGCATGAAAAACTATCCGTAGCGAGCCAAGTAGATGAATACCTGACGGTATTATCTGAGTGGGATGCCTTATCAGCTCAATTCCAAGAGTGGGCATCGATGACCAGTATCCGTTTTCACCAAAACACCACCGATACAGACCACCAGTCGGCGAAAGATCGGCTCGACGCGATCGAACCAAAATTCACGGAACTCGGAACTACCATGCAGCGCGCGCTCCTTGATCATCCACTACAGTCTGAAGCCTGCAAAATTACCGGCAATCAATTGTTCGAGAAATGGCTCTGCAGTACTCGCTCATTTGCACCCACCATCGAGTCCGACCTCGTCACCGAAAATAATCTGCAGTCAAAGTATGTCGCCCTCACAGGCGGCGGCAAAGTCAGTTTTCAAAACCAAGAACACACTCTCTCGGAGCTAAAGCGCTACCTCAGCGATGCGGATCGCGACACTCGCCACGCATCCCACTCAGCTCTTTCGCACTGGTACTCAGACCATGCCGATCAGCTGGACAGTATCTATCACGATCAGGTACAGGTTCGCCACCGTATGGCCCAGCAGCTAGGCTACGATACCTTTACCGAGATGGGCTATCAACGCATGCAGCGTATCGGCTATGGGCCGGATGAGGTGGAGACATTTCGGAATGAAGTGCGCGATCAGGTCGTACCACTCGCTACCGAGATAGCCAAAAATCAACAGACCCTCCTAAATGTCGACCAACTGATGTTTTGGGACACCAAGCTCTATTCCACGACCGGCAACCCTAAACCCTTGGGAGATCACGACTGGATGATCGATCGTGCGACGGAAATGTTTGCCGAGATGGGCCATGGTTTAGATGAATTCTTCGAGGAAATGAAGAACCGCGATGCCATGGATCTCAAATCTCGAACAGGCAAGGCTGGAGGAGGGTTTTGCGACTATCTGATCCAGTATGGATTCCCTTTTATCTTCGCCAATTTCAACGGCACCAGAGACGATGTCGATGTCTTCACACACGAAGTGGGCCATGCCTACCAAAGCTATAATAGCAGAAACCAAATCGCCGCCGATTTGATCTGGCCGACGACTGAAGCCTGCGAAATTCATTCCATGGCGCTAGAGTTCCTCTGCTGGCCTCACATGGAGAAATTTTATGGCAGCGATGCTGCCGACGAACTTCGCCGCATCCACCTAACCACCTACCTTCACTTCCTACCTTATGGAGTCGCCATCGACCATTTCCAACATCTCGTGTACGCACAACCGGATGCGACGCCCGCACAGAGATGTGAAATGTGGCAGCACCTGCAGGATACCTATCTCCCCTGGCATGACTACGGCGATCTACCTCACGAAGCTTCTGGCCGTCTTTGGCAGCAGAAACAGCACATCTACTGCAGCCCATTCTATTACATAGACTACTGCCTAGCACTCACAGGTGCTCTTCAGTTTTGGTCCAAATCACGCAAGGACACCAAGTCGACCATGGAGGCCTACCAGACACTTTGCACGCTAGGCGGCAGTCTCGATTATCAGGGCCTGCTCAAATCAGCTGGACTGCAATCGCCCTTTACACCAGGCTGCCTAGACCAGGTAATCACCGATGCGAAAAACTACCTCGTCTAACTCGAACAACTATGTCTTCACGGAGCGAACAGCGCCTTACCGAGTATCGTAATGCTCTATGCCATGCTATCACGAATGGAGACCCAAAAGCAGCAGAAAACATCCTATTCAAACTATCAGGCGCTGGTATAGCCTGCGAAAGGCTAGCTTTACTGAACCACCGAAATTCAGAAGGCGATACAGTTATCGATATTGCTCAAAAAACACAACAAACAGAGATAACCAAGATGCTGTCAGCCGAAAAGAATCGGTTGGAATTTTTCGAATAACAAAAATATCAACAAGCCAACTCTACCTAAGCCAAAAGTCCTTTTACTACCTTAGCAGGCTCCACACCGGTCAGGCGCATATCTAGCCCCTGGAATGGATAGCTAAATCGAGCCGAATCGATACCCAGTAGGTGTAGCATCGTCGCGTGCAGATCGCTCACGTGCACCACATCCTGCACCGCGTGATAGCCCAGCTCGTCGGTCTCGCCGTAGCTGATGCCGCCTTTCACCCCGCCACCGGCCATCCACATGGAAAATCCTTTGATATGGTGGTCGCGGCCAGGGCCGCCTTTGCCCTGGAACATCGGCGTGCGACCAAACTCGCCACCCCATACCACTAGAGTATCCTCCAGCATACCGCGCTCTTTGAGGTCATTGATCAGTGCCGCAGTCGGCTGATCGGTCAACCCACAGCAGACACCCATATACTTCGCCAGATCGCCATGATGATCCCAGCCGCGATGGTATAGCTGGATAAACCGAGTGCCACGCTCGGCGAGTCGACGGGCTAGTAGACAATTCGAGGCATAGGAGCCATCGCCTGGTGTCGCACCATAGGCATCGAGCACGTGCTGAGGCTCGCCAGATATATCCATCAGCTCGGGCACCGATGTCTGCATGCGAAATGCCATCTCGTAGGCTGCGATGCGGGTATCGATCTCGGGGTTAGCGACTTGGGCATTGCGCTTACCATCTAGTCGACGAATAGCATCGACCAGGGCCGACTGCTGGGCAGGCGAGACACCCTTGGGATTGCTCACATAGTGCACCGGATCGCCCGAGGAATTGAACTCCACCCCCTGGTACCGGCTCGGCAGAAACCCCGCCGACCACTGCCGCGATGCTATGGGCTGAGGATTTCTCCCACCGACGCTGGTTAGCACAACAAAACCGGGGAGCTCCTCGGTCTCCGATCCCAGCCCGTAGGTAATCCAAGAGCCCATCGATGGACGACCACTGATCACTGTGCCGGTATTCATAAAGGTATGCGCCGGGTCGTGATTGATCTGCTCGGTGACCATCGACTTCACGATAGCGATATCGTCGGCGATCTTGGCCGTGTGAGGTAGGTAGTCACTGATCAGTTGGCCACTCTTTCCATACCTAGAAAACTTGGTTAGGTGGCCCTGCACCTTCAGCTCTTTCCCCTGTAGCTGCGCGATCGGCTGCCCCTCGGTAAAAGAGGCTGGCATCGGCTTGCCATCGAGCTCGTCGAGCTTCGGCTTGTAGTCAAAAGTCTCGAGATGCGATGGCCCACCGGCCATACATAGAAAGATGACTCGCTTCGCCTTTGCGGCGAAGTGTGGCAGCCCGCTACCGGTAGTTCCCGATGCCAGGCTAGATAGTGCTGCGGACCCGAGACCTAGACTGGTCTGGCCTAGAAACGTGCGGCGGGTGAATGGATTGGCATTCATAGTTTTCTTTACTAGTTTCGGGTGACCGTTTCGTTCAGGTTGAGGAGGGCACGGCAGACGGCGGTCCAACTCGCTAGCTCCAGTTTATCGATATCGGTAGGAATCGGCGCGATACCATTTTTTAATAACTCATCTGCTGAGACAGGCCGCTGCTGATACCCCGACTGAGTCACGGCCAGTAGCTCCGCCATCACGCGCTGCTCATCGGCATCGGGTAGTCGCGAAAGCACAGCACGATAGGCAAATGCTAGACGCTGCTCCACCGTATCGCCGCCCTCTATCAGCACTCGAGCGGCAAAGACACGTGCCGCCTCGATAAAGGTCGGGTCATTCAGCAGTACTAGCGCGGCATTGGGTGTATTCGACCGTGGCCGCTCCGCTGTACACTCCTCACGACTAGGCGCATCCATCGCCTTTAGCATGGGATGGAGAAACATCCGCTGCCAGTGGGTATACACTCCACGGCGCCACTGGTTGTCATCGGTCTGGGCCGTGTAGGTCCGCTTGGGAAAATTCAGGTGACGGTAGTAGCCTGCGGGTTGGTAGGGCTTGGCGCTAGCGCCACCAGTTTCATCCACTAGTAGTCCCGACACGGCTAGGGCATTGTCGCGGATCAGCTCCGCTGGCAGGCGATAGCGCGACTGGCGTGCGACTAGTTCATTGTGAGGATCGCGCTCGAGCAAGTCAGGCGCGGCCAGCGATGACTGGCGGTAGGCGCGGCTGGTCACCAGTAGCTTCACCAGAGCTTTCACATCCCAACCACTATCGACGAAAGATACTGCCAAGCGGTCAAGTAACTCAGGATTGCTCGGCGGCTGCCCCTGCCCGCCAAAGTCCTCCAGCGAGCGCGAGATACCGGTGCCAAAGTAGAGATACCAAAACCGATTGGCGAAGACTCTAGCGGTGAGCCCACCGACACCCTGATCCGCATCGACTAGCCAGTTTGCCAAATCCAGTCGATCGGCACGCACACCATCTCCCCGGGCTGTCACCTGGCCGAGAAACTCTGGCACTGCCGGTAGCACCACCTCGCCACTATCGTCCTGCCAGTTGCCACGCGGTAGCACCCGAGTCGTGCGCGGCTTTTGCGCCACGGTTATCATTGTCAGGCGCCCCTGCTGTTCCAACTGGTCGCGCTGCTTGCGTAGTTTTCGATAGTTATTCAGTTTCTCTATATCGACCAGTTCTGCGATCGCTTTATCGATAGACTCTAGTTTGGCTTTTAGTTCGACTTGCTTCTCCCCTTTCGCTTTCTTCGCTGCAGCTGCGGTCTTTTGCCTATCGCTATCTAGCTTGGTTAGCTGCTTTTGGGTATCTGCGGGAAGCGCGGTTTTGATCGCGGCATCGAGCCTGGCGATCTCGCTCTCTTGTTCCTTGGTGAATATGCGGATCTCGGGCGGTCGCTTAGTAGGCAAAACATTTCCAGTAAAGCCTCGATCGGCGATGTCTGCGAAAAACGCTGCCATGGTGTAGTGGTCTTTGATCGTGTAGGGATCGTATTTGTGGTCGTGACACTGAGCACAGCCGACCGTAGCCCCCATCCACACAGCCGATACATTGCGCACCCGATCGGCGGCATAGATGGCATCGTATTCCTTTAGCTGCAGGCCACCCTCGTGCGTGGTTTGTAGCAGGCGATTGTAGCCAGAGGCGACGCGCTGCGCCGTAGTCGCATCTGGCAGCAGATCACCCGCTAGCTGCTCGCGGGTAAATTGGTCAAACGGCATATTGGCATTCAGAGCAGCGATCACCCAGTCGCGATACGGCGAAATATTGTGATCCTGATCGCCATGATAACCCACCGTGTCGGCATAGCGCACTAGGTCTAGCCAATACATCGCCAAACGCTCGCCAAAGTGAGGCGAAGCGATCAGGTCGTCGACGACTGCATCGAGAGTTTTTTGCCCCGAGACAAAAGCCTCTACCTGGTCGGGTGTAGGCGGCAACCCTGTCAGATCGAAGTGCAAGCGCCGCAGCAGAGTCACCGGATCAGCATCGGGAGATGGCTCTAGCCCCTCATCCTCCAGTCTAGCCAGCACAAAGCGATCGACCCAGTTCAACGACCATCCCGCGTCCGCTACCTCTGGTGCGGGATGTGCCTGAGGTTTTACGTAAGCCCAAGGCTCGGAATACTCCGCCCCCTGCTCGATCCAGCGCCGCAGGATATCGATCTCTTCCGGCTTCAGCGTCTTGTGCGATTTCTCTGGCGGCATCGGGTCGTCTTTGTCCAGTATGCGATACATGAACTCGCTCTCCTCTGGATCGCCCGGCACGATCGCTGCATAGCCACCGAGGTCCGCCAGCGCCCCTTCTGCAGTATCCAATCGAAGGTCCGCCCCACGCTCGTGCTCATCTGGCCCATGGCAAAAGAAGCATTTGTCAGATAGGATCGGGCGCACATCGCGATTAAAATCCAGCTCGGGCTCCGCAGCAGAGCTCAAGCATGGCAATATCGAGAAGGCGATGACAAGTGGCAACCTCATAGCGGCGTAACTTGCTCCAGAAGGCAGCTCACCGCCAATGAAACCCCACCGAGAATACGGAAAAAAACATCATAAGACCTTTTCGAGTGATGAACGAATGGCGAGAGTAAAGCGCACAGATAAGCAAGTAGTTCTAGCACCCCGCTGGGGTGCAGCTAGGCAGTTTGGGAACCCGGCGGCTGCGCTACGCTTACCACCGGCTAACATCTGCCAGTCCCTCTGGGACTAAGTGCGCCCCGGAGGGGCGAAGAGATAGTAGCCCGGGGTGAAACCCCGGTGCCCCCCCCTTAAAATACTTACCACCCCGGCGGGGTGGTAGAAGCGCCCCTATCGACATAAGATATTCCGATTCAATGTAGAGGTTTTTAGGAGTTATGTGGAGGTCTGACGCTTAGCCCAACGCCATAGCGGGATTTGCGAAAATTCCGACTCCACAGGCCCGGATCTACTGCGCATCTATCACCACATCATCACCACTCCAGAGCTTGCCATCTGGCCCGAGTGAGCGAATGCCTATCTCCTGCCCCGATATCGGATGGAAGTAGTAGGGCGATCCCCAGCGATCTAGGAGCTCACCTGTGACTGATACCTTGCTGTGACTATGGGGTATGAATATCAGGTGCATGGGATTTTTGCCCAGCAGCTGTAGTGTCAGCTCGCGATTTTCCGAGCCGACTGGTACTCGACCAAAGGCCCATTGGTAACTCTGAAATAACTGATCCACTACCTGCAGATCTTGAATCACAGTCTGCTCTACCTCTAGTCGAGACGATACCTTTATCGCAGCATTGTGCTCATTGTAGCCATCGTCACGATGGTTCAGGCGCGGGTCCCTAGAGACAACGGGCTTCTCTCTGCGTGGAGGTGGGAGGATAACTTGCTGCCACGGTGGTGGCGTCGCCTGAGGATGGCGTGTGGGTGAAAGGTGCTCGACCTCTACAGGTTTAGGTGCTGCTGGCTGCTCTGCTACTGGCTCCGGTGATGCCTTGAATTTAAGAAAGACAACCATCGCCCCTATGATGATGAGAACCACGACTAACAGTAAACGTTTAGCAGACATACGTACTAGGCATTAGCCAAAAAGTCTAACTCCGCCGCCGGACCAGTGGCATTGGAAGCGACAAAGCGGCTGAGATTGGGAAAGATAGTTGCCATTTCACTAGATCCATAGGAGATGCCAAACCAATGAGCCAACACCGCCGAGTATTCATCCACCGAGGTGGTAGGTATCCAGCGCCCGCGAGTGCCCTGTGGCACATCGTCGGCACCACCGACAGCTAGCTCGGGGTAGCCACGACCGTAAAACTGTCCACCATTCACCGCGCCCCCCATGACAAAGGTGTGTGTGCCCCAGGCATGATCGGTACCAGCATCCTCGGGATCATCACTATTAGCCGTCCAGGTCCGATTGAAGTCAGATGCGGAAAAAAGCGTGACTTGATTGGTATTAAAAGTCGCATCAGCCAGTGCGATGATGTCGAGACATTCATTGTAGGCGGCTAGGCAATTATCTAGCTGCGCCAAAAGCGGCTCCTGTCCGAGTAGTAGCGAGGCGTGATTATCGAACCCACCCAGGTCGATAAAGAAGATCTGTCGTGAATTGCCCAGCGCCTCGCGACCCGCTATCATATTCAATATCGCAATGAACTCCTCTGCCAGACTGGTGCCCCCGACTCCGTGAGCGGCGAATACGGTCTCAAACACCACACTCTCCGAGCTATTGGTATCGGGATTGGTGTAGCTCAGCCCGTCTTTGATGGAAAAAGCGTTGGCCACTTTGGCCTCGCTCTCGCGTGCGCGGCGCACTGCAGTGTTGTAGCCTTTCTCCAGAATGTGCGCATGTGAATAGGCCATGATCTCCTCCAGCGCTCTCAGACGCTGCCCAGTCGCATTGGTGCGGTATGAGCCGTCTTCGTTCAGAGCATTGCTGTAGTTACTACCATAGCTCGCCAAAGAAATCGCCCCTGTCGATGATACGGAGTACTGCGGAATAGAGCCCCCTGGAGATACCATGAATTGGTTATTCCCCGAGGCGGTGATCATCATCGATATCTCGCTATCGGGATTGGAGGTGTCGTTGATCAGATCGGCCACCCTACCGCCCCAGCCTGATGAAAACGCTTTGTCCGAAACCGAGGACATCCACTGCGTGGTCTGGTCGGAGTGGGAGAATAGCTGAATCGGATGAGCTACCGACTCGTAATTGGCCCGTGTGGTCGGCTCGGCGAGCGTGCCGACATTGGTGACGAAAGCGGCCTGTCCCGCATTGTACGCTGCGGCCAGCTTAGGCAGTGCGGTATGCAGTCCATACTGCTGATCACCGCTATTCGGCTCATTGATCGCCGTGCCAGCGGTAGCGATATCGCTCTCGTTGATTTGGATCACCGAGCGGTCCGACTGGTAGGCAGCTTTCTGCGGATTGCTACCGATCGGAATCAGCACATTATTCATATCGCAACCGCCCCGTAGAAATAGGCACACGATCGCTTTGTAATCATTACTAATGGTACTGGCCGCAGCCGATTGCATCAGCTTGAGCTGAGATATCGTATTCACCAGCGGGCCGATCGTCATCAGTCCACAGGTGCCGGTGCGAATGAAGTTTCGTCGAGAAACACTGGTCAAGATATCGTCTGAAGCATGTTTGGACATAGTGAGTCGCGGTAAGAAATTTTTTGAGATCTACTTCCGGATCATAAACTCGGGCGTGAAAGTGATCATATAGATCGCATCGGCGGCTTTCTGACGGCGACTGGTCTCGCCACTGGAGCCGTAGGGATCGCCCCAGGCACCCAGCGCATCGATGATCGATTCGCGCGGATTACGCAGACCGGTATCGACACCAGGGGTATGGGGATCGTCATTATCACTAGCATCGTAGGGGTATTTCTCTTTGAGCAGACCAAAGGTCAATCGCATGTCTAGCGCATCCACTAGTGCCTCATCGGCTAGCGACTCGCTAGTTCGATCGCTGGTCGCCGTAGGCGGAGTAGATGGATACAGAGCATCGGTCAGTAGATCGACCGGCAGCTGTGTGCTGTCGTTTCGATCTACATCGGCGCTATTACTAGTGCCAAAAGCGATTTGCTGATTCGCCGAGTCGCCACTCAATCGAGTGCCACGGTGACCGCCAAGACTAGCAGACTCACGCACAGCGTAATTCCGAGCCAAGGTCTGCAGGTAGTTGATATTGCGCACCACATCGGTGTCATTGATCAGCTGCATCTCTGGAGCGACTAGCCCTGCGGCTGCGATCTCGCCGCCGGGGCTAAAGTCTGGCTGATACCAATTGAATACCGTCGGCTGGTAGTGTATATCGATCTGTAGGCCCGACGAGCCAGAGCCGGTGGGTGCGGCCTGCTGAAAGCGGAAATTCCGCTGGTGGTTATCGATCTGACTCGCGGGATAGTCGAAAGTCTCCAGATAGAGATTTGGATTCGATGAGAGCGAGTAATCGCCTACGGCATAATCGTAGGGGTAGGCACTGGTATCTGCCTCGGTCATCGGCACACGGGTGATGGCTTCCAGATTTCGGTGGATCTGTATATAGGCCTCCAGCGGATTTTTCTTTAGACCAAAGGTGGTGTTATTGATATCAAACACACGTGCCTCGGGATCGAGCAGTATCGCCTTCACCGCAGTGAGCATATTCCCCTCAGAGTCTTTGAAAGCTCGCGACACACGGTGCAGGTAGTCTTTGGATGGATTCGATGTGGTGAATCGCTGGATCAAACGGCGACAGATAAACGCAGGAGTCGAGCCATGACTATTGATTCCATCGTAGTCTGGGCTGCCATCGCCCGGTGCACCCGCCAGCCAGTCTATGGCATCCTCCAGGTCCTGCTGAGCGAGCTGCTCTAGCGTCGCGTCCGGCGTATTCTCCACATCCACACCTGTGTAATTGGTAATCTGCTTACCACCGACGATAGTTTTGATCGCAGAGGTATCGTGATACTCTGGGAACATCTTCATCGGATAGTAGTAGGCGACATCGCCGAAGTCACTTTGATTCAGATTGGTGTCAAAATTGGTATTGTCAGGCAGTGAATCGTAAGTAGCCGATGGGCCACCCCAGTCGGTCGGCACACCAAAGGAGCTATTCTTAGAATAGGACTGGCCGGTCAGGATCTTGGCTAGTTCTTTGATATCATCATTATCATAGGTCGGTAGCGGGCTGCCATCTGCACCCAGTTTGAGCGAGCCATCCTCCCACTGCTCGAATAGGCCGACCGAGAATAGCTGCATATTCTCCCGTGCCAGATTCTCATCGGCAAAGACGTCGGGCTCGCCATCGCCATTTAGATCGGCCTCGCGCTGGTTCATCAGGCTCGATAGCCAGTTGCCCATGATCGGGCTGTTATTCACATAGCCGAGTAGATCTCGGTAGTGGGAGAATGCTTTGGCATTAAGCTGGTCAGTGTAGTTCAGAAAAGCCAGGCGCTGACTCTCTACCTCCCCAGTGACGGCGCTGACGACTAGGATCTGCTGCAGTGAGTAGCCTAGCTTTTGGCGCAGCTGGTCATGTGCATTCAGCATAGGCATCCAGCTAGCTGTGCGTCGCTCCCCGCGATTGGGAGTATCGAGCCGGTTCATCGAAGACAGCTGCTGCTGATAGCCATCCATCGGGAAAGGCTGGTTCATCACCCATTTCTCTGAGTCGGGATCGGAGCGATCTACCGATGGCCACGTGGTAGGTAGAGTCGGGGTGGATACCGCGACATTGCCTATCGTGGCACCAGGATTGCGACTCGGGTCGAAGTGCCCGCCGTTCACCAGTAGCTGCCAATTGTCCGCCAAATGATAGTCGACCATGTAGGTCTGATCCAGGGCCACCTGCGCATCGATCCACGCCTCGAAGGCAGTGATCCGGTGGTAGCTCGGATCCGATAGCCGCTGTGTCTCGATAGACGAGAGTAGAGCCGCGACATCACCCTCCGTGCCGCCGAATGTGGATTGATCGAGAAAGCGACGCACCTCGCGCTCTAGCTCGACGCCCGTCAGTAGAGGAAAGTCAGCCGAGCCGGGGGTAGCGGCAGGTGTCGGCTCTCCAGGAGGATTGGGCGAGCCATCGGTGGGAGTCAAGAAAGCCCAGATCTCTCCAGCGGGGTTTAGGATGGTATGGATATTCAGGTATAGCGGGGTCTCGCTATTTTGAGCAAATAGCGAATCGATAATCACCTGCCTAGACGCGCTACCACCACCGCTGGGTACGGCACCCGCCGATAGCGTGAGATCCCAGGGATAGTCATCGAGTGGTCCATTTAGCGGATCGCTCACCTCGTCATACGGGATCTCGGTGATGGCATAGACGATGTCGCCAGGGCTAGGGCCGGCATTGGATTTGTGCACATGGGCATCCTGCTGCGGTGTGGTCAGATTGGAGAAACTGCTAGTGATCGTCAGGCTGCGTCTTGAGCCATTGATCTTTGCCGAGACATACCCAGTGCCATCCGTCGCCTCCACAGCCCGGCCATCGCGGCTAAAGGCTCCGACGAAGATGATGTCATTCTGCGGATCATCCGGGCGATCGAGTATCTGTATGCTCGCCCCATTAGTCGCACCCAGGCTGTAGGAGCCATCGCCAGGTGCAGCGGCAGCCAGATTGAGCGTCTCGGGGTACTCGTAGATACCATCGTCGACTGCTTTGATGGTGATGCGCCGCTCGGTCTGCTGATAGGCAAACTCGATCGGTCCTGTGATCAATTGGTCATTCTCGTCGTAAAGCTGATAGTCGGCTACCTCGGCAGCCTCGTCGCCAGCCACACCGACTACCATACAGCACTGGCCATTGCACACCACACTAGTGCTCCCGGTGTAGCCTATGCCCATATCGACGAGTGATAATGAAAAAGGCACCACACCCGTGCGAGTGATCAACACCTCGCCGTGGTCATCTCCCACTAGCGGCGCATTATTCTCAAACGCACAGCGATCACTCGACACCACCGTCACTACTGGGCTAGAGATCTGTCCACCATCGGCCCAGGCGATGAGAAAGTCAGCATCGTTGATACCGGGGCGTGTCTCGACGAGGGTCGGGTCCAGCCCCCACGGCTGCCCCACAGTCTGCTCGGCCCAGTCGGTCAGGCCATCGCCATCTGTATCCACCTCGCTGGCTTCGATTTTGAAAAATCGCTTATCCTCATCGTACACCAGCTCGCCCAGATCGACGCCAGAGGCTAGAGTCTGCTCGCTGCCAGTACCTCGGCCAGACACGATCGATCCCGTGCCGTCGGCATTGAGCAGTAGCGAAAAAACCGAACCATCGCCCACCGCCACAGCACCACCGACAGGCGAAAAAGTAGCATCCACAGCCGTCGCATGCAGGATCTGATAAGCCACCCCTGGCTGAGTGGCCCAGTCCAGGGCTAGCTCCACCTCTGTAGCCTGAAACATCGTCGCTTTCAGGAAATCAGCCCCATCCCTAGGGTCGGTTCCGGCTAGCGATTCCTCCAGATTAGTCTGACCATCGCCATCCGTGTCGTCAGTCGACACGAGACCGGCACCGGCGTAGTGCCACTGCCAAGCATCGTCTAGACCATCGTTGTCACGGTCTAGAGCGTAGCATGGGATAGTGAAAAGACAGACGAGAAACGAACAAAGGGATGTGGAAAGACTCATCAAAGATGCATTGATAATCAAGACCAGCCTGCCCAAAAGGCTAGTGGAATCGGCAGCAAATATGCACCATTAAGCAGGCGCTATTACGCCTTTATCGAAACAGCCTAATCGCTGCGACCGCCTTCAAAAATCTAATTATCCGCCCTCTTCTTCTAACTAAAGAATGGCATGATCGGCTTGCCTTCGGTAATGATCCGATCGGTCTCACGATCACGCTTGTGTCCAGCCACTAAGAATGGGCGTCCAGATGGGGCGTAGACCACTTGATTCAGATCGATGCCCATTGCATGAGCAATAGTGGCATTGAAGTCGCGAGGGTCCACTGGATCCTCTTCTACTGCCATACCGAGTCTATCGGATTTGCCATAGGCCTGCCCGCCCTGGATGCCGCCGCCGGCGAAGAAGGTCGAGAATACCCGTGGGTGGTGATCGCGACCACCATTGGCATTGATCTTTGGCGTACGGCCAAATTCTGTGCCGACTACGATCAGCGTCTTCTCAAACAAACCATCGGCTTTAAGGTCATCGATCAGAGCCGATAGGGCTTTGTCAAGCGCACCAGCCCGAGTCTGGATGGAGCCTCCCCACAGATTTTGGTGCATATCCCAGCCACCCGACTTCACCTCGATGAAACGGATACCCGCAGATACCAGGCGTTTGGCCAGCATAGCGCCCTTGCCCAGCTTACCGTCGCCGTAGCGTTTGACCTTTTCGTCGTAGTTGGGTTCCAGCTTCAGCTTAAATGCCTCGAGATCGCTAGACGTCATCAAGCGTAGCGTCTCGTCGTAGAATTGTGAATACGCACCGACCTCATCGGTCTGGAACTTTTTGCGGAAAGCCGAGTCAAAGAGGTTCATGCCCTTTAGCCGAGACTCGAACACATCTTCATCAACTCCCTCCGGCAAATCGGCATTTTGCACACCTAGATCGGGATCGCCGATCGGCAGTGGCGCTAGAGCGGGGCCGAGAAAGCCTGCACCAGGGCCGCCGCCGCCGCCACCGATCTGGACTGAGTCTGGCAGGGTCTCGTGCTTCTTACCGAGTAGCTTCTGCGCCCACGGCCCCATGGTCGGATGCACGATCGTCGCGATGGGTGCGTAGCTGGTATGCATCCAGTAGCTGCCGCCACCGTGGCTACCGGTCTTCTGCGTCATCGAGCGGACCAGAGCCACATCTTTGAATCGCTTAGCGATACCCGGCATGAACTCCGAGACTTCGATACCAGGCACACCTGTCGCTAGGCCTTTTGTCTGGCCGCCAGTCTCGGTGCCCGGCTTCGGGTCAAAGGTATCGATATGAGTCATACCACCGCCCATATAGAAAAAGATGCAGTGCTCGGCCTTGCCCCCACCGGCTGCGAGGACCTTCGATGAGGCCGCGCCCATCGGCAGGATACTCACACCTAGAGCCGTCTGTGCCGCTCGCCCGACAAAGGTACGACGGCTCACTTCATCTAGCTGGTTCAGTTGGTTTTTATCAAAGACATTCATCGGATATGGTTAGTTGATGGTTAGCGGTTCGGCGTGATTGAAATAGGTATTGAATGGAGAAATGGGGAAATTTGTTACTGGATAAACATAAATTCGCGAGTGTTGACCAGTGCCCAGATCACATCGCCGACACCGGCTGCTAGCTGGGTCCTCTGCACTTTTTCTTTAGCATCTCGATCGAGTCGCGCATTTAGCATAGAGGCTGCCATCTGCGACTCGGCAGCACTAGGCGTGCGACCAAGCACGCTCAGGAAAATCTTGTCCACTTTATCGCCTTTACGATCTTCACCAAAGGCCACCTCGTTCACGAGGTAGCCATCAGGGCTGGATAGCACCTGATTGGTGATCGATCCATTTAGCAGTGCCATCACCTGTGGCGACGATCCGGCATCGTATTGTCCCTCGATCAAGTTCTTATCGGACTGGCCAAACATCCGTAAGAAATGTCCAGGCTTCTGCGGCAGACTCATCTCCGAGGCACGCACCATGGTCGCCTTGCCGATACGGCCATCGCCTTTCTCTAGCTTCATCCCCTCGCCCTTGGTCAGACTCCCTAGGCTTCGCCATCTTTCTTTGTAAGCGACGATCTGCTTGGCAGTGGTCAGCTCGCTGGTATCGAAGTGCATGAATTCCTGATAATCAGCAGCCCCTTCGCGGCGGATCTCCTCTGGACGATCGGTCGTCAAAGCAACTAAGGAATCCCACAACTGCTCAGCCGTCATACGACGTAGGATAGGCCCTGGGAAGTGGTAAGTGCCATTGTCCACCTGAGTCAGCGATGGCGTGAGCGTCTCCGCCTCGCGCTGATAGGTCTGAGTGTTGTACACCACACGAAAGAATTCTTTGATCTGGAAATTCTTGTCCTGCATCAGGCTCTCGAGAAACTTCAGCAGCTCATAGTTCTGCGCCTGACCATCGAGGTGGCCTGGGATATTATCCACTGGCTCGATCTGACCATAGCCAAACGCCATCTTCCACAGACGGTTGACCAAGTTGATAGTGAATCGAGGATTAGTCTTAGCCGTCATCCACTGGGCATAGGCCTCGCGCGGCGAGGCATGGCGTTCGACATTCACCGGATCGCCGAAATACACCGCTGGTCTGAGCTGCTGGTGAGGCTCGCCGTTGTCATACTTGTAGTCGTGCGGCAGCGATACGGTTTGTTTACCCCTATCATTCACATAGTAGTTTCGGGTACCATTGATGTCGCCCAGAGTCCGATCCGTATCGCGATTTCCCAGCATGCCAGCCGCATCTAAAATCTCACTCATCCGCTTCACCTCCGATTTGCCACTATCCTTTTTCTTCCCTTTCCGCTTCGACTTTTTACCCCCCTCAGGCTCATCAGTCGATGCCATCATCATCACCGGCGGCTTACCTCGAGAGCTGGTGGTGCCCATAAAGGTCGCCATACGGTAAAAGTCGATCTGCTTCACTTGCTCGAATGGGTGATCATGACACTGAGCACAGGTGATCTCAGTGCCTAGGAAAACGGTGAACGTATTCGATAGATTGCACAGTTCCATACCACTATCCGTGATCAGATAGCCCGCAGCTGGATTGTCCCAGATATAGCCCTCGGCAGTGAGCATCTCGCTTACCATCCGGTCGAATGGCTTATCATCTCGTGCGCATTGCTTCAGCCACTCGATGTAGGGATCTACCTTCATATCGCTACCGCCCATGGTCAGTCCCTCGCGTACGCGCAACAGATCGGAATAATAATTGAACATGCGCATAGCAAACGCCTCGGTATCCAGCAGCTCGTCGATCAGGCGTGCCCGCTTATCGCGCTGACGACTGGCCAGGAATCGACTAGCCTCATCGTAGGTAGGTATGCGACCGGCGATGTCCAGATAGATGCGCCGCATGAATTGCTCGTCTGTGGTCAGCGGATTAGGCGCACACATCACCATCTCGCGCTCGATCTCCTCCTTGCGCTTCAGCTTCTGAGCGTGGTCGAGATACTTATTCTCTGGCAGCTCCGCCAGCTCCTGCTTCAGCTCGTAGTAGCTGCTTTTCAGCTTGGCCATCACTAGGCGGTCGATCTCGGCTGCCAGTGCGGCGGGGTCGGTGGGCAGTGAGCTTTTCACAAAGACCCGATCGGCCTCGCCCAGCTTGGCTACCGGATACAAGATCTCATTGCCATTGGCCAGCCGCAGTTTCACCCGTGCAGTACTACCGGCTCCGACTGCCCCGACGAACTCCGCCTGCAACTTGCGACCATCGCTAGACGTCCATTCTCGCATCTCCGCTCGCAGGGATGAGGTGGTGGCTACCACGAGGCTACATACGACAAACAAAAGCGAACGGTACCGGTCCATATCATAAGATAACTCCAGTCGGCTCCTTTGTGACAAGATTATTCCTGCGCCCCGCTTCTAAAGGACTTTTCAGCGTTTTCCGAATCGCTAGGAAGAGATACTCTCGGGCCAATCAGAGGTTTTAATTATTATTATTATGAAAATCACACCCAGCCTAGCCTACCCCTTGATTTCTCCCTCCTCAGGCTCTGACTGAAAAAAGGAAAATGCCACATCCAATAGCTAATGTAGAGTTCGCTTAGTTGGCCTAAGCTAACCAGACCATTATGCGCTACGCCATCTTTTCGGACATCCATGGTAATCTACCTGCTTGGCAAGCCGTCCGAGCCGACCTGCAACAAGCCTCAGTCGATGTGGCCATCTGTCTGGGAGACGTGGTCGGCTACGGGCCAAAGCCTCAGGAAGTGCTCGATGGCATCCGTGAGGTAACGGCGAACTTTGTGCTCGGTAACCACGATGCAGCCGCTGTGGGGCTACTCGACGCCAGCCTTTTCAACGACAATGCACGAACCGTAGTCGAGTGGACTGCCCAGAGACTGAGTCCTGAGTCCCACGAATTCTTTAAAACAGTCCCTCTAGCCATCGAGCAAGATGACATTCTTTTTGTCCACGCCGAGGCTGTTGAGCCGGGAGCCTTCGGCTATATCGATTGTCCGGAAGAGGTTCAGCGAAATTTCACAGGCTCACAAGCTCGTGTCATATTCGTCGGGCACACCCACCACCCGACTCTGCACGTGTGCCACCCAGATGGCCACATCGATCAACTTGAGGATATCGACCAATCACTCAGCCCAGACTGCCGCTACATCATCAATGTAGGCTCAGCCGGTGAACCCAGAAACCCCTCCGATATTCATGCTCGGTACGTCATCTTCGACGATGCCTCGAATGATGTGTTTTTCCGGCGTATCGCCTTTGATGTCGAAGCTTACCGACGAGATCTACAATCCTCTGGCCTGACGATCCGCCCATTCTTCCTCGATGTGGTCGACAAACGCGAACTCGATGAGTCTCGGGATCAACGTCTAGCCGTGTTGGCGGATATGGACTCGCCAGTAGAAGCGCTAGCCGTCGACCACCAGGCGGGATCTCAGCAACTCGTGATGCCAGGAGCCAGCATCACCGACGATGCGATTAGTTTCGGGGAAACCCGCTACCAGATCATCGGCAAGCTCGGCGAGGGGGGACTCGGCTCTGTCTATCGAGCTAGAGATATCCTGATGAATCGTGACGTGGCTTTGAAAAAGCTGCACGCGATGGAGCAAGGCGACCTATCAGATGATGCGCGCGAATCACTCCGTAGCGAAGCTCAAGTGCTAGGTGCCTTCCAGCACCCTAATATCGTCACTCTATATGCATTTGAAGAGACCTCAGAGGGATCTCATGTGGTGATGGAGCTAATCGAAGGGCTACCTCTACACAAGGCTGTGGAGGAGGCACCTTTGAATCTCGAATACTTCTGTGATATCACCGAGCAAGTTCTGCTGCCACTTATTGCTGCCAATGAGGTCAATTTGATCCATCGCGATATCAAGCCGGAGAACATCATGTTGATTCCCAATGGCGACCGCTATCTGGTGAAGCTCCTCGATTTCGGTTTAGCCAAGTTCAGCGCCGCACCGACTAAGCAAACCGTAGACCAAGAAGGCACTTTCCTAGGCTCGCTTAACTTCCTAGCTCCAGAACAACTGGAACTAGGTGATCTGGATTCGCGAACCGATCTCTACGCTCTCGGCTGTGTCCTGTACTACGCTCTGACACAGAGAGCCCCTTTTCATGGTGATAGTCCAGCTGCGATATCGAATAACCACCTCCAACACCTAGTTACTCCTATCGAGCAATTGCGACCTGACCTGCCAGCATCAGTCTCAAACTGGGTGATGAAATTGATCAATCGGTATCCAGATGACCGCCCAGCTACTGCTCTAGCAGCTCGCCAAGAATTTACAGCGATCGCTGGCGAATTGCGCACTGCAGCCCGACAGATTGAGGACGCTGAGAGTGACACCGATGACTCCTTGCAGCAAACCAAGCAAGGACAATCTTTCAATTGGTTGATACCCCTTTGCCTATTACTACTAGCCGCTGGTGGTGCTTGGTATTTTTTCAATCTGCGCAGTCAAGAAGGTAGCCCCTCCAATAGCCCACTACTCAGTGATGCCGGTTCATCCCAAGGGGCCATTCTAGCGCCAGACTCACCCACTATCGCAGAGGCCGACGTGCCGCCAACAGAGCCCATGGCGGAAGATGCGCCTGCTCTGGCATCCGCAACCGAATCGATTACGCTTGAGCATACGCCGATAGAAACTCCCACTCCAGTAGTGCCCAGTCTGCCTATCGAGGAAGAAATGGCAGAGGCTACCGCTCCCCCAGAGCCCACGCCGCCATTAGGTTCCGAAAAGACCGTAGAAACACCGGACCTAATCCATCGAACGGGAATCAAGCGAGGTCTCATCTATCACGCCCCATTCGATGAGCCAGAGACAGCAAAACAGATTTTAGATAGATCTGGCTACGCACGCAACCTACCGCTCAACGAAGCTATATCTCCTGGCAAAAAAGGCCAAATCGGCACCGCCGCAGAATTTTTACTCGGAGGCACTCAATCCGAAGAACTGCCTTTCCCCACAAACGAAACCAGCGACATTGCCATTTCTTTCTGGCTGCGCCTCAATGATGAAGTACCCGGTAACGAAGGCGTCGGCAAAGCAATCTCAATACCCGGATGGTTTACACTATCGATCGCTCACCTTCAATTCATCGTAGACATGAATCAGGATGGCCAAACAAAGACCCACATCCTGCCGCACAGCCGAAAATTTGATCACATTTTCGTTGAAAACACCGAGGGAACAACTCGACTATATGTCAATGACCAGCAGGTTCTCGAGTTTGAAGAAACTATAACGCGCCTAGCCCCATACCCTATCACTCATCTCGCGCTAGGCTCAGCCCGCTCACGTTTCCAACTAGACGAATTGATCCTATGGAACCGACCGCTAGATGAGACAGAACGCCGTTCGCTATACCAACAAGGTATCGATGGCCAACCCACACTGAGTCAGAACCAACTAATCTCTCACTGGTCATTTGACGATGCTGATAACGCTAGACTGCTAAAAGACAACACCAGCGGGAACGATCTGGGTGCGTACCTACCCTGGAAAACTGAACCAGTCATCGGCCCGGCTCTGACTCCAGGTTCCCAGTCGGAAAACAACGGCGCTGCGCGCATCAAACAACTGGCTGTCAGACCAGAAAATGCGGCTGACTACGCTTTATCAGACAAAAAGTCTTTCATTTTGCAGGGTTGGTTTCGCCCCCATTCTTCCAGAGCCACCCTCGTCAACACCATAGGCAGCGATGAACAAGCTCACGGCTGGAAACTGGAGGTGATGCGCGCCAACAACGATCAACAATACATGGCTCTAAGCTACGGCAATGCTGACACAAAGAACCAGGCATTGGCAGAAAACCTCGACGTTTACGATGGCAAACCTCATCAATTCTCGGCACAATGGCACTTGCCTACCAACCGCATTGATAATCCTGCCGGACAACTCAAACTATTTGTCGATTATCAGGAAGTCGCCAGCACAACTGTACCGCTCGATATGATTCCCTCTGAAACCGAAGGGAGTGTCTTCCAAATCGGCGATTCACAAAGCGAGTTCACAATCGACGAATTAACTTTCCACACTAGCGATGATGTTTTGGCCAAACTTCCCGAGGTCTACAACCATCAAGATCGAAATGCGGCTAATCTAATGGCTAAGCAATTCGATCTCGTGTATGACCTCGATCTCAAATCTCTTGGTCCAAACATTGCCTACACCACTGACCGATCCTCTGAATTAGCCGACCAACCTTTTACCAGGGTTGGTTACTTCCTCGAACTGGTACAGAACGACGACACCGAGCAATGGGTGTGGGTCACGCTTGACGCTATGACAGATGCCCCCAATCAACTAGGCATCCCTAGCTTGGAAGCAGGTTTCTCTTGGCAGCAAACGGCTGAGAACCTGAGCATCTACTCCAATCTCGAAAGCATAGCCGGATTGACTGGGCAAGGCCATCTCGAATTCTGGCCCGATAACTACGGCCCCGCTAATACCCCTGAGATCCCAGGCGCATCAGCCTCGACCTATGATCTCGGAGATCAAAGAGCAGGTAACGGTAGCGCTGGATACGGCTGTATGCAGATCCATCATCTGGAAAGCACTCAAACCATCTTCTCGATCAATAGATGGTCGCTATGGCAAGCAGGAGATGCAGGAATCGGCAACAGCCCTGGCCCCAATCCTGATTGGACGTTTAGCAAAAGCGCAGCATCGCTAAAATCAGGGAGATTGCGGATTTACATCAAATAAGTCCGCTACTCCTTGGACTTGTTTTTCTTCTTACCTTTTTTCTTTTCCTCCACATTAGGCTCAATAGGTTCACCGACATCCGTCATCATCGTCAACAGAGCCTGACGCATCTCGTCGACTCGCTGAGCATGTTCGGGCTGTTTAGCCAGATCATTAAGTTCGTAGGGATCGTCGATCACATCATAGAGCTCGTAAGCCTGAGGACTGATAATGCGATCCACCTTAGACTTGGCTGTGGCATCGGTTTGTGCTAGCGCCTTCCACTCCTGCCAAGGCTGCGAGAAAAATTTACTTTTTGAATCGAAATTCCCAAAAATGTGAGGTCGATCAGGATGACCGCTCCAGATGATTTTGTAGCGTTCTTCGACCAAGGCTTTCTGCCAAAAGGGATGAACATTGGTAATAAGCACCGCATCGCGATGCTGACTCAGCGAATCTGATTTCCACAAATCGGCTAACGACTGCCCATCCAATTCTGGATCCGATCCACCTGCCAAATCGATCAAAGTCGGAACGATGTCGCAATACATGGCTAGCGCACCAGACCGTCGGGCCGGTATGTGCCCCTGCCAGTGAGCCAGACACAACGCACGCGAGCCATGCTCATAGGGGGACCACTTACCGCGAGGCATAGCGATCCCCTGCTCGCTGAGAAAGATTAACACAGTGTCCCCCTCGAGCCCCATCTCACGCATCATATCGCGGGTCTGGCCGACCTGCTGATCTAGCACTTCCACCTCAGCGGCGTGTTTCGCTACAGCTTGCCGCGCCGCAGAACTATCGACATAGTGCGCCGGTAGCTGCAGGCTCTCGACGGGGAAATGACTCTCCTCGCCATGGTCCCAAGGGTGATGAGCGTGCGTAGCACCGATGATCACGCAGAAGTTCTTCTGTGCCGAACGTGTCGCCTCGATGTAAGCTCGCACCCCATCAAAAGAATGAGTCTGCCCAGAGCCATTCGCATTCGCATTGAAACCAGGAATGTGATCTATCTTGCCTTTTCCCAAGCCAAAGTGCCGCTTCCCTGCCAACCCCACCTCGTAACCCAGCGGTCGCAAGTGGTCGGCGATATTCTTGATGCCAGGTCGATTGATCTTCACGGCATTAGCCAGCACACCATTATTAATCGGATACAGTCCCGTATACAACTCAGCCCGCAGCGGTGCACACTGTGAAACACCACAGTAAAATCGATCCATCTGGCACGACTCTGCAGCCAACTCATCGATAGCAGGAGTGCGGGCTGAGCGAACACCGGTACACCCAAAGGCATCCCAGCCCACGTCGTCGCCAATGATCACGATGAAATTAGGCGCACCAGTCGCAGGACTGGCAACAACCGTGGCGAACAACGAAAACAAAACAAATAACAGCCTCATGAAGGCTATTCAAATACCATAAGTCCTTCAGCTCAGCGAATCGAGAATCGCGTGACTCTCTCACCAACTCTTTATCTAACTAAATTGCTTGGCCAAAACCATCAACACGGCAAAGCCAAAGCCTGTTCATTCAGTATGTGCGTCAGGCGCTGCTGTACCTCTCTGATATCAAAAGGCTTGGAAACAAAGTCATCAATATATGGCTCAAACTCCTCAGGCACTTTAAAGGCATCGGCCGTGATCAATACAATAAAAGCCGCTCCTATCCTCTTCTTTTTCGCGTACTCTTTGATTTCTCGAGCAGCCTGCAAGCCTCCCATATTGGGCATTCTTTTGTCCATTAGAATCACAGTCGGCATCTCAGACTTACATTGCTCAAACGCCTCCATACCATCTTTGGCTTCGAGCACCGTTGCATCGATTTTCCGGGTGACCGATTTGAGCAAGATTCGATTACTCTCGATATCATCCACTATTAAGACTTTGGGTTTGGTGCAAACTTCCTCGTCTACCTCTTCGATACGAGACAAAACTCCCGGTATGGTAAAGGTCGGCACTCTCACCGGCTCAGCTTCTGCAAACTGAACCTCAAAGAAAAACGCACTCCCCACTCCAACTTCGGATTCCAGCTCGATCTTACCACCCATCAGGTTCACCAGCCCTTGACTGATAGCGAGGCCCAGACCAGTCCCCTCTATAGAGTCAGACGCTTCGCATTGCTCAAAGGATTGAAACAGTCCATCCTGCACAGCTGGGCTTATACCCCGACCTGTATCTTTTACAGTAAATCGAGCTCTACCCTCTGCCCCACTAGCCACCAGCGTAACACTCCCTTGAGAAGTGAACTTCAGCGCATTACTGAGCAGATTCATCACCACTTGGCGAAGTTTGAGCGCATCAGCTTCCACCCAATTGGTCTCCAGTTCAGATAGATCCAAAACTAGGTCTATCCCTTTTTCACTGGCTTGAGCCTCGAATAGCCCTAGGCATTCCGTCAATAACGGTCGAAGATCACACGGATCCAATTCTAGTTCCAAACGATTCGCCTCGATCTTCGACATATCCAAGACGTCGTTGATCAGCAGCAATAAGTGTTTGCCGTTTTTATTGATCCTCTCGACCACTTCTAAACAATCTTTAGGCAGATTAGGGTCTGACTCAAGAATCTGACTAAAACCAATCACCGAGTTCAGTGGGGTTCTGATTTCATGACTAATATTGGCTAGAAACACAGATTTCGCTCTCGAGGCGTTTTCCGCCTTAATCGCCGCTTTTTCATTCTCGCTAACCAGTATTTTCAGATCCTCTTTTTGGTTCTCTATCTTTCGGTTCGACTCAGCGAGTTTATCGATCACACTTAAACCCTTCTCCACAGCGTAGCTTATCTGCTTACTCGACCTCAGATTAAACAGAATCGTGATGGCGATCACAACTCCGATCGGCCATGTAGCAGTGTCACTGGCGGGATAAGGATCAAACTTAAAGAGAAAGAAGTAAGCCAGTGAGCCATTCATCGTGATGGTGGTGATGACTACCACTGGCTTGATCAAATGATAAGTGGAGCATGTGGCCACACTCCCTATCAACACCATGATCACACTGGAAAGAACATTGGTGACATCACTTTTGGCAGGCAACCAGATGCCAACCGAATACACCACCGGCACCAGCGCAATCGCAGTGGCCACGTGGTTGAAAGAGACTCGGTCAGGCGATTTTAGACCTTTGTAACAAAGCAACACCCTGGCCCCTAGGACTGAGAAAACCAAAGCCAACCAAAAGATCATCAAGCCGTCGGTCCACGCGAGGTCCCTAGTCATCGCCAAAAGCAGTGTCCCGATGACGATAATAGCCCCATTTTGGAATCCACTTTGGCAAATCGATTCAAACTTGAGTTGATCACTCTGACTGTCAGTCAAGGGGTGCATAAATCGGGAGAAGCTATCCGGGGGAAAAGCCTGTGATATAAGGTAAAATATTATTACCATAAATAAAATAAAAAATATAGAAATATCGAAAAACTGAAGTTTATCGAACAATCTGCAATGGTTTGCATTTCAGCTGCTTAGAAAGCTGTATTTGCCAATTATCGCCCCCATTCCTCCATGCCTGTTCCCCTTGTGGAAACTAGGGCGATACGCCGTGTGCCCACGCAAAATAAACACGTGAATGAGCCTCCAAAGCTCGCAGCCTAGTCTTGTCAAAATCGCAGCCAACGACGAGGCTAAACCAACGTTTTCCTCGCTGAACCAGAAATGCCCATGGAGCAATCAATTACCAATCGACGAACCTTTTTGCGCGGCACGGGCGGCATCCTGATGGGGCTGCCATTCATGGAATCGCTGACAGCTGCCTCCGGTCCAACTGCCTCCGCATCGGCTGAAGTGCCGATGCGCATGTTCTGTGTGGGCAATAATTTCGGCTTTGTTCCGAAGCTGTTTTTCCCCACAGAAGCGGGCAGAGACTACGCCATGCCTGAGCTGCTAGAGCCGATGGCCGGCTTCCGAGACGACTTCACCATCTTTTCACAGCTAGACCATGGCACGGAGGGCGTCGGCGGCCATGGAGGTGTGCATGCCTATCTTTCAGGCATACTATCAAAAAACTCCAAAGGCTATGCCGAGGGCAATATCTCGCTCGACCAAAAAGCCGCAGCTCACGTCGGCGGCGGCACACGCTTTCCATCTCTCCAGATGGCCTGTGGCAAAGAAGGCGGGGGCAACAGCCTCTCCTGGAGTGCCAATGGCATCGCTATACCGCCAGTGCATGAGCTGGCCCGACTGTTCGACCTACTATTTCAGGCGACGCCCAGCAATAAAGTGAGCGTACTACAAAAAGCCAGCGACCGCCAAAAGAGTATACTCGACCTAGTGCAGACTGACGCCCAGCGCCTGCAAAAACGAATCAGCAAACTCGACAGCGAAAAGCTGGACCAATATTTCACCTCCATCCGCGAGCTAGAGGCCAAGCTGACCCAGTCCGCCAATTGGCTAGATAAACCTAAGCCAAAGGTCGATTACCGACTACCAAATGACGCTGATCAGCTCGACTTCGTCGATCGTCTACCACTCTACTACGATCTCGCCGCACTCGCTCTGCAGACCGACTCCACCCGCGTCATCACTCTCGAAGTGACCGGTATCGGCGCCAACTCTGGCGGCCTACCTCTGACCAAGAGCTATCACCAGCTCACCCACCACGGCAAAGTCGAGAGCTACATCGACGAGCTCAAACTCATTGAGAAAGTGCACACCCAGTCATTTGCTGGTTTCCTCGAAAAGGCCTCGGCCATCATCGAGCCCAATGGCAAATCGCTACTCGATAATACCATGTCACTCTTCGGTAGCGGTATGGGCAACGCCAGCTCTCACTCCAATAAAAATCTACCACTTCTGCTAGCCGGAGGCGGCTTCCAGCATGGTGAGCATAAGATCTACCAGAAAGCCAATCGCCAGGATACTGGCACACCCGCGAGTAATCTATTCGCTACGATGTTGCAGCGATTTGGTGTGGAGACAGATGAGTTTAACAACTCCACGGGTACGCTCACTGGGTTTGATATTGCGTAGTTTTTTCCGAAAGAATCGCTATGAGACTGATCGGTGTATTTCTATTTTCTTTATTCGTCGCTATCTCTCACACGAAGACGGCTCACGCCAAAGAGCTGCCCGCTTCAATACCAGACTTCGTCGAGACCTACTGTGCCGACTGTCATGATGATGTGGTGGCAAAGGGCGATCGCGATTTTATCCCTTTTCTCGACGACCCAAACAATCCGGCACACCTGCTCACGCTCGAAGAAATACTCGAGCAGCTCAATCTCGGCGAGATGCCGCCGGATAAAAAGAACGTCGACCAACCTAGCGATGAAGAACGCCGCGCGATCGTCAGCTCGCTGACTGAATACCTACTCGACCACGAAGCCTCCCAAAAGTCGAGCGAGACCGTTCTCCGGCGGCTGACCCGCTACGAGTACAAATACACGATCCGCGACCTGCTAAAGATCGATCCAGAGATCAACGACGCCACTGGGCTCTTCCCTGCCGACCAAAACAACCACGGCTTCGTCAATATCGGCGAAAGCCAAGTCATCTCCAATCACCAGCTAAAGCTCTATCTGGATGCTGCGGCACAGTATGTCGATCAGGCACTGGTCTTCGGCCAGACAGCACCTGAGAAGCGACACTGGCAGCTAGGGCCCACAGAATTCGCCAAAGGCTCTCCCCCTGCCGCCCAAGTCGCCTACCGTGCCCTGGCAGAGGATGGTAGCTATGCAGATATCGCTCACGGCGAGCCCGATGACCGTCGCCTGAATGTGCCCGAAGCATTTAGCCGCAAAGGCATACCCGCTGCCGGTAAGTACCGCATACAGATAAAAGCTGAGGGCGTGGGCAGACTCGACCATGGCTACGATCCAGACATATTGGGAGTCGATACCTCGCAGCCGATCAAGGTAGGTATTTGGTTTGGTGAAGATCGAGCCGCCCTGTCGAAAACTACCACTCGTGGCCGCCACTTGGCAGGAGTCTTTTCGCTAAAGGACAACCAAGCCGAGACCTATGAGCTGACGACCTGGATGCCCGCTGGCGCTGTGCCTGCCATCAACTGGGTGAATGGCTCTGGAGCAGCCAAGGGGCCGGTCGGCAGGATCATCCGCACCTATCATCCCGATGCCGATCCCATCCGCCCTACCGAGGCCGACGAGCTACGCCAGCAGGGCAAAGGCATGACCGACGAGGAAGTTGCCGCATTTAATGCTAAACAAAAACCAATCGGGTCAGTCTATCGCGGGCCACGGCTACGCATCTACGAGCTATCGATAGAAGGCCCTCTGGAAAACCAATGGCCACCCGAGAGCCACCGCTCGCTAGTCGGTGACACGCTAGACGCCTCAGAGGTCGACATCCCTGCGGCACTGACAGCCTTTGCCACGCGCGCCTTTCGTCGGCCGGTCGAGCAAGTAGAGATCGCCCATTACATCAGCTTTGTCTATCGCATGATCAGCGAGGGCGAGACCTACGCTTCAGCTATCAAATCAGGCTTGGCAGCGATACTCACCTCGCCCGAGTTTCTCTACTTAGACGAGGGTAGCCTGCAGGACTCCGACTACCTCACCCCCAACCAACTCGCCAATCGACTCTCCTACTTTCTCTGGAGCTCGATGCCCGATGCCGAACTAATCAGGCAAGCCAGCGAAGGCCAATCACTCCTGCGTAGCAACCCTATCAAACGCCAAGCAGAGCGCATGCTGGGCGATCCTAAAGCGGCAGCTTTTCCCCGCCATTTCACCAATGCCTGGCTACGCCTCGACAAGCTGGGATCGATGCCGCCGGGGCCGAAGCAGTTCCCCCTATACCTACGCCGCCGACTGGAGTCAGCTATGCGCGAGGAAACCCAGCTCTTCTTCGAGCACATCGTCAAGACCGACCGCCCGATCACCGACCTGATCGATAGCGACTACAGCTTTCTCAACGATAACCTAGCCTCCCACTATGGAATGACCGATATCGTCGGCGAGCACTTTCGCCAGGTCTCGCTACCCGCGGAGACTCGTCGCCGTGGTCTGACAGGGCACGCCAGTGTCCTCACCGCCTCGGCCAATGGAGTCGACACCTCGCCCATACTGCGAGGCGTGTGGGTGCTCGAGAGTCTCCTGGGCACGCCTCCAGCACCTCCACCACCCGATGTGCCCGCCATCGAGCCCGATACTCGTGGCACGGTGACGATACGCGATCAGCTGGCAAAGCACCGCGAAGTCGCCGCCTGTGCCGACTGCCACGCCAAGATCGATCCCTGGGGCTTCGCCCTAGAGTGCTACGATCCCATCGGTGGACTGCGCACCCACTACCCCAAAGACGGCAGGCATGGCAAAGGCCCCGAGATCGACCTATCATCGAGTCTACCGTCTGGCCAAACGATCGCCGACGAAGCTCAGCTCCGCGCAGAGCTACTGAAACGCAAAGACCTAGTCACTCGCAACCTCGTGCGCCAACTCATCACCTACGCCACCGGCAGAGAACCCGGTATCCGCGACAATGCCGAAATCGATACCATCACACAAGCCGTAGCAGATAATGACTACCGCATGCAGGATTTGCTATACCGGGTGATTACCAGCGACATGTTTCGCCGTCGATAGATTCAAGATCTCAAACGCAGCCTTTCATTCACACCCTATGCGCACCCTAGCACTACTCACCGCTTATTTCCTAACGACACTGCTGTCTCACTCTGCCGAAAAGCCAAACATCATCTACATCATCGTAGACGATATGGGCTATGGCGACCTGTCCTGCTATGGGCAGAAGGCATGGACCACGCCTAATATCGATCGCCTGGCCAACGAAGGTATCAAATTCACCTCGCACTACTCGGGTAGTACCGTATGCGCCCCATCGCGCAGTTCACTGATGACAGGTCAGGACCAGGGGCACACCCGTATCCGTGGCAATGGCGAGCACAAACTACTGCCCGAGGATGTGACCGTAGCCGAGCTCCTCAAGGGTGCGGGCTACGCCACTGCGATGGTCGGTAAATCCTGCGTCACCGGCAATGTGAAAGACGCTCAATGCCCCCACGAATGTGGTTTCGATTCCTTCTACGGCACCCTGAGCCATGTCACTGCCCACCACCACTGGCCGCAGTATGTTTTCGAAAATGGCAAGCAAGTCGAGATCCCAGGCAATAAGGGCAAGACTGGCGAAGTCTTTATCCAAAACCGCTACACGGATAAAGCGATCGAATTCGTAGAAGCCAATGCCGATCAGCCATTCTTCCTACTGCTATCCTACAGCACCCCGCATGCCGATATCGATGCGCCAGCAGAGGACGTCGAGCCCTTCCTCGGTAAATTCGAGCCCGAGGTAGCCTACAAAGGTGGTCACTACAAAGGCACCAAAACCATCAAGGCTAACTACGCAGGCATGCTAGCCAACCTCGATAAGAATATCGGTAAACTCCTGGCTACACTGAAAGCCGCCGGAATCGATGAAAATACCATGGTCAGCTTTACTAGCGACAACGGCCCGACTCTAGCTGGCGGCTACCACTACGACTACTTCGACTCCAATGGCATCTACCGAGGCGGCAAACGCGATCTCTACGAGGGCGGCATCCGAGTGCCTTTTGTCGTTCGCTGGCCCGCACAGATCGCGGCAGGTAGCGTATCTCATCACCCCTCAGCGTTTTGGGACTTTCTACCTACCGCATGCGACCTAGCAGGAGTCGACCAGCCAGCTGATATACAAGGCGTATCCTACGCCCCCACACTACTAGGCAAAACTCAGCCGGAGCATAATTATCTCTACTGGGAGTTTCACGAAAAAGGTGGCAAGATCGCCATCCGCCAAGGCGACTGGAAAGTGGTAGGTGTCGATCGCTGCAAAAAACAGCCCAAGCCATTTGAGCTGTACCACTTAGGTGACGACCCATCCGAGCAGACCGACCTCGCTAAGAAGAATCCCAGCAAACTAGACGAGCTAGTCAAAGTCATGATGGCACACCGGCAGCCCAGCCCAGTGGAGAAGTGGAATTTCAAACCAGCGCCGAGCAAGAAAGCCAAGAACAAGAAGAACCAGGCGAAATAACATCCATAGAGGTGGTTTTCCCACCGCATCAGCTCAGTCCATGAAGATCGCAGCGTCACTAGGCCTATTCTGCCTACTCACTACCAGCTCAGCTTTTGCCCAATCGAAATTCGATCAATGGGACAAAAACGCTGACGGCAAGCTCAGCCGCGACGAACTACCGAAAGCGCTGCAAAGAAACTTCGATCGTGTCGACCGCGACGGCGATGGATTTATCTCGCGCCAAGAAGACACGGACTTTCGCCAACGCGGACAACAACCCAAACCAACAAAAGGCCCGTCAACCGATAAGGTCGATTCCCTCAAAGATCTAGACTATGCCGGAACGGGTAACCCTCGACAGAGCCTAGATCTCTACCTACCCAAAGGCTATAAAGGCAGTACCAAAAAACTGCCACTGTTAGTATTCATCCACGGTGGCGGCTGGGCCAAGGGCCACAAATCGTCTGGCACCCGCCGCCTGATGAGCTGGGTCGAGAGCGGCGACTATGCTGCCGCCTCGATCGGCTACCGACTCACCGACGAAGCCCAATGGCCGGTCCAGATCCACGACTGCAAAGCAGCGATCCGCTGGCTACGTGCCAACTCCAGCCAGTACTCGATCGATCCAGATCGCATCGCAGTCTGGGGCACATCCGCAGGTGGGCACCTGGTCGCGATGCTCGGTGCCACTGGCGATGCTCCCGAGCTAGAGGGCGCAGTCGGCTCTCATACCGATACATCATCCAGCGTCACCTGTGTGGTCAATTTCTTTGGCCCTAGCGAGCTACTGACCATGAATGATCATCCCAGCAAGATCGATCATAATGCACCAGACTCGCCCGAGTCCAAGTTAGTCGGTGGCCCTCTCCAGCAGAGAGTAGAGATCGCCCAACAGGCATCACCGATCACCTGGGTTTCTGCAGCCGATGCGCCTTCTCTCATCGTCCATGGCACAGCAGACCAGCTAGTGCCCTATCCTCAGTCCATCGATCTAGAAAAAGCCCTCGAGGCTGCAAGTGTGCCCACCATCCTACTCACTGTGCAGGACGGCGGCCATGGTCAAGGATTCGGACCGAGTGTTAGTGAGGCCGTGCAGAGTTTCGTCGCGCATCATTTGCGAGGTGAACCACTCGAGATGGATGACCACACAGTAGAGGCGGGGCAATAGGCTGTTCCAGCTGGCTGGCTCCCCAAAGACTGAGCCAATGCCCAAGCACGACGGCTCCGCTTGCCCGGCAGCTAAAGGCAGCCGCTCCTTGACCGAGAGTCTCCGCAGCCCAACACGCCCTTCGAGCTCAAGGAGGGGCGTGCCTTCAGCCGCCCGGCAACCTGAGAACCCTACCCAAGCACGACGGCTCCGCTTGCCCGGCAGCTAAAGGCAGCCGCTCCTTGACGAGAGTCTCCGCCCCCAACACGCACTTCGAGCTCAAGGAGGGGCGTGCCTTCAGCCGCCCGGCAACCTGAGCCATTACCTTCGACCGAGGCAGCCAACGTGCTACGAGACGCCACCTCTCCTTGCCTCTCTATCGACCGCTATTCCCCCATCGACTTAATATAAGTCACCACATCGACAAACTCCTGCAAACTCAACTCATCCGCTAGATGCGGCCCCATGAGCGGCGGCCCAGGTACGATACTTTGGATATTCGCTACCGGAATCGTCGTCGGTATCCCCGCGATATTATGCAATACCAATTCTGTATCATCCTTAGACACGATCGTTCCCGGCAGGGCTGTACCATCTTTCGTAGTCACCGTCACCCAAGACTCAGCAATTGTAGCGGCAGGCTTGATGATCGACTCGGCGATGTCCTCTAGCGTCATTGCCCCTAGCCCAGCCAAATCAGGGCCTTTGATCGGCTGACCCGGCGCAACATTGTGACAACCGATACAGGCCATCGCTGACAGCACTTTCTGCCCCCGCTTTTTGTTACCCTTTAGCTTCTCGAAAGAAAGAATAATATCCTCGATCGAAGTACGCCCCACCTCACCTTTCTTAGGGTCTACCCCAGACACATCTGCGACCCCTCCGATGCCGGGTAGATTGAGGCGATAAAAATCGGCTATCGATGTCAGCTGCTTTTTATCATCCGCAGACGCACCCGACTGGTAACTGCGAAAGAAAGCCTCGATCTTTCCTGACTCTGCCCAAGTCACCGGTACATAGTATGGCCCACGGGTGTCAGGCTTGGTGCGCCACCACCACGATCCATCATAGGGTGCCTCCTGATGATGCAGCCGAGCTAGCGATTTGATAAGTTTATCTTTAGTCTCAGCATCAGCCGTTTTACCAAACTGATCGATCAACCCATCTACCGACTTGGCATCGTGCAGCTGCTGCAGGGCCCATAGCGCACCATCGCGAGTGGCATCGCTACCGAGAGCAGCTACACAGGCATCGATAACCCTCAGCTGCACTAAAGAGTGCACAGCTACATGCGGTAGGATGATGGACGGGTTAGGCGTAGCATGTGGCCCCTCCTCACCAGCTAGCTCTGGAGTCGGCGAGACGATGAACTTGACCTTGCCTCTACCTGCCGAACCCTTAGTCAACAACCCTGTCGCCTGAAATCGATCAACGATGCGCTTGTCAGGAATATTGAAAGTGATCACAGACCGCGCATGAGAACCAATCCCCTTGTGCTGCTGACCTTTCATATCGATCAACGGCTTCCCGGTGCAGTCTTTATTGACTAGCGTCTTACCCCAGCCCTGCTTGGCAGATTTCCATTTACGGGTGGTCAGGTCCACCACCGTGCCATCGGTCTGAGTGATGACGGGATTCACCCAAGCGATATGATCATTGCCATCGGCTCCCGCTTCGTCGGCGATCAGGTGCAGCGACTTAAAGGCCGAGATATCGACATCGATATGCACCGTGCCATCTTTCTCCACAGCAGCACTTTCCCAATGTGCCGTGGTCGTCTCCACTGGCTTATCACTTTGAGGAGGCTGGGCGACCTTCAGTAGTGCATCCGCCGCTTCCGGTCTACCCAGACGACCTAGGCCCACTGCTGCAGCGACCTGCACTCGAGGATTCGCATCCTGCAGTGCTGCGACAAATGGCTCGATAGGTGCCTGCTCTGCCAGAGGCAGGCGATCGGCCAGGGCTCGCAGAGCCCACTCGCGGACCGAAGCATCCTCCTGCAGTTTCAATAACTGCGGAAATGCCTGCGCCTCGCCTAGCTGGGCTAATGTAAAAATAGCGGCCACGCGTGCTTCCAGCGCCACGGCCTGCTCCGCTGCTGTCTGATATAGAAGCGGCAAAAATGTCGCTGCATCGTCTCGGCGCAAGATCTCCTGCTGCGTGTAGAACCGCGCAGTAGCACTATCGGACTTCAGCAAAGCGAGTAGCTCTGCTACAGAGCTTTCCTCCAGATCTGGAAAAGCCTGGTACTGCCACCCCTCGGGCACCACTTGCTCGACATAGCCTTTCTCCGCATTTCCCTTGTAGCCAGCACCATCCCACGCTGCGAGGAACATACGTCCAGATCCATCCACATCGACATCGGCGATCTGAGAGCACTTGATGTAGGTCTCCTCCTGCTGTGTGAAAGACGCACCATCGGGTGTGACGCGGTGGATAAACAACTGCGACCGGCCCCAGTCGGCCATCAGTGGCACATTATTATACTTAGCAGGCCAGCCCGGCTCCTGGAAAAAAAGCGCCCCCGTACCCGATCCGCCACCGACATCGACCAGAGCAGGCAAGATCTCGCTGGTAAAACGCTTGAACAACATCGGGTAACCATAGTTCCCTGACTGTATGTGATGGATAAATCGAACATTCCACCCGCCACCATCATTGGTATTGCCTCGGGTATAGATATTCATGAATGGGTCGATGGCGATATCGTAAATATTGCGCAGCCCATAGGTATACATCTCCATCTCCGTGCCGTCAGGGCGCACACGTAGTACACCGCCGCCGAGCAGGGTCATCTTTTTGCCATCGGCTCCCACCGCATCGACGAACCCGAAGTCACCTACCGCGATATAGATCCAGCCATCGATACCCATGCGAATACCATTGGTGGTGTGATCGGCACCACGGTCCTGGTTGTGCTTGAGAGTGGATATGTTTTTGATCAATACCTTCCCCGGCCCATCGGCCACACCATCGCGATCTTTATCCTCAAGCACACTCAGGTGCATCCCCGTCATGATATCGGTCTCGGCCGGTATCACAGTGTGCAGTACAAATAGCTGATCGCCCACCGCCGTCAGCCCGCGCGGGTTATCCATCTCGGCGAAAATAGTGTGCGAGTCGGCGACGCCATCATTATCTGCATCGATCAACTTCACGATACGCCCCTTGCCAGCCCCCTTACCCAGAGAGCCATTCAAATCGACACCGACGTAGACCTCGCCATAGGGCGACGCACACAGGCAAGCAGGAGACGGCACCAGCGTCTGGTCCGCAAACTTAGTCGCGACCAAGTCTTTCGGCTTAGCCTGCAGCGAGAGGCCTAACCCTGAACATAAAGCTGCGGAGAAGAGAGAAGGTAAGATCTTTTTCACGCCGAAAAATTGGTGGCCTGAAAGGCGTTTGTCCACCTGAGATTCTGGCACTATCACTGTGCGATGTGATAGCCGCAGAAACTGATCACGGCCTCGATTCCAGCTTGCGAAAATCGACTGTACCCTATTCACTAAAAATTGTACCCTATTGAATTTCAGACCTATACCCATTTTCTCCGTATCAGCACACCTACCGACATCTGGGAACTCCATGACGCGGCTTGCCGCGATGGACAGGTATTCTACATCGATCCCGACACTGGGTTTTCGGTTTTCACAGAGTTAGGTTTGCGCCAGCGTGGGCGCTGCTGTGGTAGTGGCTGCCGCCATTGCCCGTACTTGCACGAAAATGTTCCGACCGACAAACGAGCCCACAACGTACAGCAACCCGCGTGGCTAACTGATGCCACTCCTAGCGACGAACCTGTCGTTCTGCTATTTTGGAGCGGGGGGAAAGATAGCTTTTTGACTCTGCTGGAACTACAGGACATCACACAGAACCAGATCGTGCTGCTGACCACCTTTGATGTCCAACAACGCTTCGTAGCCCACCAAGAAGTGGCGATCGGGCAAGTCACGCGACAGGCGGAGCATCTCGGGCTGCCACTACTCGGTGTGCCGCTGCATCCAGGGCGCGACTATCTGGATACCGTCGCGCCTGCGCTGAAGCAGATCCCACAGATCCGTCGCCTCGTCTTCGGCGATCTGCATTTGGAGCATATCCGCAGTTGGCGAGAGCAGATGTTCTCCCCTATCGCTGAAGAGATCGGAGCGAGTTTGGCCTTCCCGCTATGGCAAGCCGACTACGACGATCTCATGACTAGCCTCGAGGCATCGGGCGTCCCTTGTCAGATCACAGCCATCACCCCTGAGGCACTAGGCACAGTACAGGTTGGTGAGCTATTCGATCGCCGCCTCTGGGCGCAACTTCCCAGCGGGGTCGATCGCTTCGGTGAAAATGGTGAATTTCATACCCTAGCAAAAGTTTGGCAGGCGAAAAAAAGAGGCAGTTCGTAGCGCAACTATCCTTTCTTGAATGGGTTAAAACCATCATGAGATCAATTCCGCATGTCGCCATCTTCACCGCAGCCTGTCTCTTTATCCCAGCGCTAGATACCGTGGCGGATGATAGCCTCGAAAATTGGGCGCATTGGCGTGGGCACCATGGCAATGGGAGCTCCACCACAGCCACTCCGCCCACCACCTGGAGCGAGGATCAAAACATCAAATGGAAGGTCGCGATACCAGGACGAGGCTCAGGCTCACCGGTCGTTTGGGGGGATCAGGTCTTTGTCGTCTCGGCGGTGGGCGGCGATACCCCGACTCGGAGCGCGGCCAAAGGTAAAAGCGGTAAGGGTAAAGGAAAGGGCAGCAAGGGACGAGGTGCCTCGGGACCTCTGCCGACTCTGAGCTTTCAGCTGTTTTGCATCGATCGTCAGTCGGGTGAAATAGCGTGGCAGAAAACGGCTACCACGGCTGTGCCTCACGAAGGCACCCACCAGACCAATGGATACGCCTCGGCGTCGCCGTGCACCGATGGCGAGCGTGTGTATGCTCACTTTGGCTCGCGCGGTCTATACTGCTACGACATGCAGGGCTCTCTGCTGTGGAGCCGCGACGATTTTGGTCAGATGCAGACTCGTGCGTCTTTCGGCGAGGGCAGCTCGCCGACTCTAGCTGGCGACAAAATCCTCGTTCCCTGGGATCACGAGGGCGCCTCGGCCCTGTATGCACTGGACAAACTGACTGGCCAGACGGTATGGCAGACCGAGCGCGACGAGCCGACCTGCTGGGCCACACCTCTAGTCGTCGCTGTAGGAGACCGGCACCAAGTCATCCTAAATGGAGAAAATTATGCCCGCAGCTACGACCTAGCGACTGGTCAGGAGATCTGGCGCTGTGGCGGGCAGACCCAGCGCCCCGTCGCGTCGCCCGTCTGTAGCGATGGGGTAGCCATCATCGGCAGCGGCTTTCGAGGTTCATTCATCGGTGCCTTTCAGCTAGATGGCACTGGCGATATAGCCGGTACTGAGCAAGTGGTCTGGACTACCGATGATGACACGCCGGATATCGCATCGCCCCTCCTCTCGGCTGGCAGGCTCTACTATCACAAAGGCAAGACGGGCATCCTCAGCTGTGTCGATGCCACCACTGGCCAGCCCCACTTTGGCCCGAGCCGTATCGATGGTGTTTTCTCTACCTATGCCAGCCCCGTAGCTGCTGGCGGCTATGTCTACCTGACCGGCAGGAGCGGCACGACAGTGGTGATCAAAGATGCCGAAAACCTAGAGATCGTAGCGACCAACTCGGTCGGCGAAGGTGTCGACGCCACACCAGCTCCAGTAGGCGAACAGCTATTCATCCGTGGCGAAAAGCATCTATTTTGTATCGAATAATACACAAGCTATAGCTACTATCTGTCTCTTAGTCGCTCTATGAAGTTTGCTCTTATAGTCATCTTTACTTATCTCATCACCCTGCATACATCCCCCGCCGCAGCTGATACGTGGAAACTCGCCCAACCAAAAACAGATCTAAGCGAAAACCTGACCTGCGATTGCCTCGTAGGCATAGGCCCCTTCAAGCTGGAAGCGGAGCTCTCGATAGCTGAACTGAATGCTACAGCAGCATCGGTTTGGATAGGGCATGGCATCAATTTCGGTTTTGATGGCCGCCGTAACAAGATCTTCGTAGAAGGCCCATTACTAGATGAAATTGTATACCCTGCGGACACTAGCGAGCACCTGCAGGCAGGGCGCCCTTTCCGGTTTTTCGCACAGCGCGACGAGCAAGGTGTGATAGAGATTGGCATCGAACAGAGCACACTGTTTGTGCTAAAAACTAGCGATTACGAGGTAGGCGAAGTGGTATTTCGGCCGCATCGCAATCGAATGAGTGTGCTATCAGCGCAGATCTCCGGAGATATCCGACCCGCGCCTCAGCCGCGCCCATTCGTGACGATTCACAAGCGAGGCCAATTCAACTGCCACACCACTCGCATCCCTGCCATCGCACGCGCCAATGATGGCAGCCTGCTAGCCGTTTACGATCTGCGCTACAATAGCCGCAAAGACTTACAGGAGCATATGGACATCGGCCTATCGCGATCGACCGACGGCGGCAAAACCTGGGAACCACCACGACCGATCATGGATATGGGAGAATTTGGCGGATTGCCTCAGAACCAAAATGGCTGCTCCGACCCCAACATTCTGGTCGACACTGTGACTGGGGAGATATTCGTTTCTGCTATCTGGACTCACGGCAAACCTGGCACCCACCAATGGGTAGGCAAAGGCTCCGAACCTGGGCTCGACTACCACACCACGTCTCAGTTTTTAGTCGTCCGATCCACCGATCACGGTGTGACCTGGTCGGAGCCTGAAAACTGGACCACTAGGTTGAAGCGCCCAGAGTGGTACCTATTTGCCCCAGCCCCTGGTAACGGCATCACCGCTAGCGACGGCACGCTAGTCATACCGACTCAGGGGCGCGATGCCAAAGGACTTCCCTTTTCCAACCTCATCTGGAGCAGCGATCGCGGTAAAACCTGGCAGGTATCGAAACCAGCTAGGACCAACACTACAGAGTGTGCCGTGGCCGAACTCTCCGATGGCAGCCTGATGCTGAATATGAGGGATAATCGCAACAGAAAAGACAAAGGCGATACCAATGGCCGAGCTGTGAGCGTGACCACCGACTATGGGAAAACATGGCATGTCCACTCCTCAGACCGTGGCGCTCTGCCCGAGCCAGTCTGCATGGCCAGCCTGATTCGGCACCGATTAGCCGAGGGGCGACAGGTGCTATTTTTCTCCAATCCGCACAGCAAGCAGGCTCGCAAGAACATGACCGTCCAAGTCAGTCTGGACGACGGCAAATCCTGGCCCGCAGACAGGCACATCCTACTCGACCACAAAGGCGGTGCCTACAGTTCTCTAGTAATGATCGATGACGATACGCTCGGCATTCTATATGAATCCTCGCGAGCAGATCTGGTGTTTCAGACCATACCGCTGGAAGACTTTGGTTTGTGATTTGCGAGGTCACTCAACTCCCTACGAGCCCTCAAGCTATTGATGGCTGAAGTGCGTGCAGATAGTCGTTAAAACTTCGAGCTACTTTCAGACCTCAACATAACTCCTTAAAACCTCTAGATTGAATCGCAATATCTTATGTCGATTGGGGCGCTTCTACCTTCTACCACCCCACCGAGGTAGTTAGTATTCTAGGGGGGCACCGGGGTTTCACCCCGGGCTACTATCTCCTCGCCCCTCTGGGGCGGACTCAGTCCCGGAGGGACTAGCAGATGTTAGCCGGTGGTAAGCGTAGCGTAGCCACCGGATTCCCAAACTGCCTGGCCGCACCCCAGCGGGGTGCTAGAACTACTTGCTTATCTTTACGCTTTACTCTCGCCATTCGTTAATCGCACAAAAAAACGACATCTGGATCTGGGATATACGCGACAGGTACCAAAGGGTTATGCTGAGGTCTGACTTTCTAGGTTTTGGCTCAAAGGATAGCTGGGGTAGCCGGGCAGTTAAAAACAGCCCCTCCCAGTGCGGGATGCTTGGCCTAGATGCCCTAGAACTACCCCCGCGTCTACACGCCTCTAGCAGGCTGAATCTAGCTGTTTCAACATGCCGATACTATGCATCGCTATCTGCTCGCTCTATTCCTGACTCTCGTTTCCATCGGAACACTCTGCGCCGATGACCGCCCGAATGTCCTGTTCATCGCGGTCGACGATCTGAACCACTGGGTGTCGCACCTCGGGCGCAATGCTCAGGCGAAAACACCCAATATCGATCGCCTGGCGGCCATGGGCACCACCTTTACCAATGCGCACACAGCCGTGCCAGCCTGCGAGCCCTCGCGCTGTGCGCTGATGGGTGGCCGCCGACCATGGGTGAGCGGCTGCTACCTGAATGGCCACTCGTGGCGAGACTACCAAAAACCGGGCGAGGGACTATCCGCCCAATTTCTACAAGCGGGATACTACGTCTCTGGCGCCGGCAAGATCTATCATCAGATGAGCGCTCTGGATGCCGAGTGGCACGACTACATGAATGCCAAAGGCCTGCACAGCAACGGCCCTGGGGTCGACAAATACGATGGCTACCACGTCGAAAAAACCTTTCCCGAGCTGAAGGACGAAGATATCGTCGACTGGCATTCCGTGGACTACTGCATCGAGCGGCTCGCTCAAAAGCGCGACGAACCCTACTTTATCGCCTGTGGCCTGTACAAACCTCACCTGGCTTTTGTCGCACCACGGAAGTATTACGACGATTTCCCTCTAGACGAGATCGAGCTGCCGCCCCACATCGAAGGCGATCTCGATGATCTCCCACCTGCCGGAGTAAAGATGGCTAAACCCCAGGCTGATCACGCCAAATTCCTCGAAAGTGGACGCTGGAAAGCAGCCATCCAGTCCTACCTAGCGACCTGCGCCTATACCGATATGAATGTCGGCCGACTGCTCGATGCCTTTGAGAAAAGCCCAGACCGAGATAACACGATCATCGTCTTTTGGAGCGACCATGGCTGGTCTCTGGGCGAGAAACAGCACTGGCGTAAGTTTGCCCTGTGGGAGGAGACCACACGCATCCCGATGATATGGGTAGCTCCCGGAGTCACCCAGGCAGGGACGAGCTGCAGTCAGCCTGTCGATACCATGAGTATCTATCCGACTCTATGCTCACTGGCAGACATCGATATACCCACACATGTCAGCGGCCACGATATCTCCCCCCTACTCAAAGATCCCGAAACAAGCTGGCAGCACCCAGCCATTACCACCCATGGTCGGGGCAATCATGCCGTACGCACAGCGACCGAGCGCTATATCCGCTATGCCGATGGCTCGGAGGAGTACTACGACCACACCACCGATCCCTATGAGTGGAAAAATCTAGCCAAAGGCGCAGATCTGAGCCGGTTTCAAAATTGGCTACCCAAAGAGGAGATCGCCAGCAAGGCGATCAAAAAGAAAAATAAGAAGTGAATAGCGCTGAACCGCGATTGTACCCTATCCCGGCGGAGCCGGAACCAAAATCACTGGTGGTGGTAAGTTA
>JAHDID010000065.1:0-27827 GCA_020630975.1 Verrucomicrobiota bacterium
TAGAAGGAAGCAATTTATTGGTCGTCACTGATGGCCGTGAAGTGGTCGCTGCCCTGGGTAGTGGTAATGACACTGTCCAGACCGGAGCAGGAAATGACGTCATCGATGCGACTGCAGGTGGCGATAATTTGATCGATGTCGGCGATGGTGACAATCAGGTGACTGCTGGATCGGGAACTGACACGATCACAGCTGGATCAGGTTCCGACACGATAGATGGAGGCGGTGGCGATGATTCGTTATCTGCTGGGGCCGGCGATGATAGTGTCCTAGGCGGTTCTGGTAATGACACTGTAGACGGTGGGGAAGGAGACGATACAGTCGATGGTGGAGCCGGTGATGATTCATTGATCGGCGGAAACGGCGATGACTCTGTAGAAGGCGGCGATGGCAACGACACGGTTGCAGGAGGCGAAGGCAATGACACCGTCTCTGGTGGAGCTGGTGACGACAGTATTGAAGGTGGCAATGGCGATGATTCTGTAGATGGCGGCGAAGGAAATGACACGACTTCCGGAGGAGGAGGCAATGACACCGTTTCAGGTGGGAATGGTGATGACAGCACCGAAGGCGGCAATGGCGACGACTCTGTAGATGGTGGCGATGGCAATGACACCACATCCGGAGGCGAAGGCAATGATACCGTCTCTGGCGGAGCTGGTGATGATAGCACTGAAGGTGGCAATGGCGATGACTCTGTAGAAGGCGGCGATGGCAATGACACCACATCCGGAGGTGAGGGAAATGATACCGTCTCTGGGGGAGCTGGTGATGACAGCACCGAAGGCGGCAATGGCGACGACTCTGTAGAAGGTGGCGACGGTAATGACACCACATCTGGAGGCGAAGGAAACGACACGGTCTCTGGCGGAGCTGGCGATGACAGTACTGAAGGCGGTAACGGCGACGATTCTGTAGAAGGTGGCGACGGCAATGACACCACATCTGGAGGCGAAGGTAATGATACCGTCTCTGGTGGGAATGGTGATGACAGTACTGAAGGCGGAAATGGTGATGACTCTGTAGAAGGCGGCGACGGCAATGACACCACATCTGGAGGTGAAGGCAATGACACAGTCTCTGGAGGTAATGGCGATGACAGTACCGAAGGCGGCAATGGCGACGACTCTGTAGAGGGCGGCGACGGCAACGACACGGTTGCAGGAGGCGAAGGCAATGACACCGTCTCTGGTGGCAATGGCGACGACAGCACCGAAGGCGGCAATGGAGATGACTCTGTAGAGGGTGGCGACGGCAACGACACCACATCTGGCGGCGAAGGAAATGATACCGTCTCTGGTGGCAATGGCGATGACAGCACCGAAGGCGGGAATGGCGATGACTCTGTAGAAGGCGGTGACGGCAACGACACCACAGCCGGCGGAGACGGCAATGACACAGTCTCTGGAGGAGCTGGCGATGATAGTACTGAAGGTGGCAACGGCGACGATTCTGTAGAAGGTGGCGACGGCAATGACACCACATCCGGAGGCGAAGGAAATGATACCGTCTCTGGAGGAGCTGGTGATGATAGTACCGAAGGTGGTAATGGCGACGACTCCGTAGAAGGTGGAGATGGTAACGACACCACTTCTGGTGGCGAAGGTAATGATACCGTTTCCGGCGGAGCAGGTGATGACAGCACTGAAGGTGGCAATGGTGACGACTCTGTAGAGGGTGGCGATGGTAATGACACCACGGTCGGAGGCGAAGGTAATGATACCGTTTCCGGCGGAGCAGGTGATGACAGCACCGAAGGCGGCAATGGTGATGACTCTGTAGAAGGTGGAGACGGCAACGACACCACAGCCGGCGGCGAAGGTAATGATACCATTTCCGGCGGAGCAGGCGATGACAGCACCGAAGGAGGAAACGGCGACGACTCTGTAGAAGGTGGTGACGGCAACGACACCACAGCTGGTGGCGAAGGCAATGACACCATCTCTGGTGGCAATGGTGATGACAGCACCGAAGGAGGAAACGGCGACGACTCTGTGGAAGGCGGTGACGGCAACGACACCACAGCCGGCGGAGACGGCAATGACACAGTCTCTGGGGGAGCAGGTGATGACAGCACCGAAGGCGGCAATGGTGACGACTCCGTAGAGGGAGGCGACGGCAATGACACCACAGCCGGTGGCGAAGGTAATGATACTGTTGCCGGCGGCAACGGCGACGACAGCACCGAAGGCGGCAATGGCGACGACTCTGTAGAAGGCGGCGACGGCAACGACACCACGGCCGGTGGTGAAGGCAATGACACCGTCTCTGGCGGAGCTGGTGATGACAGCACCGAAGGCGGCAATGGTGACGACTCTGTAGAGGGAGGCGACGGCAATGACACCACGGCCGGTGGCGACGGTAATGATACCGTTTCCGGCGGAGCTGGCGACGACAGCACCGAAGGCGGCAATGGCGACGATTCCGTAGAAGGCGGCGATGGCAATGACACCACGGCCGGAGGCGAAGGTAATGATACCATTTCAGGTGGGAATGGTGATGACAGCACTGAAGGCGGTAACGGCGACGACTCTGTAGAGGGTGGCGATGGTAATGACACCACGGCCGGTGGTGAAGGCAATGACACCGTCTCTGGCGGCAACGGCGACGACAGCACCGAAGGAGGTAACGGCGACGACTCTGTAGAAGGCGGCGATGGCAACGACACCACTGCCGGTGGCGACGGCAATGATACCGTCTCTGGCGGCAATGGCGACGATAGCACCGCAGGAGGTAACGGTGACGACTCTGTAGAAGGCGGCGATGGTAACGACACCACTGCCGGTGGTGAAGGCAATGATACCGTCTCTGGTGGGAATGGTGATGACAGCACCGAAGGTGGCAACGGCGATGACTCCGTGACAGGTGGCGAAGGTAATGACACCACAGCTGGTGGCGAAGGAAACGACACGATCGAAGGCGGTAACGGTGACGATAGTGTCGCCGGTGGCGCAGGCGATGACTTGATCAAAGCTGGTGCTGGAAATGACACCGTATCCGGCGGTGAAGGAAAAGATACCATCGACTTCCCAGGTAACCTGGCCGACTACACCATCACAGAAAACCCTGATGGCACGCTATCTATCGTAGGGCCAAATGGCACTACACTAGTCAATCCAGATGTGGAGTGTTTCCAGTTCGCCGACGGACTGTATTCCTATGACGATATCACGATCCCGGACGCAGTTGATGACACAGACAATGTCGATGAGCAGAGCACGGTGACGATCAATGTCTTGGATAATGATACCCAGCTCGATACAGACACGCTCACGGTGGCTTCTCTTAGTGGTTCCACCACTGGAACGATCGCAATCGATGCAGGAAATACGACTATTACCTACGATACCAATGGCCAGTTTGAGCACCTCAATCTCGGCGAAACTGTTATCGAGACATTTGGCTATGTATTGACCGATAATAATGGCAACACGGATACTGCCACAGTCACCGTTACTGTGACAGGTACCAATGATGATCCGGTAGCGACCGGTGATGCAGGCGGCACCACAGAGGAGACGACTCTATCAGCGACTGGAGCCGTCACATCTACTGATATCGATGCCACAGCCACAGCGGCTTGGACCGTACTCAGTGCTCAGGCTAGTGACAATGGCTACGGCACTTACGATCTGGATGCCGCGGGCAACTGGACCTACAACCTGACCAATGCTCATGCCTCCGTGCAGGGACTGAATGTCGGCGAGACACTGACCGATCAGATCACCGTGACTGTCACAGATGACAATGGTGCGACCGATACCGCAGTCATCGACATCACAATCACAGGTACCAATGATGTGCCTGTGCCGACAGGTGACAGTGCGACTACGACAGAAGAGACCACCCTATCGGCTACAGGTGCAGTGACATCGACCGATGTCGACACGACTTCTACAGCGGCTTGGACTGTGGTCAGTGCTCAGGCAGGTGATAATGGCTACGGCACCTACAATATGGATGTTGCGGGTAATTGGACCTATAGCATGAACAATGCTCATGCCTCAGTGCAGGCGCTAAACGCCAGTGAAACTCTCACCGATCAGATCACAGTGACTGTCACCGACGATCAGGGAGCGACTGCCACGACGACCATCGATATCACCATCGAAGGCACCAATGACTTGCCGGTAGCCACAGGCGATGCCGGTAGCACTACCGAGGAGACCGTACTATCCGTGACTGGAGCCGTCACATCGACCGATATCGATACCTCTGCTACAGCCGCGTGGACGGTCCTCAGTGCTCAGGTAGGCGACAATGGCTATGGCAGTTACGATCTGGATGCTGCAGGTAACTGGACCTATAACTTGAATAATGTTCATGCGTCAGTTCAGGCGCTAAACGCTGGTGAAACCCTGACTGATCAGATCACCGTGACGGTGACTGATGATAATGGTGCGACTGACACCGCATTGATTGATATCACAATCAATGGCACTAACGATGTGCCAACAATTTCCGGGGTCAATTCTGGAGATGTGACTGAGGTATTTGCTGTAGAGGTGACGCTAAATAATCCGACCATTATTAGCGGGACTGAGTATGGTAGTTCCAATAAGAATGCTACCCTGACTGATCCTTTCGACTACGATCCAGCCGATCCAACTTCTAGCATCCCGGTTACGGATTATTCTAGCGATCCGGGATTCCACGCTGCATCGCCCAATACCGTGATCAGTTACACGCTATCTTCTCCAGTTATAATGGGGAACTCCGATGAGTTTGTGTTGGATGTTTGGGGGCGAGATGTTGTCCAAGATAGGGATGATGATTTTCAGGTGGAGTTCTTAGATTCGGATGGGAACATCCTAGGGACTTCTACTGGATTAGGTATTCCAGATGGGGTGAATCCTCACCTGCGCATCCATACTGAGGGTGTCGTAGCGGCTGGAGAGTCGATTGCAGAGGTTAGAATATCGGGGTCTCATACCTCATTCACCTTGTCAGAAGTTAGGGCTGCGGTGGTTCAGACTGCATCTTTGGATGTCTCTCATACCGGGGCTTTGACGGCATCGGATATCGATGCGACTGCGGTGTTGACTTGGGGTGTGCAGAGTAACACTGCTGGAGATCAAGGATATGGCGCTTTTGATTTAGATAGCTCTGGAAATTGGACTTACACGCTTGACCATCGAAACGCATCAGTAGAGGCGCTAAATGTATCGGAAACTTTGATCGATACTTACACCTTCACAGTCACCGATGATAATGGCGCGACTGCTACAGAAACGGTGTCAATCACCATTAATGGAACCAATGACACCCCAGTGATCGCGGCGAGTGCCATTGAAACCATCTCCGAGGATCCTAGCGCATACGAATTGACGGCTAAGATCACTGATGTCCAAGGTGATTTCTACAACACAAATGTGGATGATCCCAATCATCTCCTAGAGGATCCATTTGTCTACGATCCGATGAATCCATCGGCGTCTACGCCTTCATTGGATTATGATCATCTGGCTCTTGGCTTTGATGATCCTAATGGCGATGATGTGAGTCTTGTTGTGGCCTTGGATTCGCCCAACACCGTCACTGCGGACCATCATATTGCTCTTGATCTGTGGGGGCGAAATGTTGCCGAGACTCGTGATAATAATATGACCATCGAATTCCTCGATCGCTCAGGGGCCGTAGTTGGCACGTTGAGTAATGCGGCGATTGATGATGCAACATTCCACAGTCGGTTTACCAGTGCAGATGCGGGCGTCGCAGTTGGTACGGAAGTGGCTAGTATTCGTGTGACAGGCCATTTGGCTGGCGGTACTGTTAATAATTTCTTCGCCCTTACTGAAGTGCGTGTGGCAAGTGTGCCAAATGATACGGTCGCAGTTACGGGATCGCTGAGTGCTTCGGATATTGATAGCACAGCTGTGCTCACTTGGACCGAAGCGACCCTTGCAGATAGCGATAATGGCTATGGCTATTTCGATCTGGATGCCTCGGGTAACTGGTCATACCACATCAATGGAACCAACAATACGGTTCAAGCCCTTAACACGGGAGATTCAGTTGTCGATACTTACACATTTACCGTTACCGATGATCAGGGCGCTACTGATACTGAGACGGTTACCGTCAGTATCGAGGGGACGAATGATATTCCAGTCGTTAATGTGGCTGCCTATGCCGGTTTGTCGGGCACTCGATTCGGAACTGCTGTAAATAGCAGTTTCGAAGATGACGGAGATCTGGACGCGGGTAGTTCTACCTGGCAATTGGCTACCGAGTCGGCCGTTAGTGGTTGGTATACGACTGCGTCCGATGGAATGATCGAGTATCATCACAATAATTATGTGCGCGAGACTCATGATGGCGAGTTCTATGTTGAGCTGAATGGAACACAGCACTCAACGCTGTGGCAGAAGACTTTGGCTGCACCAGGTAACTATGTTCGTATTACATTTGCGCACGCTCAGCTTAGTGGTGCAGATGAGCAGATTCAGGTTTGGGCTGGAGGTACCCCGCCTTTGGATAAGGCCAATTCAGGAGATGCGGAAGATCTGGCGTCGCAGGGCTTCTCTGACGTGTTGCTGACTTCTACGACTGCTGGTGTCGGCGGTGCATGGACCGAGTACGAGGTCCTTTACAAAGTGCCAGAGGGACAAGACACAACCTTTATCGCGTTTAGTGGCCTAGGAGGTGCAGCGAATGTCGGCAATGCGCTGGATTCAGCGAATTTCGATATCATGCTGCCTCGTAATATTGCTTTGTCTGATACAGTAGACAAGATTTACGATGTAGATGATGCGACTCTGGCTTCCGCTAGGGTGGAGCTTACCAATGCTAGTGTGGAGGATTTTCTGACTATCGATGAAAGTCTTCTGCCTACCGGAGTCACGCACACGATCACTGACAATGGCACAGATATCGTAGTAGAGATCACTGGTGTGGCTAGTAAGGCTGAATACGCGGATTTGATTGAGAGTATTCAGTTTGTTTCCTATTCCAGCGATGATCAGACTCGTGAGTTTGAGATCACCGTGAATGATGGTCAGGCGGATTCGGTCGTGATGACGACTAGGATGGCTTACAACGACTCCGACCTGGATGGTATTGGAGATGCGGAGGATCTGGATGATGATAACGATGGTATCCTTGATGAATACGAGAACAATGTATACACACCAGATGTACAGGATTCTTATCGCGTCGGTGATGCCGCTACTGGCTTTGCTGCGATCGACTCGAATGATGAGACAATCATCTTCACGATCGACACCGTCGGTGGTGCGACTCGGAATTCGATGTCGGATACGAGTTATATCTTTGAGGAGAATGGTGTGGGCACCTTTGAGATCAATCCTGACACAGCTGTTGCAGACTTCTCGTTTATCTTTACAGGCTTGAGTATCGATGGAGGTGCTTCGACCAAGGTTGGAAATTTTACCATCGAGATGCTCGATGGGACCGTTCATACCAACGTGGCTATTTCCATTACGGAAGCGGGATTGTTTGCTTCTGATACCAGCGAGATTATAGAAGGCAAATTGCCGGATGGGACGGTGTTCATCACCTCTGAGAGCGATCTGGCTGGTGCCAGTGGTCGCGTTTCGTTTCCTACCATTATTGGACCCATCTCGAAGATTAGCTTCGATGTGATTGAAGGTGTGGCAGGGACAGCTGGCTTCCAGATGAGTGCCAGCACAGCTATCAACAACGATGTGGACGGAGACGGCTTAATTAACCAGTATGACTCCGATTCTGATAACGGAGGTGTATCCGATGTGATCGAGGCCGGTGGTGTCGATGCCGATGGTGATGGAATGTGGGATGGAGCGGTGGATGCTAATGGTGTCCCTATCGGTGCTGCTGGCGGCATCGATATGACGACCACTCCTGGAAACCCCTATTCTCCTAACCCACATATCGACTCTTCTTCGATCGAGGAGAACATCGCGTTTGATATCAACACCGGAACCGGTGAGAAGGGTGGTGCCGTTGTTGGTACTATTACGCCAGAAGCAGAGGATGTTTCTGTGTTCACTTTCTCGGTTGTCGAAGATGATCCGAACGAATTTAATTGGTTCGAGATGTCTGGTAACCAATTGGTGGTCAAGAATGGAGTGGATTTGAACCACGAATTACGGGAATACCATAACGTTAAAATTCTCACCACTAACACCGAGAACGGTTCCACTTCGGTTGAGACTTATCGGATTCAGGTGTCGGATGTGAATGAAGCGCCTGAGACCGTGATTGGGAGTTTGGTTGGTGATTTACAGGGTAATGGTGGTGAGTTTGCTCAGAGTGCTACTGGCGTGATGCCAGAGTATTCGACTAAGCCTTTTGCTATGTCGTGGAATCACGAGAATGTGCGCAAGGTATGGACGCAGTATGATGAGGATGGTCCAGATGGTCCTGGCTACTACTTGCATGCTCAAAGGGCCTATCGATCAGGTCCATGGGGCGATGTGACTCAGGTGAGTACGAGCGCGCTCGAGCCGGGAACCGGCGGTTCTGGAGATAGGCTTGCTGATAATACCTATGTGATTGCTTACGCCGCTAAGGATGCGGATGGTGATGGCACTGGCATTGTTTTCCGTCATTTCGACAGTAATTTTGAGAATCCAGGAGCTGAAACTCTAGTTAATACCGGTTCAACTGCTGGTGATCAGACGGAGGTGAAGCTCACCGCTGTGGAAGATGGTGGCTTCGCGATTTCTTGGCAAGACAGCTCAGGTGTACACGCACAGCTGTATGACTCTTCTGGCTCAGCCGTGGGCGCTCCAGTTTCTGCTGCGAATGCTCAGGATGCCTATGTGGAGGCGTTGGACGGTTCCGGTTACATCATGACATGGACTGATACCAGTGGTGCGGATGAGAATGTGATGATGCAGCTCTTTGATGCCACTGGTGCGGCCGTTGGCGCTGCCGTTCAGGTGAATGAAACTTCCGCTGGTGACCAAGGCAACGCAGCAATCGCACAGAGAAGCGACGGGACTCTCGTGATCGTATGGGAAGAGGACCGTGGAAATGGTGATTACGCCATAATGGGGCGTCTTCTGAATAGCTCCGGAGCCTTCGCGGGAAGTCCAGGCGGTTCGGGAGTCGATGGTGCAGAGTTTGAGATTATCGCTCAGACAGGAACAGAGATGAGCGGGTTGGACGTCGCTCCTGGCACCAGTAATGGATTCACCATCGTCTATGAGCAAAAGGATGCTAATGGCGAGGGAGATATCTACCAGTGGTGGCATGATAACCTCGGGCGCCCAGTGGGAGATGATCCTAAGATAGTGAATGACACCCGCAATGATGTTAGCGATCCATTGATCGTCGAGTCCGGAGGCTACTGGACGGTCACCTATCACACCCAGGAGACGAGTACTTCTGTTGGTTCTAATGGTGCTGGAACACAGATCATCAGCAATTTGGGTAACAACTGGCATGGCAATGGAGTTGCTGACTATGTAACTGAGACGGGTAACTACACTCCAGAGGTCGTCAGTCTATCTGATGGCACTTACGTTGTTTTCAATCGCACTGTGAATGTCGATGGCGACGGCTGGTCTCTGCAGGCCCAGCGCTATAATGCTGACGACACGTTGAATGGTAGCGCCTACACGGTAAACACGAATGCTACTGGTGATCAGGGTTTCCCAAGCGCAGCGACGCTGAAAGATGGCGGTTATGTCGTCGCTTTTGAGAGCAACGGCGAGATCATGATCCAGCGTTACACTAGTGCTAATAGTCCGCTAGGTGGCAACCTGCAGGTCAATACAACAACTGCAGGTGCGCAGGAGCAGCCGGCCGTCACTGCACTAGACAATGGAGGTTATGTCGTAGCTTGGTATTCTGAGGGGCAGGGTGTCATGACGCAGCAGTACACTAGCGATGGCTTGGTGGTGCGCGGTGAGATATTGATCAGCCAAACGGCTGTGGATCCGGCTAGTATGATCTCTGTAGCAGGTATTGCAGGGTCAAACTACATTGTCACATGGGATTCCGCCTCTGGTGAGTCGATGATGCGTCAGATGGGTAGTACAGCTGGTCCTGTAGGTAGTGAGCAAGTTATCAATACCTCTACGGCTGAGGTTCAGGACTCGACTCGAGTGGCTGGGCTCAAGGATGGCGGATTTGTCGCTGTTTGGCGTAGTCAAGGCGGTGAAGATGGAGATGGTAGCTCGATCATGGCACAGCGATTCAATGCGGATGGTTCTGCCAATGGTGCTGAGTTTCAGGCGAATCCTACGGGAACCGGTGGCCAGGCAATGCCGGAGGTGATTGCCTTAGCTGATGGAGGTTTCATTATCGTTTGGCAGAGTGACCATGAGGGCGGAGACTTCCAGCCGGAGATCTTCATGCAGCGCTTCGATGCCAGTGGTGTGGCTACAGGATCTGAGACTAAGGTCAATGTGCCTGCCGAGACTGATAATACCAATGATGTGCTGAAGTATCCAGCGGCGGCAGAGCTGGTGAATGGCGATATTGTCTTTGCTTGGCATATGGAGGATGCCGGATGGGGCGATGCTGAGGGTGTTCAGATACGTCACTTCGAGCAGATGGGGCGCGCTGAGACCACTGGGCCAGTGATGTTGGCCACATTGTCAAATGATGATATCGACGATGGCGATAGCCATACTTACACGATTTTGAATGATCCTACTGGCAAGATGGAGATTCTGAATGGTAACGAGGTCTGGCTGAAGTCTGGCGAAACGCTAGATAATCTGGCTGCGAATATTCATTCCTACACCTTGGATGTCCGTGTGGTAGATTCGGGAGGCTTACAGTTGGACACCACTGTTGAGATTCGTGTGTTTGACGATACGGACTCACCGACGAATATCCGGATCGAGGACAGCAATCCTGCGACTGATGAGGACGTGATGGAGTTGTTAACAGGTGATGGATTGGCCGCTGGGACTGTCCTCGGAGTGTTAAGTGCCGATGATGACGATATCGACGACACTTTCACATTCCAGGTGATCTATGATAACCCAGAGGAGTACGACTTCTTTGAGGTGATCAATGGTAATGAGTTAGCTGTGAAAGCCGGTGCTGCCTTTAATGCCGATGTTCGTGAAAATCACGTGGTTAAGGTGCAAGTGACCGATTCTCAGGGCGCGACCTATACCGAGACCATTTCGGTATCGGTGCAGGGTCAAAACGATGCTCCGACTGATATACAGCTATCGGCGCATGGGAATTTGGTAGCCAATAACGAAGGTTATAGTTTCGGCGGTGTCAGCTCGCCACGACCCACACCCGAGATCGTTATGTATGGTGATGGAACCTATGATATGGTCTACATTGCATCAAATGGTTTCCGCAGTGCCTCGTTCATGGCTCAGCGTTTCGATGCTGCTGGCGATAAGGTAGGGGAGCCACGAGTGATAAAGGCTGGGGTCGATGCTAGCTACAACCAGGTGGGTATCATATTAGAGCAATTGTCTGATGGCAATTGGCTGATGGTCGAGCACATCAATAATTCCTATCACGGTCCCCGAGCATCAGTTTGGAGTGCTGATCTATCAACGGAGCTTCTGCCTGCATTCATGGTGCCGGATGCGACAGGATATAGCCAGATCATCCGGGATGTGACGATGCTGGGTGGCAATCGGATAGCTATGACTTATCGCGACGATAGTACAGAGGGCGGTAGGGCGGCCGCCAAGGTCTTCGAGTATGATCCTGTGTCCAATGGATTGACGGAAGTCACGGCTGGGGATGTGATCATGAACCAGTTCACGCCTTCTAGGCAGGGGCTTTACAGTGACTCTGCAGCGACTGGAGACGGTGGATTCTTAGCTGTCTGGGGCAGTAATGGCCAAGATGGCAGCAGTTACGCTGTGATTGGTCGGAAGATGGATGCTGATGGAAATGCGGTGGGCGATGAGTTTGTAATTAACGAATTTACCGCTAACGATCAGGCTAGCCATATCATACAGACCGAAGCGCTGACGGGTGGTAACATTGTTGTCACATGGGCCAGTAATGGTGTCGATGGTTCGAATTGGGGTGTGGCTGCTAAGATCTATGCTGCTGATGGGACAACTGTTGTGACATCTGAATTTGTGGTGAATACCACGACCTGGCATCACCAGTTGCAGCCTGAGCTGCTCGCTCTGTCTAATGGTAACTTCGTGATTGCGTGGAGAAATTATAACGGCAGCGAGTATGACGTGTATATGCAGCAGTTTGATGCATCTGGAGCAACTGTGGGTAACGAAATCGTAGTCGATAATAGGAGCGCAGATCAATGGATGATCGACCTAGAAGAGCTACAAAATGGTGATGTCGTTGTGTCCTGGCAAAACACGGAAGGTATTGCTATTGGGCATGCTCATGTCGATCTGGCTAATGAAACCGTCGACATCAAAGATGATGTGTTCTCAGAAACAATGACCGGTAACCAGCGGGCAGATATTGCGGTTCTGGAGAATGGTAACTTCATGGTGTTTTATGATGATGGAAATGAAGTTTACAAGCAGGAAATTGATGCGGATGGGAATGCAGTTGGTTCGGCTTCCCGAGTGAATACGATTACGTGGAGTACCCAGTACGATCCTCACGTGGATCAAATGGCTGATGGAGGTTTTGTTCTGACATTTAGTAGCCGTCGGGGTGGCGGATTAAACGATAGCTTTGCTCCGATGGTTGTTAGGTTTGATGCCGCTGGTAATCAGATTGGTGGCGAGGTGCCTCTCACGACGCACGGTAGTCATCAGCGTGCTGGTGATATTGCGGGACTTGTGGATGGCTCTTATGTCGCGGTTTACGTAGAAGAGAATGCAAGTTTTGGTGACGGAAGTAGTCACACCGTGATGGCCCAGCGTTTCGATAGCGACGGCAAGAAACAGGGCTCTACTTTTGTGGTCAACGATCATACAAGTAGCACGCAGAATGATCCTGAGATCGTTGGTTTAGATGATGGAGGATTTGCTGTGGTTTACAACTCTTATGGAGTTGCTGGTGGCAATCATTATGATGTCATGCTTTCGGTCTATGATTCAGCTGGGAATAAGGTTGGATCTGAGGTGATTGTGAATGAGTCGTTAAATTACCAACAGTCCGCAGGTCAAGTGGTCAGGTTGGAGGGAGGTAAAATTGCGATTTTCTGGCAAGATTATGGTTCCAATGACGGTGGTTCGGGGACTGTGGGAGATGGTGTCTTCGGGCGGATCTATGATCCCGCTACCAACACTTTTACTACCAGTGAGTTTGTCGTTTCGACTCTTGTTGAAGGTGATCAGAGGTTTTTTGATGTCACAGAACTGAATGATGGCGGTTTCCTTGTGACATGGGATAATGCCGAGACCGCTGACGACGTGATCGATGTGCGTGCACAGCGCTTTGATGCTGATGGCAACAAGGTCGGTCCAGAGTGGTTGGTAGCCCAGGATGCGGGTATCAATTACAGCCCATTCGTGAGTCAGAATGATCATGGTGATATCATCTTCGTCTTTGGTCAAAACAACGTCGATGGTGAGCGGACCCAGTATCAGGTGCGTACTTTCTCCATGGCTGTTCCCGATTCAGTTGCTGCAGGTAGTGTGGTAGCCAAACTATACAACACCGATAGTGAAGAAACGGATACCTATACCTATGAACTGCTCGATGGTCTTGGAGGTAATGTGATTGCCAATGACGGCCAGTTTGAGATCGTCGGTGATGAGATCCGACTGATGGCAGGTCAGAATCTCGACTACACCAGTGCCACATCTCATGATTTCCACGTCCGAGTCACGGATAGCGCTGGCAATGAATACGAGAAGACCGTGACTTTTGATGTTCAATTCGATGGGCCAACTTCGGACTTCGTTCAGGGTGGTGCTGACTACGTGATCAATTCTGGCGGGGATACGATAGGTATTACAGCTACAGCGTCGGATGGTGCCTCTATCCTTACGAGGGAAGCTGATAAGTTTTCAGTTGAAGAAGAGAAATCAGGTCGAATTGAAATGGTAGCAGACTCACCTATTGCTGATGTTTCAGTTTGGGTATCTAGTTTGTATAATAATGGCGATCCGGAGATTACTCGTGTTGGAAACTTTACTCTTGAGATGGCCGATGGGACGATTCATACCAACGTTCCTTTCCAGATCGAGAATGCTGGAACGTGGGATAGTCCGGGCGGTCTGCAGCAAGTCACATTGGCAGATGGTAATGATTATGTCGAAAGTACTGGGGTCGGCGGAGGAAACCAAGGTAGTGGCCAGATTACCTTCCCGACCATATTCGGGCCAGTATCTAAGGTGTCGTTCGAAGTCGATGGTATCTCTGCGAATGTTAACATGCTTGTTAAACTCGAGGCGAGAGCCTATGCACCTAGCGTGCCACCTGTGGTTATCGATATGGATGGCGATGGCGCAGAGTTCAACTCGATCGCAGATGGTATCGAAATGGATGTCGATGGCGATGGTGTGAAGGAGCAGACTGCGTGGGCTAGTGAAGACGATGCCGTGCTCATCCACGATGCCAATGACAATGGCCTAGTCGATGGACGTAGTGAGTTTGCCTTTGCTGACTATGGCGAGGCGGGCTCGACCGACCTCGAAGGTCTCCGCGCCGGTTTCGATACCAATAACGATGGTATCTTGTCTGCCGATGACGACAAGTACAGCGAATTCAAGGTGTGGCAGGATGCAGATGGCGATGGCGAGGTCGGCGATGGAGAGATGATCAGTCTCGAGGAGGCAGGTATCGAGTCGATCGGCTTAGTCAGCGATGGTATCAGCTACGAGGCTGCCGATGGGGATGTGCTCGTGCACGGTGAGTCCGAGGTGGTCTATAGCGATGGATCTACGGGTATCGCTGCGGATGCTGAGTTCGACTTCAGTGAGCTGATCGAGGAAGAGCAGCAGCCGATCGAAGCCGTGACTGACTCTGGAGAGACTGTAGTGATCGATGAGGAGGGGCCAGTCCCTGTCTCAGAGCCATCGAGCCAGGCTGGAGATGGGGGCGCTATGCCTTCTGCTGGTAGCGATGATGATCTACTGGCGTCTCAGGGGACTGTTTAACAATTCTAGTCTAGGTTGAGTGGTGAGGCTAGAGCTTGCATACCTCTTCCTCACACTTCCGATCCCGAGCGGGGCCTCCTCCCCGCTCGGGATTTTTGTTGTTTCATCATGAGTTCTGTGGTGATTTTTTTGCAAAATCACGCCGCTGAATGCGATTGCACGCGAGGGGAGGCCGCCTACCGTCATCGTCATGTCCGACGGATTAGACATCAGTATCGATCAGCTTTGCGAGGGGTTTGATGTGGCCGATGCGGTGAAGGAATTCACTGGAGTGCCCTGTGGTGGCGTCGTATTTGGCTGCGGGGCTCTCAGTCGGGTCGGAGAGTTGTGTGAGCAGCACGGAGGCTCACGAGTCTTGATCGTCACCGATCCAGGCATAGCCAAGACAGGGGCTCCTGCTAGGGCTGCCGAAGCGATTGTGGCGGCCGGGTGTTACGTTTTCGTTTACGATCGAGTGGAGGAAAATCCGACTACGGTGGATGTCGATAGCTGTGTGACCTATGCGAGGGAGCACGAGATCGATCTCATCATCGGGCTGGGAGGGGGCTCCAGCATGGATACCGCCAAAGGCTGCAATTTCATCCTGACCAATGGCGGCGAGATGAAAGACTACTGGGGAGTCGATAAAGCGACTGAACCGATGCTCCCATTTATTGCAATCCCGACCACGTCAGGGACCGGCAGTGAGTGCCAGAGCTTTGCCCTGATCGCAGATGCCCAGACTCATGCAAAGATGGCCTGTGGCGATAAAAAAGCAGCTGCCTTGGTGACTGTCCTCGATCCCGAGCTGACAGTGACTCAGCCAAGAAAGGTGACCTGTCATACGGGCATCGATGCCATCTCTCATGCACTTGAGACTGCCGTGTGCAGCAAGCGAAATGAGGTCTCCTCTGCGTATTCGATTGCTGCGTGGCAGTTGCTCGACGCTGGTTTCGAGAAAGTCCTACGCACGCCCGGCGATCTGCTGGCGCGCTCGCAGATGCAGCTGGGTGCAGCCTTTGCGGGTGCCGCTATCGAGAATAGTATGCTGGGTATCGCGCACTCCTGTGCCAATCCGCTCACCGCACACTATGGCACGGTGCACGGTCAGGCCGTGGGGGTGATGCTGCCTCACACGATCCGATATAATATGCAGGACTCCGATGCGGCAGAGATCTATCAGGGGCTAGATAGCAGGCTGATCGATCGGGTGAAAGATTTGCTAAAGATCGGTGGCCTCAGCGTCTCTCTCGGGCGCTTAGGGGTGGATGGGCGTATGCTGCCGCAGCTGGCAGAGGAGGCCGCAGGCCAGTGGACCGCTCAGTTCAATCCCGTCTCGGTCGATGCTGCCGCTTTGCTGGACGTTTACCAAAAAGCACTCTGATTTTCCGGTTATAGTTTTAGCCATGCCATTGATTACATTTTCTACCAGTCTCAGTATCGAACAGCCAGCAGGCTGTTTGGATGCGCTCACCTCGATCACCGCAGACACTCTGGGCAAGCCAGCCTCCATCACTATGGCGCGGCTGCAGGACGGCCAGCACATGACCTTTGGTGGTGACAGCGAGTCTGCTGCTTCGGCTTTGTTCGAAGTCGAGGGGATCGAGCTAGCTGCGGATATGGCAGAGTCTCTCACCACTCAGCTCTGCGAGTATGCGGAGTCGCTGGGCATCCCCGCATCGCGCACATTTGTGAAGTTAGCCTCTGTACCGCGGGGCATGTGGGGCGGCAATGGGCGAGTCTACTAGCTCGCCCACTACTACAGTGCGGCGATTATTCGCCAAACTTGATACAGATCGGTCCAGGCACGTTGATGATCGCGCCGCGCTGGTAGGTGAGCTTGCCAGTGTCGGGATCGATACTGTGCGCTGCGATGGTATTGGAGTCGGCTCCAGCGGCTAGTAGCCAGGTGCCAGTGGGGTCGAGATTGATGTTTCGGGGAAAAGCACCGCGCACGGGCTGCACCTGTACCACCGACAGCTCGCCGGTCTCTTGATTGGCGCGATAGACTGTCACTGTATCGTGGCCGCGGTTCGATGAGTAGACATAGTCACCACTGGGGTGGACTAGGATCTCGGCTGCCGAGTTAAAGGATTCGCCTGCCTTCACCGCTTCGCTGATCGCAGGGGTGGTCGTCAGTTGTTTGGTGGTGCCGGTGGCGGCCTCCCAGGCAAATGTGGTCACCGAGAGCGTCAGCTCATTCAGCAGGTAGATGAATCTGCCATCCACAGAAAAGCGCATGTGCCTAGGGCCACCACCCGGTATGCCCTGAGCGACACCGTGTGGTGCGATGGCTGGCTTTGCGGTGTCGACTTTGTAGATGACGATCTGGTCTAGGCCTAGATCCGGCACCAGTGCATACTGCCCATCTGGAGAAAAGCCGACCCAGTGCGGGTGCGGGCCCTCTTGACGCTTTGGCACTACGCCGGAGCCACCCTGGTGCTCGTGGATGCTAGGCTCGCCTAGCTGGCCATCAGCATCGAGTGGGAAGAGCGCTGTCGAGCCGCCGCCATACTGAGCGGTGAGGAGAAATTTGCCACTCGGGTGCACCTCGATGTGGCAGCCGCCGCCGTCGGGATTTTTCATTCGCGTGAATTCTGTGAGACCGCCGTCCTCACCGATGTGGTAGCCGATTACGCCGTTGTTATTCTCCCAGCGGCCGACGGAATAGAGACGATCTTTGTAGAGGGTGAGAAAGCCGGGGCTGCCGATCTCCGCTGCGAGCTCCGAGGGCGTGAGTTTGCCCTTCTCCGAGTCGAAAGTCGCCCGGTAGATGCCCTGAGAGGTCTTGCCTCCGGTGCCAAAGTAGACGTGTCGCTTGGGGCCAGCCATGGCCAGGCCCGTGGTGCAGAGTAGAGCGAGTGTGAATAAAGATCGTGCAATCATAGCTGCGACGACGGTCGTGCAGATAGGCGCTGGCACAACAGGCGCAAAGACGACACGAGATTTTCCCTATTGGCCCGGCAGAGAGGGGGCAGAGATGCGCCCCTTCGAGCCAGTTCCTTTGATCGGTGCGCCGCCTGTCGGTGCGGGAGCAGGTGCCGGCGCTGTGGTGATCGACTCTGGCAGGGGTAGAGGGATCGTCTCGATCGGGGGCGGTGGGATCGCAGCGCTACCGGTGGGGGCGGGCTGCAGTGCTGGATCTGGAGCTACCGGTGCTGTGGCACCTGCTATCGGCTGCTGTGGCATCGGTGCTACTGTGGTGGGCCCGCTGCTAGCTGGTCTACGGAAGATACTGCCAGTCCGCGGCTGTGGTGGCTGCGGTGTGGTGATGGAAAAGGGCGGTGGTGTCTGAGTGATCGGCTGCGGTGGCTGGCTGATCTGTGGGATACCAGAGCCGGGCTGCTGGGGAGGCATCTGTGAGATGGTAGTGGGCCCAGTCTCCGCAGGGCTGTAGGGCATCGCCTCGGGCGAGGCAGAGTCGCGTATGGTCGGAAATCCGGTGATCGAGTCGCGCGAGATCCAGACGGTGCGGAGGACGGTGCCATTCGAACCCGAGATGTACACGCTGCCCACGAGTCGACGTAGGGCATCCACCAGCTCTAGGCGCCAGACTGTCTCCCGTGAGTACTCGCGCACGGATAGGTAGTAGTCGCAGCTGTCGAATCCTAGCTTGGCCTTGCGAGCCTCGCCTTCGGCTATGGTAAAGGCAGCGATACTATCTAGCCCTAGGTCGGTGCTGGTGAAGTAGCCTTTGGGCACATCGCCCGAGTAGCGTTGGGTATCGGGCCCGGCGTCTTCTGCCAGACCGGGGACTACGGAGAAACGGTGCAGTAGCCCGGGCGATCTGGGGCTGTAGGCGAGTATATCCCATTGCAGAGGCTGCGGCTGGCCGCCACTACCGCGTAGCTCGCTCACCCACTGAGTCGCGCCGGGACCGAAGCGGCCCGTCACTAGATCGAGCGCCGTCTGGGCACTCAGGCTTTGCTGAGCACTGGCTTTTGCGCAGGGCAGTAGCAGTCCGATAGAGAGGAGAGTCAGGATGTGGTAGAGGCGGGTCATCTATGATTAGGGCACGATCTAGGGGCGAAAGTATTAGAGCTTTTAGCGGTTCGCCATCAGCTTTTGACGGTTGAGATCGCCGTTCTGGCGCGGTTTTTGATCTCTGGCCAGTCTTGACTATCGATGAGTTGGCTCGGGGCCAGCCAGCTGCCTCCTACGGCAGTCACCAGAGGCTCCTCCAGCCAGGTGGCGAGATTGCCTTGATTGATACCCCCAAGTGGTACGAAACCCACGCCGAGATGGCGGTAGGGGGTGGCGATATTGCGCAGATGCTTGAGCCCGCCAGAGCTCGTGGCGGGGAAAAACTTTAGCAGATGGCAGTCCTCCTGCAGAGCGATGTCGATATCGGTAGGCGTCATCACACCCGGCGAGAATGGCAGGCCTATCTCTCGAGTGTGGCGCAGGATATCTCGGTTCACCGAGGGCGATACGGCAAAGCTCGCTCCTGCGGCTAGCGCTGCGTCTGCCTGGTCTCGCGTCAATACTGTGCCTGCACCTACGGTCATATCGGGGGCCTCAGCCGAGATTCGGCGGATGCTATCGAGCGCTGCAGGCGTGCGCAGCGTCAGCTCCATCGTATTTACCCCGCCGGCGAGTAGTGCCTGAGCCAGTGGCACGGCCAGATCTGCCGACTCTAGGGTGACGACAGCCAATAATCGGTGCTCTGCGAGGTGGGTCTGGATATCCATGGTCGGCGAAAATTCGTCAAGAAAAGCGCAAAAGGGAAATAGATTTTGTGATTGAGACTTGGTAGTATCGCCAGCATGAAACCAGCGATCCTACTCACGCTCATGGTATTTCTACCGATCTCGATGGTAGTCTCGGCAGAGGGGGAGCAGAAAAAACAGCCGACGAAAAAGCCGAAAAAAGTCAATCCAGCGATGCAGCCAGTCGAGGATGTAGCGGGATTGCCCAGAGTCCTTTTGATCGGCGACTCGATCTCGATCGGCTACACTCCGGGCGTGCGTGACCTGCTGAAAGGCAAAGCCAATCTCCACCGTCCACTGACCAACTGCGGCCCCACCAGCAAAGGGCTGACCGAGCTAGATAAGTGGCTGGAGACTGGCGGCGAGGGCAAGACCTGGGATGTCATCCATTTCAACTGGGGGCTACACGACCTGAAGTATCTCGGGCCCAACGGAGAGAATCTCGCCGATCCTGAGGCCGAGGGTAGCAGCCAGCAGGTGCCACCTGCCGAGTACAAAAAGAATCTGCACACCCTCGCAACTCGCCTGCAGGCCACTGGTGCCAAGGTGATCTGGCGCAATACCACACCTGTGCCTCCCGGCTCCAAGGGCCGTGTGGAGGGCGATTCAGCAAAATACAATGAGCTGGCAGCCGCAGTCATGGCCGAGCTAGACATCCCCACCCACGATCTTTTCACCCTATCAAAGGAGAGAATGAATGAACTAATGCGCCCGGCAAATGTCCACTATTTCCCCGAGGGGAGTCAGGTATTGGCCGAAGAGGTCGCTGCCCGTATACTTTCGGAGCTGAAGTGATATAGTACCCTACTCCGCAACCGTTCATAAAAAACGCCCAGTCCTTAAACCTTTTACCTTATTAGATACCGTGCAGGAATACGCCTACATCCACGACGAGGAGCATGTACCCGAGACCTTTCAGGACATGCCATTCCTAGAGTCCTTTTCCAAAGAGCACCTCGATCAGGTGCTCCACGCCAGTGCCATTCTCCAGTGTGAGCCCGGCGATGTCATCATCCAGGAGGGCGACGAGGCCTCCCGCATCTACATCCTGATCGGCGGCACCATCGCCGTGGTGAAGGGCGATGATGAGATCGTCGTCATGGATACGGTTGGCGATATCTTTGGCGAGCTAGCCGCCCTCGAGGATGAGGTGCGCTCTGCCTCAGTAGTCGCCAAAGACAAAGCCTTTTGCCTAGCTGTGGACCAAAAATTTCTCGAGCACATGATGCCCAAAGAGGAGAATGCCGAGTTTTACGCATCGCTCTACGAGTTTATCGCCAAGCTCACCACCAAGCGCCTGAAAGCCACCTCAGCCTATCTGACCCAGATCGACGAGGAGCTCAGAGCTGCTAAAAGAGAGCTCGCAGAGCTAAAGGGGTAGGCTTTTCGCCGCTAGCGCGGCGATTGTACCCTATTCAGTCCAGACTGTACCCTATTGAATTTTAGGGTTCTGAGGATTTGTGTCTGTGAGAGTGTGGAGGCGAGCGTCAGCGAGTGTCCTGCCGTGCCTACGCGCCCTGCACTCGCTGATGCTCGCCTCCACTATTTTCCAAAACGGTGATATGATGAGGAATGGATCGGCCTCCCGCAAAGAAGAATCTACCGCGACTTGGTCGTGAAGCTTATCAGGGATTAGCAGTGGTTCATTGGGTGTTTAATATCCAAGACAGGAAAACAGGTTGGCTTGATGAGCGCTTTTTTCGAGACTTTGAGTTTTATGCTTTGCACACATTTGCGAGGTATCAGTTGCTGTCTCCCTGTGTTTGTTTGATGCCAGATCACATTCATTTATTGGTGATGGGATATGCTAATGAAAGCGATCAAAAAGTAGCGATCCCATTTCTGCGAAAATCTCTGAAACCTATTTTAGAGCCTTTTCGACTTCAGCGAACTCCGTACGATCACGTCTTGAGGGTGGAAGAGCGGAAACGCCGGGAATTCGCCCGACTAGCTGGGTATATCCGAGAGAATCCCGTGCGTGCAGGCTTGGTCAAAACCCATCAGGTCTGGCCTTACCAGACAGCGATAGTCCCTGGCTATCCTACACTAGATGTAAAACAAGATGACTTCTGGGACGATTTTTGGAACGTCTACCACTACCTGTTGGATAAGCATGTGGTAGCTACTTAGTTAACTTAGTTAGAAAAAGTGGAGGCGAGCGTCAGCGAGTGTCCTGCTATGCCACCGCACCCTACACTCGCTGACGCTCGCCTCCACACATCCTCCACTACTCTGCGGCCAGCCTAGGCGCGGAGTGGCCTTGCTCGCGGACTTTGGCTAGTAGAGCCTGTAGCTCCTTCACCTTCTCGGGATGAGCGGCAGCTACATTGTGCTTTTGGCCGATGTCTTTGGCGATGTGGTAGAGCTCGACGGGGGCTTTGTCATCGGCGGAGTAGCCGTGCTTTTCTTCCCAGGCTTTATTCTGGCCTGAGTGGTAGCCGGTTTTGCCGACGATCAGATTCCACTCGCCGTGGCGGATGGCCCAGGCTTCTTCGCGAGTGTTGTGGATGTGATGGTCGCGGACTTTGCCTTCGCCAGTGGCGAGCAGGGGCAGGAGATCGTGAGAGTCCTCAGCGGCATCGGCTGGTAGCTCATAGTCGATGGCTGAGGCGAGTGTGGCCATGATGTCGACCTGTGAGACCAGTGCATCGCACACGCTGCCAGCCTCGGTGCGGCCGGGCCACTTGATGATGAATGGCACATGGTGACCACCCTCGTAGATATCGCGTTTCAGCCCGCGGAAAGGCTTGGCCGACCAGTGGTCGAATTTCTCATCGCGAGCATAGGCGTACTTCTCTGGACCATTGTCGGCGGAGAAAATCACGATGGTATTGTCTGCCTGGCCGGACTCCTGTAGAGCCGCCAGTAGCTGGCCGACAGAGTCGTCGGTCTCGTAGACGAAGTCGCCGTAGGGGCCTGCCTCGGTCTTGCCGTCGAATTCATCATTGGGGATGATCGGTGCGTGTGGCGATGGGAAGGCAAAGTAGAGAAAGAAAGGCTGCTCGGTGTCGGCTTGTTTTTTGATGTAGTCGACGGCTTTATCCGTGGTCACGGGGATATTCTCGTAGGGATCCCAGGATGAGTGCATGGGGCCGGGGCGGCACTCCCAGCCACCTTCTTTGATAGGCTTCCACTTGGCGGTATCCATCATGGTATCGGGAGGGGTGACCACCTTGTCATCCTCGATCCAGCAGTAGGGAGGGAAGTTGATCACGGTATCGCCGAAGTAGTGGTGGAAGCCATGAGCCAGAGGTCCATTGGGGATCGATTTCTCCCAGTGAAAGGCATCGTAGCTCCAGGCTTGGCGCTTTCGTTTGTCATCAGGGCGCACGGTAGGTTTGGCATCGGCCTTGCGGATCGCCGCCCAGTCCCAGCCTAGGTGCCACTTGCCGATGGCTGCTGTGTGGTAGCCTTTCTCCTGCAGCATCTCTGGCAGAGTCAGCCGCTCGGGGGCAAAGACCGAATCACCAAAGGAATTGACGATGCCATAAAAATCCCGCCAATGGTGACGGCCAGTGAGTAGTGCGTAGCGACTCGGGGTGCAGATGCCGGAGGACGAGTGGCCATCGGTGAAACGCATGCCATCTCGCGCCAGCTGATCGAGATGTGGCGTCGGGATTTTCGAGGTTTCATTTTGGATCGAGAGATCGCCATAGCCGAGATCGTCGGCGTAGATGAGCAGGATATTCTGCTTTTTCTCGGCGGATAGACCGGGGCCGACAGTCATGACTCCGAGGATGAGTGAGGTCAAAAATACTCGCATGATCACTCGTCGGTGATGTAAGGGCGGGTGAAAACCTGCTTGATCACGGATGTACTGACCGGCAATCTACTAATCATGAAAGTGGCCTCTATCCTATCGGTTTTGTGTTTTACTTGGCTGGCTGTCTCGCCAGCTCAGGATCAGCAGTCGATCGATACCTTTCTCGAGGAGACAGCCGATACCACAGATCCCAAGCAAATCCGCGTGCGGGCTCATCTGCTGCAGCGGCGGGGTGAGCAGCGCTTTTTCGAGGCAGACATCGCCGGGGCGCTTGAGGATTTCGACGAAGTGATCCGTATCGCCCCGGAGAGCGATCCCCACAATTGGCAGCGGGGTATAGCCCTATACTATGCGGAGCGCTACCAGGAGGGGAAGGAGCAATTCGAGCGCCATCAGACGGTGAATAGTCAGGATGTAGAAAATGCGGTGTGGCACTTCTTCTGTGCGGTACGGGCGCCTGGCGGCTCGGTGGAGAGTGCTCGAAAAGATCTGATACCTATCTCTGGCGATACCCGAGTGCCGATGAGCCAGGTGCACGATCTATTCGCGGGAGAGGGGACGGTGGAGGCCGTGCTGGCAGCCGCACGGGCGGCTGGCGATCCCGAGACCTCTAGCCAAGCAAAAAATGCTATGCTCTATGCCCACCTCTATCTGGCGATTTACTACGAGGCGATCGGCCAGGATGAGAAAATGCAAGAGCACATCGATCTAGCCTCGGGGAAATACCGTGTGGATCACTACATGGGCAAGGTCGCGCAGGTACATGCTCTCCTCAGAGGGCGCGAAGTGAACCTGAAGAACTAGGTCTACTCCTCCAGCAAGTAGCGCAGACTACCGATGATAGCGCTGTAGCCCCAAAAGATAAGCCCTAGTGCGATCGAGATCTCGGCGACAAGGCAGCAGTCATCGATGCCGCAGAGCTCAAAGATCCACATGATCAGCAGCGTCAGCGCGATGAAAATCGCTAGGGATATCACCCAAGTGCGAAAGCTCATCCAGTGCATCAGCGGCAGTTCTGATACCTTCTTCAGCAGGTGGTGGATCAGTAACTCGCGTGTGCAGAACACCAAGGTGATGATCAGACCGATGAAGCCGAATAAGGTGAGAGGGCCCTCGCCATGCTCAGTCAGCCCCGAGCCGATAAAGGCTGCGACTGTGATACTGCCGAAAATGATGGCTCGATAGCGCTTAGTGAATCCGTCCATTGATTAATGACTAATCCAGCGCGTATGGAGCATATAGTCAATCGATATCCTACGAGTCTAGGTAATCATTGGCCAGAGCGAGTAGATCCTCGCCGCTGGATAGATAACGATCGCGATACTCCTCCACGGTGGGTGCGTGTCCTTCGATAAATTCGTTTAGCCCCTCTCTCTCTAGGCCGTGCTCGGAGCGTGCCCAGTGGAGAAACTCTGCTACGCAGCGGTGCTTTTGGCCTGCACCGATCGCATCCAGAGAGTCGCGGAACAGAGTCGCGCGATCCCAGTCGATATTCTCCAGCAGGTAGGTCACACCCTCGGTGCGAATACCGGTATCGATCTCTTCGATCTGCTCCGGCTTGATATCGCGTGGATTGCTAGGTGCAGAGGCGATCAGCTCCTCGACCAGTGTGTCGCGACCAGTGATGAGCTTTAGCTTTTTCTTTGGTAGAAAGGCATCGGGCTCTGCGCCGTGGTCGAGCAGTAGATTGATGATGGAGCGGTTGCGATTGATGATCGCTAGGAATAGTGGTGCTCCTCCTTGGAAATTCACATTGGCTCCCTCTTCGATAGCTTCGACTGCATTGTCTAGGCTGCCCACCGTGCAGGCGAGTTCGAGAGTGCGATCTTCTGGAGAGAGTGTCATAGGAACGGGTGTAGATTTGTGGTTCGGATCTAAGTATGGTTAACTCTTTCAAATATATCACTTTGATTTAAATGGGTAAACATTAAAAATAGTGAATTTTTGAAAAATATAAGAAACTATGGTTAAACATAAGCGTGTCTGAGCACAGATCGCTGGTGAATCACCCTAAGTGATTGATCTAAAACTAGTTTTGATCCGAAGCCGCTATGGCTTTGTCGTGGCTGCACTAGATGCTGAGCTGCTGCTCTCCTCGGCGTCGGGGTCTTGACCTGAAAAGCGCATCAGGCCCTGAGAGATTTCTTCGGCCAAGACTTGGCGAAACCACGCCGATCCGCAGCGCTGAGCTTCCCATTGATTGGAGATAAAACCGCACTCGACCAAGGCTGCAGATCCTTTGGTCGCACCTAGGACCTTCAGCTCCTGAGGCTTGAAGCCACGGTTTCGCGTCACGATGCGTCTGCCCAGCTCGCCCTGGATATATGAGGCCAGCTTTTGGCTACGCTCACTCCCTGGCCAGTAAAAGGTCTCGATACCAGTGACTGAGCGGAGGTGGTGACTGTTGAAATGAATGCTCACCAGCACACTGCCTGGGATGCGGTTGGCGACTTTTGCTCGCTCCTCGAGCCCGATAAAGGTGTCATCATCCCGAGTCAGAGTCACTGAGTAACCTCTACCGGTTAGGATCTTTTGGATCCGTTTTGAGAGATCGAGAGTCAGGTCTTTTTCGTCCAGTTTGTTTTGCTGGCAGCCGGGGTCCTTGCCGCCATGACCGGGATCGATCACGAAGTGCAACTTCTCTTGAGCGGGGGCACCACCGCACATCGCGATGCTCAGAGCTAGCACAGAGAAATAGAGTGAAATCTTCGCTAGAGCCATTTTGGTTCTGAAATTGAACATTGAGTTATGCATCTAGCAGTGACAAAGTCGAAAGAATTGTTTAAGAAAACTTAAATAAATACTCAAAAAAAGCAGCTTATATCTCTAGTGGTGCACCATGTCTGTGAAAATTTCAACCATGAGTGCGCATTCCTTGTGCAACTTTTGAGCTTGGCCGGAGTTCATTTCCCAGTCAGGCTACAGCCGGGTAGCCACCTATATCCTATCGTATGACAGACTTCGACTCGCTACATCCATCTGCCTCCGAGGAGGAAAAGAGGGTGCAGAATGAGCAGCACGTCGCCCTGATGCTGCGGGTAAAAGAGGGCGATCTCGAGGCCTTCGAGGAGCTGGTCGCTATCCACCAGGGGAGTGTGATCGGTACTGTGGCCAAAATGCTGGGCAGCCCTGCCGAGGCTGAGGATATCGCTCAGCAGGTCTTCATACGGGTCTGGAAATCAGCAAGTCGCTACGAGCCGCAGGCCAAGTTTACCACTTGGTTGTTCACCATCACGAGGAATCTCGTCTTCAACGAAGTGCGCCGTCGCAAGCGCAAGCCGGCGGTCTCGATCGAGGAGCGGGAGGAGGAGTTACACCAGATGGAGGCCGATCACCAGACCATTGCGCCGGATCAGTCAGCGCTGCAGTCTGAGCTGGAGGATGCCATCGATCGAGCCATCGCTTCGCTGCCGGAGAAGCAGCGCATGGCAGTGGTGATGCGTCGCTACGAGGCGATGCCCTATGAGGAGATCGGCGCTGTGCTAGAGCTCACAGTGCCAGCTGTGAAAAGCCTGCTATTTCGGGCTCGTACGCAGCTAAAGACCGAACTCGCCGCTTATCTGGGCGATCCAGAGTGACAAAACCTGCATTTGAAATTCTCCAAATAGACGGAAAGTTGAGGGACTAACTCAAACATAAACGAACTCTATTTTTTCTAGTCAATGCGCAGCCTGATCAGATCGAAAATCCATCTAGCCACCGTCACTGAGGCGAATGTGGACTATGTGGGTAGCATCACTATCGACGAGGATCTCATCGATGCTGTGGGGCTATGGCCCGGGGAGAAGGTACTCGTCGTATCGGCCACCACTGGCGCTCGTCTAGAGACCTATGTGCTCGTGGGCGAGCGAGGATCAGGTGTCATCGGTATCAATGGTGCTGCCGCTCACCTCATCAATGCAGGGGAAAAGGTGATCATCATGGGATTTGAGCTGTGTGAAAAGCCGATCACACCGAAGAAAGTGCTCGTGGATAAAGACAATCGTGTGGTCCGTGACCTGCTAGAGGAGCAGGGTATGGTCGTCTGCAACTAGAGTAGTCTGAGTTAGGCGCTTTTTTTCCACCAGTCGGAGTCTCGCTGCCAGTCGTCGAGCTGGTCATCAGGGCTGCCAGATGGATTGGCCGTTTTCTTTTCTACCTCGTCGAGCTCCTCGAGGAGTTCGGTCGTTGCGAGGCATTCTCGCTCCTGTGCTCGCCTCAGCACCCAGACTAGGCCGAGAGTCATGATGGAGACGAATAGGATCAAAAGCAGGCCAAGGATAGAAGCAACCATGTGCTGCTCTTGGGCGCTAGCCGCCCTAGCCTCTGCCGACGAGGTCAGCTTGGTGAAGGCTAATAGGACAGTCATCATCTGCAGCCTATATGATACGCTGCAGAAATCAAGACGGCCGCCTCGACTCAGGGCTCGGC
>JAHDID010000065.1:27927-30572 GCA_020630975.1 Verrucomicrobiota bacterium
TGACCGCCGAGGTGCGTTTCCTTGCATCACGCAAAGGCGTATCTGTTCATAAGTTATGGAAAAGACTCCACACGTCGTCGTGCTCGGGGGTGGATTTGCTGGCCTCGAACTGTGCAAAGCCCTGCGAGATCGCCCGGTTCAGATCACCCTGATCGACCGGCAGAATCACCATCTATTTCAGCCTTTGCTCTATCAGGTAGCGTCGGCAGGCTTGGCAGCAGCAGAGATCGCACACCCGATCCGCTCCGTCTTCAAAAAGCAGCAGAATGTCAGCGTGGTCATGGATGAGGTGAGCGGCGTGGATCTCGCGGAGCAGACCGTATCTACCACCGGTGGGCGCGAGTTTCAGTATGATTACCTGGCCATTGGTCTGGGAGTGAAGACTGGCTACTTTGGCAATGATCACTGGGCCGAGTTTGCCCCCGGGCTGAAATCTCTCAAAGATGCCCGCCTGATCCGCCGAAACCTCCTGCTGGCGTATGAAAAGGCCGAGCACTGCGAAGACGAGGCCGAACGCAAAAAACTGATGACCTCTGTCGTCGTAGGCGGCGGCCCGACTGGTGTCGAGTTGGCAGGGGCCTTCGCTGAGATAGCTCGAGACGTGCTGAAAAACGACTTTCGCAAGATCGACACCACAGAGGCCAAAGTCTATCTGGTCGAGGCAGCGCCACGGCTGCTCACGATGTACGAGGACGACCTTTCCGACTACACCCGCAAAAAGCTGACCGACATCGGTGTCGATGTGAAGGTCGACACCATGGTCAAAGACATCCGCGAGGGAGTCGTCGACCTAGGCGACGAGGTGATCGAGTCGGCCAATATCGTCTGGGCAGCCGGAGTCGAGGCTCCGGCCATCACCAAAGAGCTAGGAGTCGAGATAGATCGCGGTGGGCGGATCATCGTCGATACCGATCTGAGCGTATCGGGGCACAAAAATGTGTTCGCCATGGGCGACATCGCCCACTGTATCGATCAGGCAGGCGTCCGGGTGCCTGGACTATCTCCTGCGGCCATGCAGATGGGGCGGCATATCGCCAAAGTCATCGGCGATGAAGTGCTGGGCATCAAGCTGGGGCAGGGCTACCCGGTGCGGAAGCAATTTCGCTACTTTGACAAAGGCAGTATGGCTACCATCGGTCGCTCCGCTGCGGTGGCGACTAGCAAAGGTCTGAAGTTCACCGGCTTTATCGCCTGGCTCATGTGGCTATTTATCCACGTGTTGTTTTTGATCGGTTTTCGCAATCGATTGGCCGTCATGCTACAGTGGTTCTTTGCGTACGTGCGCACCCAGCGAGGCTCACGTATCATTACGTGGGGATAGATGAGTAGCTGCTGCACCGAAGAGACCGAAGATAGAGAAATGCCACCTAAGCAGAGGTGGCGAGCCTACACGCCGCTCATCGTGATCGTAGTGGTCACGGTGGTGGCATCATTGGCGCTACAAGAGAGGGGGATCGCTTTTTCTCTGGCTGATTGGATGCGAGATTGGATGGGCTTGTTCTTGGTGGTTTTTGCCATGCTCAAGCTCTTCGACCTTCGCGGTTTTGCCGACGGTTTTCAGCGCTACGATCTTCTAGCCAGCCGCAGCCGGACCTACGCCTGCATGTATCCATTCCTCGAGCTAGGTATCGGTATTGCCCTACTGGCAGGCTGGCAGTTACCTGTAGTCTACGGTTTTGGTGCAGTACTTTTCACAGTGAGTGCCATCGGCGTGATCATTGCCCTGCGCAGCGGTCTCCGGACGAACTGTGCCTGTCTGGGGAGTGGTCTCAATGTTCCGCTATCTGGTGTGGCCCTGGTGGAAGATCTCGGAATGGCTGCGATGTGTGTGGCGATGCTGGTGGTGTAGGGCTTTAGAAGTGATGGGTCGGGTTAAGGTAAGATTTATAGGTCTCAAAGGCTTTGAGGGGCGATATTGATTAGTTCTTGGAGTTTATCCTGATTTGCTTTTGTATTAATAAAGATCAGGTTAGAGGTAGTGTTGCTAAAATACACTTCTGAGCCTTCTGGGAAAGATATGCCTCTAGAGATTAAATGAGCTTTGAGGTCGAGCGGTTGCCATTTTTCTTTCAAAATGTTCATCTCCTCTGTTTCAGGAAATAGTGGATATGCTGCTAACCATAGAATCTCGTCTTTCTCGGTTTGGGTCATCATTGCCCACTTGAGCTTTGATTCAATAATCTGACCGGATAAATAAAACTTACTTTGACAGTTTGAAAAAAATCTAGCAGTTTTGCTGGCCGAAAACGGATCGATAATATATCGAGGTGCGAATTTATAAGCGTAGGTATATCCTGCAAAAATAAGCATTGCTCCGATAAGGTAGAGTTTTATAGATTTGCTCATTCGCTTTTTAATTGTTTTAGGCAATTTACTAGATAACGGTATGGCATAGCTAGCTCGACCCTGTCGAGTAAGGGCGTAGTGTGATAGGGCATAGGCTGATAGGTAGATAAAGAATATAATATCAGTTATCAGCTTTTTTTAACAATTTTCTCTAGAAGCTTTTTTGAATAGATTGTATCCAAGTGTTCAAAATGTAACCTTGCGGTCTGTGGGCAACATCTGAAAATGCGGCGACTTATTTTGGAGCCTCTTCCGCTAAATTTGTGGGTTCATAATGCAGACCGATCCCGATGAGTGCC
>JAHDID010000066.1 GCA_020630975.1 Verrucomicrobiota bacterium
TCCCTAAACAACAAACTCGTCGATCAGATCAATACCGCGCTCGATGCCGTGCGAGCCGAGCGCAAAAAACTCTTCCAAAACCCTGAGGTCATAGAAGACCTTTTGCAGTAAAACGTTGTAAAATTCTAGGATTTGCTTTCAAGTTTACTTGCCATTGGTTTGGCAGTCCTCATTTCACCAATCCATAAGAATGAAGAGATATCTTGTATTGCTCTTAATTTGTCTACTCCTCTTCCCAACGGCTGGCACAGGTCAATCAATGAAACCTGTAAAAGTAAAAGTCATGCAAGATGGCCGGAGCTTTCTTCATATCAAAGATAATCAGCTATGGTTTGATCACCGCAAAGGCTGTTGGAAACGGCCAGGAAAATCCGGAAAAGATAAAAATTACCCTACTCATATCAACGGGTTTGAATGGCAGACTGAGTGGGGTGTTGATGGTAATGACAAAATATCAAAACCTTTCCGACTTCCAAGTCAGCTACCTATCCCTTCAGACCCTAGCCGCGCGCTCTCAGCAGTAGTTACAACTAATTATTGCCGAAAAGGTAGCGAGGTTTGGGTCGCGCAACAACCAAGACAAGAAAACGACTACACGACTATTATTTTTATGGTTGATCGAATACCTGGTTCAGACTGGCAGGAATTTACAATCGACTGGAAACCTATACCACACAGCGAAGCTGAGAGTGAAGATCTAGTTTTCCAAGGGAAACAATACAAAATGCTCCACTATCATGCTTCATGGCAGGATTTACGACAAAGAGCTATCAACCTCGGAGCAGACCTATGTTGTGTAGAAACACAAGAAGAACATGATTTTCTGGTTCGCGAGCTGGGACGTCGCGACTTTATGGGTCCTTTCGCGATAGGTGGCGTACAGGTCAGCCAGGAGCAGATCGTGTGGCTAACCGGAGATAAGGCTGGGTACGTAAATGATCGCTGGAAAAACAACCGTCAAAATCAGTTCCTCGTGATGGAGCACAACCACTGGTCCACAAAATCCACTAGCGGCCGCTGCAATGGATTCATCATTGAATTTGACCAAGACACCCAGGAAGCCATCCCAACAGTCGAAGATATCTCTAAACCCGCTAGCAGCGACACTCAGATGACCTCCGGCAAAGTCTCCGGCAACGAACACGCCCCAGACATTCCACTCAGCCGCTCGCAGACTCAGGTCAATGGCCTGCTCGTCATGTCCATTGGTGCCGAAAGCGCTGGTTCTGCCTCTCCCATGACTCTATCAGCCATGCGCGCCGATGCCGATGAGCCATCTTCCATCCAATTCAACCAAGACGTCGGCTCGATGATGAGCAAGGCTCTCGCCGAAGTCGTCAAATTCATCGAACTGCGACACGACGCCTGGCCAAAGGGGCGCAAGATGGAGATCTCTTTTGAGAATAAGTACAACCCAAAAGATGGCCCCTCCGCTGCAGTCGCCTGTGCACTACTCCTAGAGTCTGCTATCAAAGGACACGATCTCGACCCTGGCTTCGCCGTGACTGGCGATATGAATGCTGACGGCTCTGTCCAACCCGTCGGCGGCATCGACGCCAAGGTTCGCGGTGCTGACAACCGAGACTGCACGCACGTAGCCATCCCTGCAAAAAACAAAACCGCAGTCTACGATACCGTCCTAATGGAAGGCTTTGCCCCCATCCTAGATATCCAGGTCTTCACCATCGCTACCTTCGACGAAGCCAATGCGCTATCGCGCAAAGAGCGCACCGAGGCACTAGACCAAAGCATGGCCTCCTACGATAAGATCGCTGGTCTATACCACAAGAACCCACAAAGCTTCGCCACCACCGTGAAACATCCGAAGATCATTGCTCTGCTAGAGGAGATCACCGCTGCCACCCCCAACCATCTCTCTGCCCAGATGCTCCTAGAGTATGCCAAAGGCCAGTTGCCCAGCACCCTTTCGCTACACGGCTCGACCGAATTCATCGAGACACGAGCCTACTCAATCACCGACGTGATCGTAGATGGCAAAGTCAGCAAGCTCGAAGTCCTAAGCACCAACCAAGTGACAGACGCCATCGGCCTACTACGCCGCAGCCGCGAGCGTCTCGATGAAAGAACCTGGGACTGGGCAAACGGCCTAATCAACTTCGCCACCCTACTCAACCAATTACAAACTAACCCACCTCGCTCAACCGGCGGCTACAATAAGCTAGTCGATCAGATCAACACCGCCCTCGATGCCGTGCAAGCCGAGCGCAAAAGACTCTTCCAAAACCCTGAGGTCATGGAAGATCTGCTGGAGTGATGTTGCCATAGTAATCGCATGCGCTCCCGAATCATAAAATTGAGATTTTTCAATAAACTCACTCGGAGCGCAGACTGCCCTATATAATATCAAGACGATGGGCCTTTTTAATACGCATGGCAGTCCGCTCATCGACCCCTGCCTCTTGGGCGAACTCTTCCCAGTGAGATACTACCTCGGTTATGCGAGCGATACCTTTCTTTATCGCCGGCACCTTCATATCAATAGCTCTGCCTAGAGCGATCAAATCATCTAATTCAAAATGATCACGCTTATTATTGGTGCTCATCTGGTGCTGACTCGTCCAAGCACCACTGGGCTGCCAGGCATAGGTGACATCGTAGGCCGGTGACAGATGCCAAACCCCATAACGATCCATGAGGAAAGCAATGTTTTTCACATGATCGTCCTGGTTGCGAGCGATGATATTGAAGAAAGCTCTCATCACCTGCTGGCGCTTGTCCTCAGGAGGTAGCCCCAACTGATGAATGACCTGCAGAGCCTGCTCGTAGCTGTAGACACCAGCCATATTAAAGTCGTAGTGCGCTAGGGCGCCTAGTGACTGCATATGTAGACGAGTGCCATCAGGCAGCCTATCGAAACGCCGCGTCATAAAATGGCAGCGCCCACCTTCCTCAAACAAGCGGCATTCGCTCATCTCGATACCTGCCTGCACAGCCATCAAATAATAAGCGTACTCGATCCTGCCGTAGCCTGCAGGATCCGCTAATTCTTTATCTCGATTGCCAGTTACCCCATCGAATTTCATCAGCCAGTGCTCATAGCCCTCCGCAATATCTAGATCACCTTGGCCCGAACGAAATTCTCCAGTCTCCCGATTCCACGCCAGTACAGCTTTGGCCCGAGCCCCTCCAGCAGATGTGCCGACGCGGAGGATCTCCTCGATAGCTTCGCGGTTGTCAGCCTGGCTAAAGTACCCATGCAGACTCTCGCGCTCAGCTAGCACTCGGTCTGCTAGATCGACGAGCTGAGCCACCTGCAGTGGGGTATTGCTGGCAGTGGGACCGAGGGTCGATGGCTCAAACTGCAGGGCACCCATCCCACGGCTACCGATGTAGCACAGCCGATCCACGGGATTGAAGTCCTCAGCAGCACGCCCCTGAGACGTCAGCCAGACATCGATGATGGCATTTCCAAACTTATCGGGTAGTGAGTCTGCCAGCATACCAGGCAGACCTTTGAAAGTCTCTTTGGATAAAGCTGGAAACTGGTAAGGATGATCGCGCAGCGGCATCTTGAGCGGTGCCAGCTCGATCTGACTCCTGAGGAAATCAGGGGCGAACTGAAAAACACCGACCGCCTTATCCTCGAGCCAGCTGACGGCACCCACCTGGGTGCCCCACAGCATTACTTTAGCATTAGTATTCATCGTCTCCGTCGGCGATCTCATCGCCCCACTGCCAGGTCCCTGGCTGGTGAGCTGTTGGCTTTACGGCGCGCGCGCGCTTGCGCTCTTTACCGCCATCTTCACGCTCCATGGGCCGGACCTTCGGATCGGGTAGCAGAGCAGATAGATTGTCGACTATGCCCAGCGCCATCAGGATACGGATGAAGGTATTGAGAGAAATTCCTTTGCCGTTTTTCATCCGGCTCAGAGTCGGCACGGATACCCCAGACAACTCCGACAGTTCCTTTTGAGTGATATTCTGAGCCACTCGCAGCGCATCCAGTTGCCGACATAGCGAAGCCTCGATTGTGGTGCTTTTGGATTCCTCAGAGTAAATTATCATTTCTTATAAGAAAAGCCGGTTTTCGCCCATTAAATTATCAAATATTTTAATTTACACAAAAATATTTAACTTAAAATAAGTGATAAGAAAACACCGATTTTAGCGCCTATCTGATCAGATACTTTAAGTTATTCTATTCTTACAATTGATACCAAAGATCCGAAATGAGGGCAAGAATAAATGTTCATTTAAGCACATGAAAGCATTATCTACAGGGAAGTTAACTTAAAATAAGTGATAACTAAGCCGCCAAAAACCCAGCTTACTGATAATATTTTTTAAGTTAATAAAATCTGCTTAATTGTGTGATGGGAGCACAAGACGATCACTATCCGATAAGCGACTCCAGCCCAGTGTATCTCGCAGCATTCATAGAGCCTCTATCCTATGCTTTTCGGGCTTGTCGGGGCACGGGGTTGCCGCTAATAGTCACGAGGCATGAGTAAGAGAAAAGTGGCGATCACAGGCATCGGACTAGTCACCCCGCTGGGCAACGACACGCAGTCGACCTGGGAGGGTGTGGTAGCAGGCAGGAGCGGCGTCGGACCGACGCAGAGCTTCGATGCGAGCGGCTTTTCTACCACGATCAGCTCCGAGGTGAAAGGCTATGATGCCGCCGACTTTGGCGCCTCGAAGAAATCCCTCAAATTCGCCAGCCGTGGGGCAGGATTTGCGCTGGGAGCGGCGGCTCAAGCTCTGGAGGATGCCGGAGTGCGACCAGAGGCATCGAATGCCGAGCGCTGGGGACTATGCGTAGGAGCCGGGATGAACTCTGTGACCTACGATGACCTCTCGCGCATCCACGAGCACTGCACCGATGATCGTGGTGATCTGGTGCCAGATGGCTTTCTCAGCCCCGACTTTCCAGGCAATCCTGTCGATTTCTCCCGAGTACAGTGCAATGCCGGACTAGGTATACTCGCCAAGGAATACGGCATCAAAGGCTACTCCACCTCGGTGCACACCGCCTGCGCCTCTGGTGGGCAAGCCATCGGCACCGCTCTAAAGGTGATGCGCCGTGGCACCTGCGACTACATACTAGCGGGTGGATTCGACTCGATGATTAATCCCATGGGTATCTCGGGCTTTTGCCTGCTCGGTGCACTATCCACCGACAATGACAACCCCACTGGAGCTAGCCGCCCATTTGATGCGACTCGCAATGGCTTCGTCCTCGGCGAGGGAGCCGGATTCCTCGTGCTAGAAGATTTCGAAAAAGCCGAAGCTCGCGGTGCCCACATCTACGCCGAGCTAGCTGGCGATGGCAATAGCCTGAGCTGCTACCGAATCACCGACTCGCCACCCGATGGCGATGGCCCGATCCAGGCGATCCACCAAGCTCTAGCCGACGCGGGTGTCCAACCAAGCGATATCGACTACGTGAACGCCCACGGCACCTCCACCAAGATGAACGACGAGAGCGAGTGCGCCGCCCTCACCGCAGTGATGGGGAGCCACATCGACACCGTGCGTGTGAGCTCGACAAAAAGCAGCATGGGCCACCTCATCGCCGCAGCCGGAGCTGTAGAGGCAGTTGTCTGCGCCCTAGGCATCGAGCACGGCACCGCCCCTGTGAGCGCCAACTACAAAAATGTGGACCCTCTCTGCCAGGTGAACGTGGTGAAAGACCAGTCCGTGCAGATGCCTATCAATGCCGCCCTATCTAATAGCCTCGGCTTTGGTGGGTCGAATAGCAGCCTAGTGCTGAAGTCTCCAAATTTTGCCTAAACATCCGAAAATGATCGAACGCAAAGACAACATCGTCGTAACCGGCTCGGGCATCGTCTGCGGAGCAGGTGCCTCTGTCGACTCCGTCTGGTCCACCATCGAGTCGGGGCAGACTGCTGTGGCCGACTACGAGCAATGGGATCCCGAGAACTGGCCGGTCAAGAAAGCCTGCGAGGTGAAGGAGAGCAATCGCGACCTGGTACCCGAGCGCAAACTGCACAAAAGCATATCGCGCACCGATATGTATGGCATCTACGCTGGCGAGCGAGCTATCGAGCAGAGCGGCATGGTCCAGTACCGCGATGAGCTGCCAGAAGATGAGCAGCCCGGCTACAATGATCGCAGCGGCATCATCGTAGGCTCGGGTGGCGGCGATCTGCGAAGCAACTACGACTACCTCCCCCTGATGCAGGAGGTCGATCGCGACCTGCCCGCCTTTGGCCAAAATCTAAACGGCATGGTCACTCCCATGTGGCTCCTGCGCAATCTACCCAACAATGTGCTCTGCCACGTCGGTATCCGCGCCCAGCTGAAAGGTACCAACGCCTGCATCACCAACCAGATCGCCGGCGGTATCCTCTCGATATCCGAGGCCGCCGAGGCCATCTGGTACGGCGAGGCCGATCGTGTGGTCGCGATCGGCCATGACTGTCTATTCGAGCCAGAGTCGGTCTTTTTCTACCACAAACTAGGCTTGGTATCAGACGACACCCCACGCCCATTCGACCAAAGCCGCAGCGGTATGGTATTTGGCGAGGGAGCCGGAGCTGTAGTCCTCGAGAAAGCCGCCGATGCCGAAGCTCGCGGCGCCGAAGTGCTCGGCCAGATCCTCGGACACGGCTGTGTCACCGAGGCGACTGGCATCACCGAGATCGGCGATAGCGGCGATGGCGTCGAGCGAGCGGTACGTCAGGCGCTGGAAAATGCCAACATCACCCCAGACCAGATCGGTATGATCTGCACCCACGGCAATGGCACACCAGCCTCCGATCGCACCGAGGCTCTAGCTCTACAAAGAGTCTTTGGAGACAGCATGCCACCGACCACTTCGATGAAATGGGCCTACGGACACCTCATAGGGGCAGCCGGTATAGCCGATGTGGTGATGACACTAGAGGCACTGCGCAGAAAGGTCGTGCCTGGTATCGGCACGCTCAGCCAGATCGATCCCGATTTTGCCAGCCTACCCGTCTCATCCGAGCACCAGCAGCCGCATAGCGATACCGCTCTCATCATCAGCCGCGGTTTTGGCGGTATGAATGTGGCGCTCGTAGTGAAAGCCTAGATGGCGAGCGATTGTACCCTATTCACTGAAAATTGTACCCTATTGAATTTCAGTCCTAATGCGCTGCGGCATCGATAGCGTCGAGATCTCTCGCATCGAAAAACTCATCGCCGATCACGATCGCGAGGGGCTGCTGCGTTTTTTCTCCGCCGACGAGCTCGACTACGCTGACACCGGCCAAAACAAAGCCGAAAAACTAGCCGCCCGCTTCGCTGCCAAGGAAGCCTGCGCCAAGCTTTTCCCCAGAGAAACCGCGCTCGGGCACATCGAGCCCGTCGACTTTCACGTGATCCGCGGTGGCCATGGCGATCCGCAAGTCGGCACCAGCGAGCGCGCCGAAGCCGTGCTAAACCAGCACCAAATCAAAGAGATCGGCCTCTCCATCACCCACACCGACAAATCCGCCACTGCCATAGCCGTAGCTCAGCCTCAGCCCATCGAGAGCCCTTGGTATGGCAAGCTGGCCTACCGCATCATCAAAAAGCGACAGCACGTCGTCCTAGAAAATCTCAACCGCGTCTTTGGCAAATCTCTAGCCCCAGACCAGATCCGGGCGATCGCCGAAGGCTTCTACGCTCATTTTATCCGTTTTTTCGTAGAAGCTTTTCTATTCAACTTCAAGACCCAGGCACAGAAGGAAAAATACGTGCGAATAGAAGGCAATGACAACCTGATGGCTGCTCTGGAGAAAGGTAAAGGAGCCCTCCTGCTCACCGGCCACTTTGGAAACTGGGAAGTCGCCACCGTAGGTGCTATCGGCAATCACTCCGACTACTTCGGCAGATTCCACTTCATCCGCCGACCAGTGAAACCGCCTTTCATCAACAAGCTAGTCGTCCGTCGCTTCGAGAAAAACGGCTTCGGCGTGATCGAAAAAATCGACTCCGTCGACCGCATCGTCTCCCTACTCGAGCAAAACAACATAGTGGTGGTACCCTACGATCAAGGCGGTGGCAAAAAGTTTGGTATCGAAGCCGAGTTCTTTGGTCACAAAGCGCTCTCCTTTAAAAGCCTCTCCATACTAGCACGCACCACTGGTGCCCCAGTACTCCCCACATCCTGCTGGCGCGAAAAGGACGGCACCCACGCACTGGGCTTTGACAAAGAGATCGAACTTCTCGACGAAGGCCCTACCCGGAAGATCGTGGCCGAGAATACCAAACGCTTTAACCAAGCCCTCGAGCGCATCATCCTCCGCCACCCCGAGCAGTGGATCTGGATGCACAAGAGGTGGAAAGGCGTCTCATGATCTGGGTAGCAAATATTGGCGGGCGAGATCCACACATCGACTACCAGGAGACCCCTGAGGCGCTGCTACCTAGTTATAATGGCCACCCTCCAGTCAATTTCCACGCCTACGCCGCAGCCACTAAAGGGACATTCTCTAATAGAGCACTCACAGCAACCGATCGAGACCACCAAGTCGCGGTACTGCTACTCACCAAGCGCCTAAAGGAAATCGATTCCGCAATCGATTCCATTAAAGCCCTAGGTAAACCTGTATGGGTATCTTGGAAAGAGTGCGGCCGACACCAGATACTCAATACTCTAAATTCACCAAAGCGAATCTCTCTTTACAAGCAAATCATAGCCAAGGCAGACCGTGTCATCCACACCTCTCTTGACGCCCCTCCTTTATGCCCATCCCCATCCACACAAATACCAACTCCTTACCCAGTCGGTATGCCCGAGTGGAATCACTCCCTACCTATCAGTGAGCGATCAGGCATCTTTATCGGCACAAGAGAATTCAGAACTGCTTCTCGAAATCATCTACTAAGCATTTCCTATGCATTAGATTTGGCGGGAAAAACCGACACTCACGTAACCGTAATAAATAGAGACAAAAAAGACGGTGATAAGATATTACACACCGCCTTTGAGACCCATCTCAAATCTGGCAGACTCAGAGTAATCAATGGCGGATTACCATATACCGATTACCTCAAACTCATCTCCCAACACCGAATCGTCTTCCAGTGGGATCGCAGCGGTGTACCCGGTCAAGTCGCAGGCGATTGCCTACTGTGCGGCACGATCTGTATCGGCGGCGACTCTCTCATCGAGAAAATCGCCTTTCCTTTCGACCACACCCAGACTCTAGCGACTACCGAAAGATTACTCACCGACGACAGCTTTTTGGCAGAACAAATCGAAATCTCGCAATCCATCGGACTCGAGCAGCTATCGTTTAGTCATTTCGAAGAATCCTACCTAACTACCTGAGACGTGCTTCACTCTCCAGGCACAAACGGCGGATGCTCAAACCTGACTTTCTCCTCAGCCACCCTGGGATCCTCTACGCGCCAGAGTTCGGTCATGAGCTGGTCTAGGAGCCTAGTCTTTAGATCGAAGTGCTGGTCGTCATAGGCGAGGTTGTTCATCTGGTGTGGATCGTCTTTCAGGATGTAGAGTTCCTCCTCTGGGCGCTTGGCAAAGGCTAGATCGTACATCTCCTTGTATTTGGGGTCTTCGCCATTTTGGAAAAGGAATGCCTTGGTGGGGCTGGCGTCGAGATCGGCGAAGGTGACAAAGGTGTTGTTGGTGAGGGCGTCGGTAGTAGGTGCCTGCTCGGCATCTACGTGATAAGGATCGCCCATCGGCCAGCGCTCCGGCTCGAAATTGCAGATGTAGAGGTAGTCCTGCGTGCGGATAGCACGCTGAGGGTAGCCTCTTTCATCCGCACGGGCCTTCTGCACGTGGCGCTCACGCCCCGTCACGATCCAGGTGCGGCCGGGCTCGATCTGGCCGGATTTTCCGGAAGTCAGCAGCGGCATCAGGCTCTTTCCATGCATCGCCTCTGGGATATCGACGCCGGCAGCATCGAGAAAGGTGGGAGCCAGATCCATGATGTTGATCACATCTTCTGCCACTCGATCACCCTGAAACTTTGCAGGCCAGCTGATGGCTAGCGGCACCTGCGTGCCAAAGTCGTAGAGATTGCACTTCCCGCGCGGGAAGCCTGGTGCCCCATGGTCGCCAGAGATCACGATCATGGTGTTGTCCATTTCACCAGTGGCTTCGAGCTTATCGAGGATCGCACCCAGCATGGCGTCGAATGCCATGGCCTCGCCTAGATAGTCAGCCATATCCTCGCGGACCACTGGCACATCTGGAAGAAAGGGCGGCATATGCCCCTCGAGATCGTCAGGATCGATCCCCCAGAGGCGCTTGCCTGAGCCAGCTGTCCACTTGCGGTGCACATTCGTCGGGCCAAACCAGTAGCAGAAAGGCTTCTCTCGGTCCCAGGCTGCTACGAAATTATCAAACGCCTCCTCGGCTTGCCCGATCAGTGTTGCTTTCGCCTCGTCTACCGACACACCTGTGCCCACTAGCTTATCGGCTGTCTGGGAAAAGGCATTGATCTGCTGCGGCTTCGACTTGTACTCCGTGCGCTTCTCGCCATACGGAGCATTCCTCGGGGTCCCTGGGGTCCACACTTTGGCCGTGTAGCCGATGTGATAGCCCGCCTCCTCTAGGATCAGTGGGTAGCTGGCTATCTTTTCCGCATCCCAGATCGCTCCCTGCAGAAAAGCCGCCCGATCGGTTTTGAAAAAATACTGACCCGACAGCAGAGAGCTACGGCACGGCGTGCAGGACGGAGCCGGCACGTGAGCATCGGCAAACAGCACACCACTCTTGGCGATGCGATCGAAGTTTGGCGTGTCGATGAAGTCATTCAGCGTGCCCTCGCCATCGACCTGGCTGTAGATCGATGCGTAGCGCCCCCAGTCGTCAGCAAAAGCGAAGAGGATATTGGGCCTTTCCCCAGCCGAAACCACAGAATGGCCGACCAGGCAGATGATGGTGAGAAGTAGTCCACGCATGATCACTCAATAACGAACCCTGTGACCGACTGTCAATCCACATTGCCACCGGTGTGATGCCACCCTACCCCGTAACCACCATTGCAAAACCCCGCAGACCATTCTAACATCGGCTTCATGTCGAAGAAACTATCTCGGGCCATCGGCAAGACCGGCGACCTGACCTCCCAGCTAGGCACTCTACACTTCAGCGAATTCCATCCGCACGAAGGGTGGCGCCCACACATCAATGCCTATCGCTACGACGATCGGTTTGAGATTTGGGTAGATCTAGCCGGCATCGAAAAGTCCGACATCTGTCTCGACGTTTTCCCCGATAAAGTACGCATCTCTGGCGAGCGAAATCCACCAGCTCCCACACGCGACGCCTCCAGCCAGTGCCGCCAGGTGCTGACCATGGAGATCGAGAGCGGCCGATTCCATCGCGAAGTCGACCTACCTGCCGAGGTCGATCGAGAGAAAGTGACCGCCAAACAAGAGAATGGGCTGCTCCGTATCGTCCTACCACTCGTAGAGCCCACTACCGAAGGCTAATCTGACCCAAAAAATTCTACCACCCGACTCCACCCCTCTACTGTTTCACTTTACCACCTACCCTTTTTCTATGGAAGACATCGAACGCATGCTGTCAGACTCCTCCGGCGAGATTATCGACATCTCTGGCTCCGATCGCGACGCCGAGCCGCCCGAGTGGCGCAAAGACATGCCATCCACCATCCCGATCATGCCGCTACGCGGCGTGGTGCTTTTCCCCGGCACTGTAGCCCCTCTCACCGTAGAGCGCCCTGCTAGCCAGCAGCTGCTCGAGGAGCTGCTGCCCACAGGCCGACTACTTGGTCTCTGTACGCAGAAAGACGACAGCATCGACGTGCCCGGCCCCGGCGATCTGTACCACGTCGGAGTTTTAGGAAATGTGCTGCGCATGATGCGCCAGGATAGCGACCACTTGCTGGTGCTCATCCAAATCGTCGAGCGTATCGAGATCAAATCTTTCACCCAGGACACGCCATACCTCCGTGCCGAGTTCTCTATCCTAGAGAATATCTTTCCGAAAGAGTCCGACCAGTGGAATGCCAAGATCGCCAATCTGCGCGAGTCGGCCGATGAATTCATCGATGCCACGCCACACATCCCGGACGAGGCCAATCACGCCCTCCACGCCATCGAGTCCTCAGCCATCCTCACCGATTTCCTCGCGACGAATCTGAGCATGGAGATCGATGAAAAGCAGGCACTGCTCGATGATGTGAGCGTAGAGTCCCGTGCCGATAGCATCCAGGCCTCTCTGAACAATCACCTACACATCGCAGACCTGCAGCAAAAGCTACGCGACGATGTGGAGGATGAATTTTCCGACGCCCAGCGCCGAGCCTACCTACGCGAGCAGCTGCGCGCCATCCAGCGTGAGCTAGGCGAGGGCGACGGCTCCGAGGAGCAGGTAGAAGACCTGCGCGAGCGTATCGATGCCGCCGGCCTGCCGGAGGTAGCACTAGAGGCAGCCGAGCGCGAGCTAAAGCGCCTAGATGTGATCCCACCTGCCAGCCCAGAGCACTCAGTCATCGTCACGTACCTCGAGACGCTCGCCGAGCTGCCATGGGAAAAACTCTCTGATGACAATCACGACCTCGAGCGCGCCCAGGAGATCCTCGATCGCGATCACTACGGTCTCGACAAGGTGAAAAAGCGTCTGATCGAATACCTCGCCGTGCGCAAGCTCAATCCTGAGGGTCGTGGCCCCATCATCTGCCTACTCGGCCCTCCAGGTGTGGGTAAAACCAGTCTCGGAAAATCCATCGCCGAAGCTCTCGGCCGCGAGTTTGCCCGCATCTCTGTGGGTGGCCTGCGCGACGAAAATGAGATCCGCGGCCATCGCCGCACCTACGTGGGCGCCCTACCCGGCCGCCTGATCCACGAGCTACGCCGCTGCGGCACTCGCAATCCAGTGATCATGCTCGACGAAGTCGACAAGATCGGTGCCGACTTCCGCGGAGATCCGGCTAGCGCCCTACTAGAGGTTCTCGATCCTTGGCAGAATAATGAATTCGTCGATCGCTACCTAGACGTGCCTTTCGATCTGAGCCAGTGCATCTTCATCTCCACTGCCAACCAGATCGACCCTATCCCTGCGCCGCTTCAGGATCGTATGGAGGTGATCGAGCTACCTGGCTACACGCTGGAGGAAAAACACGAGATCGCGAAGCGCTACCTCGTGAAGCGCCAACTGAAAGAGAACGGCATCGTCAATCGACAGGCAAAATTCTCCACCACAGGTCTGAAAAAGCTGATCGAGGAATACACTCGCGAGGCCGGCGTGCGAAATCTCGAGCGCGAGATCGGTGCGCTATGCCGCTCGGTAGCAGCCCAGGTCGCAGTAGACGAGTCCGTCGAGATCAAGGTGACTCCCGAGTACATCGAGGAGGTGATGGGCGCGCCGCGCTACATACGCGAGAGCAAGAGCCAGGCCAGCCAGATCGGTGTGGTCAATGGTCTCGCCTACACACCAGTCGGCGGCGAGGTGCTCAATATCGAGGCCGTGCGCTTCCCCGGCAAAGGCCAGCTCAAGCTCACCGGCCAGATCGGCGATGTCATGCAGGAGTCCCTGCAGGCAGCCTGGAGTCTGGTGCGTACTCGCCACGAGTCGCTGGAGATCGTGTGGGAGGACTTTGGCAAATACGATATCCACGTGCACGTGCCCGCTGGAGCCATCCCGAAAGATGGCCCATCCGCCGGTGTGGCCATGTACACCGCCCTAGTCTCGTTATTCTCAGGAAAGCGCGTCAATAAAGACATCGGTATGACTGGCGAGATCAATCTGCGCGGTGAGGTGCTCGCCATCGGCGGCCTGAAGGAGAAGTCCCTCGGGGCTGAGCATGCTGGCATCCGCACCATCCTCATCCCCGAGGAAAATGCTAAAGATATCCGAGATATTCCTGAATCTGCGAAGAAGAAACTGAAGATAATCCCAGTTTCGACAGTGGATGAGGCATTGGAACACTGTCTGTTGAAACGCTAGTACTTGATAATCTCAGATTTTGATCTAAGTTAAGTCACGTTTATTACTTGCGTAACAAACATTTATAGTCGATCGGCTCACTTTTGGTGGGCCTCTCGTCTGTAGAAACACACGAACACACCCACCCAAACAGACTCACCTCCAATGAAAACATTCTCAAATGCGCTGATCACAGCCGCAACGTCTCTCATTGACCAATGGGTCATCAGAGAAGCCTGCAAAGCCGCCAAAAGGAAGGCGAGCTTTTCCATTGCTGCTATCGAGGAGCACATCCGCGATGAGCAGGTCGATTCCATCTGGAGGATGTTTGATCCATCCGCCAAGAAGCTTGATTGGGTCGAGACCCAAGAAGAGCCTGAGACTGAGTGCGTTGGCTTTGGTCAATTCATCTTCGGACAGAGCGCTGCCTAGGTGAAACTCAATCAAACGTCTTTTGCGACGAGGGAAATCTTAACACTTCTGTTCTGCATTTCACTCACGCAGCAAATTCTTCCTCCACGCTTGAAAATCACTGCCTTTGACATTACCAGAGGCCTCGATGAGTGACTACGAGTATGATGTTTTCATCAGTTATCGGCGCGGGCTAGAGGTTAAAGACTGGGTCTGCGACCACTTTCACCCTCTACTCGAGAGCAAGCTCACCCAAGAGTTACCTGTCGCACCTAGGATATTTATAGATCACGAGATGGAAAATGGTGTCCGATGGGAAGACACCATACAGAGAGCGCTGGTCAGGTCAAAAATTCTACTAGGTGTGTGGAATCCTTCTTATTTTGAATCGAGATGGTGCCAAGCAGAGTGGCAGACCATCTTGCAGCGAGAAAAGGACTGCGAGGTGGCCCCACACGAAGGAGGGTGTTTATTCTCCGTCATCTACGGCGATGGGGATTACTTTCCCGATGAGGCTGGTGCTAGACAAGGACAAAAGTTTCATGACTATGCAGTCAGCGCCCCTGCATTTAGAGAGACTCCCCTCTATCTGGAATTTGAGAAGGAAGTGGCCAAAGTGGCGAAGCAAATTGTGAGCCGGCTGGCCAACGCTCCACCCTGGGAGGCCACCTGGGAGGCTCTCGATCCTGATGAGATAGAACTGAAACCCAATAAACCACTAGGATCACTCAAACCTCAAATCTAGGATGAAAACTGAAAAGAAACATCCAGATCAGAAAGGCAAAGTGATCACCTTTTACTCCTACAAGGGAGGGGTCGGGCGTAGCTTTATCCTAGCCAATGTCGCAACTCAGCTAGCACTATGGGGCTATCGGGTGCTTTGCTTGGACTGGGATCTCGAAGCACCAGGACTGATCGAGTATTTTCGAGATGAAATAAACGACAAGCGCTCTCTCGATAAACCGGGCGTCATCGATCTACTTCTGAGCTATCAAAACCCATCAACTAATCTGGCCCAGACGTGGCAGGATGCGGTTATCAGCGTCAATGTCACCCACAGGGCGGACTCAGGTATTTGTGGCTCAGTCGATATCATTCACGCAGGTCAAGATGCTCCGGGAGCTGAGTATATCGAGCGCGTCAGGGAGCTGGACTGGGATGTTCTTTACACCCAGCATGAGTTTGCTCGCCAGCTAGACTCCATCAAGCGCGAGTGGCAGGGCTCTTACGACTTTATACTCATCGATAGCCGGACTGGCATTTCAGATATTAGCGGCGTGTGCACGGTACAGTTGCCCGACATTCTGGCGCTAGTGCTCACCCCTGCTCGGCAGAGCTTGGATGGCATACTGCAAGTGGCCACCCGAGCCGTGACTAATCATTCCAAGTTCCCACTCAGTGAGGGCAAATTACTTACAGTCCCCATCGTCTCGCGTCTGGATCAGCGCGACGAGACAGCCATTGCAGAACACTGGCTGGGCAGAATTGCAAAAAGCCTAGAGCCGCTATATGGCTCGTGGCTGCACCGAGACGTGCCAATATCACGGATTTTAGATTTCTCCAAGGTGCCTTACATCTCTCGCTGGAGCTTCGGAGAGTCTCTGCCTATCCTTCTAGAGCGCGGTTCAGACACCGAGCAAATCAGCTATTCCCTAAAAAGCATTTCTGGTCTACTGACAGCCGGCATCAAAGACAGCGCCAATTACGTGGAGCGGCGGGATTTCGTGCTCACCGACCTTGGTGATCGACTCGCCAAAGCGTCTCCAGTATTTTCGAGCCCCCTTGCTCAACAGATCTACGAATCAAACTCAGCAGGTATGATGGCCTCTTATGCAGTGGAGCTTCACGAAACGGGTGAGAACCTTGATGATGCCGAGATTCTGTATGAACGAGCTATTGAGTTAGACCCATTAAAGCCCTCACCCTTGGGTAACTTTGCTTTATTTCTTGAGAACTATCGCAAGGACTATGATCGCGCCGAGGAGCTTTACGAAAGGTCACTGAAAGAAGATCCCAAGCATGCAAACCGCCTGAGTAACTTTGCTGTATTCCTTGAGAGTCGTCGCCAAAACTATGATCGCGCCGAGGAGCTTTACGAAAAAGCACTAAAGGAAGACCCCCACCACGCAGGCCTCCTTGGTAACTTTGCTGTATTTCTTAAGGTTCATCGCCAGGACTATGATCGCGCCGAGGAGCTTTACGAAAAAGCACTAAAGGAAGATTCTAAGCATCCAAACAACCTAGGCAACTTTGCTGCCTTTCTTACGAGCCTGCGCCACGACGACACTCGGGCTGAGGAACTTTATGAAAGGGCGCTAAAAGAAGACCCCACGCATTCAAACCACCTTGGTAACTTTGCTGGTTTCTTGTTCAGCCAAGGAAGGCGCGAAGAAGGACTCAAGTACCTCGAACGAAGTAAAAACCTCTGTGAAGATGACGATTTACTCGTCGAATTGAAGTTATATGAATTCGGTTTCTCACCTCCCTTAACTAGATCAACAGCTCTACACAACCTCCTAGACACCTTGGACACTGGCAAACGAACCGAATGGGACTTTTCCCGCCAAATTGCACAGATCGTGCGTGAAGAACCTGAGCGAGAAGAACTAATGACAACACTAGCCGCTGTCGCGAATGGTGAGAAGCCCCTGAGCAGCCTCGGCTCATTCCCTGAGGTAATCGAAGCGAGGGAAAAGACCTAACTCAAATTACTGCATCACACAGCAGCCCAAATAGCTCGAAAAATCATCTCTCAAGCCAGTGACCGAAGCGAATCAACGGCGAACACCACTTGGTCTACAAAATCAAAGACTGCACACTGGTGATCACACAGGGCTTGAGCCCCCCTACGGAGACAAATAGAACCGCCAGCCCGCACCACGCGGAGCTTGTGAAAATTTTCACAAAGTCAGCTTGAATGATAATGTGGTCCCCATCATAGTTCCCGCGCGCGTATTAATCGGACACGCTTGGCATGACTACCTCTACAAAAGAGCTCGAAATCGCCGACCCGGCTTCCCGGGTCGCAGAAAAGCTGGAAGGCTACCAGCAGACCACCGAGGATCTCGTGGGCGAGAAGCTCGTGCTCAATATGGGCCCCTCGCACCCTGCGACACACGGCGTTCTGCGCCTGGTGCTGGAGATGGATGGCGAGATCATCACCAAGGCCGACCCCGATGTGGGCTTTCTGCACCGCGGCGACGAAAAGATCGCCGAGAACATGCAGTACAACCAATTCATCCCCTACACCGACCGCCTCGACTACCTGGCGCCGCTGGCCAACAATGTGGCCTACGCCTGCGCGGTGGAAAAGCTGATGGGCTGGGAGCTGCCTGCGCGTGGCAAAGCGATCCGTGTGCTGGCCTGCGAGATCGCCCGTATCTCGGCTCACCTGCTGGGCCTGGGTGCCTACGCGATGGACGTGGGTGCGATGACGGTTTTCCTCTACACCTTCACCGAGCGTGAAAAGGTCTATGATCTGTGCGAGCAGCTCACTGGAGCGCGCTTCACCACCAGCTACACTCGTGTCGGTGGCCAGATCCGCGACCTGCCCGAGGGCTTCCTGGGCATGGTGGAAGAGTTCTGCGAGGGCTTCCTCAAGCAGCTCGACGAGATCGATACCCTGCTATCGCGCAATAAGATCTTCCTAGACCGGACGAAGGACATCGGTGTGATCACCCGCGAGGAGGCGATCTCCTACGGTCTGTCCGGGCCAAACCTACGCGGCTCGGGCGTCGACCACGACCTGCGTAAGAACAAGCCTTACCTCGACTACGATCAGTACGACTTCGACATCCCTATCGGTGAGCACGGCGATTGCTACGATCGCTACGCCGTCCGCATGGAGGAGATGCGCCAGAGTGTGAAGATCATCCGCCAGGTGATCAAGACCATCCCCGATGGCCCGATCAATATCGCCGATGCCAAGCAGCGTGTGCCTGGTAAAGAGAGCGTGCTGATGAGCATGGAGGAGCTGATCCACCACTTTATCCTGATCACCGAGGGACTCGACGCGCCAGAAGGCGAGGTCTACTTCGGTGCGGAGAATCCGAAAGGCGAGCTTGGTTTTTACATCCACTCAAAGGGAGGCGGAGTGCCCTATCGCCTGAAGATCCGCGCCCCGTCCTTTGTGAACCTGAGTATTTTGCCAAAAATCCTAGAAGGTCGCATGATGAGCGACACGGTAGCCATCCTGGGTAGTCTCGACTTCGTGATGGGAGAGTGCGATCGATGATAGACGCTGATTGTACCCTATTCACTCCAGACTGTACCCTATTCAATTTTTTCTGTACCCTATTCAAAATTTCATGACGCTAGACGTACCAGCCGAGCTAGAGAAAGAAATCGACGAGCGGATCACTCACTATCCTGTGAGCAAGCGCTCGGCTGTGCTGCCTGTGCTGCACCATCTGCAGCACCACTTCGGCTACATCAGCAATGAGGCCGTAGAGTGGACCGCAGCCAAGCTAGAGCTAGAGCCGATCAAGGTGCTAGAGGTGGTTACCTTCTACCCTGGCTTTCGCCAGACAGCTCCGGGCAAATACCACATCCGTGTGTGCCGCACGCTGAGCTGCGCCATGGCCGGTAGCTACGAGCTGATGGAGTCGATCTGCGAAAAGGCAGGCATCGATCGCTCGGGCGTGACTCACCACGATCCCATCGCTGTGAGTGCCGATGGCAAGTACAGTATCGAATTCGCCGAATGTCTCGCCAGCTGCGGCACTGGCCCAGTATGCCTAGTCGATGATGACTTCCACGAAAAAGTGGAGGATGTCGATGCCCTACTCAAACAATACCAGTAAACTCAAATGTCTGAGATCAAATACCTACCAGGCAAAGAGCCGCACCCGCGCGAGACTCGCAGCGTCTTTAAAAACGTCGATCGCGAGGGCTGGGACCAGTCTATCGAGACCTACATAGCCGATGGCGGCTATGAGATGCAGAAAAAGGCCTACAAGATGACCCCGGACGAGATCCGCGAGGAAGTCAAAACCGCCGGTCTCCGTGGCCGTGGTGGTGCGGGCTTCCCTGCTGGAGTGAAGTGGGGGTTCCTACCGCCAAACAACGAAAAGCCCGTCTACCTGATCTGTAATGCGGATGAGTCCGAGCCAGGCACTTTCAAAGATCGCTACATCATCCACCAAGATCCGCACCAGCTGATCGAGGGCATGGCGATCTCTTGCTTTTCCGTGGGCGCTCACCTGGCCTACATCTACATCCGCGAGGAGTTTCCCGAGGGTGCTCAGATCCTGGAGAAAGCTATCGAAGAGGCGCACGCCAAAGGTTTTCTCGGCAAAGACATCCTGGGCACAGGCTTCGATCTAGAGATCTACGTGCACCGCGGTGCTGGTGCCTACATCTGTGGTGAGGAGACCGGTCTGATCGAGTCGCTCGAGGGCAAGCGCCCCTACCCACGCATCAAGCCACCTTACTTCCCAGCGGCGATGGGCCTCTACCTGTGCCCGACGATCGTGAACAATGTCGAGACTCTCTGCCATGTGAAACACATCATGCAGATGGGCGGCGAAGAGTGGTCCAAGACCGGCAAACCCAACAACACCGGCACCCGCATCCTCTGCGTGAGTGGCGATGTGGTGAATCCAGGCTACTTCGAGGTGCAGGTCGGCCACGTGACCATGGGCGAGCTGATCAATGACATGTGCGGTGGCCTCAAAGACGGTCGCAAGCTAAAGGCAGTGATCCCCGGTGGGTCCTCTGCCAAGGTGCTGCGCGCAGATGAGACTTTCAAAATCGGCAAAGGCGACGACGAAAAAGAGATCGACATCTGGGACATCCCGATGGACTTCGATACCCTAGCTGCCTGCGGATCAATGGCAGGCTCCGGTGGCGTGATTGTCATTGACGACAGCCGCTCAATCAGCTGGGTGCTGAACAACATCAACAACTTCTACGCCCACGAGAGCTGCGGCCAGTGTACTCCATGCCGCGAGGGCTCGCTGTGGATGAAGAAGATCACCGACCGTGTGGTAAAAGGCCAAGCCTCGCCAGACGACATCGATACCCTAGATGCTGTCGCGCGCAATATCGACGGCCGCACCATCTGCGCCTTCGGCGAGGCCTCCAGCTGGCCGACCGAGAGCTTTATCGATAAATTTAAAGATGAGCTAGTGGCTGACACTAGTGAAGACTACGAGGGAGTCGCTGTGAATGCTGAGCGTGAATTGGCGGCAGCGGGTCTGAAGTAGTTTTTAGACAGGATTAACAAGATTAACAGGATTTTTTTGATGCGAGAACTGAATGACATAACTGGCGACGTTATTGGGTCTGCCATGGAAGTGCATTCAGTTCTTGGGCCTGGTTTTCTTGAGTCTGTCTATCACAAGGCTCTGGCTTATGAGATGAGTCTTTTGGGTCTAGGTTATGAGAGTAAGAAGAAATTGGCTGTGATGTATAAGGATATCGTGGCTGGTGATTTCGAAGCTGATTTCTTGGTTAAAGATGAGGTGATCGTTGAATTAAAAGCAGTCGAAAATATCATCCGCGCTCATCACGTACAAACAGTAAATTATCTCTCAGCCACCGGCAAAGATGTCGGTCTATTATTGAATTTCGGAAACAAATCACTCCAATACTTTAGGAAACACAGGACTCAGAAAAATCCTGTTAATCCTGTTAATCCTGTCTAAGAAAATGGCGGAGCAATCAGATTTAATCGACGTAGAGATAGATGGAGTGTGGCACTCCTTCCCTAAAGGCACACGCATGATCGAAGCCTGTCGCCAGGCTGGTGTCGAGGTGCCGCACTACTGCTACCACCCGAAGCTATCGTCACCCGGCAACTGTCGCATGTGTCTGGTGCAGATGGGTATGCCGCCGCGTCCGCGCCCAGGCGAGGACCCACCAGAGCCAGATGAGGATGGGCATGTGCCTATCTCGTGGATGCCGCGCCCGGTGATTGCTTGTGCGAATACCATCGCGCCGAATATGGGTATCCGCACCACCGGCGAGCTCACCGAGACTTGCCGCGAGGGTGTCATGGAGCTGATGCTGGCCAACCACCCGCTCGATTGCCCGATTTGCGACCAGGCGGGCGAGTGCTCACTGCAGGAGTTTTCCGTGGAGCACGGTAAGGGCGAGTCTCGCTTCCGTGAGCAGAAGGTGAAAAAGCCGAAAAATGTCGATGTAGGCCCACGCATCCGTCTCGACGACGAGCGCTGCATCATGTGTAGCCGCTGTATCCGCTTCATGGATGAGGTGGCCGACGATCCGGTGCTCGGCTTCACCGATCGTGGCTCGCACACCACGCTCGCCGTTTATCCTGGCCGCGAGATGGATAGCAACTACTCGCTAAACACAGTGGATATCTGCCCTGTGGGTGCGCTCACGTCGAATGACTTCCGCTTCCAGATGCGTGTCTGGTTCATGAAGGAGACGCAGACCATCGATACCAATTGCGCCACCGGCACCAACATCACCGTTTACTCGCGTCAGGGCCAGATCTACCGGATCACCCCGCGTCAGAACAATGAGGTGAACTCTGACTGGATGCCCGACTCTCACCGTCTCAGCTTTCACTGGATCAATGATCTGGAGAGCCGCCTGACCGATCCCCTGATCAAAGAGGACGGCAAGCACAAGCTGGCCGACTACAGCCAAGCAATCGCCTACGCCAGTCAGCGCCTGCAGAAATACGACGCTGGCGAGGTAGCCATCGTCGCCTCGGCTCGCATGACCAATGAGGAGCTCTACATGGTCAACAAGCTGAAGTCGCAGCTCGACGTGCGCGACATCGATGTCGTAGCCCGCCGTGGTGAAGCTGACAATTATCTGATCTCCGACGATCGCAATCCCAACACCGCAGGTGTGAATACTGTGCTCGGCGTGAAAGACCCGGGTGCTAGCCTGGATCTGCTGAAAAAGGACATCGCCAGCGGCAAGGTGAAAGCCCTGCTCGTGCTGCAGGAGGACCTGATCTCCGACGCCGGATTTACCGCCGAGGATCTGAAGCAACTCGACTTCCTACTGACCAGCTACCCCACCACCAATCCGACTGCCGACGCAGCCGATGTGGTGCTACCAGGTGCCTGCTGGGCAGAAAAGAGCGGTACCATGATCAATGCCACGGGTCGTCTCCAGCGTCTCAACCGCGCCGTAGATGGCCCAGGCCAGACCCTAGAGCCATGGGAGATCATCCGCGATCTCATCCAAGAGCTAGGCGGTGGCAACGGTATCTACTCCGCGACCGACATTTTCAAACAACTCGCTGCAGAAGTCTCCGAATTCAACGGACTCACCTGGGGTGACATCGGCGACCAAGGCACCCAGCTCATCGAGACTGGAGCCGAGCTACCACCACTACTCCAGCGCGAGCGCGCCCGTGTCGCATCTGGCGAGATCATCGGTTAAATAGAAATCCTGTAAATTCCTGTTAATCCTGTCTAAAAATTCTTTCGACGCCACTTAAACCATGGACTGGTATTTCCTAACCGCTTCCACCATCAAGATCATCATGTTCGCATTCATGATGATCCTGCCGCTAGTCGCGATGTCTGTCTGGGCAGAGCGCCGAGTCAGTGCGGCTATCCAGGACCGAGTCGGCCCTAACCGAGTCGGCCCATTCGGCCTGCTGCAGGCCGTGGCCGATGGTATCAAATTCCTGCTCAAAGAGGACTTCACACCCAATCACGTGCGCAAAGGCTACTACTGGCTAGCCCCAGCACTCACGATGGTTCCATCGCTGCTGACCTGTGCGGTCATCCCGTTTGGCAGCAATGTCCTCGGAGAAAAGATGGTCATCGCCGATCTCGATGTCGGTCCGCTATTCATCTTTGCGATCGCCTCACTCACCGTCTACGGCATCGTGCTCGCAGGCTGGGCGTCGAACTCAAAGTACCCATTCCTCGGTGGCGTGCGCTCCACCAGCCAGATGATCTCCTACGAGATCTGCCTCGGCCTTTCGATCGTGCCTCTGATCATGATCTTTGGCGAGCTGAACCTCGGTCGCATCGTGCAATACCAGGCCGAAAACGGCTGGGCCATCCTGCCTCTGTGGGGCGAAGGCCTCACGCTGAAAGGTCTGCTACTAGCCATCCCAGTCTTCATCTCCTTCATCATTTTCACCACATCGATGTTCGCCGAGACCAATCGTCTGCCATTTGACCTACCTGAGTGTGAGACGGAGCTGGTTGCCGGTTACCACACCGAGTACAGCTCGATGAAGTTTGCGCTGTTCTTCCTCGGCGAATACGCCGCGATGATCATCGGCTCCGGCCTAGCCGTCACCCTATTCCTAGGTGGCTGGTCACTGCCATTTGGCTGGCTCACTCCAGAGGAAGGTGAGAAAGTCGGTATCTTTACCGGCCTGATCCACATCGGTGTGTTCTTCGCCAAGGTCATCGGTTTCATCCTATTCTTTATCTGGATCCGCTGGTCGCTACCACGTTTCCGCTACGATCAGCTCATGCGTCTCGGCTGGGTATTCTTCTTCGAGATCGCCTTGGCAAACGTAATCCTTACTGCACTGATTTTGTGGCTCGTTAAGTAATTATTTTTTAGGACAGGATTTACATGATTAACATGATTTTTCTATGCAATTCCAATCCTGTGAAATCTTGTTAATCCTGTCAAAAACACACCTTTAGAAAATCGAATCATGGCCATCGTCGTAAAACGTCCCAAGCTCCGTTGGTGGGAGCAGCTCTACCTTCCAGGCATCGCAAAGGGCCTAGTTGTCACTGGTCGTCACTTCATCAATACCCTGACGGGTCGTAAGAAGGTGACCATGCAGTATCCCGAAGAAAAGTGGGATGCGAACCTACCCGAGCACTACCGTGGTGCCCCAGCCCTAGTCACCGACGAGCAGCAGCGCGAGCGCTGTGTGGCCTGTCAGCTGTGCGAGTTCATCTGTCCGCCGCGTGCGATCACCATCAAGCCAGAGGAGATCCCTAGCGACGATAAGTGGGCCAAAGTCGAGAAGCGCCCAGGTTCTTTCGACATCGATATGATCCGCTGCATCTACTGCGGCATGTGCGAAGAAGTCTGCCCCGAGCAAGCGATCTTCCTGCGCAAAGACTACGCTATCACCGGTACCAGCCGCGATGAGATGGTGCACGACAAGAAGAAGCTCTACGAGATCGGTGGCGTCCGCGAGGGGCTGGTGAACAAGTGGAACGACCTGAAGTAACAACAGGTCTGATCATCATCTACGTGACTCTGCAAAGCACAAGGCGAGTCTGACCGCAGTGCCACACGAGCACGCATTATATGGAAGCAGAGTCGACTAGCCCAGAGCCCAATCTCCTCCAGCAATTCCTCAGCCATGATGCGCACCCTGTTTTTCAGGTGGCGAAGTATCTCATCTTTGGTGTCGTCACCGTCGCAGTGCACATGACGGTGTTTTACCTCTTGGCGAGTGGCTCACTGTTTCCTGCGCTCGACAACTCTTTAGTCGATGGGCAACCCATTTCCGATGCTCTGCGCGCACGGAATAGCACGATCAACAATGGTATCGCGTGGTTCTTTGGCAACGCCACCGCCTATACCCTGAATGTTCTCTGGGTATTCAAGCCCGGCCGACACAACAAAGCCACCGAGATGGCTCTATTCACGTTGGTCAATCTCATCGCCTTTCTCGGTGGTCTATTCGGCGGCCCTCTACTGATCAAACTTCTCGGTGTCAGCACCCACCTATCTCAAGGCACCTATGTGCTCAGCTCGATGATCGTGAACTTTGTGTGCAGGAAGTTCTTTATCTTTAAAGGCTAGTGGAGACTGAAACCCCATCACCCCAAACGAAGAATTGGTCCGACATCATTGGCTGGGCATTCTGGGCATTTTTCGTCATTGGTTTATGCGGCTATGGAGTTAGTAGCGGTTTCGAGCAATCCGTGGTGCAAGCCTACCGCGGAGCTTCACTCTCGTGGCTAGCCGGGGACCCGATATACCACTTAGGCAGTATACATGGCTTTCTTTACTTTCCTGTAGCAGCCGTATTGGGAATCCCCTTAGCAGTTCTCCCTCAACTTGGGAATGACATTCTTCTCAGAGCACTACTGATAGCCTGGCTAGCATGGAGTGTATGGCGAATCTCCCAGCCACTAAGCGTTTATGCTCAGAAGCGCGCATTCCTCCCCATCAGTACTTTGGTTATTATTGCAGCGATCGGACCTGCCATGGCCGCTCAAATGAATGTAGGCCTTGCTGCTGCGTCCGCCTTGATCATAGCAGATCTGTATGAGAAACGATGGAATCGAGCCGCCTTCTGGCTAGCGCTCGGGCTCGGACTGAAGCCCCAAATGATAGTCTTGCTGCTTCTCGTGGGTGCGCTGTATCCATCTATGCGAAAACGCCTCGTCCTAGGAGTCAGCGCCTTCATGCTACTGCCCTTTGCCTGCCAGAGCTGGAGCTATGTCATCGAGCAACACGCTCTCTTTATCGATAAGACAAAGCTCTCCGCCAACCCAATGGAGGCCGAAACCAGAAACAACAACTTGGAAGGCTTGCTGAACTCTGTGGGAATCTACCTCCACTCTACCTTTAGCTGGATCTTGAAAGTCGTGCTCGCTCCGTTGACACTGACAGCCCTCCTCTGGGCCACGCGCCACACCGATGCACTGAGACGTGCCATCTACACCGCTGCATGGGGGGCTACCTATCTCATGCTTTTCAATCCTCGGAGCGAAGGTGGTTCCTATGTGATAATAGCCATCCCTACCACAGCTCTGATGGCTCTCGCAGCTGGCGCTATCCCACCCCGAAAAGAGCGTTGGCTACTAGCCTTCATGGTCATTGGCTGGGGCTTTTCTTACTCCATTTCCGACTACCTCTACCGATTTTTCCAGACACTACGTTCGGCAGAAATCGCAAAAATCGACACTTTCCAGTTCTGGCTCTCGCCTTTGCTTTGCCTGATATTCTGCGCTTACCTGATTGTGTTAGGTTTCCGCAAGAAGCCCGTTTCTACACAGAACTAAAAGCACCTACTTCGAGTGCACATCTTTGATCACAAAAACCGGGCGAGCTTTCACCTCCTTGTACACTCGGCCTAAGTACTCACCGATCACGCCGAGACAGATCAGTATCAAACCTGAAAAGGTCAACACAACAACCATCAATGACGCATAACCCGGGAGGTCGACACCTTGGATGATGGTTTTGCTGATGAGGTATACAGCGTAGATCAGGCCAAAAGTCGATGCTAAGAAGCCGAGAAAAAATGAAATCCGAAGCGGTGCGACACTAAAAGCAAAAATGCCATCGCAGGCTAATAGGAACAGCTTGGAGTAGTTCCACTTGGTCTCACCAGCCACGCGCTCATCGCGCTCAAAATCGACAAACCTGACGCGAAAGCCGGGCCAACTGAGCAGGCCTTTCATGAATCGATTCTTCTCAGGCATCAGGTTCAGCACATCCAAGACCTTGCGATCGATCAGACGAAAATCTCCCACGTCCTCGGGAATCGGATCATCGCTGAAGTGATTGAAGATTCTGTAGAAATTCTGCGCTGTCTTGCGCTTTACCCACGAGTCTGTGGAGCGATCGACTCTGCGACCTGCGACCACATCGTAGCCGTCTTGCCATTGTTTGATCATCTCAGGGATGATCTCGGGTGGATCCTGCAGATCGGCATCGATGATGATGATGGCATCTCCAGTGGCCTCGCTCAGGCCGGCAGTCAGCGCCGCTTCCTTGCCAAAATTTCGTGACAGCTCGACAGCTTTCACTCCAGACCGCTTATCCACCTGCGCCTTTAGCAGCTCGAGAGTATCGTCCGTGCTACCATCGTTCACCGCCACCCACTCGATATCGTCCCACGGCTCTAGCACCGCTGCCAACTTCTCAAAGTAGAGCGATACGACCTCAGATTCGTTATAAAAGGGAGTGACAATTGACAGCTTCATCCAGCAGTCCCTGCGAGGGGTTACCTCTTGGGGATTTGCCGAATCGTAGCTTTTATTCCTACCGCGTGCAAGGCGTAGTGCGCCGCGCTCGCGGGGCTCGAATTACCCCTCAAAGACCTCGAATTTTCCATCATCCCAGACGAAAAGTACTGGGGTCACGCTGTAAGGAGTGTCTTGCATCGCCTGGTAGCCGACCTCGCGGATACGCTCGATACCCTCAGTATCCTCAGAGCCAGTCACTAGCATCAGATCGCGAGTCGGGATAGAGATCACAGTGCGCCCCAATACTTCGAGAAAATCGCCTTTCCACAGGGAGCTGAATAGCATCAGAGAGGTCTCGTAGTTGCCACCTGCAGTGATCATATAGATCCCATCATCGCCAGAGACATCGATCTTGTGATCCAGCATCCGGCGGAGATTCTTGCAGGCCAGCTCGTAGAGTTCGTCCTCGCTTTTCTCCAGCGTGCTTAGGTTATCATCATTCAGGTAGCGGATATTGTGCTCGCTATCCTCAGCGAAAAAGACCTCTAGCTCGGAGTTGTACTCTCGGCTCATCGGGATGGGGAAATCCGCATCATTATCCTCCATGGTCGCTAGCACAGCATCCATCCAAGCACGGTCCTTTACGATGGGCACGATGCGCTCAGGATCGATGTCCGGACGCTTGTGCATCTCAAATGTCTCGATCTGACTGGCGACAAACTGCTCGATGATCTCATCGCGCGCCTCCTGATCACTCATGTAGGCTGCGTAGGCATTGTCGAGAAAGGTCTGAAATTGGTTTTCGCTCCCCTCTTCGCTCACTTTTAGCTCGAGATCGTGGACCACTTCCACCTCTAGGCCTGGAGAGGCCTGTTTGAGCGAGGCCACATAGTAGCCTGTGAATGCATCGGGGCTGAGCGCCAATGTTGTGTTGTCAGTGTCAGGTATTGTCATGGGCTTGCTTGTGTTGTCTTATTACTTAGACGGCCCATACAGCCCAGTGTTGCCAACTAAATTATTAGGAGCAAATCTCAGAAAAATTTTGGGGAGTGACGTTTCTCGTGGTTTCTTGGGTCTCTACTCTATGATGAAACGCCTCATAAAATTTTCACTCATCCCCCTGATCGCCATGGGGTTAGCCGCTCCGCTGTCCGCACAGGATGGCGATGAAGCCCGCTCTCTACCCGTCCCAGTTCCAACTGATGCTGCTACCGAGGGCGATGAACAAGAGCTCAATGACACCGAGTTTGGCCAGGCTGTCGCTCTCAGCCAGACGATATCCACCACCACCGGGGTAGCGATGTCGCCCATGCTCGGGATGGGCGTGCTAGGCGCATGGCGCTACTTCGAGACCGATGCCGCCCTCCGTGGCGAGCTCCCCTGGTACACCCTGCCTTGGGTCTGGGGGCTTTGTTTTGGCATCTTCGTCCTGCTCAAATCCAAAGACACCCTCGGCTTCGCCGTTCCTGAGATCGCAAAGAAGCCGATCACCGTGCTCGACGATATCCAAGAGAAAGCCAGCGCCGCCATCGTCGCTCTGGCAGTGGTGCCGACTACCGTACTGGAGCAATTCCCCGCCACCACACCGACCACCACTGGCGATGGCACGCTAGCCATCGCCCCCGTCATCATCCCTGTGCTGATCATCGTGCTCTGCGTTGCAGTGTTTTTCGTAGTCTGGCTGACCTTCCACGCCTTCAGCAGCATCAAAGTGCTCAGCCCATCTGCAATCGTGAATTCGACGATCTCGCTGATCAAAGGTGTCATCGTGGCCGCTTACGCAGCCTTTCTTGCCATCAATCCCTGGATCGCACTGGTCGCAGCCCTCGCCATCATCATCGTCTGCGCACTCATCTTTGGCTGGGCCTTCCGCTGGAATGTCTTCGGCTTCCTGTTTGTGAAAGACTTTCTCACCAACGCCTCTAATGATGAACTCCGCGACGGCGAATCGATCAGAGGTTTCTCGACACGCCACTTTCCCGGAGTGAAACCACGCTCCTACGGCAGACTCACCCGCGATGGCGATGAGCTGGTCTTTGCCTACAGCCCTTGGCTGATCGGACCCAAGCTCAAAAGCCGCATCCCTCTAGCCGATCTCGACTCGAGCGTGCGCAAAGGCATCCTCATGCCATCTGTCACTATCGAGAATGCAGAGTCAGATCGTCCGCATAGCGTGGTCGACCTGCGCATGCGCTTCCGCAACCACGACGAGGCGGTGCAGCAGCGCCTGCAGCTCGACTCCATCTCACCCAATCTCGTGCTCTCTGGTATGAAAGCCAGTTGGCAGTGGCTGAAAGAACAAGTCCGCCGCGGTAGCTCCGCTATCGCCGATGCGATCGATACACCCATCTCATCCAGCACCTAGATACAGCGATATGCCTACCACAGAGGGGAAAACCATCGTCCTAGGAGTCACCGGCTCCATCGCTGCCTACAAGGCTGCCGACATCACCAGCCAGCTGACCAAGCTCGGTCACACGGTGAATGTGGTGATGACTCAGGATGCCCAGGAGTTCATCACGCCACTCACGCTGAAAGTCCTGTCGCGCCAGCCCGTGACCAGCGATCTCTACGACGAAAAACAGAACTGGCACCCCGGACACATCGAGCTAGCCGACCATGCCGACCTGCTACTGGTGGCTCCCGCTACGGCCAATGTGATTGCCAAATTTGCCCACGGCCTAGCCGACGACACACTCAGCGCTATCCATCTGGCCACTCTGGCTCCAGTACTGATCGCACCTGCGATGAATGGCAAGATGTGGCAGCACGTCGCGACACAGGAGAATGTCGCGACTCTGAAAAGCCGCTCCGTCGATTTCATCGGCCCCGAGGAGGGAATGCTAGCCTGCGGCTACGAGGGTATCGGTCGGCTCTGGCCAGTCGAGGGCATCGTCGAGCGTGTGCAGGAGACTCTGGCAAAAGGAAAAGGATAGAGAGCCGAAGACTCCAAAAATAATCCGTATCATCCATGTTCAATCCGTCCTAATCCATGTAAAAATACTCAGGCTTCGCTATCGAGCATGGATTGAGCACAGATTTAAAGGGATTAGCATGGATTTTTAAAATCTAAGACTATTTAAATAATAAAAACGGTATAATTTTTGGATTTCTGTAGTATGCATATACATG
>JAHDID010000067.1 GCA_020630975.1 Verrucomicrobiota bacterium
CGAGCAAGTTTTCTGCATAGGCTCACCAGTCCGCGAGTCTTATGCTCCATGAAAAGGACAATCGCCTCCATCATCTCAGCTATCGTCGTATCGGCTGCTGTCTCCGCATCGGCCGACGAAATCTACCGCGTCACAGCTGGGGACACTCTGAGCCGTATCGGCAAGCAGTATGGTGTCTCCTACCAGCAGATCATGGCGGCGAATGGACTGTCCAATACGACTATCTACGTGGGACAGGTGTTGACCATCCCGACGGGAGGCAGCCCGGCAGTGGTCTCGACTCACGATCCTGTCTATCGCGATGCGGTGCCTAGCCACACCTACCCATCGTCTCCTAGCGATCGCTTTGGTCCGCCGACTGTGCCAGACTACCGCACTGTGGAGCCTGCTACGACCGGTGGCTACACCAGCGCTCCTACGCACTATCCGGCGACAGTGCACGAGCCGTCGGGACCTTTCTCCGTCACGACTCCAGCTAGCTGCCGGATGCACCATCGAGGCTCGACCTATGTCGTCCAGCACGGCGATAGCGTGCGCAGCATCAGCAAGAAGTTCGACGTGGCTTTCTGGGATCTGCGCAAAGAGAATGACATTATGTTTTCTCGGATCTATCCCGGCCAGGTGCTGAAAATCCCCAAGCGCGAGGCGACTATCGGCGTGGCATTCTAAGTTTTTTATCACTCAGATCTTGTTAGTTTATCTTATCTCATGTGTAGCGGGGGCTTCTTAGCCCCCGTTTTCTTTGTGGGGCGTTCACAGAGCCTCCGTCTAGAGAATAGCCAGTCGTTTTAGCTTTCATGGATTTTCACCGGCTCTCGAGTCTTGGAAATCTTAATCCCCCTTGAATCTGCCTCCAGTACGGGTCAGAATGGCGGCCACTCGAAACAGCAGCATGGCAGTCACTTATCTGAAAGCACTCCGCGAGGCCCAGCGAAAGGCTCTACAAGACGATCCCGCCGTCTACATCTATGGTCAGGATGTGGCCGGTTTCGGCGGTGCCTTTAAGGCAACCGAGGGGCTCAGCGACGAGTTTCCCGGCCGAGTCACCGATTCTCCGATCAGCGAGGATGCCATGATCGGCTCGGCTATCGGAGCTGCTATCGAGGGGATGCGTCCGATCATCGAGATGCAGTTTGCCGACTTTTCGTCGATCGCATTCAACCAGATCGTCAATCAAGCGGGCACACACTACTGGAGGACGGGTGTGCCGTGCCCGATCACTGTGCGTCTGCCCTCGGGAGGTAATGAGGGTAGTGGCCCATTTCACAGCCAGTGTCTGGAGTCGATCTACGCCCACTTTCCCGGTCTGATCGTGCTGACACCTGCTACGGTGGAAGATGCCTATACGATGATGCTCGATGCCGTGGCGATCGATGATCCGGTGATCTTCTGCGAGCACAAATTTCTCTACTACCACCTGAAGGCGGAGAGCCTACCGACCAAGAATCTGCCCATCGGTATGGCGCGGATCGCTAGACCGGGGCGCCACGCCACTATCGTCGCCTACAGCGCGATGGTCCACGAGGCGCTAAAGGCTGCACAGGATCTCGCAGCTAGTGGCTGGGAGATCGAGGTGGTCGACCTGCGCTCGATCAAGCCGATCGATACCGATACGGTGCTGGCATCGGTAGCTAGGACAGGGCGTCTGCTGTGTGTCAGCGAGGGTTTTCCATTCGGCGGAGTGGCTGCCGAGGTGATCTCGCGCGTGGTCTCAGAGGGCTTTCACCTGCTCGATGCACCGCCGCAGCGGCTGAACTCGAAAGACACCCCAATACCCTACCACCCCAATCTGTGGAAGTCCCACAGACCGACCTGGCAGGGGATCGCCGATGCGACACGAGCGCTTCTGGCGCAATAAGTAAGGACCTCCTAAATGTCTGGAAAATTGACATCGCACCGATGAGCGTTTAATCGACATTGATAATCTAATGATGGCCGGATCTTGGCCGTAGTTAGTGGCGGAGGTGCGCTGGCCTGCAGCGAAGACAATGAGTGACATTTTTGGAGATGGCCCTGAGTCGGCCAAAGGCAGTGGATTAGCTGCGATCCGCGACAAAATCGGTTTGTCCGGACTCGTGGATATTCGCTTCGTCATCAAGGCGCTCTCTCATTTCGCCATCTTTGCCGTGATTTTGGCAGTGGTGAATCTGCTTTTTGCCCGATCGGATCCAGGCTGGGTCGGGCTGAACCCCTCGCCATGGGTGATTTTGCCATTCTACCTAGGGTTTCGATTCGGATTTATATTCGGAGCAGGCTCTGGACTGGCGCTCATCGGTATCCGGCTGCTGATAGCTGGAATCATCGGCAAAGAGGGCGAGGTGCTCACAGGGGCTGAAAATTTCCTGATGTGGAGTGTGGTGCTTAGCGGTGTGATCGGGGGCTTGGTTAGAGGCTTTATCCGTCGGGAGGAAGAGCAGAAAGACCGTCTGCTGCACGACTCGCTGACATCGAATAAGGTGCTAAAGAGCCAAGTCGCTCTGCTCAAGCACAATGAGCAAGATCTGGCCTCGACCATCGTCGCGCAGGGTCTGGAAACCACAGGGCTCACGCTGGGTCTCCAGGATATCATCTCGCAGTACACCGATGCAGATCGCGACGAAGCGATGCTAAACCTGCTGAAGGATCGCTGTGGCGTGCGCTCAGCGGCCATCTACTACAGCGCTCGCGATGGGAGGGCTGTGCGGACCGCTCATCTGGTGGAGGATGAGACGCTGCCCGAGTCGATGGAAAAGACGCCGATGATCGATCAGGCGGAGCGTTCGGTAAAGATCGTCACCCAGCGCTGGTTTTGGGAGCCATTCGAGCCGAATGCCTCTGGTGGGCTGGACGATCAGTTCCTAGCCGTCATCGCTCACCCGAAAGATCGGGACTACCGAGTGCTGGTGATCTCGAGGATGGATTTTGAGCAGATTCATTGGGAGAATTTTTGGAAGATCGAATCGGCCTATCGTTGGTTTGAAGATGCGGTGAACAATGGCATCAGCATCGTAGCTCCATCGAGTGTCGATGATGATCGCACGGTCGAAGAGAAGCGCGCCGACATCGTGAGCCAGGAGATAGCCGATGCCGAGTCGCAGACCGATAAGACGCAATCTGATGCGCCTGTCGAGATCCCTATGGTCCAGGACGAGCCGGATGCTGGGGTGATCGACGATGAGGTGCCTGCTGCGGTGACGGAGCCAGAACTAGAGCCCGAACCAGAAGCCTACCCAGAGCCGGTGGCTGCACCCGAGGTGGATCTAGAGCCCGAGCCGATCCCTCAGGCTGTGACAGAGCCTGAGCCCGAGCCTGCAGCTATCCATGAGGAGCCAGATGTCGAGCCCGAGCCTATCCCTGAGCCGGAGGGCAAACCCATCCTAGATGCGGTCGGTTTTAAAAAGCGGCTGATCCAGATCCGCGAGATTCAGGAGCAGACTGGGCAGGAGCACAGGGTGGTGATCTTTGCGCCGGGTGCGGATGAGTCGCCCTCGCGTTGCGAGGCCTTTGCTCACTCGCTGAGTATGCGCATGCCGCAGACAGATGATCTGGCAGAGATCCCCTCCGAGGGAGGGCGCTTCGTCTATGGGCTGATCACTCCGGCTACGACATCCGACAGCGCCGAGCAGCACGCCACGGCTCTTTTGAATGATTTGCCGGATCTCGACCTTCGTTTCTTCGTCCTCCGTCTCAGCGATCAAGCGCTCAGTGCATTCCAAAATTAATCGATCGTGAAGCCTTACCTCTACTTCGGATTGATAGGTGTTCTCCTACTTGGAGAGACGCTAGCGCTCTATCTATTCGTCGCCAAGGGGGCTGAGATTTTTCGGATCTCAGCCACGCTGCACCTCATCGTGGCGGCGGCTTTCGGCATACTCACCGGTATCCATAGGAAGTCGGTGCCTTCATCGCTACTGAGTATCGTCGTCATCGTGACCAATCCGGTGCTCGGTATTCTGACGATGATTCTGCTCGATCATAAGTTTAATCGAGTGTCTCAGCTGCAGTCGCTCGAGTCTTCGGAGAATTTCGAGGTGGGCAATCCATTCACCTCGCCAGAGGGAGGTGTGGAGGTCACGGAGAATGGTACGATCACTGATCCCGCCTATCCGCCGGTCTTACAGCGCCTGCTGGATACAGCTGGTGGCCGAGTATCGGAGCGCGAGGTAGAGGTGCTCAGCTCGATGCGCAGCGTATCGGTACTGCCGCTGCTGGAAAAAGTCGCCAGTGCCTCGTCGGGGGAGGGGCGTCTGCTGGCGCAGGCAGCCATCCAGGACACCACCGAGCGAGCTGTCCAGTGGTCGGCCAATCTACACCGACTGGAGGTGAATGAAGGCGAGGTGCCAGAGGCTATGGAGCACCTAGCGGTCGAGGCCTACCTATCGGTACGCAAGGCAGGGCGCACGCCGCGAGTGTTTGGACTGCCGAGCAGTGATGAACTGCGCGCCTCGCTGGAGCAGCGTATCCGCAATAAGCCAGAGGCCAAGAGCCTGACACTGCTGTGCGAGCTGCTGATCGTAGAAGAGGAGCTGGATGCCGCCGCAGAGGTGATCAAGGCACATACGACGATTGATGGCTTCGACTATCAGGTACAGATGGCCAAGTGGTTTAGTGCACGGGGCGACTGGATCTCTCTGATCCGGTGTATGGAGACGATCAAGCCACACCAGTGGCAGAATCAATCAGAGGAAGTGGCTCGCTTTTGGGCAGCCTTTTCTAAGGAAGGAGTGGCGGCGTGAGCAAGAAGGGACAGACAGATATCTGCTATATCTTTGAGGAAAATCCCGAAGTCGGTCGGACCGGCGATTCGGTATTTATCCGCCAGCTCGCCAAGGATTTCCCTAGCTATCGATTCGGTGTGGTAAAGATATCGCCTACCGAGTCTTCTTTCGAGCTGCCAGAGGAGGATGCCTACCCGAACATAACGGGTTTTCAGAATGTCGATCTATCGGTACACGGCTCTCAGGGCAAGGGCAAGACCTCGGTCAGCTACCGAAAGGCGAGCTCCTTCTTTCACAGTGTCGCGCTCACTGTAGAGGGCGGGCTGCTCGAGCGAGAGCAGATCAATGAGCTGGTCGATAGTGCTGCCGAGCTCGCGCCTAAGGTACACTTTGAGGCGATTTGGAAAAACCAGACCTCTTGGGAGCTGATCAAAGCGATCTATGGGGTTTCCTCCGGAGAGATTCCATTTTTTGAATACCGCGATCTGCTCTATGAGACGCTGCAGCCGATCTGGCGGCTTTTCTCCAAGTGGGTCGAGCTACCTAAAGCCGATATCTATCAGGCCGACTCAGGCCTGCGCTCGGCGCTACTGGCACTGCTGGCCTCGAGGCAGCATGGCGCTAGATTTATCATGGTGGATGATTGCCTACCGCTGAACGCTCTCGAACGAGATCGCCGATCGATCAAACTACGCGACGGCGGGGTCTGGCGTCCCGAGTATGAGGCCTATCAGAATGCACGGAACCAGTGGTCGCAGATGATCACCAATCACTGCCTGAGGGAGGCCGATGAGATCCTGGCTAATACCATGTCATCGGCGGCAAAGATCCGTGAGCGCATCGGTGATGAGCATCCCATCCGGATCGTGCGCGAGGGTATCGAGGGCGAGACGGCGCGCCGCTGGGGTGCCTACTACTCTAGGGAGAGTCAGGAGCAGGCTTATCGAAACTTGTTCATCGTAGGTAGCTACAACGAGACCGTAGGGCGTGGCATCTGCACGGCGATACAGAAAGTCGAGTCGAGTGTGGGGAATGGTAAATTCGTTGTCCTTTCTCTGAGCTCTATCACTGATGAGGTGAAGGATAGCTTCACCCGATTGATCAAAGATCATGTGAAGTCGACCGTCCGGCTCAGTGGCGAGGATCAGATGATCGAGGAGATCGCACGTGCTACTGTGGTAGCCTACCCGAGTCAGATGGAGGTGGGAGATCGGCCGATCATCAATAGTCTCCACGCAGGCAAGCCGGTGGTGGTATCGATGATCGATGGCGACAGTATCTTTGCCGATCCGCGTCTGAGTGTGGAGACAGACTGTTTTATGACGCCCAATCGCCTGGAGGGGCGGGAATTTCCCAACTCGATCATCCAGCTGATCCGCCGCCGTGGGAAGCTGGAGTTTCACCCGCGCCGATTGGGCGAGGCACTGTTTAATCACCGCGAAATTTTGGAGGGGTACTCGAAAGTCTACGACTCGCTGAGGATCGCTGGCTAAGCTTATGACGACGACACATCAGCATTACGAGAAAAAGATATTCTCTCGATTCGGTGTCGAGGCGGGGTTTCTGCCGGACCTGTGTCTGATCGCTTCTGCCTTTGTGATACTGATCGTGCGTATGGCCACGCTGTCCGCGTCGACAGTCACTCCGCTAGCACTGGAGCTGACGATTGTGCAGTTTCTCGTGGCATCGATGTGCTGGGCTATCCGCCAGTACTCCGTGGACTACACGCATCGTGGCGATGTGGAGTACGCAGCTCTGCCTAGGCAGATGTTATTGTTTATAGGTATCGCTTTGACTCTGGGGGTTGGCTACATGCTTACCTACTTTCTCAGTCCTGAGCGAGGGGTGAATTTATTCCTGCTCGTGATCATGGCCGGCAATGTGGCGCTTTTCTTTTTGGTAGCGCTATTTGTAGTAGAGACGATCCCGATCGGTAGGATCACGCTACTGACATTAGCTTTATTCGCAGGGGCTGCGGTTTTGGGGCATTACTTTGGCATCGAGAGCAAGAGCGAGCTTTCGATGCTGGTCATCAGTACGGTGGCGTTTGGTATCTTGGGGCTGGCTCTGCTGTCTAAGCGGACTGGCAGTGCTGGGGCTACGGGCGATTTCTTCCGGTTTTTGTTTAAGAATCCGCTGTTTCTTCTGTGTGGGCCTCTCTACCTGTTTGGCTTTTGGCTGGATAAGTGGATCTACTGGTTCTTTATCGATAATCGAGGTCTGGATCACACGCTGCTGCGTCCGCATTCGGGAGATATGTCGGGTGTGCTGGCTGCGTTGTTCACCATTCCAGCGCTACTGGTGGCGTATCATTCGTTTCGCACAGACATCTCGCGCAACTATCAGAGCTTCACAGCCTACATATTGGGGAAAGGTTCTCTCAGTGAGATCGAGTCGACACGTGCAGGTGTGAGCCGCGCGATCAAGATCGGATGTCTGAACACGGCGATCATTCAGGCGGTCTTCTCGATTGGTTTGGTGTTTTTGGCGCCTGCTCTGGTGGAGAGTCTTGACTCGGAGTTATTCACATCATTAGCGATACAGTCGGCAGCCGTGGGGAATATTTTCTTTGTGGTCTATGCCTACCTATTCCGTGCTCTGTTATATTTCGAAGATTCCAAGGCGGCCTTCTGGTCGGGCATAGGTTTCTGTCTCGGGAGTATTGTGTTTTCCTGTGGCATGATGTTCTTCGATGTCAGCTACGGCGGTATTGGCCTAGCCATGGCATCGACTGTCGGCATCGTGACTGCTGTTATCCCGCTGCGGAAGCGTTTGCAGGAGCTGGATTACCTATTCTTCACCATGTACCAGTCGGGTGGCGGATCGAATTAAGTTTGCTTCAGCCCAGTCGCGCGATCTCCGCATCATAAGAGGTTAACTCCGCCTTACCCAGTATGACCAAATGCTTGCTATGGGTGGCGAGGATCTTCTTGATGCGTTTTTGGAATACCTCGTATCGCTGTTCTTCCGATTGAGCCTTGTTGGGGTAAGCTTGCTGGGCGGCTTCGGTGAAGGCCTGGAACATGTTTCTGGGTTCGATCAGCTCTGGATCGTGGCCGAGGTAGAGACGCTCCATGACTAGGCGGTTTTGCTCAAAGAATCGCAGCTGAGCTTCGAGTGACTCCATGTCATCGAAGACGTCTTGCTCGTTGAAGCGGTCGAGAGGCTCGACCACTTGCAGAGAGTAGTTCAGGTAGCGGAGCCCGCGCTCGTATTCGGCATAGAATCGCTTCAGCTGCTTTTTCTTACCGATACTGGCTCGGGATATGCAATCGACTGATGCCTGTAGCATCTCTGCTATGGGGACCTCGGCCGATTGCATCGACTTGAGGAACATGGCAAAATTGGTGTAGTAAGAGATGCGCTCCCAAGTCAAGCTGGGATTGCGAGCTAGGCCTTCCAGCTGTCGGCTGACGTGTGCCATGTCGTGCATGAAAGCGACTTGTGCACGAGCGCGTAAGTCTGTCTTTGTCGCCTCGGAGAATGAACTCTGCTCGATGAGCGCGCGGAAGAATAGATTACCCACCATATCATCTATGGCAGTGGTGTCGATACTTCTGGAGGATGGTGTGCTCCCAGCTCGACGTAGGCGCGAGCCTATGGCATGGCAGATGCCCTGGTAGATTCTGTCCGGAGACTTGCCACAGATCTTTGAGATCGGTAGAGATTTGTCGAAAGGGATCAGGTGCCGCGCACGGGGCGCTAGTTTGCGCACCGCATGGCGTGCCATCGGCAGTAGGCCAAACTTTACGATCGGTGGCAGGAAAAAGTGACCAGCGACAGTCACGCCGATCAGGCCGCCGAAGTAGCTACTACGTTTGCCGACATTGGAGATGGTATTGATATAGGCGCTGCGTTTGCGGATGCCGGCGATGTCGCGCAGCTGGCTGAGATGCTCATCTTCCAGGGCGGACTTGATCGCTTGGTAGCTCCGCTCACGCACTCGGATCGATATCTCGGGGTGGTAGTGCTGGTGAAGGAACGCTCGTAAAAAGTCGTGCTGCCGATCATCGATGTCACCTTTGCCAAGGCTCTCGATGAGTTGAGAGATCTCTTCGAGCAGTTCATCCGTGGTGAACTTTCCCACCTTTCTGAAGACGGTGCGGCTACCGTTAGGAGTAATGTATGGCAGCTTCACTTTAGGCATTCGCTCATAATACTCAGCTAAACAGCACCCTTGTGCAACTTGGTTTCCTAGTGTTCTCGCGGTGGGATGCCCGAGAACGAGATATTATCTTCTACATCTTTAGCGTTATCGTCATTGATGATACTCGCTTCTAACTGAAGGGCTAGATCAAATTTCTCTTTAATCAATGTAATAGGGAATGGGTAGCTCACACTGATTCGGGAATGCATATCAATTTCCTTAATCCATAGCTTTCTAATAGCAGTCGTGTAGTCGACATCGCTTCTTAACCAGTGGTAGACAAAAGGTCTTGCGACTTTGTACTGTTCTGCTTCGAGCTGATATGTTGGTTTAATCCAACTAGTGTCCACATCTTCTTCATCTGAAAAGAAGGCTAAGGTATCAATCATTTGGTTGTGGTTGATAGTGTCGGATATATACTGCCAATAAGACCTAAGGTTTTTGTTTTTCTGGTACTCGGGATTGTGGTGTATTTCTTTAATAATTTTAATTTGGGATCTCTGTTTTCCGCTCCAAAATGCCCTTGTGACTAAACGTTCTAACGAGATTTGATCTGGTTGGTGGTTTAGGATGAGGTTTTTAACTTCGTCTATCGTGGTTCGTGAGAGGTTTCCGGATTTTATTATTTGCTGTGTCTGTTTTGCGAAGGCAACTCTCGTATTTAGAGCTGATATTAGTGCATGGAAGGTTCCGTCGTTTTCCAAAGACTCTAGCCCATTGTATAAAGCTTCGGTAGACTTGAGGAAGAGCGATTCATTTCCTTGGTGAGCCGCTACCAGAGCTTGTGCGTGAACGTGAAGTAATGGTTGAGAGAAATTGTGTGTTTGATAGGTGGAGAAGTATGGATGTCGAAGGTTGAGTGTGTCGATGCAAGAATTGATTTGGACTTCTTTTGCGGATACGATCTTAGCGAGGTAGTTGATTTCATTTTTCCAGTTCCCGCCTTGTTTGACTATGGTTTTATGAAGATCGTCTTCGTGGGCTAATTGGGCTTGTTTGAGGTGCTCGAAGAGGTTGTTGCTTGGGTTGGGTGGCTGGATTCGGGGGATGTGGTCGTCCTTTAGTTTTGGGCGGGCTGGAAGAGGGGTTTGCCATGCTCTCCAGTTAGGGTCTTCCCAGTAAGTTTCGTCAATCCGGATCGCGATATTTTTTCCACCTAATGTGAGTTTTCTGTCGATTCTAAGCAGATCGCGTTCCAGTTCGTAGTGGCGCTTGGCTTCATCAAAGCGTTTGTGGTAATACTGCCGATCACCTTCCAGTCCCATAATTCTGGCTTGAGTTCCGAATGGGAGGACTATGCGAAGGGGGTTGTACGCTAGTGAGTTGATTTTTTGTATGGCTGGCTCTGTATGTTGTGTCCAAACGATACTTTCTACCTTGCTTATTCGGTTGTGGAAATAGTAGTTGTTGATGATTAGTGCAAGGATCAATGCACTGCAGGATGCTGCGGAATAGCATGCGATGTGGATTCCTGTACGTCGGTAGAATGGGTTGCGGCCATCGGGAGGTGTGTGGTTCTTCTTTCTATTGAATTCGTAGATCACTCTGCCGAGGTAGACTAAAAAGTGTACAGCAAGGTAGCTTAGGTAATATAGGCTGAAGAACTTGAAATGGAGTTCGTCGATAGAGAACCATATTTTTGCGGTCACTATGTTTACGGCGACTGCTAGTGCAACAAAGCCGGCGATTGCGGGCAGCCATGCTCGGATTAGTTGTCGGGACGGGGTCTTACACAGTGTACCTATTGAGATGATTAATGAAAAGATGGCTGCGCTAGGCCATATGATTATTAACCCTATGCTAGGGGCTCCTTTAAGGAGACTTTCAGAATTTGGAAAAGCTTTGGGGAAATTTGGGTCAACGAAGATTAGGCTAATGACCACAAGAATGTAGCATGACAAGACTGATGCGATGATGCCAGTCAGGTAGAGAGGCGAAAATGGGCGAAACATGGATTATAATTTCCATAATTTACAATCCTTCAGTAGTAGCGGCAAGCTTAAGATTCTCTGATCAGCAAAAATGCTTCGTCACTTTGCTGAATGAATGGCGGTGATCTTTACCGAAAGCCCTAGGCTGATTTCTGCTAGGATTTTAGTCAAATTCGCGGTTCCCACATTGACACAGCCACCCGTGACACAGCGGCCGATGCGGTCCTGATTTTGCGTGCCGTGGATGGCGTAGCTGTACCAGCGGTAGGTGCCTTTGTATTTGCCAAAGTGAAAGGGTTGTTTGGCTGGCGAGTCGGTGGGCTCGAGGCTGATGAAAGCATCGCCGTACTCGCCGCCTTTACCATCGCCGTCGAAGTCGATGGAGCTCATGTTTTTGAAGAGATTGGCTTTGAGCCACTCCGGTGATTTATCGGACTTGGCGATCAGAGCCTGATCCATCTCGAAGCGCTCGGCAGAGAGAATGGCATTGATCCGAAAGCTGCCGAGTAGTGACGAGCCGCCGCGGAAGGTTTGTCCTGCTGGAGTTACCCCATCTCGCCCCAGGCCGACGGGAAAGGTGAATTCTCCGAGTTGTCCGTAGCTGTCGGCTGGATTGTCTGGCGATAGTATGATCCGTAAGCAGGCGGTGGCCTCCTCGGTAGGGCTCGCTAGAGTGGGGCACAGTGTGGCAGCGATAGAGGCAGAGATGCAGGATCGGCGTGTCATTGGAGCTGTACTATAAACGATCCGAGGGGTGATCCAATGGGCGAGATGTATTGCGCGTGTAAGGGGATGCTAGAGATTGTGAAATCTCTCACTTTGAGCTATCGAGACGCTATGTTGAAACACATTGGCTTATGGCTGGGGATCTGTGCTCTGATGTCTAGTGCTTGCGGGCAGGACTACGCAGGGATGCGGGCGCAGGTGAAGGCTTTGGCTGAGTTGACTGCCCCTCCACAGACCTATCCTGCAGATAGCTTTGAGACAGATGGCGTGGTCGAGCCGATCTACTACGATGGTCTCGCTTATGAGGGCAAAAAGACCCGAGTCTTTGCCTGGGTGGGTGTGCCTGAGGCGGCATCTGAGCAAAAGCCTGTGCCTGGCGTCGTGCTGGTGCATGGTGGCGGGGGCACTGCATTTTTGGATTGGGTGAAGCTGTGGAATGCTCGTGGCTACGCCGCTATCAGTATCGCTGTGGAGGGGCAGACGAGTGTCCGCCCTACAGAGAAAAAAGCCGGTCAGCACTGGCAGTATCATCAGTGGGCTGGTCCGCACCGGCATGGGATCTATGGAGATAGTGATAAGCCGCTGACGGACCAATGGATGTATCACGCTGTGGCTGACACGATTTTGGCAAACTCACTGCTGCGCGCAAATCCACGGATCGATGCGGACAAAGTCGGGCTGATGGGGATCTCCTGGGGAGGCATCATCACCTCTACGGTCATCGGTATCGATCAGCGCTTCGCTTTTGGCATACCCACCTATGGCTGTGGTCATCTAGCCGATGCGCCGAATCAGTATGGCAAAGCGCTGGGCGAAAATCAGGTCTATCGCCAGGTGTGGGATCCGGCGTTGCGGCTCGAGCGAGCGAGTATGCCGACACTCTGGTACTCGTGGACAGGCGATACCCATTTCCCGATGGATTGTTTCGCAGCGTCTTATGGCCAGGTGTCAGGTGCCCATATGGTAGCGCTCAGACCCAATATGAGGCACGGGCACAGTCCCGGCTGGAAACCAGGCGATAGCTATGCCTTCGCCGATAGCGTCACCCAGGAGAGTCAGCCCTGGTGCGTGCAAACGAAGAGCGATGCTAATAGCGTTGAATTTGCCTGCACCAAGTCGATCGATAAAGCGACACTGACGACGACGACTGATACTGGTCACTCCAGTGAGCGCAAATGGGTCACCGTAGGCGTGCCTTTTAGCCAAGAAAAGGACCGTCTTGTGATCGAAAACCTCAACATCGCCCAAGATACCACCGCTTGGTTCGTCAATATGATGACCGATGGTCTCGTCGCTAGCTCGGATTACTTCGAGCCCACACTTTCAAAATAACCAAATGAAAAAATACCTACACCTACTACTCGCTCTGGTAGCGCTGCCGCTGGCCGCTGCCGAAAAGCCCAACATCATTTTCATCTTTGCCGATGACTGGGGCTGGGGCGATCTGAGCTGCCATGGGCACCCCTATGTGAAGACGCCGAATATCGATCGTCTCGCCAAAGAGGGAACTGATTTCACTCGATTCACTGTGGCTAGCGGGGTGTGCTCGCCTAGCCGTACCGCGGTGATGACTGGCCACTTCCCAGCGCGCTACGCGATCGATGGGCACTTTGCCTGGGTGCCGAGCAATGCTAAGCGTGGCATGCCTGACTGGCTGGATCCCGATGCGCCTCTGATGCCGCGCATGTTGCAAAAGGCCGGCTACCGCACCGCGCACTTTGGCAAATGGCACCTGGCGAACAACATGATCCCTGACTCGCCAGATCCACAGATCTATGGCTACGATCGTGCTTGGGCGTTCAATTGCTCGGGTGAGCAGTTGCCGGTGCACGACGATGCGCGCGAGGCAGTGAAGTTTATCAAAAAGTCTCACGGCGAGGAGAAGCCTTTCTTCATCAATCTCTGGGTACACGAGCCGCACACGCCGTTCCACACGGTACCCAAGTATGAGTGGCAGTTCCGCCATCTGGAGGATCCTGCCGACCAGATCTACGCCTCTGTGCTAGCCCATGCCGATGAGCGTATCGGCGAGGTGCTCGATACGCTCGACGATCTGGGGATCGCCGACGACACGCTGGTGATCTTTAGCTCTGACAATGGTCCAGCTCGCGCCTCGCGCCCGACCGAGCTCAAACTGCAGTACGACACCGCTACCGGCGCTGGCTGGGGTATCGGCGGGGCCAAAGGCATCACAGGTGGTCGCAAAGGCTACAAGGCTGCGATCTTTGAGGGCGGTATCGGCGTGCCTTTTATCGCTCGCTGGCCTGGAAAAATCGCTGCTGACAAGCTGGACGAGGAATCGCTGATCTCCGCAGTCGATCTGCTGCCCACATTCGTCGAGCTAGCTGGCGGAGAGCTGCCTGAGGGCTACGTGGCCGATGGTGTGAGCCAGGTCGACGTGCTCAAGGGAGCCAAGCACCCCGAGCGAGAGAAGCCACTTTTCTGGAAATCGATCTCAGCTTGGCCTGCGCCCAAAGATCGCCCCGATCACTGGGTATCCTGGGCCATCGTGCACGATAGCTGGAAGCTGGTCGCTAATGACGACCTATCGCACTACGAGCTATACCAGATCACTACCGACTGGAAAGAGGAGAACGATCTGAAAGAAGAGAAAGCCGAGATTGCAGCAGGCTTACTCCAGCAGCTCAAGGACTGGCAGGCGACATTGCCAGCTGAGCCGAGTGGGAATGTATTTTCCAAAGAGCGCGAGGAGCTGAAGTAGAAATTTAAAATGGGGGATTACATTTATAGTATGCCCTCGGATTTCAGGGTGCGGCATCAGAATCAAGATGCCGCACTAAATGCTATCAAAAGCCTAAAAGGAAGTGAGACTTGTAATAAAGGTCGATTTCCAAATTTAGATTCTCCTGATCATTTTGCGTTTATATCAGCCCAAAGTTATTTGCAGGCAGGATCACTTCTTGACGCAATGAACTGCTGGCGTTGGGACTTTGAAGAGGAAGTTTCAGGTGATTTGATCAGTCCTTCATTCTTAGGGCAAAAATTAGGGGATGAGGATGTCTTATTCGCTGCAATCGCCCCATACGTCGAAAAAGGGAGTTTCATTCAAGTGTTTAGCCAATCTTCGAACGAGATATGGCGGTGGGTGTTTTCTGGGGCAGGTGTTTCGCGAGAGTATGCACAGATTGTTTTCCCTTCTCAGAAAAGAAGTCAAAGTTTTCTGACGAGGAAGTGGAGTCGAGGTTGAATGGCTACCCCTTTAAAGAAGAGGAAATGGAAAGTCGATCTACTGGTAAATTATTCCATAATTTCCATAATTTAAGAGTGCGCTATGCCTGATTTCCGGCGAAACTATGCGGATGTGGAAGAAGGCGTTGCTCCTAGTCGGTATCGGTTTGGTCGTTCTGTTTGTCTCAGTTCGCTTTGCTATCGTCTATGGAGGTGCGATTCGGCATTGGGTTTTTATGGAGCGATGGAGCGACCGTGGCGTGGAATTTGTCGTCCCTCCTCAACCCGCATTAGCTGACAGCGAGAATTTCCTTCAGGCGCCCGGCATAGTCGATTGGGTACATCACGAGAAGGAGGAGGGCAGTGGTTTTGTCGAGGTCAAAACAAAGCCAGCGGCCTTAGTCGCAGTTGATCAGTTTGCCGCATTGCAGGTAGACAGAGGGTCGTATTCTCGCAGTGAGGCTAGGATCTCTGCACCTGAGGTCGACGCCGATGTAGAAACGATTCTTCAGACCTTTGCTGAGACAGATGAAGTTATGGAGCAGCTCTACCATGCTGTTCATCGACAAGATACTGAGAAGCATGGGCTATTTTCTATGGGGCAGCTCAATGACTTTCAGAAATATCTCAGCTATCGAGCTTATTATCAGGTAGAGCATGGCGACAGAGAACTAGGGCAGAGGGATTTTACTACCGCGATTACCGCGATTAGGCTGCCTATACGGATCGGAGATTCCATGCCGTCTCTGATATCACTACTCGTAGAGTTGGCCATGTTAGGTATCGTTAGTGATGCATTATGGGCGAGTCTTCAGGGGGATAATTGGGATGCGAAGTCTCTTTATGAACTAGAGGCAGAGTGCCGCCGTATACAGGTCACACATACTATGACTCAGCGTGTCCAAGCGTGGATTGCCTGGGAAGATCGAGATAGACTGGCCGAGGCAGCCGCAGATGAAAGTGATGCTTTTACTGCTTGGAAGTTGAAAAGTATCATGAAGCACCACCTCACAACGAGTCATCATTTATTTGCAGAGAATTGGATGTGGGATCCGGCGCAACAAAAATTATTAACGGAGTTTGACGCGAATGCCGTACAACGATCAGAAGATCACTCCTTGGCTCTTCGGGAATTACCTATCTTCATCAAGGTGTTTACCTGCTTGAGTGTGCCTAATATGGGGAAGATAGGTGATAGAATTATTGAGGTAGCAGTTTTATGAAGTGGCAGCGATGGTATGCCAATTGAAGCGCTATTATTTAGAGCACGGTGAGTATCCAGAGACGTTAGTTGCCGGTGGTATCTCTCCAGCGAGAAACTTGTGTCATGAGGGAGGTGTGGTCGAATACAGGCGCAAAGGAAAGGGGTTTCGCATTAATACAATCGGTGCTGCTGAAGCAGGGCTAGAAAAGGATTTTGTTTGGGTTCAAAATGCATCCGGGACTCCGAGGGTTTCTTCGTTCGCTGGTAATTGAATTTTAGAACTTTAGTCGGTTGATTACAGAGCAAGAAAACGATCTTCCTGAAATCTAGGAAAATACGTTTTCTTTACTGAATCTAAGCAGAACGTCTAGAAAGCGTAGCGAATACCTGCACTGATGGAGCTAAAGCCGTAAGGGTCGACTGTAGCAGAGCTAGAGTCCGCAGGGTCGAAGCCAATGTACTTATACTGTGTGAAGAAGGAAAGTTTGTCGTTGATGTCAAAATCAAATCCCGCAATCCCTTGGTAAGCGAGAACCCCCTCTTTGGAGTCGCCGCCACCACCATTTAACTCAGCAGAACCGTATCCTAGGCCCCCTCCAAAAAAGAGGCCTGCATTTGAACCTAGCGGTATGGTTTTAAGGAGGTTTGCTGCAAAAGCAGTCAAAGCTATACTGTCAGAATCCACAAGGCTGGTAACATCGTTCCCCATGAAAGAAGCTGACTTATAGTCGCTACTGAAACGGAACATCTCAAGCTCGAGGCGACTGCCTCCTAAAAAGTCCATATGCTTACCTGCACCGCCACCGAATAGGAGGCCTGTTTCATAGCCGAGAGACATATCGCCAACTCCGGTAAAAGAGGCGTTCAGGTCAGATCCGAAAGCGGACCCTCCATAAGCAAAAATATAGGATCCATTATTGCTTTGGGCCTGTGAAAAATTGATAGATACAGATGCGAAAAAGGCGAAAATAATAACTTTTGGGAAATAACTCATAATTTTGTGTTTCAGCAGCATTTGTAGTACTGCTTCCTGAAGCTTGTGTCAAAATAATTAGAGTTATTTTTTTGACTGCTCTAATTTAAATGTTCTTCCACCAAAATCACACAAAAGAGTAAGATGAGTTAACTATCAAATTAATGTTATTATAGGGATAGCGCTGGGATTTGATCTGAATTTTATCCTTTAATGGGCTCGATCAACTTTATTAATCCTAAATAATTTGCTCGACTTTGTTCTCTCTGCGATGCAGAACAAACTCAAGTACACCTCATGGATCGCATCGACGCCTACCTCGTGCTCAATCTACTCCCCGATATCGGACCGATACGGGTTCGGCGATTGCTGGAGCACTTTGGCTCGCCTCATGCGATCCTGTCGGCGACTCGGACGGAGTTGACGACGGTCGAGGGGATTGGGCGGGCTATGGCCGATAGACTGGTCGCTTGGGAGGAGCATATCGATCTGCCAGAAGAGCAGACTCGCATGGCGGATCACGGGGTGTCGGCGATCACTTGGGAGGACGATGCCTACCCTGAGGCGCTGCGGCATATCCATGACTCGCCATTTCTACTCTACATGCGCGGGCAGATCACACCTAGGGATGCGCGGGCGATCGGTGTGGTGGGATCGAGGCGCACGACGCACTACGGCACCTCGGTGGGGCGTCAGCTCAGTTTTCAGCTGGCGCAGGCTGGCTATACCATTATCTCTGGACTGGCTCGTGGGATCGATACGGTAGCGCATGAGGCGGCGCTCTCGGCTGGTGGCAGGACGATCGCGGTGCTCGGCTCGGGAATTGGCAATGTCTACCCACCGGAGAATCAGGGGCTGGCCGATGAGATTGCTAAGAACGGCGCGGTACTCTCCGAGTTTCCCGTGCTGTATGTGCCGGATCGGCAGTCTTTCCCCCTGCGCAACCGCATCGTGGCCGGCATGTCGCAGGGCCTATTGGTGATCGAGGCGCCAGTGCGTAGTGGATCGTTGATCACAGCGAATCAGGCGCTGGAGGCGGGTCGACCTGTCTTTGCCGTGCCGGGGCCGATCGATCGCCCGACATCGGAGGGCTGCCACCGACTGATCCAGTCTGGGGCAAAGCTGGTCACTAGCTCAGCGGATGTGTTGGAGGAGTTTGAGTATGGGCTGGCACCCGAGCTAGGCCTCGTATTCGAGGGCGATGATCATGATGAGTCTGAGACTGCGATGACATCTGACAGCCGAGCCGATCAGATGGATCTATCCGATGTGGAAAGAAAGATTCACTCCTGCTTGGGTAGCGATGAGCGCACGCTCGACCAGATACTGGAGGCCAGTGGGCTGACCACTGCCGAGGTAAGTGCGGGGCTGATGTCTCTGGAGCTGAAGGCTCTCGCCAAGCAGCTCCCAGGTAAGTATTTCGTAAGACTGGGGTAGAGCTCTAGCGCTCTTGGTCCAGCATGCCTAGAGACTCCTCGTTACTATTCTTTATGGCATCTTTGCTAAAGAACAGTCCTTCTAGCCGCTCGGCTTCTCTCTGCTGCTCGAGATCCAGATCGGTGTAGCGCTGTTGGTACTGTAGTAGGGACATGATGTCGAGCGAGCTAGTCGCGGGGGTGGCAGTCAGTTCGATAGGTCGCAGCGGCTTTTGCTGCAGTAGGCTGTCGTCACCATCTATGCAGTAGATGGTGGTGCCAGCGACTTGTGTTTGGCCTACGATGTTGCCATCGATTTCCACATCGTCAGATAGTTTCGCCGTCATGCGGAATTCCGTAGTGCCTATGGTAAAGTGGCCATCGACGCCGACTTCTCCGTCTGCCGTCTCGATAGGGCCATCTTCACTGAGACGGACGTTGATGTCGCGAGGTGCTACGATCAGAGCGGTATCGAAGTAGTCATTCGGGCTGAATCCATTGAACACGATCGGAGCATCGCCCTCCTTATCAGGCCTGCCGATTCGTACCTTTTCGTCGAAGCCCAAAAAGATACCACCATACTCTCCGGCGGTATTCATGAGGCTAAAGTCGAACTCAAAATCTCGAATGATATGCTCGTGAGCATTTTTAGAGACATAGCCAGTGAAGTAGTAAGTCTTGTCTGCTCCAGAGCGAGGATCGAGGATTTCTTCCATCTCGATCTCTACTTTGTCGCTGTCGATGAGAAAGGACTCGATCTCAAATTCGTCCTTTAGCATACGCAGGTTTTTCAATCGCAAGTGGCGCACCGAGACGGCATTGCAGACTAGCTCGAAGTTATCGAGACATAGGCCTTCGTCAGTGATGGAGAGGCTATCCAGCTGTAGGGTGTCTAGCTCAAAGCGGAAATCTGGGTCGTGAGCTTTCAGGAAAACCAGACTCTGAACGTCGACCGAATCCATAATGAATGACCAGTCGCCCATGGTGATTGGTTCGCCTTCTTCCATAGACTCCCACTCTTCCTCACCGTCTTCGTAGTCCCAGTCACTATCGTCGTCTGCCCAGTCCTCTTTTTCTTCGGCTTTGGCGAGATAGATCGTAGCCCTCTCTAGGCCGATCTCTTTGATCTGGATGGTCTTGGTGCGGTAGCTACTGATCAGGTCGCGCCATGTGAGCGTCAGGCCCTCTAGTTCAGACCGGTGGCCAGTGCTGGTTTTGATGGTCCATTTCTCGATGGTGAAGCCATCCTTCACCGAGCCGCTCACCCCTTCGATCGACCGGCTACCGGGCATGATTTTGGCGAGGTAGTCGACCGGCTTCGTGGTGTGAAAAAGCGAGTGGTAGATCATCGCGCCGATCACGATAGGGATCAGCAAAAAGATACCCGCCGCTGCTGAGCAGCCGAGTATGCAGCCATTTCGTTTCGATTTTGGGTTTATCGGGGGCGCTGCCGGACCAGGAAATTGATTCATGTATTATTATAATTATGATAATTATAAACCAAAGGCACCCAGAGTAAACCTAATTTGGGGCTCTAGCCCTGCTGCCATCTAGGCTCATTGTGATAGGTGGTGGAATACTTCACACGAAATCTCATTTGACGGGATGTGGATCGTAATGAAAAGGCAGTGATTTAGTTTTTGCCCAGATCGGTTGGGGAAACTAAATTAGTTAAAGAATCTTAAATTTGCCCAACGTATTGTCATGTCGAAGACCTTGATCATAGCGGAGAAGCCCAGCGTGGCTACCGATCTCGCCAAAGCTCTTGCCCCCAAGCTGGGTAAGTTTGAGAAAAAGGGCAAGTCGCGCGACTCCCAGTATTTCGAAAATGACCAGGCTGCGATCACCTCGGCAGTGGGTCATCTAGTGGAGCTGAAGATGCCGACTGGGCCCAATGGCAAGAAGCTACCGTGGAACTTCGACGTGCTGCCAGCTATCCCTAGCAACTTCGAACTGCAGCCGATCGAAAAGACCGAGCCACGTCTGAAGCACGTGCTCGGGCTGGCTAGGAAAAAGGACATCACTCTGATCGTGAATGCCTGTGATGCCGGTCGCGAGGGTGAGCTGATCTTTCAATACATCATGGACATCGGCCAGATCCAAAAGCCGATCAAGCGTCTGTGGATGCAGTCGATGACCACTGGTGCCATCCAGGATGCCTGGGACAAGCTGCGCGAGGGCGCTGAGATGCAGGACCTGTCCGATGCCGCCAAGTGCCGCTCCGAGTCGGACTGGCTCGTGGGTCTCAACTCGACCCGTGCGCTGACTTGTTTTCGCTCGCGTCATGGTGGCTTCAATATCACCGGCGCAGGCCGTGTGCAGACGCCGACTCTGGCCATCCTGGCCAAGCGCGAGCGCGAGATCGCCGACTTTGTCTCCGAGGACTACTGGGAGATCCACGCCGACTTCTCCGTGGCCAATGGCGACTACGAGAGCCGCTGGATCGATCCCGCTTTCAAAAAAGACGAGACCAATAAGCATAAGAAAGCGGAGCGAGTCTGGGACCGAGCCAAGGCCGAGAGCATCCAGACCCGCTGTATCGGCAAGACCGGCCAGGTGACTGAGGAGAAAAAGCCGCAGAAGCAAATCGCTCCGCAGCTCTACGACCTGACCACCCTGCAGAGGGAGGCGCCATTCACTGCGCGCAATACCCTGCAATTCGCCCAGGCGCTCTACGAGCGGCACAAGATGATCACCTACCCTCGTACCGACTCGCGCTACCTGCCCGAGGACTACATGAACGACGTGATCAATACGACTCGTCAGCTGGCCAGCTCGAATCTGAATGTCGCCAAGTACGCCCAGCAGTCGCTCGATCAGGACCTGATCAAATTTCAAAAGCGCATTTTCAACAACGCCAAGGTTTCTGATCACTTTGCGATCATCCCGACAGGCCGTGTGGTGAAGCTGGCCAAAGAGCAGGAGCAAAAGGTCTACGACCTGATCGTGAAGCGCTTTATCGCCGTTTTCTTCCCGCACGCCGAGTTCGAGGTGACCAAGCGGACCACCATCATCGATCACGGAGCAGAGCAGGACCACTTCCGCACCGATGGTAAGATCCTTGTCACCCCAGGCTGGCTGGCGGTCTACGGTAGAAAGCCCGGCGTCGGCGCTGGCAAAGACGAGCTATGCTCGGTGCAGGAGGGCGAGAGCGCCACGACGCAGGATGTCCGCATCGAGGATAAGTCGACCAATCCACCAGCCCGCTACAATGACTCGACTCTACTGGCTGCCATGGAGGGCGCTGGCAAGACTCTCGACGACGACGAGCTGCGCGAGGCCATGTCCGACCGTGGTCTGGGTACTCCGGCGACGCGTGCTGCCATCATGGAGCGTCTGCTGGCGCAGAAGTACATTGCCCGAGATGGTCGCGATATGAATGTGACTGGCAAAGGCCTACGCCTGATCGAGCTGCTTGAGGATATGAAGATCGAGCCACTCACCTCGCCATCGATGACCGGCGAGTGGGAGAATAAGCTGATGCAGATGGAGCGTGGTCAGCTGAGTCGCGAGGTATTCATGCGCGAGATCGCAGGCTTCACCGAAGATGTGGTGAAGAAAGCCCGCAACCACTACAGCGAGGCGATCAACCGCGCCTTTCCCGATCTCGAGGTACAGTGCCCGCAGTGTGGTGCGGCTAGCCTCAAGACCACCGACGCCACCTACGAGTGCTACAACATCGTCAATAAAGAGTGCGATTTCCGCATCAGTAAGTACCTAGCAGGTCGCCAGCTCACCGAGGCTGAGGCGATCCAGCTGTTTACCACCAAATTCCTCGAGGAAAAGGATGGCTACATCTCTCGTTTCAATCGCCCATTCTCCGCAGCCGTTGAGCTAGTGCAGCCGGTGTCGAAGACGGGTAAGAAAGGCAAATTTAAGACTAACTTCGTCTTTGATGAGGAGGAGCCAGACTCTCTCGATGATCTAAACGAGAGCGACATCATCGCCAGCATCACCATGGGCGATGGCAACAAAGTCTCCGTCTACGAGACTGAGAAATCTTTCGTCGCACCCGACTTCAAGGTAACCAAGGACAAGTACAACAAGACTGGGTACCTGACTCTGGGTAAGACCATGCTCCAGAAAGAACTGACCAAGGAGGATGTGGTACCGATGTTCGAAGGCGAGAAATCGGCTTTGATCAAAGGTTTCATTTCCAACCGCACCAAGCGTCCCTTCGATGCCTTTCTGAAGCTCAATCTCGATGAGGAGAAGATCGAGTTCGAGTTTCCTCCACGTGCGGCGAAGAAGGGTGCGAAGAAGAAAGTAGCGAAGTCCTAGCTAGGTGAGTGAGTGGTAGGGGGGCGTCTTGCCATGGCAGATGGGGTGTGTCTCACTTTTGGTCTGTCGGAAGATGTCGGCGAATTCAAGACGCTTTTACCCTGCTAATATTGCGGGGTTTGCCCTAGCCTTGTTGTTCGCTTGGTTTTTTGAGTGGAAGACAGCAGATCTAGTGTGGAGTCTCTGGCTCACTAGTTTATTGATGGGGTATGCTACGATTATTTTGACGATCGTAGCAGGAATGATCTTCGCCTTTAAAGCGATGAGCGTCGATGATGATAAGGAGGGCGCTGCAGGGAGCAAGGTAGGCGGTGGGATCGTATTTGTCCTAGGAGCGGTTTTTCTATTTTGTTTTTTCTCAGTACATTTCTGTGGCTTTCATCTAGTCCACGGAGTGTTTCTCGCTTTTTTATTCCCCTTAGAGAATATCCCTGATCCTCATGCTTTTGATGGGGCTGTTTCCGACCCTTTACACTTGTTGAAGTTTGCTTTTACGGAGGTTTTACCTTGTTACTTTTGGTTCATTATTCCTGCCGTATTGCTAGACTGGCGGAAGTTATTTGGCGCTCTTTTTTCGAGCATTCGCTTTGATCCGATGAAAGATGAAAAGCAGGAGGGGAAATCGGGTTGTTTAGGTGATCCCTTTATCGGGCCCTATAAAAACGTTGTGAAGATGCACCTGTTGATATTTTTGTTTATGGGAGTCCAATTTATCGGGCTACAGGAGCACTTCATCATCTATGCCGTTGTCTATTCGGTGTATTTTTTTCCATGGTCAATGTTTAGGCGGAAATCTCTGCCAGACATGGTGGAGTAGGTCGTGCATTACGATGTGTGAGGTGCGCGCGCAGACGATGCGGGTTACTCAGAGGCACCCTGCCACAGGAAGGTGGAGAGTCTCTGGGCGCGTCTTTGGAGTCTTTAGCTAGAGACTCTGAGGTTCCAGCAGGCGATTGCCAATCACACGGTATGACTAGCCTAATGATCACTTATGAGAAACTCAGCGAGTTTTTAGCTAGCTAGTAAAACAAGGTGGGGCGACGTCTCGTCGCTCGGCTACCTTGGTGTGTCAAGTTGTGGGATTATCCCAGTTGATCAGAGTTTCAACTAGGGCTGATTGCATAAATGAACTTAAATTTTTAGCTGTATCTCCTAAAATCCAACTATCGTCTTTGGTGATATTTCCTTCAATATCGAAGACTTGCCTTCCCCATATCGGTCCATCATAGATGCCGTAGCATTTTTCAGGAAATATAGACATCTCCGTAAATACCTTAACGGCATGACTAAATAATTCTGCAGAAATTGTGGAGTCAGTAATTGTGGGGCATTCACCTTCTAGCGGTTTAGCTGACATTTGCCGTAGAACGTACCCTTCTTTGGTTTGGCAGAATGCCCACGAATGGTTTGTAGCTCCCAAACCTTCAAATCTCCACAGCAGTAGGGTAGGAGCAAACAAGGCGGGCTCTTCAAGGTAACAGCTTAATAGCTTTGCTTTAAGTTGTAGCATCTCATGGACGATTACTCACCAAGCAACTGCTTGGCCAAATAAGCATACTCCAGCGCCGAACGCTTGGCGCGCTCCATCTGGTTGGCGGCGGCTGAGTGGCCGCCGTCGATATTTTCGTAGTAGTAGAAAGGCAGGTTGGCTTGCTGGAAAAGTGCAGCCATCTTTCTGGCATGACCAGGGTGGACTCGGTCGTCTTTGGTCGATGTCACGAAGAATGGAGTGGGATAGGCTTTCTCCCCAGGATGAAAATTGTGCACGGGTGAAATCTGCTCCAGAAAGGCGCGCTCCTCTGGCACGTCTGGTGAGCCATACTCATCTACCCACGACGCTCCAGCTAGTAGTAGGTGGTAGCGTAGCATATCGAGTAGCGGGACCTGGACGACCACGGCATTCCACAGGTCGGGACGCTGGGTCAGCATGACACCCATGAGCAGGCCGCCATTCGAGCCCCCCATGATGCCGAGTTTTTTCGGGCTGGTGATGCCATCTGCTATCAGTTTCTCAGCGATAGCGATGAAGTCATCGTAGATGATCTGACGCTTGGTCTTGAGACCGGCCTGGTGCCACTCGGGGCCAAACTCGCCACCACCACGGATATTGGCCAGCACGTAGGCGCCGCCCCTCTCCAGCCAGAGTTTGCCAGTGACGGGTGAGTAGCTGGGCGACATCGATACCTGAAAGCCGCCGTAGGCATACAGCAGGGTAGGGGTAGAGCCGTCTAGTTCGATGCCTTTTTTGGCGACTAGAAAGTAAGGGATCTCGGTGCCATCTGCCGATGTGGCGAAGTGCTGCTGTATCTGGAGTCCCTCGGCATCGAATTTCGCCGGTAGCGATACGATCGGCTTAGTCTCTCCCGTCTCGCGATCCCATGTGAGCAGGGACTCGGGGGTCAGAAAGTCTTCGTAGCCGATGAATACGGTATCCTCATGTCGATTGGCAAAGGTCACGTAGCTATTACCCTTGCCTGGTAGGGAGATCTCCTCTGTGCTCCAAGACACGGCGCTATCGCTAGCATCTGTCTGCGGCTCTATCCTCAGCAGTTTGCCAGCTACGTTTTCTTTGATGGATAGGATAGCGGCGCCTTTGGCGACAGAGACATAGCTCACTGCCTGAGATGTATCGGGGCGAAAGATCAGTGAGACCTGGGGGAGCTCATGAGTGTCGAGAAAGGTCTGAACATCGAAGGCCACGAGATCACCGGTCTGAAAGGTCTGATCTTGCGACTCGATCTGCCAGTCTTCCTTTAGCGATAGCAGCACCCAGTCACGATAGATGCCGCTGATATCACTTTTCATCGGGATCGGCCATTTCACAGGCTCCCCGCCGTCCTCTGGAAAGAGCCAGTAGGTGGAGGTGAAAAATGTCTCCGACTCCACAGCTCCCTGTATGACTTGGCCATTGTCGCGCTCGATCGTCATCGGCCACATGGCGACATCGGATTTTTGGCCGCGGATCATCTCTTTGGCATCCGCGAGAGGGGTGCCGCGCTGCCAGCGTTTGACCACCATCGGGTAGCCGGACTCCGTCAAAGTGTCGCCGCCCCAGTCTGTCGCGATCAGTAGCGTGTCGGCATCTACCCAGTCGTGGCTCTGCTTGGCCTCGGGCGTGGTGAAGCCCTCTGGGAGAAAGGATTTGGTCTCGATGTCGAATTCGCGCTTCACCACTGCATCTTTGCCGCCATCGGATAGCGAGAGTAGGGCATAGTAGCGATCCTCACCCTGAGGGCGATGCACGCTGGCACCCTTGAAGACCCAGTTCTTGTCTTCTTCTTCAGCGAGTTTGTCGAAATCCAGAATCGTCTCCCATCTGGGAGACTTTTCGCCATACTCGTCCAGTGGCACCCGCCGCCATAGGCCGCGGACATTGGTCTCATCTTGCCAGAAATTGTACACATAGCCATCGCGCACCGAGCCGTAGGGGATACGGTCTTTCGAGGTCACCAGTGCCTCAGCTGCGGATTTGAGCTCGGAGTAGACAGGCTCTGCCTCTAGGATATCTAGGCTCCTGTCATTCTCAGCCCGCATCCAGTCGAGAGCCTGCTCGCCGAGCACTTCTTCGGCCCAGAGCATATCAGGATCGTCTGCTTGAGGAGTGGTTTTCATGTCTTTGGGATCGGCGTGAAGGGTGTGAAAAGAGAAAGGCAGGAGAATCAGCGATAGCAGCAATGAGTTCTTCATTTCGGCGGCCAATTTAGTCCCAGTAGCGGCAAGTGGAAGCGCTAGTTTTCCGAGGTTCAGGAAACGAAACAAAGGTCCTGTCCGCCGCTGGGAAGACTGGGCGCGGCGGTTTGCTACCGCCGGACAACCTGAGCCAGCGTGAGAAAGCAGTCCTTGAATCAGGTAGGCTCTCCGATAGGCTTATACACATGACTCGACAGAGAGTGATCACTCTAATTGTGCTGTTTTTACTGATTTTTAGCGCCGTCGGTGTTTGGCGCTTAGCGCCGTCCCCAGCGGGTGTTTCTACAGTCTTCTATAGGCTCGGTCAGAAAGACTTTCGCGGTGCGCTAGATCGTCTCTCGGAGGATGTGGCCGATGGGGCGCTCACTGATGCTCAAGTGTATGCTGATCGAGGCAAGTTTGAGAAGTCCTTGGAGCGGCATGTCTGGTATCACGAAAATGCCCTGAAATACCAACCTTCTCTGTATGGTGTTCGCTTATCCTTCGCTCTGGGGGATTGGGGCGAACTAGGCAAATCATATCCTCCTGCGATTGATAAAATGATAGAGATCCGAGATGAGAGTTACGATCGATTTGTGAATCACAATGGACCGGAAAGTTTGTTTCATGATGTTTGTTCGATCAATGAACAGCTGGGCACCGAGTCGCTGACGATTCAGTTATTTGCACAGTTGGCCGAATCTAACCCTAAGAAAGCGCGACAAGCTTTTCGATTTGTAGATGATCTATTAATTGTAGAGAATCGTTTTGGCTTATTCAGTCAGTTCGGAGATTCGAAATCTCATTTGAAACAAGTTATCGCCAGTCGCCGCGATATGCTGAGTCATTTTGCCAAGCACCCTTATCCTAGTTCCTCTGAAATGATCGATAGGGAGAATGAAGCTCTAGTAGAAACCGTATTGAAGCTAGCTGCAATGGCTGTAGAAAAGGGTGATCTAGCACTCGCTAAAGATCTAAAAGCGATGGCTCACAAAGAAGTGCCAGATGCCCGACTTACTGCTGGGGAACCGGAGCTCCCATAGTTTTAGGACAGGGCTGCTGAAAAGCCAATTACGTCCTCTCAAACAACTGATACAGCCCCTCATTATCCCCATCCACGCGCTCGATGTAGATCTCGCCTAGGATCAGCTCCTGGTGCACGCGCAGGAGGTTGATCTTCATCAGCTCTAGCATGGCTAGGAATGTCACGATTAGCTCGCTCTTGGTGGTGGCGCCTTCGAATAGGGAGTAGAAACTGACCTTCTCCCCGGGCTGGATAGTCTCCAGCAGGTAGTCGATCTTGTCGGAGACGGTAAAGTTGTCATCGACGATCTCGCCCAGGCCATCCTTATCGGCGAAGCGATCGAGGATATTCTGAAAGGCGCGGATCAGATCGAATATGCTGATATCCTCTGAGAGAGGACGCTGCTCGCGATCGTTTTTGATCTTCTCAGGTACATTGCGGTACAGCTTTTGCTGGTAATCTTCGCGCTGGCCTAGGTGCTCGGCGGCTTCCTTGAATTTTTTGTACTCGATCAGTTGTTTGATCAAGTCCCACCGTGGGTCTTCTTCCTCCTCTTCCTCTAGATCGTGAGGCTGCACATGCTTGGGCAGCATGACGCGGCTCTTGATCAGGCAGAGATTGGCGGCCATCACCAAAAACTCGCCCGCCAGCCCCACATCGAGCAGCTGTAGTGTCTCGATGTACTGCATGTACTGCTGGGTGATGCGCTCGATCGAGATGTCGTAGATGTCGACTTCGTCGCGTTTCACTAGGTAGAGCAGTAGATCGAGAGGTCCCTCGAATACATCCAGCTCTACCTTGTAGGAGTGGACCATCTTTTCGCTCTCGTCTGCGGTGTCTGGGACCTCGGTGAGAGTGCTGGTCGCAGCTGCGGCGTCATCGCTGGGCTCTTCGGCCTCGGCATCAGCCGGAGCTGGGGTCTGTGTATCGTCGGGTGTCAAAGGTGTTTGTGTTCCCAGATTTATCTCTAAGATTTGCCATTTATCAAGAGAAGAGACCTTCAGAGGTTATTTTTGATTTCGATTATCAGAAACGGGCCTAAATTTCCCACAAATGAATTTCGTATCTACACGAGGCGGCGGCGACCCAGTTTCTTTCTCTGAGGCATTTGCACAGGGGCTAGCACCCGATGGGGGGCTCTATGTCCCAGATCACCTGCCTCTGCTGCCGACCGACCTCCTGATCGACGATGCCGAGCCGTATCCCGTGCTGGCTTGGGATTTTCTGTCCATGTTCGCCACGGATCATGATAGCGACTCGATGATGGAGCTGGTCGACAAGAGCTACGGCGACTTCAGCGATACGATGAGCGCGCCGCTGCAGCAGCTGGCTTTCAATGTGTTTTCGCTCGAGCTTTTCCACGGGCCGACTCTGGCTTTCAAAGACTTTGGTCTACAGCTGGTGGGCAATCTGTTCGAGGAGCAGATCAAAAAGACTGGCGAGTCGATTAATGTCTTTGGCGCGACTTCGGGCGATACTGGCTCGGCAGCGATCCATGGTCTAGCTGACAAAGAGGGTGTGAATGTTTTCATCCTCTACCCAGAGGGCCGTATCTCCGAGCTGCAAGAGCGCCAGATGACCTGCACCGAGGCCGAAAATATCTTCCCGATCCCGATCAAAGGTAGCTTCGACGATGCGCAGCGCATCGTGAAAGAGTTGATGGGTGATCTAGAGTTCAAAGAAAAGCTGCGTCTTTCAGCGGTCAATTCCATCAATATTGCTCGTATCCTGGCTCAGTCGGTCTACTACGTGCACGCCTACATGCAGCTGTCTCAGGATGATCGGGATAATATCAACTTCATCGTGCCGACGGGGAATTTCGGCAATGTCTTTGCCGGTTGGCTGGTCAATCAGATGGGCTTGCCTGTCGATCGTTTCACCGTAGCGACCAATCAGAACGATATCCTCTTCAATCTGTTTAACACCGGCGAGTACAACCTAGGTGACGTCTCGCCAAGCGTCGCGCCATCGATGGATATTCAGGTGGCATCGAATTTCGAGCGCTTTCTTTACTACCACGACGAGAAAGATACCGATCGTGTGGTCGATCAGATGGCTCGCTTCAAGAAAGACGGTAAGCTGAAGATCTCGAACTTCGAGCGAAGCAATTTCTCAGCCGTCCGCTGCGACGACAAAGAGATCCTAGCCAATATCAAGCGTGCTAAGGCAGACTACGACTACGTCGTAGATCCTCACACCGCCTGTGGTATGGCTGGCATCGATCCTGAGAAGACCAACGTCATCCTCGCTACTGCGTCGCCGGCGAAGTTCCCCGATGTGATCAAAAAAGCCATCGGCGAGACGCCGACCAACAAGACACTGGAGGCGCTGAAGAAGAAAGAAATCGTAAACTACCCAGTCGACGCGACCAGCGATGCGATCCGCGCCTTCTTGGAGAAGAACGCGATCTAGCGCTCAAAGCAGTAGCGGAGTTTCTAAAAATTCCGATCGCATCAACATCTGAATGCGGAAGCTCTCGACCTTCCGGCTTAGAACTATTCTGGGTATCACTCCGAGAAGATATCGTCGAGCGGCAGTTCAAACCCCGCGATGATAGTGGATCGAATCACGCCGTGATTTAGCTTTTCGTGGAGTCGGTAGCTACCGTTTTTCAGCAGATATTGTTCGATGCTGTGGCTGTCAGTATCCACGATCCAATACTCTGCCACTCCGTGGAGGG
>JAHDID010000016.1:0-54619 GCA_020630975.1 Verrucomicrobiota bacterium
GCTGAATGAGGCTTTTGAAGCGAAACAATAGCAGCTTAGTCATGGGAAAATTCAGTAATCGCGTACTACCCGCGTTCGGGCTCTTCTTTAACTTGGAGCTCTATTTGTAGGTTGTTCCATATACGATTCCCCCGTGCTGGTTTCTCCCCTCAATCCTACCATTAGAAACATTTAACTTAAGCGTATCTACAAATTTATCTTTACCCCAATGTATCTTGTAAATTAACTCCTTTTTATCTGCTAGAGACCACGAAGCATTCTTGATTTTCTTTTGCTTTACGTTTGTAAAATTGTACAGACTGCCATTTTCATCGAGATAGATCCTCCCGCCGTTAAACCAAGACCATGCACCTATTACAGGGTCAGACTGTCTATCGAATGTTTGAAAAATATATACTCGCAGTTCCAGAATCAATCGATTCAGAGGTTCTGCCGAGGAGATTTTTTTATTTCGATGAAGATCGTCCCGTTGTTTTATGAGATCTTCCAAAACCCTTTCGCAACTCCATAGAGTAGATTTATCAATCGATTCGAAATCAGGAATATCGGCTGAGAAGCCAATAGCTGAGGTCAGGAGCAAAATAAGTGCTAAAATCTTCATAAACTGTCCTTTGTTTTAAGCCTAACGAAAAGGCTTGGTGAAGTGGACACCATACCTTGATTACATCAAAATAGTGACTCTTTTACTAGCACTGTCAACTCAGCGAGGTTCCAAGCGCCAGCTTGGCATTTGAAGATCATCTCAGAAATCCAACCGGTAATCGATATAAATTGGTTAGCTAACTATTGCTAGAGGCTTTCATAAAAAAAACATCAATCCAGCCGCTTCACCACCACCTCGACATCGAGCGATCGCTTCTTCCCACCCCCCAGTAGATTGCCGCGGATCGGTGCGACGTCGCCGTAGTCTTTGCCTTTGGCCAGTGTCACGTAGTGCTCGTCTACCCAGCAGGCATTGGTAGGATCGATGCCGACCCAGCCTACCTCCGGCGTGTAAAACTCGACCCACGCGTGCGATACCTCAGAGCCTATAAAGCTGGCCTCGGCCTCGTCCATTTGCTCACGCCCTGGGTCGTATAGGTAGCCGCTCACATAGCGCCCAGGAATGCCTAAGGCACGGCAGTAACCCAACAAGAGGTGAGTGAAATCCTGACAGGTGCCCTTACGACTATCACACACCTCTGCCGCCGTCGTCGCTCGATGGATCATCTGAGCGGTCCACTGGCAACTGGCAAAAATATGATCGCTCAGCCCTTTCATCACCGCTCCCCAGGTCTGCTCTTGGTTCAGCGATACATCCACCGCCTCGCGCCAGATCTCGGGCGATTTCTGCACGTAGCGACTGTCGGTCAAATATTCAAACAGACTGTCATCCGACTTGGCCTGATCCACATCGAGCGTCCGCTCCATCGCCATGACGTTCTGCTCGTTTGTGGCTTTCGTTTCGACCTGTGAACTGGCCACTACCTCCAGCTGGGCATGCTTTCTCTCGATTTCAAAGGCATGAACTAGATTACCAAACAGATCACGAGAGACCATCAGCGCAGCCTCTGGCTCTGGGTCTATCGACAGCTCACACACACCGGGCAGCTGGCGAGCCGTCTCATCGGGAGAAAGCCGCAACTCGTTGATATTCGATCGTGCAGGCAAGCTATACGAGAAAGTGGAGCGATGCGAAATGGACAAAAGCATATCAGAGATAAAGAGCCGGTAAATTATTTACCAGCCAGCGGGAAAGGATTGATCAAAAATATCGCCCTAGAGGCACCTTTGGGAAATTCGAAAAACCTGCTAATCATTCAAAATAAGGCAGTTACGTAAATACAAACCGACTTGGCACGGCACTTGCGATAATGGAATGCAAAGAAACGAACAAGAACGATAAACCTAAACACCTAAATAACTATGAAAGATCCTATTATCACTTACCGCGGAGTCAGCTGCCCAATGTCAGAACTCGATGCAGAGCGCGTCGACCAGCTCGAGCAGCAGCAAGGCACTCGTAGTGTGCAATACCGTGGCTGCCAGATGGAAGCCGACCTGCACGCACCTCACGAGACTCACCAGGTCGAAGTGCAGTATCGCGGAGCGAAAGCAGTCGTGGAGCTGTAAGCCAAGCCTTTTTCAAAAAATCCCTAACTAATAACTCCCAAGAAAAGCGGTCTCACGAGACCGCTTTTTTTCTGTACCGAGCAGAGCCGACCTCAATGACTCCCGCCTAAAGACCTCCAAGACAGCCAGCCCCCACCTTTTTACTGCGAACAGTGCTGAATCGCATTCTGCAGTAACTCAGGAGCCGTTTTCAGCCCAAGCTTCGCGCGGATGTTCGCTTTGTGCACATCCACAGTCGAGGCAGAGATCTTTAGCTTGCTAGCGATCTGCTTGCTCACCAGACCTGCACCGACATACTCATAGATCTCCCGCTCGCGTGCGGTCAGCTTATCCAGCGGCCCACTACTACAGCTCCCTCCTGCCTCAGACACATCAGCACCACACATCTCAGTGATCACTGTGCGCTGCAGTCGTTTATTGATAAACATCTCACCATCGAGGACCGAGCGAATGCCCTTCAGGATGCTCTTCGTCTCCTCGTGCTTCATCACGATGCCATTTGCCCCACTGCGGATAGCCTTAGATACCCGATCGCTTTCCTCTTGGGTCGAAACCACCATCACTGGTATCTCATTCCCCATCTGGCGTAGCTGCGTGAGCACCTCTAGCCCACAGCCATCGCGAAAGCTGGTGTCCAATATCACCAAATCGGGCTTCGAATTCTCGATGGCCTGCGGCAACCCCTCTGCACGATCATACTCACCGCACACCTTCAGGTCGCGCTGGTGCTCGATGAGACTACGCATGCCGAGACGCAACACAGGGTGATCATCCGCTATAAATATGCGGTGAGTCTCTGCGTTCTGGAGTCCCTCTTCGTGCGGTAGTGGGGTTGTAAGAGCTAGTGTGTCTGCACTCACGTTACTTTTTCAACAAAACTGGCAATATTTGACAAGAAAAAAAATGACGTAAAAACGCCTTTGCTCATTATTCCAGCTCTCCGAGGACACACGCGAGCAGTCCCTCGCTATACTGATGGATCTTCCAATGGTCTGGGCACCAGCCTTTCAAAAAGCGAGTGAAGTCGCTCCACGCATAAGGATAAAGCTGGCGCCACTCCCTCTCCAACGCATCCAGATCGGTATCTGGCCACCACCTAGGGACCTCCGCACGCAGCGCTTCAAAATAGCCCGCCAGCAGTGCCTCCTCCTGAGCGGAGCACTGTGTCTCATCTAGGCAACTACCGATGAAATACGCCACATCGCGAATACCACAGCCTCGGCCAACATACTGAAAATCGACCGCTGCCACCTGCACCTCCTCTGCACCTCGCGGGGTAAAACAAAAGTTAGCCAGCTTCGCATCGCCATGGACTAGGGTTTGATACCGCGCCATGCGCAATCGCTCATCGATGGCTTTAGCCTTGGCCTTGATCGGGTCGCCATCTGCCAGTACGCGCCACTCATCTGGACGGGTATCGAGATGCCAATAAGTACCCTGTGGCCACAGCCCATCTGGCTCTGCACCCAGGAACCGAGCGTGAAAACTCGCCAACCATCGCAGGCAAGCCAACAGCTCTCCCCCATCGACTCGAGAGCGAGTCTCGCTATAGCCTGCAGCACACAGGTCCTCGATCACCAGAAACAAACAATCATCGCTAACCCGATCTCCCAGATACCTAGGAACCCGGCACTCGTCCGGGCACTTCTCAGTCCAGTCGCGATACCACGCCGTCTCGACATGATAGGACTGTACCTTGCGCTGATGTGAGAGATCTGTATTCCACCCTCGCGGATGCTGAGCGGCCAGTTCACCGAGCTGTACATGTTTAGCTATCACAGTCGGCTCTGCTGCGGCCTGGCGGCCCGACAACGCCACTCTGACGATTTCGCCATAGCCACTCCATAGTGTCTGGATCCGCTCAGACCCAGCGATCGACGTGGCTCCTGTCACTGATAATAAATAATCATCCAGCTCCGCACCGAAGAATTTTGTCTCAGACATAACTGGCAAACCTATCGCTGTAGACCATAGCGCAGCAGCGCATCTGATTCCTGCCAGACTGTGGGAGTCTTGCTCCCGAGGATCACTGCCATCACACTACGGCGGCCATCGGAAGCCGAGGATACCAGACAACGCCCGGCCGCATTGGTGAAGCCGGTTTTACAGCCATTACAGTAGGGATTCGTCTTCAGCACTTGATTGGTATTGTAGATAGTCTTGGAGGTGCCGTTGCTGAAGTAAAAGACCATAGCCTTTGTCCCGACCGCATCACGGATCGCAGGGCGCTGCATCGCCGCGCGCCCTAGGATGGCCAGATCTCTAGCGGTCGAGTATTGGCCACCAGGTGTCGGCAGACCACTCGCATTAGTGAAGTAGGAATTATACATCCCGAGCTGGCGAGCCTTATAGTTCATCGCTGTCGCAAAGGCAGGTACCGAGCCTGAGTGATGCCGTGCCAGACAGCGAGCTATGTCATTACTACTGCGCACCAGCACGGCCTTCAGCAGGTCTCCTTTTCGGTACATCTGCCCGGCCTGGATACCCATCTTGGTCGGTTCACACTGAGTATCCGAGTGAGTCACGGTTATGTATTGATTAAGATTCCCTGAGTCTGCGATCAAAATACCAAGGAGCAGCTTCTGAGTACTCGCACTGGGCAACCGAGCGTCGGCATTTTTCTCAAACAACACACGCCCTCGGTGATCCACCAAAATAGCCGCCTTCGCCGTTATAGTCGGAGCCCCGACACTTGATGGAGGTGGTGTGACCGGCTGCTGGCGCTCAGCCTGCTGCTGGGGGGTCGCAGCCCCTTGGCTCCGTGCCGTTTGACCAGCCGTAGCAGGGTTGGGCCCAGCCGACTGGCAGCCCACCACGACTAGCGCTACCACAGTACTAACCACAGCCCAGCCTACCCTCTGCAGAGAGCTTGCGATAGATGCTGAATGTCGGGCAGCCAGGGTGCACATGGTGGATAACTTGGACGGATAGAGGACTTGGAAATTGTCCCCTAGCCCTGAAAAAAGACAAGCCCCTTATCGAGCTGGATTTCGCAGCACACTCTCGATCTCTGCATCTGGCCCCATCCCCAGATCCAGCGCGCGATAATAGTGTCTGCGGCCCAGTTCCACTTTTGCAGGCTTTAGGCTCAGATAAGTTTTAGCCAGATTATAGTGAGCATCCTCATGATCTGGCTCCAGCTCGATCACTCTTTTTAACTCACCGATCGCGGCATCGACCCAGCCATACTCATAAGTCACCGCGCCTAGCAGCATGTGCGCCTGGGCTAGCTGCGGGTCCTCATGTATGGCCCTAGTCAGGCTAGATATCGCTAACAGCAGCCGACGTCCCTGATACTGGATCAGCCCCAGCGTCATCCAGTTGGCAGCTATCCTTGGCTCCAGATCTAGCGACTTTCTCAGATAATTCTCCGCTTCACCCAGATTCCCAAGCTGATACTCCGCCACACCCAGATTCGCATAGGCTAGAGGATTACTCGGAGCCTGCAAGATCATCTCATTATAGGCACTGCGTGCTGTCTGCCAGTCGCCACTCGATATCGCCTTGGCTCCCCGCTCGGCAATAGGCTTCAGTTCCGATGGAATCTTTACCGACCCCACCGCCAACTCTGATCTACCGCGCACCGGTTTCGAGACTGAGGACTTCGGCTCCCCCCCTTTTTTTGACGAAAATCGCAACCCCGCGAAAGGAGCACCGGCCTCCTGGGCCAGCCCCTCAATAGAACCTCCAAAACAGACTGTCACCGCGCAGATCACTCCCAAAATCGCACGCGCCCTATGTGTGTATCGCATAGAGAGGACCATCTAATCAAAAAAACACTTGCGCAAGGTGCACTTATTGGCTTTGTTTTTGGGAACACTGTCATTTTTATCAGGATATGAAGATCACTGCACGCCAACAGGAAATTATCGACTTTTTGCAGTCGGAACATCGCCAGACAGGCATCATGCCATCCACCCGCGAGATCCAGGAGCATTTTGGATTCGCCAGTCAGACCGCAGCCGTCAGCCACCTCAAAGCTCTCGAGAAAAAAGGGATTATCACCCGTCTAGAGGGAAAAGCTAGAGGACTGCGCTTCACCGATACTCTAGCCCGCGAGCCAATCATCGATATCCCAATCTACGGAGCCATCCCAGCTGGCTATGGCGATGATACCACGCCAGAGTCCGAGGGCTGCCTATCTGTCGATGTGAATTCTATGGGCGTATCTGCTTCAGCAAAGACCTACGCGCTACGCGTGCGTGGCGATTCCATGATCAATGCCCACATCATGGATGGTGACCACGTCGTTATCGAACAAAAAGAGCCTCGCAACCACGATGTAGTAGCCGCCCTCATCGACGGCGAGACTACCCTGAAGCGCTATGTCAAAGACTCAAAAAAATGCTTTCTACGTGCTGAGAACCCGAACTACCCCGACCTCATCCCTGCTCAGGAGCTAATGATCCAAGGTGTCATGGTAGGCCTAGTGCGTGGTTCGAACGGCGGCTGGTAATCCAACACTAGGTCCCCAAACCTGGCCTTCCCCCGTTCAAAACACACATTTTCACAAGAGGCGCACTCCCTCTCAAAGGGGCTAGATGGTTTGGCTATACGCAAAGTTTGCTCTTTAAAGTATAGTCAAACTCTTCTTATCCTGCATCACCGATTCGATCCTTAGTCTGTATTTCGCACCCGAATTAAAGCCAACAACTTTAAGCGAATGGCTCCTCATCACCGGGTAGGTTAATTTCAGCATAGAACTTTCCTCAGTATCGTCGTTGCGTAGAATCAACAGAGCTCTCAGTAAACTCAGCTTAGGACTAAAACCTGATACTTACTACCTAACCATAGGTCTATTAACGATAGCTACCCTACTGCACCCAACGCCTACCCCAGAAAAGCAGCCAACGGCTGCCCCAGAAAAATTTTTACTTTTCTAGCAGGTTTATTCCGAGCGGCGATATCTAGCATGCAAAAAGCACCCTCACTATCACAGGCTAGCCAAGGGCCTCAAGCTTCACATCGAACTCAAAATCTCCCCCTAGTCCGAAATAATTCTGTATAATAGAATCGACCAGACCCTCCGCCTCTAAAGAGGAAACTTCTTGCAGATCATAAGTGCAAAACAAGTCCTTTTCCCAACCGACCAGCTTCGCACCGCTTGGCACCTCCACACCATCCTCAGGCAAGATAACGCCTGGCTCCTCTGCATCCAAATATCTAAAGTTAATCTGCCCCGCATGAAGCTGAATCCAAAATGGAGCACCTGTATCTCCAGCCACGCTCAATTCTAAAGAGATGCACCACTTGCTCCCTTTAAGAGCTATCGACTCCCCACCGACAGACTCGGCTATTTTGCGAGCCTCCCCCCTTAATCTTGCGATCATGCCCTCCATAAAAACAAAATAATAAACCTATTAACAATTTCATTCAACTGCGCAACAAGACTGAAAAACCAGATCATTTAGGGATCAGAGCCTCAAGAAAAAATGACATCTCATCGGAATAATCTGGCAAATCAAGAAACTCTATAAAAAACCTCTTCCCTTTTGCCTCCCTCAAAAAAGCAAATCTCAAATCACCTTCAGCAGACAGATTTGCTTCTTCTATAAAATTACGTCGATCAAAGTCAGACGCAGGCAGACTGTCAGTTTTATACACTATTTCAATCTTACTACCGATTGAAATCCCCCCCTTCAAACACCTCACAACTGTCACATTGTGAACGACTGTCGCGAAAGGCGGCTCAACATCTTCAAGATCAGTGGCATAAATGCAAACAGAAACAACTGCCGCTGCATCATTGTAGGTTGCTATCAGCCCATCATCATCCCCCAAAAACAACCACCTCGGATGATCACCCGAACCAGCCCCATTGGAAAAATAAACCGAGGAAAGCAAAGAGAAAAGTGATATTAGCAACACCTGTCTTTTCATAAACTTCAAAAATACATCTTCCACGAAACGACACTTACCAAGACTAACATGAACGTTAGCTCGAAACCAGCTTCAAAGACACTAGATGACCACATCACCCATAAATGATGTGCTTCCTAAGGCATAAGAAAAGCTAATCCTTGATTGCCTTCAACACTGCAGAGGCTATCTGCTTAGCTGCATCAGGCGTGTATCCACTGTGCGCCCAAGCGACTTTACCGTCGCGACCTATGACTACCGTGTGTGGGATGCCCTCTACACCAAATAAGCGCCCGACCTTCTGCGTTTGATCCAAGGCGACCGGCATCTCCCATCCACGCGCCTCTAGGAACTGCTGAACTTCATCAGCACTTTGCCCCTGGTTAACACCCAAGAAAATGACGTCATCACTCGAAAAAGCTGCCATCTCGGCAATCAATTCGGCAAGCGACCGGATACAAGGACCACACCACGTCGCCCAGAAGTCCAGAACAACCACTTTCCCTAAGTTTTGCCCCAACTCAAACTCTCCACTATCACCAAGCATAGGCAATTTAAAGTCAGCAGCTTTCTTACCTAGCAAGCTCCCAGCCGCGGCGCCGCCATCGCCACTAGGTAGATCAGGAGCAGGAGCATATAGCATCTGCCAATCTCTTCCACTAGTCGCGAAGGAATCAGTTGGCCGCATTGCCATAGTGCGAATCGAATACACATCATCCCATGGTATTTGGCACTTACCGAGACGAGGGTGCGTTCCTGTGATGGCTTTCGACCCGAATTTATCAACATCTAAGAATAACCGACCACCATTTACCAGCTGAAACCAATAGTTCGGCGTGCCTAGTACCCCGCCAAACTCCGTCTGTAGCGTCTTTGCGATCAGGGCCTGATTATCATCAGTATTTCTGCTATAGAGTATCATGGCGCTGGCATCGTAAACCACATTGGCACCGCCCTGAAAAAACACTCCGTGACTCGACAGCTCGGACTTGGCCTGCGCACTATTAGAAAAGACTCGACTGGCCAAACAATAGGCTACCGTCTCCATCGCATAGCCCAAATCAGACGTGGTTTGCATTGTAGCTAGCCCCTTATCACCTCCAGGTTTCGCTAATTCGACCTCAGAGTCTTTGGTATCGGGATCCGGCTTTTCTAGCCATACTACGGCCTTCACTCTCTCTTTAGGCAACACGACATCCTCCATACCATACCGAAAGCGATAATGCTCTGTGGTCGACGCCTCTATCTCCCCCCGTAAAACATCGCCATTTTGAGCAATCAATAAATGACTGGGTAGATCATCACGAAGAAAACGTGGAATGCTCAATACCTGCGAACGAACCTCAGCACTCACGGTAGGCAACCCGGGGCTCCCTGGTGGCGAATAGGCCGAAAAGTCTGTAAGCGAAAAATCGCTGACACTATTCCCCCATAAACTCGCCGGTTCGAAGTAGACTCCCGCTCCGGTTTTCTTTCGTGGGTCTATGGGGAACTGGCAAACCGTCATTCCATCAATCAGGAATACGATTTTCTTATCCTGAATCAAAAACTTCATCTTAACCGCCCTACCATTCTCGACCTTTATATTGTGATTTCGTTCCATCTGACCTTCCGAAGACTCAACCCCAGAGTAAACCTGACTTCCCCAATGTCCGATCAAGTAATTGGTCGACTTTTCGGGAGCTCCACCATCGGAGTTAAAACGCACTCGGAGTGTCCCCCTATTCATCGAAAAAGCTATCTCACGCGCACGCATCATAGATCCATGCCCAAACACACTACCGGGCTTCAAATCAAGCTTACCTTCAGATGGCGTAGCCCGGCCTTTCACCAATTCCCAATCAGAACCTCTAAAGCCACTAAGGTTCAGCTGGGAATCTACACCAAACTGCACAGCTCGGATATCGCCGGCATCGAAATAATCCAACTCGGTTATACCAGATTTCACACTCACACCAGACTTATCAATAGTACTGATGCGTGCTGGCAATATATCACCATACTGGGTGTAAAGCAGGGCTTCCGCTGGTTCTGACGGATCATGATCCTTAGAAAAAGCTCGATTGAATGTTGCACCGACTTTCGAACCGATCGTAACTGACCGCTCACTACCGACAAACCTCCACCGTGGCAGACCTGTAGATGATGGTTCCAGCCTACCTCGCATCGTATGTCCTGAAAATTGAAGCGTATCCATCTTGTCGATTGTCAGCTCCGGCTCCGGCGTTCCATCATTCAAAATCTGCCTAATCGACGCAAGACTAGCAGTGATAGGCGCCGCAGCAGCACGAGTCTTCAGTGTCATCCGGTCAGCCTGTATCTCGATAATCTCTCCTTTCACCAGCGTTCCATCGCTCCAGATTACCTGCATCTCCGCTGGCTGAGGATCGGATTGCTCACCAGAGAAGATTAGCGACTCTATCTGGTCTAGCCCGACAGTCTCGTTACCTATTGAGATGCCTTCGGCTGAGTTACCGATAGCGGTCGTCGCCAATACCCGTCCATCCAGCAGCTCAATATAAGATTCTTCAGCATCGACTTCGCGAGACATAGGTATCTGCCCATCCCACTCACTTACACACAGGTGCTTCAGAGTCAGGTCTCGACCTCTATTTTTCAGCAAAATACCAGCTACGTTATCAGTTTCCCCGGTATCTTCGGGCATGTCCCAGACTGTCAATACTTCTCCGTTTGAGGATACCACAGATACCTGCCTTGCCACTAGATCCCAGTACAGTTGTAAAGACAACTCTCGATCTTCGCGCCCCAGTTTCAAGACCGACTGAAACTGGTTACCCTTTTTTAGCACTACTTCGTCATCCCAAGTCTCTATACTGAGCCGCCTACGATTGCCTGGAAGCAATGCCAATTGAAATTCCGGAACATCCTGAGAGGTGATACAAAAATCGACCACCACACGATCAGGAATTTCCAAATCCAAGTTTGCCTGACTGTTCCAATACGGTAGCTTCATCCCCCCGTTAGCCACGGTCACGATGGGCAAAGGCGCAGGTGAACCCACTGAGTTTTTTGGCGACTTCTTCTGACTTTTTTTCACCGCCCAATCCGCCTCGCCATTCGGACCATGATAGCGCAGATTTCCACCGCTTAGCCTGCGGGCATACAATAACTCAGACCGTTTCAAATCCACTCTACCATGCCGACTACTCTTGATTGCCACACTTGTCTCGCTAATTAACTCGATGTCGCCATACAAATGACTACCGTCGCGCATAACAAAACGAAATGAATCAGGCGCTCGGACCTGATCCACCGGAAAATCAATCCTACGCAAAACATCCCACTTCACAGTGATAGGATCAGATATATCAGGTGTCCGCCATGTCACATGGTCTGCTGTCGCTGCCTCTACGGCACCCAACAGGCTCTCCCCATTATTCCAACGGATGGTACTAACAGGCGAGCCATCGAATGCCTGGACAGCTCCCTGGTATTGAAGCCATTTTTCCTTAAAGTCACCGCTTAACAATAAAACCGCCTTAGTTTGCCAAAACCTTACCAACTCATCGTTAGCTGGCCTAGCAAATTTCGTCCTAGCACCTATCCGCCCCTGCTTGACTTTTCTTCTGAGCTGAGCATCCGTCAGGGAGTTTATCAACTCCGCTCCAATTTCCGTCTCTGCGACCACATGCTGATCAACCAACGCCTTCGCCAGAGCGTCTAGTTGCTTAGTTATCTCTTCTGGCAGCCTAAGCACTTGTGACATGTCATAGACCGCGGCTGTTAAAGCAGCATCCATCGGTTTCCGACCTTCTGCCACCCAAGTCTTTAGAAGGTTGTCCGTCTTCTTGCGCAGCTCCACACTATCCGCTTCCAGTGCCTTCTGCCATTGCGCATCGCGTTCCTCACCTAGAACATTCTTGACGGCGTCCTTCCACTGCGAACGCTTATCGGGCGGCATCCAACCCTGTACGGTAAACCGCCCCACTAATTCACTAGCTTCAATCTCGTTCACCACAGAAACTCGTGCCTTGTCGCTTCTGTGCATTTTGGCGACCAGTGGCCTGACGCTAGCCACGATGCATGGCTGCCAGTCCTTTGCAGCAGCACCTATTACTTTCTCAGCGGCCCGTTTTAATTCCTCAGACTCACTAGGCTCCAGTGCAACAGAACTCCCAATCCCCTTGACCACTGTATCCATATACCTAGTCAAGAATTTCACTTGCTGGCGCTCAGCTCTACTTGCCATTTTCTTCAGCGCGACCTCCACACTTGGACCGAGAGGCTCTTTCAGATCGGACCGAACCGAAAACGGGCTTTGGCTATAGCCGATACCTACTATACATAAGAGTAACAACGATACTACGAGAGTCCCACTCGTAAGTTTAGTTCTCGCCGGCATCATTTCGCCACCCTCCTATCGTGATTATCCTTCACCCCACTCCAGTAGTGCCAGGCACTGTCTCCTTTCCAAAGCTTCCACTGCTTCTCTGATAGGATGGCTTTAGCCTCTGCCTCGGGCACACCTGCCACAGGGATAGTCACCGCATAGTTTCGATAATACCAAGAGTCTGAAAAATAGTTTCGAATATCCACCCGATAGTCTTGTACGATCTCCGCCACATAGGGCTCTAGCTGCTCCCATTGACCACTATTGATGGAGTATCGCCTATCAAACTCAGCCATCACAAATACTGCCAACGCCTCGTCCGAGAATGCAGCACGCGCATCGGTCTCCACTTTCCAGGCAGCCTGTTGCGCCTCTGTCATCTCCGTTTGTACAGCAGCTTTCCAGACACCTTGCTTAAGAGCGCCATCATTGAGGATGCGCCTTCTATTCGTGTTATTAAAACTTAGCTTATCCAAACGTCTCGGCAGCTGCTGCACATCTATTTCGCCGATATGGGAGCGAACATCCTTAGCCCACTGATTCTTGCGCTCTTCTATCACTCTCTCAGAGGCTCCACGAGCGGCTGTTTCTAGTCTAGAGATGACATCATCAGAGAGCTCTGCGACGCGACCTGCATCATCGACCAATAACAGCATATTCTTTAATACCATGGCTCGCTCAGCCTTTGTCTTTTGATAAAGATAGTCAGATACTATATGTTCCACAGCCTCTGGCTCAGGATACCTTAGCGATGTAGCACCCTGAATTTCCTGAGGGATAAACTTGAGTTTAGCAGCGGTCATTTCCTGAGCCTGCCGCCAGTTCTCCAGCTGCTTTTTATCTAGATATTTTTCTAGATCAGCCTGCTTCACATCCTTAGCCGCTGCGAAAAACAACCGCACCTGACAGTCCCAATATTGATGGCGTTCTGTTGGAAACAACTGCGTTTGCTCCTTCACGACCTGCTTTGCTAGGGGTAATAAATTTTCCCGCTGACTATCAGTGAAGGCGACGTGCCTGTCTAGTTCTGCCAGCATCATCATCCCCACAGCCAACTCTCGACGTGCCTTGCGGTCCGCGTGAGATGACTTGTAGATCTGAAGTTCCTCCGGAGTAAAAATATTCACCCAACTCTTTTTCCAGACAGGATCATTGTTTAGCAGGTTGCTTTCATCGAATCTAAAGTAGTAAGTGCGTTTCGACTTTTTATACTCTTCTATCCGCTCACGGATCGCCCCAACCCTCTCATTTTTGATCTGCTGTAGGGCGGTTTCTCGCCAGACCGCTTCGGCACGCTCGATTGTCTCCTTCACTTCTTGATCTAGCGCTTTAGCTCGCTCAGATGGCAGAGAATTCACAGCCAAGAGATCGGTGACTTCTTGTTCCATCTGTTTTTTCGAGATTGCCTGAAACTGAATGAAAGACGGTTGCAGAAATTTGAGCCAGTCTTTCTCTAGGAGCTCCCTAGTAGCCTCTCTCTCTTGTTTAAATTTAGCCATTTCATCGGGCTGTAAGACCTTTCGAAGAGTGCTCAACCACTGCTGAGCGGACAGCGGATCCGTATCAAGTTTTGTTGTATTGTAGATCTTATTCCTCTTTATATAGTCAGCACGGCGTTCATCGGTCAAAAAGGTCAATACCTCTTCTGCACGTCTCCGCTCATCTAGGCAAATGCGTTCGATAGTAGCGCTCGAACTGGCTGAAAGTTGCTCAATTTCCTCCATATCCAGATCGAGTATTTGGCTCATTTCCTCGATCTCGCTTTTCATGAGATCGCTGGCCCATTTGCGGTAGGTGGTCTCCCAAGGATCGAGTAAAAGCTTTATCTCTTTTGTCTTCGTCTCGCGAAGAGTTCCGACATACTCACCCCAAATGGCATACTGGACAGCTGAGAGATGCGTCTCGAGTGCTGCCTGCCATAGTGGCTGGTCTTCCGGTAGGGTACAGCCCAATACCTGCCGATTAAGAGCAATAGACTGCACTGACCACCCGTCGATAAAAGAAACCAACTGGTCGACCTCAGCCGCTGATAGTTTTTTTTGAGGTTCTTTCACCAGTCGTACGCGATTGGTCTCAGTCACCGATTGAGCGAATGGTTTCATAGCCTCGTCGACAGCCTGGTCAGCCGCTTTCTTTAGATCGGCCTTTTTCTCAGGGTCAGTCAGATCCGTCTTCTCCACCAGCATATCGAGGCGAGCCGTCATATGGGACGACAAATTTGCCCGCCGCAGCGGCACTATCTTTTTGGTAAACTCAGCCAACGCAGCCTCCACTGTCGGATGCAGAGGCTGTTTAGCACGCACCCACCAAGGCTCGCGAGCAGACTGCTGCTCAGCGATAGCCGAACTGAGCCAGACAATCGATAGAATCCAAGCGACAAACTTCATACCAAACGTCTAGGGGGCATCACGGGTTGCCTCCAAGTTATTAAAATAGGCATCCAGACCACGGCTAAACTCGGCTGGAAACTCGCTCCCTGCACGCCCCGTCCCTCCATCCACTGATCGCAGAGGCATAGGGGATAGCGTATCCGATCCTGGTCCGATATCGGCCAATGCCGCGAGAGATGCCGTCTCTGCTGTGCCGCCGCCGCCAGGCGATCCACCACCACCACCTCCGCCGCCGCCACGCTTGGCCTGCAGCAATAGCTCGATCGCCTCCGTCTCAGCCGCGATGGCAGGATCGCCAGTGTCAGGAGACTCTAGGATAGCCTGCGCCTCTATCATCACAGATGACACCGTAGCAAGTAGGCTCAACTCCTTAGCAAATTTCTGCTTCCCCAGTGGTATAGCCTGGATGTCCGATATAGCAGACTCGATATGCTCGATGATATCGCCTTGCTTAGTACTCAGCGCCCCCGCACGAGCGGTATACTTTTCCCCCTTCAGTGCGGGCTTTGTATTCTCCAGCTCTCTAGTCTCATCGCGGAGTTGCATCTCATCATGCAAAGCTTGTACTACCTTTAATACGATCTCCGGAGGCAGACTGTCGCCACTGCAGCTAGAGCAGGACTTACAATTACTAGCGGCTACCAATTCTTCCGCCCAGCGATCTAGGGTATCTGCCCAATACTCACATCCGATCATGCCCTGCCCAGTCAGATTAGCAGGCACCTTTTCACTACCACGTGCCAGGGCCGCGACGATCTGCATATCCTGCATCTCATCGAGTATATTTTTGTAGCGAGCGTCCTGTTTCCGGTGGAAATACGCCCGCAGATCCCCCTGGATCACCCGCACGATTTCGCTTTGAGCTTTACCCTTTTGCTCGATCTCATCTGCAGCAGGGACCTCGGCACTTTTTATCCCAAAAGAGGTCAGAGTATTTCGACCGATATCCTTAGCAAGGCCCATCTGCTCACGCGACGCCAGTTTCAGGCGTTTCACAAAGGTGCTAGTCTCCAGACTCGCTAGTATCTCGCTGAGCTGGTCGGCGACTGCAGCGAACTCAGCTAACAAATCGTGCTGATCTGCTAGCGCTTGGTCCATCGTCTCCTGGGCTGGAGACTCTGCTGGTCGAGGAGCCTCCTCGCTATCACTCTCCTGCCCCGGCGCAGCCGCCATCTGAGTAGTCGGCAGTTTCAGTTTACCTCCCCCCGGGGGCTTAGGACCGCTAGGCTTCGCTTCCGGAGTCTCCATATAGCCGGACTCACGATCCGAGATACTAGGTGCTGCAGGCTTGGCCCCTGCGGCAAGCTCCTTGTTGGTAGCAGCCTCACCAGCCACAGTTTGACTAGGGCTAGATTTCTGCCCCGTCGCTAGCTGTGGCGACTCCACTCCGGGAGCTGCAGCAGCTCGCTTTAGTTGATCTGCCACACTAGGCATCCGGTTGGCAGCGATGTCCTGCAGGGTCTGCAGCATAGTCGCCCATGACTCCAGTCGCTCTGCGTCGAATTCATCATTCTTGGTCGCTTGCTCGACTAGATTTCTGCCCGATCGAGTCAACCCATTCATCCGAGCTGCCTGAGCGACCTCTGCGGCAGCCTGCTGAGACACACGTCGGCGGTTTTCCGGGCGATCTAGGTCGAGAGCCGACAAAACTCGTAGCTCCTTATTTGTCTGATACAGGAGTTGCTCGCGCTCATAGCTCTCCTTAGCGCTACTCAGCCACTTGCTGAACTGATCAGTCAGCCACAGCGCGTGCTCGGTCTTATCGACGATCTGCAGGACAAAAGTCGACGACCGAGAGCGCTCGCGCGCTGGTAGATAGTCCTCAGCCCACAAGCGCACCTCCAGCGTCTGCGGGCTGATGCCTTCCCGACTGGCACAAAAGGTCGCTCGCGTATCGATCTGTTTCATCTTCGGTGCGCCGCTAGCGGCCAGCCTCTCACCACGTATCGGCGTATCGCTATCCGCCTGTATCAGCTCACCCTCCCACTCCACGCCTATGTTCTTGATGCCGAAGTCATCTTCGGCGTCTATGTCAAAAGTGATCACCTCCGATTCTAGCACTACCAGCTCTTGCGACTCCCGCCGTGCAGAAATCGTCGGCGCTTCGTCAGCCACAGCGAGTAGCCGTACACTCAAAGGTTCACGCGGGGACAAACCATAGTGATCGGTCCAGGCAAAGCTTTTATCCACATCTTCTGTGACCAGCTCATACGGCGTGATGATAGCGTCTCCAGACACCTGCTGCGGCACGCCATCGAGCTCCGCTGCGGATAACTCTCTATCTGTCTTTGCCTCGAAAGAAACTGCCGCCCCCTCCACCACGCTCACGGTCGTCCCCCGCACCTGCAGCTGAAGCTCCTCCGAGTACTCAAGATAAGCTGGCAGCCGGAGGCGAACAGCGATATCGGTCAACTCAGGCCGTGTACGAGGCTGCACCAAGATGGATTTCCTCACATCTCCCAGTGCCATACGCATCGCTACGTCGGTCTTTTGCGGGGGAAAACGAAAGTGATACCCCCCATCCTCAAGCTGAGTGTAGATCCTAGCCTGCTTTGCGATTCGCCCGCTACCTGCTACAGGCGACCATTGGGTAGAGTCGGCTAGTCTCACCTGCTGCCCAAATGGCTCCGCATACGGCACCACCCTAGCCTCGGGCAAAGACTCCACCCTAGCGAAGGTGAAACGATCAACCTGCTGCCAGGGAGCAATCCACCGCGCCATCGTATTCCACGCGGCTTCACTGACAAAAATAAAACCAATCACAGCGATACCTAGTACTAAGCCAGCTGCCCACGACCACTGCAGGTGCCTCGGATCTGGCACCGCCTCGGCCAAGTCTCGATCCTGCACCGCATCCGCAGCCTGCTCGATCGCCGCATCGACTAGTGTGCTACTCTGGCCCGCCACATCAGATCCCATCCTAGCCAACTCTACGATTCCTAGCAGCTGATCACCCAGCCGAGGTAATTTTCGACGTATCAGACGAGCCGCATCCTCGAGCTGTCGCTGTTTCCACACCCAGCGATACCACTTCAGCGGCAGGCCCAATCCCAGCGCCAACGCACCGCAGCCCAAAACCAGCAGCCGGAGCCAGGCAGGCGTCTCCATTACCCGATCCAGCGCGAAGATAATCAAATAAGATAGAGCTAAACAAAAAATGGCTGCAAGAACTGCCTCGGTCAGCTTGATCACACGCACTCGCTTGCGATAATTCGCTAGAGTGGATTCGAGCTGTCGTGGCAACTGAGATTTCATATGGAGAGGACTAGAGACTTCCTGTTATTCAATCCGACACCCAGCAGATTAGCCATCTGATCACCACAAAGCACTATTTTTCTGAAGAAATTACGCCCCTACCTATCTACATCTTGGAACTGAGTTTCTCTCTCACATACTCCGGGATTTCCCCCGGAAAATTATCAACTTCCCAAGCCTTGCCACCGCTAGACGTCCTCTCGTAGATGAATGTTCGATCTAACCCATTGTGTGCCCAGCACCTTCCATCATCGTCGATATAGACAAAAAAGCCTGAATGATTGACCCAACTAGAAGGGCGAACAGTCACCCATGTCCCCCTTTTGAAAAAACCTAGATCAAATCCTGACGTCATACTCTCTACCGCCAACCCCGGCTCCTCCCTTGTGAGAGTCACAGTCAGTCTCATTTTCTTGGATTTTATGGTTCCATAGGTTTCTAAAGAAGAATACCGCTCAACACCCCTGAACACAAAAAACATCACCGCTACCAAAAGGAAGCAGAGAAACAGAATCATCTTTTTCATAGCTGAGTGAAGGAGAAACCTCCCCCTCCGAGTATATTCTAAGCATACGATAGAACGCCTACCAGGGTAGTTTAGACCTGAGCAAGAACACTAATATCTCGAGCAAAAATTATCTGAACGATGATTTTTTTTTGACCCCTTGGCAGACCAATGAAATAGATTTTCTGGAGAATGCTGCGCAATCGCAACTGAGTTATCACGGAACTTTGTATTACTCCCCCCTTTATGCGCAGGCATGTCTTGTAAAGAATCTAATAGCACTAACAGGAAGACCACTGGTCCAATAACGCCCCACAATCTTTAAGTAAAAGCACATAATTATCACGTGCAAACTGCGATAGCCGATCTCTTCTTTATTTACCACTAGGCACTTACAGACGCTCTAAAAACCTAACAAGCGTAATACATTCTAATACTCAACATAGCAAACTAGATAAGCCCCCCCCAACCAAAGATGAGACCATCTACTGAGACTCTAGGATGCTTTGGACGCTGCAATTGGCTCACGACTTGGATGATTTGATGGTCTGCTTGACTTCGACCAAGCAGCCGATCCGAGGATCACATATTTCGCCACTTCGATAGGGCACTGCTGGGAGATTGGCGAATGGTTGGTTCAGCTTGAGTGGCAATGACTCGCCCGTCTGGAGAGATGATGACTAGCTGCGGCATGGCATGGGAGCCGTAGCGAGCGGCTAGCGAAGCACTATCGCTGGAACGCGCCCCGGATGTGGTGAGCCACGGCATGGAGTAACGCCTAGCGTAGTGCGCCTTTTCGCCCTGCGAATTATCAAGGCTAACCCAGACAACTTCAAAATCGTCGCTGTGTTGATTGCGAAAATCAACCAACTGTGGTGTGAACGATGCGCACGGAGCACACCAATGAGCTGCAAAGTAGATGCCTACATATTTGCCCTGTAGTCGGCTAGGTGGCACGCTGCGGCCCGCTAAATCGGTGAGGCCCTGCGGAAAAAGGCTGGATGTCGACGCCACACTGCCGGAGCCCGAAGGAACTGGAGCTGATCGACCAGAGTTGGCAACTTCCTGAGTGCTACCAGGTACGGGCGCTGGAAATCTCGGGACGGCATCGCCACCACCGCCACTATTGCTAGAGCTCTCGCTGCTCGTATGGCTTTGAGGAGCCTGAGTACCACTCTCCCGAGGCGCAGGGGTGTCGGCCCTAGCATCGTTTTCCCAAGGTGGCGAAACATCTTCGCCTCCGCCACACCCACTGAGCACCAGAGAGATCGCGATGAGAAACAGAAATGGATAGTAGTGGGAGTCTTCTTTCATACCGTTAGCGTACCTACTATCTGATACTAGACTGCCCCATTTTGCAATGCCTCAACGGCTATATCCAATCAGGCGTGCAGCACATCATCGAGCGGAATGTCGTGGACCTCGGTGGGAACAGCGCACAACTGGACTGAGAAACACACCCCTATCAGAAAAGGGCGCGGTGCCGCACCGTCCCCGCTCTCACTACCCCTGCGTAGCGGTGACAAGTATCGATCGTAGTGCCCCTTGCCGCGACCTAGACGATTGCCGGCCTGGTCATCAAAACCAACACCTGGAACTAGAAACAGATCTGCCGCCGCCGGAGCGATCAGAGAGCTGCGCATGGGATTAGGCTCACGTATCTTAAAAGCTCCCTCGATGGAATCAGCACGCCAGTCGGACATCTGGCGAAACTCCATACACTCATCGGAGAGGGTACGAGCAAAGGCCCACGTCTTTTGGGGAAAATGATCGAATAGAGCTGTAAGATCTGGCTCGGATGGGAGCGGCAAGTAGGCGAATATGGTGCCGGCAGCCTGGACTCTAGCGTCTACAGCTAGCTGGTCACAGAGGGATGCCGAGGCCGCTACTTTGTCCTCGGTAGAGAGGGATTTGACTGCAGCGAAACACTGGCGCCGAAGCTGTTGTTTTGAGATCAATCTACTAGGGGCGGTACTCTTGTTTGGCACGGGGCATATATTTCTGCAGCTCAGCGATGCGCTTGCTATCGACTGGATGGGTGCTGAGAAAGCTGAAGCCTTGGGTCTGTCCCATGCGCTGGCGGTAGGCAGAGAAGCGCTGCCAGAGACGGATAGACTCTTCTGGATTGTAACCTGCACGGGCCATGTAGAGGGAGCCTAGCTTGTCGGCTTCTAGCTCTTGCTCGCGCGAGTGAGCTTTGTAACCGAGAGCAGCAGCACCACCCAAGACTCCGGCCGCGACTCGGGGATCAACATCTGCCTTTTTATTCAAAATGTAAGTGCCGACTGCCACAGCTCCTGTGGAGAGTATACCTCGGGTCATGCGCTCGCCAGAGTGGCGCGCTACCACGTGAGCTACCTCGTGACCGATGACGGCTGCCAGGCCAGCCTCATTCTGTGAGATCTGAAAGAGACCGGTGTGAACCCCCACTTTGCCGCCGGGTAGAGCAAAGGCATTGGGCGACGGATCCTCAAAGACAACGAACTCCCACTGCGCGTGCGGCACAGGCATGACAGCCGCTAAACGGCGGCCGACCTGCTGCACCATGGCATTGTAGCTGGGGTTGCGCGAGACCCGCAGTTGTTGCTTCATTTTTGCAAACTCCGAGATGCCCATACGCGCCTCGTCGGCCTGGCTCATGATGTTGATCTGCTTGCGCTCAGTATCAGGGACATCGCCGCAGGCTACGACGAAAACCACTAAAGCCAAGATCGATACGGGGAGAAGATGTGAGAGATAGTGCTTCATGCTGAGAGAGTAGCACAGAATCTCGAGGGAGCTACTGGGTAGACTAGGTGGCTAGAACAGTAGCTGTAGTAGAGCCTCGTCGCTGAGGGTACCGGGATCGGAGACGGCCATGAGCTGGCCGAGCATCTCGATGCTTTCGTATTCTTCGGCCGGATCGTATGCCTCCATAGACTGCTCTGAGATAGCGTCGGGCGAAACTTCGACTACAGAGGTATCTGGTGAAGGGCGCGTACTGAGCAAGGCCAATCCTATGGCGACGCAAGCGATAGCAGCAAAGCCAGTGAGCACGGTCGGCCGAAGCAACCAGCCGAGCCAAGCCGCCGCTAGCCCCTGCTCGGCTCTAGCAGCCTCTGCCAGACGCACTTCGCGCACGACGTTGCGAGAAAACATGGGGCCAGGCTCGACTTTGCGAGCTTTGCCCATCAGATCCCAGAGTTCTTTATCGCCAGAGTCTTGTTCTTTCATCTCAGGCTATAAAACACCGTAGCCTCCGAAGAGTTGCGGTGTTTTTCCCAAAGTTTTTTTAGAACTGTGGCGGCTCGAGAAAGCCCTCTAGCTGCCGGATACGGGTAGGGTGACGCATTTTGCGCAAGGCCTTGGCCTCGATCTGGCGGATACGCTCGCGAGTGACCTGGAACTGCTGTCCTACCTCCTCTAGGGTGCGGCTGTAGCCATCTACTAGGCCAAATCTCTGCTCGAGCACCTCGCGCTCTCGCGGGCTGAGAGTATCGAGCACGTCTTTGATGCGATCTTTGAGCATCGCCATGGATGTCTGATCGCTCGGATCTTCGGCACCTTTGTCCTCGATGAAATCACCTAAAGAACTCTCCTCAGAGTCGCCGACAGGGGCCTGCAGCGATACGGGCTGCTGAGCCATCTTGAGCACAGCCTGCACACGAGCGACGGGGAGATGGATCTCCTCTGCGATCTCGTCTGGGGTCGGCTCGCGACCATACTCCTGAACCAGCTGCTTCTGCACGCGGACCAGTTTATTGATAGTCTCGATCATGTGCACCGGGATGCGGATGGTGCGCGCCTGATCGGCGATAGAGCGAGTAATGGCCTGACGGATCCACCACGTGGCGTAGGTCGAAAATTTGTAACCGCGACGGTACTCGAATTTCTCGACCGCCTTCATCAGCCCCATATTCCCCTCTTGGATGAGATCGAGGAATGACAGACCGCGGTTGGTGTATTTCTTAGCGATAGAAATGACCAGTCGCAGATTGGCCTCGACCATTTCCTGCTTAGCGATGCGCGAGTCTTCGATGTTGTTGCTCAGGTCGACTACCGCAGAGTCGAAATCCTCCTGAGTCATCCAGATCTCTTTCTCAAAAGCCTTTTTCGCCTTGGTGGCTTCAGCCTTGGCAGCAGGAGTATCGGCGGCATCAGCCATGGCTTCGATCTCCTCGGAGCGCTCAGCATAGTGATTGACTTGCTCCACAAATTCCTCAGTAGCCTTAGGCTTGTAGTAAAAGCGATTGTAAATGCGAGTGAGTGCGGAGATGGCTTGCCCCCAATCTTTCTGCCACTCTTCTGTAGCCTCTGTACCCGCAGCATGATACTCCTCGTAGAGCTGTGCTGCGAGGCCATGAGCCTCAGAAAGCTTGTCTCGTAGTCCCGCTAGCGACTTGATGTATTTTTCGCGGTTCTGCACTTTTTTCTCCGAGACGATGCGATCAAAGCGCTCGCTACCCACCTCGATACGATCGGCCAGCTCGAGGTAACAGCGGCTCATGAAGCCAAATTGATTGAGGAGCTGGCTGATGCGCTTGTCGGCCTTTTCGATGCGCTTTGAGATGGCCACCTCCTCCTCGCGAGTGAGCAGCGGTACTTGGCCCATCTGCTTCAAGTACATCCGCACAGGATCGTCGAGACCTTCCAGCTTTTCATTAGCCTTCTTCTCCTCCACATCGTCCTCCACATCCCCCTCGTCGCTCTCATTGGCTAGCTTAGCGACTTTCTCGACATCGTTATCGCTTTCGACGATACGAAATTCCATCGCTTTGAGTCGCTCGACGACTTCCTCCATCACCTCGATGCTACCGTGCTCCGGTGGCAGAGTCTGATTGATATCGTCTAGAGAGATAAATTCCTGCTCCTTGCCGAGGCGCACGAGCTCGCGTAGCGCACTCTGGATCTCGGGGACCGAGTCGATGATAGAAGCCTGAGCATTCTCACTACCGTTCTTATCAGTAGCTTTGGACTCAGCGGAAGAGGTATTTTTTGTGTTGTTTCGTGCCATCCTGTCTGATAAAAGATAAAGGTTGGCTCCGGAGAAATGGTGCCGTGGGTGGGCTAAAGCCTAGCAAGTATCCGATCTGCGTGCTTGTAGGTCAAGGAGTTCTTTTGTTAGGCGATTGATCTCGTCTGTGGGGAGGTCTGGGACGCCCATTCTGGCTTTGATCATGGCGATTTTATTCTGGATCGCTAGGCGCTCTAGATTGAGTAGACACTCGTCTGCCCACTCCCCAGATGCACCTGGAAAGCTCTCGGTCATGATACCTTTGATAGCGCCCTGCTCGTTAGGCTGAAGAGTCGTGGTAAAGGCATGCACGCTGGCAGGATGAGTCGGGTCGAAGGCTCCATGCCAGACACGGCTGAGTAGCTCAGTATCTGGTAGGTCTCGAAAGTACTCAGGGATAGGCTGGCTGTGAAATTTCGATTTGGTATTAGGATCAGTCAGCAACAGGCGGCACAGTAGGCGCACACTGCGATTATCTATGACGAGTGGCGCTGCGGCCGCACCACTACTCCCGCCCCCTCCATCGCCCTGGTTACGAGAGTCGCGGCTGCGCTTGTAGCGCTCCGTACGAGCCTGGACCTTGGCTGCTCCGGCGATTTGTTTGCGCAGCTCTTCCTCACCGACACCTAGCTTGGCAGCGATACGGTTGATCAGCGAGTCTTGCAGCATCTTATTGTCGACCAAAGCGATATCTGCAGCCAGATCGCGAGCGAAGTTGAGACGATCGCGCAGCGGACCGGACGACAGACGGCTACCCTTTCGGTCGATGTGAAAGTCGAAATACTCGGGAGCTGTAGCGATGACTTCCTGAAAAGCTTCTAGCCCATATTGGCGGATGTAGGAGTCAGGATCCTCCCCCTCTGGTAAAAACGCCAGCCTCACGAGCATGCCCTTGGGAGCGAGTGTACGAAAGGCTTTACCTGCAGCTTTCAGCCCGGCATTGTCAGAGTCAAAACATAACGTCGCCTCCTCGGCCTGCCGGCGCAAAGCTTTGGCGTGGTCCTCGGTAAGCGCGGTCCCAAGTGGAGCCACCATATTGGCCACACCAGCATCGACTGCTGCGATGAGATCGATCTGCCCCTCGCAGATGATGGCGTGGCCCGCCTTGGTGATGGGCCGACGAGTTTTGTGAAAACCGAACAGCGTACGGCTTTTATTGAAAATAATCGTCTCGGGCGAGTTCACATACTTACCACCTTTTTGCTCTTTCGACAGGACACGACCGGAGAAAGCTATGACGTTTGAGTTTTCATCCATGACGGGGAACATCAGACGATGGCGAAAGCGCGCGTAAGCTCCCCTGCTCCGGTAATTTTCATCGCGCCAAGCGGCCAGCCCACCCTCTACGAGGATATCGGTAGTGAAACGCTGCTCCGATGCCCAGTGAAAGAAATGCCGCTGATCCTCGGGCGCATAGCCCAGCTGCCACTCCTTGGCGATGTCGATACCGAGCTGGCGACCTTTTAGGTAATCGCGTGCCGCCTGAGCCTGTGGACTGCGGTCTTTTAGCAGCAGACTGTGAAAGTAATCGGCAGCGGCTTTCTGCAGACGTAAGATATTGCTGCGATGTTTGCGCTTGGCCTCCTGCTGTGGATCGAGCTGCTCCTCGACGATGTGGATACCAGCATGATCTGCCAGCCGCCGTGCTGCCTCGGGGAAATTGAGATTCTCATACAGCATGACAAAGCTGATGACTGTACCCCCCTCCTGACAGCCAAAACAGTAGAAAGACTGCTTCGACGGGGTGACGCCGAAGCTTGGCGTCTTCTCAGTGTGAAACGGGCATAGGCCTTTCCATTCTGTACCCGAGCGCTTGAGCGGGACGTACTGCTCGATCCAATCGACGATATCGACCTTTTCGATGATCTCTTGGATGACCTCTTGCGGTATCATAGTAGGCGAGCAAGAGCAGACTGAGCTGCTCTGGACTTTTCAATAGGGTACAGTCCAGACTAAATAGGGTACAGTCAGGATTCAATCGGGTTCAGTGTTTTTCGTACATCTCTGGTTAAGCAGGCAGCTGAAAGAAAGTCCGCTTTTTGCTCAGCTCATTCGAGTGGCTCAAAAGAGACATTCCAAAGCCCCGCATCCTTGATTTGATCGAGCACAGCAACGACGCTTTTGAAATCAGCAGAGGCATGCCCTTTGAGAATCACCGCCTGATCTGGGGATAGAGCGATCTCTTCGAGCTTTTTCCGCAAAGCCCCCAAAGTTAATTGCTGCTCTTCCATCATAATGGAGCCGTCGGCAGCCACTTCGATTACCACGGCATTATCAGAAAGGAAGCCCGAGGTGGAATCTATAGAGCTAGGCACCTCCACCACGAGATCAACCTCCACCTGGTTTACGATCTGCCGTATCGGTAGCCATAACCCTACAACAAGCGCACCGAGCGAGCCTAAACCCACTACCAAAGCTAACCACGCCGGGCACGTTGGGCGAAAACTATGGCGAATACGCGACGCTATTAGAACTACTAGCACAATGATCGCACCGGCTACCAGCAGATACCAATAAGCGAAAACCCATCTCGAGATACCGATAATGACCCGGCTGATCCACGGCAGAGGATGCCCGTCGAGCATGTCCACAAAGATCTGCTCAAATCGAGGGACTACCCCGACCATGAGTACAAAAAAAGAGGCAAGATAGGTGGAAAGAACCACCCAAAAGCTTGCCCCTCTCAATCTAACACCCATGTGAAGGTGCTGTGGTGTCGGAAAATCTCAATCAGTCCTTAAACTGAGCCACCAGATTGGTTAGTGTCTCTTTGGCATCGCCATAGATCATGCGAGTGTTCTCACGGAAAAAGAGTGTGTTCACCAAACCGGAGAAACCAGCGCCCTGACCACGCTTTAGAGCGAAGACAGTACGCGCTTGGTGGACATTGATGATCGGCATGCCGTAGATGGCACAACCCTCATCCTCTAGTGCGGCAGGGTTCACCACATCATTCGCACCGACGACGATGGCGACATCCACTGTCTCCATCGTCGGATTGACATCGTCCATCTCGCAGAGCTGCTCGTATGGCACATCGGCCTCTGCTAGTAGCACGTTCATATGGCCCGGCATACGACCTGCCACTGGGTGGATCGCGTAGCGGACTTCACAGCCATTCTCCTCGAGCACCTCACCCAGCTCACGGGTGACATGCTGCGCCTGAGCGACAGCCATACCATAACCTGGCACCACCACCACAGACTGAGCTGCCTCGAGCACGTAGTAGGCATCGTCTACAGAAATAGCTTTCATCTCGCCCTCGATCTCCTGCTTCGTACCGGCAGCACCAAAACCACCGAAGAAGACATTACCAAGGGTACGGTTCATCGCCTTACACATGATGACGGTCAGGATGAGACCAGAAGCACCGACCAGACAGCCGGCCACGATGAGCACGTTGTTGAAAATAACGAAACCAGCAGCTGAAGCGGCGAGACCAGAACAACTGTTGAGGAAAGAGATAACCACTGGCATATCACCACCACCGATAGGGATGACGCCGAGCACACCTAGCAAGCAAGACAGACCGATGAGCGTGTAGAGCAGAGTGGCCGATGGATTCATCGCAAACAACACACCGACCACGACGATACCGAGCAACACTAGGGCATTCACGAACTTCTGACCAGGGAAGACGGTAGGCGCACCACCGACTTTACCGGAAAGCTTCAAATAAGCCACAATACTACCAGTGAAGGTGATACCACCGATCAGGATGGCGAGCACGACAGCGATCGATTTGATCAAAGCATTCTCACCGAAAGTGGGATCCTTGGCGAACTCTGCCCAGCCTACGAGGACTGAAGCCAGACCACCGAAACCATTGAAGAGAGCCACTAGCTCAGGCATACCTGTCATCTGCACTTTCTTCGCGCAGATCACACCGATGAGACCACCCACGGCGATACCCACGATAACGAAAGTCCAAGAGAAACCACCCGCGATCAGTGTAGCGACCACAGCCAGCCCCATACCGAGAGAGGACATGAGGTTACCTTTACGAGCAGTAGCTGCAGAACCCAGCATCTTGATGCCGAAGATGAATAGCACGGCTGCGATGATGTATGCGAAATCGACTATTTGATTGTCCATGACGAGAAAAAATTAGTTAGCTTAGATCCAGTCGAGATTACTTCTTCTTAGCGTCCTTGCCTTTGAACATGCCGAGCATGCGATCGGTCACCATGTAGCCGCCTACTACGTTGATGGTAGCCAACACGAGAGCGGCGAAGCCGATCCACATACCGAGGCCGCTCTCTGAACGAACCGCGAGAATCGCACCGACGATGGTGATACCGGAGATAGCATTCGAGCCCGACATGAGCGGCGTGTGCAACTGGCTCGGGACTTTCTGGATCAGTTCGAAGCCTAAGAAGGCCGCGAGAACGAACACAAACAGGAGTAGTAGGATATCCATGGTGGTATTTCTAAAAGTAGTAAAAAATAAATAAAAGGTGAGCGAGATTAGCCTTTAAACTTCTCGTGAACGATAGCGCCGCCGTGTGTGATCACGCAGCCTCCTTGGATTTCGTCTTCCAGATTGATAGGCACACCCTTGGCCTCTTCATCCCAAAAGTGGTCTAGCATGTTGGCAAAGTTAGAGCCTAGCATCTGAGTGGCGTGCTTGGCGACTTGGCCTTCGAAATTGCCGGTCCCGATGATAACCACACCGTTGTCGGTGGTGATGGTCTCGCCGAAGACGGTGCCTTCGACATTGCCGCCAGCCTCAGCTGCAGCCAGATCTACGATGACGCTGCCGGGGCGCATCTGCTCGACGACTTTTGCCGGGACGAGCAGCGGGGCCTTTCTACCAAACAGCTTGGCGGTGGTGATGACGATATCGCTATCGGCACAGACTTTCCCCTGCTCCTCACGCTGCTTTTCGATCTGCTCAGGAGTCAGCTCCTTGGCGTAGCCTTGGTCGGTAGACCCAGTCTCACCCAGATCGATGCGGAGCGCTTTTGCACCGAGAGACTCAGCCTGCTCCAGCCCTTCTGGACGGGTATCGAATGCCGTCACTCTAGCACCGAGACGCTTAGCTGTGGCGATGGCCTGTAGACCAGCCACACCAGCACCGATGACAAAGACTTTGGCCGGAGAAAGCGTGCCCGCAGGGGTCATCATCATCGGTAGGATGTTGTTGCTCTGATTCGCTGCGGCCATTACCGCCACATAGCCGGCGAGGTTGGCCTGAGAGCTGATAGCATCCATCTTTTGAGCCAGAGTCGACCGTGGGACCATCTCCAGACTGATGGCGGTCACCTTTTTCTCAGACAGCTTGGCGATGAGGTCGGACTCGTTGAAAGGATCTAGGAAAGAGATATGTATCGCACCTTCTTTGAGCAGACCGATGTCTGACTCCGATGGCTTGCTGACGCGGCATACCACATCGGCACTGCCCATGTCTCCACTGCGATCTGTGGATATGGTAGCACCAGCAGCACTGTAGTCGGCGTCAGGGTTATCACTGAGCGACCCGATGCCTGACTCAACAAAAACCTCAGCACCGAGACTTGTTAGTTTTTTGACTGCAGCAGGATCCAGCGCCGCGCGCGTCTCGTTTCCTGCACTCTCCTTGGGAGCGAAAATCTTCATGCCTACAACAACAGAGGGGACCTAAATATCCCCAAAGGTCGATAGAATACTGATTCCCTTCCCTTTGTCGATCGCCTTTTGGCGTTTTTAATTTACGCAACTCTCACCGATTTTCTGAGCTTTTCGGTGAAAGTCTTGCGACGGACCTGTGCTGAAAGAGATTCGCCATCGGCCGCACAGGCCGCGATAGCCTGCCCTGCCTGTGTGGCCAGTACCTGCGCTCTATCGCGATCGGAGAGCACCGTGCAAATACTTTCAAACCGCTCATTCACCGCATCTAGCTTGTGGGAAAGGTGCCCCTGCTGGCGATCGACACCATCAGGATCAGCATCGACCAACTGCCATAGCGCAAAGACAAACTGATGCCTGGCCGCGTAGCTGGGTGCGACTGATCGACGTGACTTCGAGCCGCCATTCTGAGCCGGATCGGCGACATCGTCGGCCCAATTGTACCCCTGCGAATCGGCCCAAAACCGCCCCGTCACGATAAGCCACCCCAAGGCCCTATAGATACTAGGGTGGTGATCGCGGCAGAAAACAGAGATGGAAACACGCTCGAGGAGTTTCGACGAATTCGAATGAACAGCGTGAGGCAGACCATCGATGGTCGCTACAAAGGTCTCGAGCAACTGTCGCGGTGTGACGATGCGGTAGCGATGCTCGACCCGGCTGGAAAAACGCTCCCCTCGCCTGCGGCGAAACCACAGCTTGTCCGCCCGGCGCCAGTCGGTGGCATCGAAGCCCTGCTGCACCGCGCGCACCTCTGGGCTACGGGCTAGCATATCGTAGGCGGTCACTTCGGATTGGGTATTGGCTCCGAGGACCACCCCATCTTTCACATCGCGACTATCCGTGACCACGATCTTTACTGGTACGTAGGCCCCATCGAGCTGATCTACCTGCTGCTGGAGGATGAAAGAACTCTGCGCTCCATTGACGATCTGGAAAGCCTGCAAATCGACATCGACCTCGCCTGCTGCCAGATCGCCGCTCAGCTGGGCCTCTCTGGTGACAAAGGTGATACCATTGTGCCTGAGGATCACCTGGTGCCCCTGGCCAGTCTCCAGACTGCGGTGCAGCCCCATTGCGCCCAAGTTATTCTTTCGCCCAGTGAATGAGCGCACATTATCAGAAAAGACTCGCTCATCTGGTCGAGTCTGCTTTTCCCCTGCAATCTCGATCTTGGGTATCATCGCAGCGATCGAGCTACACGGAGCATAGCCGATATAGCCCAGTCCACTGCCCTCGGGTAGGGGCAGTAGTCGCGCCCCCACCAACGTGCCATCCACAGCCTGATCGGCCATAGCGATCGCATCGATGATCTCATCGCCTCGCCAAACGGTGAAATTCACCCGATCGTGACCGAGATGATCGCGGAGAAAACTGAGACTCGTCTGACAGGCAGCTGTGTTCAGCGCATTCTCCTCCTGACGAAATCCCTGGTAAATGAAACACAGATCCAACTCGGGCTCGAAAGGTAAACCGTATGCCTCAAAGGTCTGACGGAAAGCCTGATAGATATGCCACCAACGCGCCACGTAGGCATTAGGCTTTAGATCCCTGAGGTAGTGCTCATAAGATAGAAATCGCAGCGTATTACTACCGAGATGATCGATATCTGTCATCTCAGCGCGGCTCGACATCTTCACCTGTACCATCAGGATGCGGACTAGGGGCAATTGACTAGCCTGGCCTTCCTCTAGGGCATTCAGATGCTCCTCGATCAATGCCTTGGCGGTCTGCTCTGCCGCCTCTGGACTGGCCACTGATTGGTCGCCGATCGTTATCGCAATACCATCGAAGCCACGCTCCGAGTAGCCCTCGGTGACCGCCTCGCCGTAGACATCGATCGGGATATTAAAGCTATTGATCGCGAGATAGACGCAAAATGTCGAAAACTGGTAGGACAAATCGGCCTCAAGCTTTGCCGCCAACTCATCCTCGACCACGGACTTTCGCGGGTCGCCGAAGACCTCAATCTGTCCGCTCACAAAGCGTTCTAAGCCATTTGCGATCCTGTTATCCATAGGGTTTTTCCGGGCCAATCCGATAGTCGGTAATGTGACAGTTTGGTCAATAACCAAATAAAAAAAAAGACAGCCTCTACAGCTACATTAGTTAAGAAGTTTTAAAATTTTAGGTTGCCATATTATTAACAGACCTTTAATTTTAAAACAAACATGATTCGAACATTAACTTTTAAAATTTTCGCAGGTCTGGCATGGCTGGCTTGGCTAGTCCCCGTCTACAGCCAACAGTCGCCAGACGGGATCATTACAGAGGAGAGCCGTGCGACTAGTGTGCTAGGAGAGTGGCCACCTACAGGCAACACAGGTAGCCTTACCAAAAACCGACCCCTCCAAGATGGGCTGAAAGCAGACCCTAATACCGGCAGCGCCAGCATCACAATCTCGGACAATGGGCAATCTCCTGAAGCGGCACCAGCGATGCGTATTGGCGATCTCACTGGTAGTGAGTCCACTCCACCACCATTCCGCTCAAACCTAGCCAACGTCACTTCCAGTCCAACAAACTCGACCTCTGATACGATCACGCCTGCGGTGAATTTTCCGGAGCTACTACCAGTCGACTCTATCGATACATCTCGGACTCGCCCTGCACGCGAGCCTGCAGCTAGACCAGCGGCTCAGACCCCGCCCCCTGCACCGATGATAGAGCCAGTCCCAGCGCCTACACCGACGCCTCCTCCAGCGCCAGCTCCGACTCCTAGCCCAGCTCCGCAGCCTGTGCAAACTATGCAGCAGCTACCACCGCTACCCGAGCCTCAAGATGACCTGAGCGCAGCGCCCACTGTGACTCGGCGCACCACATCTGCACCTCGGCCGACTCGCAAGCGTGTGCGTTCGATGTTCACTCTGGGACCTGGAGATTCCGTATCATTCGCCTCATTCGACCGCAGCGACCTCAATCGCACTGTGCGCATCGCTCCTGACGGTACAGTGAGCTACCTGCAAGCCATCGCGGTGAATGCCAATGGCCTGACAATCGATCAATTACGCGATAAAATGGAGCTCGAACTGCAGAAGTATCGTAGAGACTTCAAGCTCATCGTGACACCAGATGGCATCGAGAGTAAGTCCTACTCCGTGCTCGGCAGAGTCACCCAGCCAGGCACTTTTGTCCTGACTCGTCCGACTACCGTGCTAGAGGGTATCGCCAGCGCACGCGGTGTAGAAGTGGGCACCATCCGCGGAACGACTCATGGCTTGGCCGATTTTGAGCGCTCCTTTGTGTCTCGCAATGGTCGCAAACTGCCTATCGACTTTTCGCAGCTCTACTACCAGGGCAATCTGAGCCAGAACATGTATCTGCAGCCAAACGACTACATCTACATCGCTTCTGTGCTGACCAATGAGTTCTACATCCTCGGTGCGGTCAACACCCCAGGCCGAATCAAAATGCCCAACAAGCTGACTCTCGCCAAGGCGATCTCCGAGGCTGGTGGTATGCGGGCCGACGGCAATGCGAAAAATATCCTGATCATCCGCGGCGATATCAACAAACCTGATGTGCACATGATGAACCTGCGAGACATCCTGAGCGGTGCCTCTCTGGATATGAATATCAATAATCGCGACATCATCTATGTGCCTAGACGCCCTTTCCAAACTGTCGAGCGAGCTCTCGACCGGGCGATCACCACCTATGTGCAGTCGGTGACCAATGAAGCAATCAACCAGATCTACGACGGACAGTAGATCTACGACGGACACTGCGTCTTGATAGCTCCCGAAAGGGATCGACTTTCCAAAGGCCGCTGGCATTCGCGTCAGCGGTCTTTTTTATGCCTGACAGCTCCTATTTACCCTGTCTTGGGGCACTTGACTAGCCCTCTCATCAGCCTCCTGAACCGTAGTCTCCCTTTCCCCTGGATGGGGAGCGGAACTCCGCCCTATTTCAGCCCTGAAAACCGCTATCGTCGATCTTGCCTTCGCCATCGGCAGCTTCGGTAGCTAGCTGGTCGCAGATCTCGTTGTATTCATTGCCAGCGTGGCCTTTCACCCATGTCCAGGTGATATCGTGGCCTTCGATGGCGGTATCGATCGCCTGCCAGAGGTCGACATTCTTGAGCTCTTCACTTTTTTTCTTTTTGGCCCAGCCATTCTTTTTCCAGCCAGCCATCCAGCCCTTGGTCATGGCATTGACGAGGTATTGCGAGTCAGAGTAAATCGTCACATCGCAGGGCTCCTTCAGTGAATTGAGCCCTGCCAGAGCAGCCATGATCTCCATGCGATTATTCGTCGTGCAGACATAGCCCTGGCTCAGGCGCTTTTCGTGCTTCCCAAAGATCAGCACAGTGCCATAGCCTCCCGGCCCGGGGTTTCCTCGAGACGAGCCGTCAGTGTAGATCGATACCTTCTTCATCCCTCCGCCGGGAATGGAACCCAAGACCTGCCATAGCTCAAGTCGGATATGCCCGAACCACTCCGCCACTCCGCCACTCCGCCACTCCGCCACTCCGCCACTCCGAACAAAGAACAAAGAACAAAGAAAAGGCCTGTCCCGATGGGAAAATCAGGACAGGCCTTAGGCCAAATTTTCAAAGATTGGTGGTTCTCTGCTAAGTTGGCGGTTTTTTAGTAGTAGTAGGGGGACTCTTGTTTTCTTTTGTTGTTGTTTGGGGGAATAGCAGATTTGGGGGATACAGAAAAGTTGTCTCTTATTTCCAATACCGATCTGCTCATCGACGCGGCTTGCTCGCCACGTATGGAGTTACCTTCTGCGGTTTGTTCTGGAATAGCTTCAGCCCTTGGAATGGCTTCGGCTTGTTTGTCTGTTTAAATCCTAGCTCTTTGTTCAGCTTACAGGCTGTCACCTCTGGGTCGCACTTAGCAGCCTCTGCCATGGGATTGGTCTGGTAGGCCTCGGTGACGGATGGCTCGATGACTGCGATCGGGCCATTACCATCGAAACGCTCCGCCATCAGGATATCCTGAGTATTTGGCTTCCGTGTGTCGGGCAGATACTTATCGGTGCCCACTGGTGTCTTGCCACCACAGTGCTTAGCCAGAGCAGCATCGCCGATGATGGTTTTGGTCAGTCGGCCCTGCACTCCGAGAATGCGGAAGCTAGACTGGTCTCTCTCGAACTGAGAATCCACTAGGCGAGATGTCGCAGAGTAATACTCATTCTGGATATCGAGGATGTTTAGCAAGTCCTGGTGACCGATCTGAAACTGCTCTTCGTAGTCGCTGTTCACCTGCGATAGCTCTTCGGCATACTCTTCGAGAGAGGCCACGGAGTTCGCTGCGCCGAGACGCTCCTGCCAGAGGTTTTCCAAATTGTAGCGAGTCTGGACCTTGGCCGAGCGGACTAGCTCCTCATACTTGCCGACTTGAAATAGCTCGCGGCACTCAGAGGCTTTTTTCCGACCTCCATTGAAGAGATCCCAACTACCTACGATCATCGCACTAGCGGAATTATCGGGCCCCTCGATGCCCTGGCTATTCTGAGCCCGAGTGTAAGAGGTATCGAAATAAACACGAGGCTTGTGTGCTGACTTGGTCTGCAGGTAGCGATGCTCAGCCGCCTCAAGCGCTTCTACAGAGGAGAGGATGTTGTAATTCTTCGAGTAATCGATACTCTCCAAAGATGCTGGAATATAAGGCAAGCTAGGAAAACTGAGCTCGCCAGGCGCGCAATTGGTCAGCAGGCGAAATCTTGCTTCCGCCTTGGCCAAAGCCAAGCGCTGATTGGTTAGGGTGTTCACAGCCAGCTGCAGACGACCCTGGACTAGGCCCACATCCGAGCGGCTACCACCTACGAGCGCACGCTCATTCAGCATGTCGCGCATGGTCTGGTGGTTATCCACATTTCGCTGAGCGAGAGCGATCTGTCGACGCACACGGATCACCTCCATGTAGGTCTCCACGAGGTCAGTCGTGCGGCTCTCGATCATACTTTTCTCATTCAGCTGTTGAGCTAGATGCGCATTGCGAGCGGCATTCACACCATTCCTAGTGGCTCCACCATCGTAGAGCAGCTGCTGCAGAGAGATACCGATCTGGCGCTGAAGATAAATTTCGCCATCGGTGAAAAGACCTGTGCGAGTACGATCCCGGTCTGAAAGGCCAGCCGATGCATTTAGGGCAACTTGGGGGCCTCTTTCTGCTCGGGCGATACGATAGTCCGCCATCGTACTGAGTGTGTCATACTCAGTCGAATTGAGCTCAGGCTCGAACTCTAGCATCACTAGAGTTGCTTGTTTCAGTGTCAGGTTCCGTGTTTTGGGTTTAGACACTCCTCCCAAATCGCCTGCATGAAGAACCATGCCGGGGATAATTGTTAAAACGAGGGTGAGAAGAGAAACTTTCATTATTTTAGAAGTTAACTATCCTTAAATATAAAATTTTTAAGACAATCCGCAAAAGTTTTTTAAAACTTTTTCTCCACACATCATTTCTCGGGATCGAATCACCTCCCCTAAATGGCTGGATACGGGCCTCCCATCGAGCTGGAGAATCCAGCCAGCTAGATCCGTAAAAAGACGCAAATGTGAGGCTAAACTACCTGCTCACTCACCCGTCTCAATCCAAGCTAACGCCTTGTCGTAGCTACAGTTACCCACATAGTGAGCTAACTGGCGATCGGCCCCACGCCGCATCTGCCGCCAATGGGTATCGATAGCCTCTGAGGCCGCCTGCAACTGTTTGAGCTGCTCATCAGGATCAGTATCGCGCAGCTCGTGATCAGCGATGACGCTGAGCCGATGGCGAAGCCGCTTGGCTAATTCTGCCGTATTTTGATCCATAAATTTTAAAATATTCAGCAAATACTCTACTCGATGACCTGCATCAATGTCAGAGGACTGCTCTGGTATTGGCTCGAGTCATACGGCTCTGCTAGGGCATAGACCGTATCCCCCGGCTTTAGTCGATAGTCGCTAGGGAGTTCTGTCTCAAAACCCTGAAAACCTTTCACAAAAACGACTATACCCGAGCTATCGTGAGCATTGGGATTGAATAACTCCGAGCGGACCTCAGCTATGTCTGTGCCCACCGACCATCCCGACGAGCTCGTCCCGATACGTGGCGCTATCAGCTGTGGGAGAGATGATTCCAAGAACTGGCTGGACTGCTGTTTAGTCTCAGTGGTGTTGGGGGTCTCCGTGCAGCCGTAGAAAAATAGGCTAAAGGCAGCCATGGCTAGAGTGAGTGTGGTGCAGCGCTGAATCATGAGAGGAGTATGGAAAATCTAACGAACCTCTGAATCAGCGTCAAGCCTGATGCTGTGGTAGCTCCGGGACATCTGGCAAAAGATCGGTACGCTGCATCAGTTCTGCGATATCGATGCCTGCCAGCTCTGGACCTGTCGCCTGATGGATAAGCGACTCCATCGGACTGATGCGATCCATCTCGCCGACAGTATTGTGCACGAGACCAGCGATGATATCGGCATCGCCCTCTGGAGTGGCGAATAGGTTCGTCGTGCGAAACATGACTCTACCACTATCCCACTCCAGCTCGAATGCCCCCACGGTGAGCGTATGATTGACCCGCAGCACCAGCTCAGCCAGACGATCGCGCTGCATCGGCTCGCTAGTGGTCTGTGACGACTCAGAGACTACCGAGACTGCGCCCATCTGGGCAAATACCTGCACATGCAGAGTGACACGTGTGTGATGTGCCTCAAATCCACAGGTGACGACCTCTCGCCCATCGATCTCGGAAAACGCCCACCCCTCGCGCTCGAAGGTACTTTTGACAGTAGAAAACAGTGCTGATGCAGCCATGAGAGAAAAGGAAAGTGTGGGAAGTGAAGTCTGATCGCTACGCCTGAGCCCACCTGCGGTTCTTCTTACCTGGGCCCGGATCGATCAATAAGGCCAAAACCAGCAACAGCAAGGTCATGATGACCCCAGACTGCCCCAAAGATATGCCTGGCACAGCTGAGATGGCCGATACGATACCCAGCGTGATCCCCACCATGATCGGTGTGCACACGATCAGCACGATGATCAATGCCGAGGAAGGTGGATCCAGAGGATTCTCAAAAAGCCGCAGCTTGGCCCTACCTAGCTGCAGATTCAGCGCCACTACCAGAGCCACGGCTATGAGGACACTGATGACCAAAAGCCCGGTCTGCCACACTGGTGTGGTACTATCCAGACGAAAGATACCAGGCGCAGTCGCCATCACCGTGAGGAAGCCGAACAAGCCAGACAGAGCGATGAAGAAAGCTCTGCCCACGTAGTTCTTGAAGCCTGAGGCACCGATCACTACGGCATTCATCGCTGCATTCGCCAAGATGAGCGAACCTATCACGCCGAACTCGACACTAAAATTGCCGATATTGCCGATCAGATAGCGGACTAGCCAATAAGGTACCAGCGAGACCAGCATCAGATTGCTCAACACACTGGCCACACCCCATTTGCCTAGGACGATCTGCCAACGAGACAAATTGGAGAGCAACAGTAGCTCCACATTGCGCCCACCTGCCAGCTCTGGCCGTAGAGCGCCAAATAAAGTGAGCGGCAGTAAACCGGCAAAAACGACCCACACGATCACCATGAATGGCGCCTCCCAACCACCTAATTTGAAAGCCTCCATCAGCAGAGCTATGATCGCCGCTACCTGCACCACGATAAATGGCCAGACGAAGAGATTCGTCCGGAGCCCCTGGCGCAGTTCTTTGACGAAAATCGGCGGCAAAGCGTCGCCAAACTCAGACAGATTCTGCCCGGCCACTACTGCGCTTTTACGATCCGCAATCCCACTAGCCATCGATCGGTGTCAGTAAAATACGCTGGATATCCATCACGGCTTTGCCCGCTTTGTTTCGAGGCACCACGGCCACCTTATGAGTGCCAGGCTCGGCCAATACCACCTCGCCCAGTGGTAGCTCCTTCCAGTTTTGGAAGCCACCCGTGTCTTCCACCGCGAAGCTGAGCGCCTGATCATTGACGAATATGGCCACTTCGCTCCCGCCATTGCCGCCACCGCAGCCCTGTATCACCGAAACAGCAAATTTGCCGGGTGTGGTGACGTCGAAATTCCACTCGGCCCAATCTTTCTCATCCAGCCAAAACCCTAGACAATTTTTCTTCTCCTGCGGCTCATAGCGCATCTTCTCCGAGTAAGTCGTAGCTGTCGCGGCCGACAGATCGATCGTACCATCGATCGACTGGCCCAGCTGATCGCCCTCTGGTGCGGGGATGAACTCGATGCCCGTCACGCTGAAATCGGGCACATTCGACTGATCACCCGTCAGCAGCATCACCCGATACTCTTTGGGCTCAGGGATGTAGACAGTCCCTAGGATCATGGTCGCCTCGCGGTCGCGCCCCGTCCGTGGTGCGTAGCTTTTCACCGGAGCGAGGTCCCCCACCTTGATCTGCACACCGAGCTTGGTGCGATTCGACCGGTAGCGTAGGCCGACATAGTAGTTGCCCCAGCGTGTGGGATTGGCTGTCCAATGCCAATTCGCGAAGTGATCCCCGGGCACATAGGTGCCGTCTGCTGCATCCAGGATAAAGCGCCCCCGCTCTCGGTCAACCGGCTCAGGATAATCCGCCGGAGCTACGAGGCCGCCTACTTCACCAAACGGATCATCCGGTATTGTAGAGTCCTCCGCTTTAGCGCTGAAAACACTCAGACCACCGAAGAGTAGAATCGAAAATAGCAAACGCATGGCATTAGACTATAGGAGCGCTCCAGCTGACGCAAGACCATTACTCCGCCTTCTTTCGGCCTAATTTCAATAGGGTACAGTCTGGACTCAATAGGGTACAATGTGACTGAAGGATTGCCACAGCTCGCGAAAATCGCTATTCTACCCAACATGAGCGACTCGAAATGCACACTCCACTCCGATCATGACCATCAGCACGGCGCAGGCTGTGGACATACCGCGATCCGCCACGGCGATCATATCGACTACCTGCACGATGGGCATCTGCATCACCAGTGCGAAGATGGATCGGTCGAAGAGCACAACCTAGCAGTGTCTGAAACCAATCCTGAAGGCTGCCACCCCACCGAGCATGTAGGCCACGACGATGGCCACGTACATGGGCCTGACTGTGGCCACGAGGCAGTGCCCCATGGCGACCATATCTGCTACATCGTAGATGGCCGCCTACACCACCCACATGGTGATCACTGCGATGATCACGGCCCAGTCGAGCTGGTGGCGAGCTAGACTCGCACCCTACTTCGAGTCTGCCACGCTCCCTAAAGCCTTCAGCTCCTCATCAGTCCACGGCGTCTTGCGATCAGCGTGTTTCTGCTTGAGCGCCTTTACTTCGTCGTGCGATACCGAGCTAGCACGATCGCCATGCACATAGCGGAGGTAGGTGATCAGCTCCGATAGACGATCCTCGCGAGTGATCCCCAGAGCATGCGCTGGAGCCATGTAGCCTGCGGCATAGGCCTGACCATCGATAGGCCCGCTGAGACCGTGGAGAAATACCGCCACTAGCTGCTCGGCATCGCCACGTACCCGCTGCGAGTCGAGCAGCGATGGAGCGAGCATCATCTCAGTACCAGGCACCTGCATACCACTGCCGTCTGCTCCATGACAGGAGGTACAGTTGGCAAAATACTGGGTCTCACCACTGGTGATCCGACGGCGCTCAGCGTCGGGCATATCGTCGGGGTATTTGATACCGCGGTCCCAATTTCCTAGGAAGTTTTTCCAAACGGCATTAGTGCCTGCATCGAACGCCTTGCCGGCGTTCACCTCTTTCACCAGCGGCAGATCTTTCATCCCCCACAGCGAGAGTGTGGTCGCCAGCTGTACACCGGGCGACTGCGGGTGCTTACGCGCCAGCTGTTGGATGACCTCGGCCGCATCGGGGTGATCGCGCACTATGCCTAGAGATAGGATGAGTTGTTTGGCCACTTTGTCATCGCGATCCTGGGCTAGCGGACGAGCGACTGCGTCGAAGGCCTCGGCCTCGCCCAGCAGTGGCTCGGCGATCTGCACGGCGGCGCGACGGATGTGAGCCTCGCGGTCTAGAGCCATGTGCCCGAGTAGGGCGACATCGGCCCGGCCCATGCCCTCCAATGTCCACAGCGCGTGGAATCGCGTGCGAGCACTATCGGAGAAACGAGCCAATGCCCGCAGGTGCGGCTCCACCGAGTCGCGATCGTCGCGCAGGATGATCTCGCGCTGCGCCGTGTCGCGCCACCAGCCACTGGCGTGCCCGAGGTGTCTCAGCAGAGCCACCGTCGACTCGCTACTCATCTGCGGGAGCGCCGCCCCTGAGCGTGGCTGAAACCCAGTGTGGCGGATGCGCCAGATACGACCATGCTGGATGTTTTTGTCCAATCCCGCCTGCACGATATTCTTCCGCGCATCAGGATTCAGCCACGGCGCATCCTGGATGATGCCGCGATACATATCATTCACATACAGGCAGCCATCGGGCCCCTCAGCGGTGTTGATGAAGCGGCAATTGATATCGGAGCTGCGCAGAAACTCCTGCCCCGTCTCCTCCATACGCGTGAGCTTGACCATGCCACCGTCTCGTGAGAGGCGAGCCCGGCGTACCACGTGGATCGTCGGATCGCAAATGTAGTAGGTGCCACGGTGATCGGAGGGAAATTTGTCCGCTCGGTAGATGCTCTGGCCACAGGCCGAGGTGAAGCCTCGCACCTCGCTGGCACTGCCGCCACGGTCATTTAGCAGACAGCTGCTGTAGGCCGACATGAAGGTCGGGTCGTAGGATTTGGGCAAGACTACCGGGATACTCGGCACGTCTTTAGCGAAGCGGCGCGGGATATCCCAGTAGCGCGGGTGGATATCGGACTGCAGCACCGGGTCGCTATTGGTGCTCCAGTAGAGATTGCCATAGTCGTCGTGAGTCAGCCCCCATTGGGTCCAGTGACTGGGCTGTTTTTCCACCTGCCAGTCGCCATCGGTGTAGCGGTAGCGCTCCATGTTGTAGGTCACGTAGAGGTGGTTATCGATATTCCACTGCAGGCCAGAGTCCTGGTGCTCCACGGATTTCTCCGGACCATTGCGACCTACGGGGCCACGGTCGTAGAGCATCTTGGTCTCGTCGGCCACGCCGTCGCCATCGGTGTCGCGGTAGGCGACCACGGTCATCGTGTCGGACTCGCGGATGGCGATCCAGCCATCGGCCAGCGGCTGGATGGCACGCGGGTTATTCATATTATCGACGAAAGTGGTCACCTGATCGGCGCGACCATCGCCATCGGTATCGACTAGGCGCTTCACTCGGCCATTGTGTAGTGTCTTGGTAGCAGTGCCCTCCACATCCTGCATGTAGCCACGCATCTCGGCCACGTACATCGCGCCATCGCTATCCCACACCATCAGCACCGGCTCCTGCACCTGAGGCTCGGCAGCGAATAACTCGGCGACATAGCCCGGAGCGATCTCGAATGTGGTCAACTGCTCCTCGGGCGTGAGCAAGCAGTAAGGATTTTCCGCCTTCTTTTTCTCCATCGAGAGCTGGGCAGCGGATTTTTCCTCGCTCGCGGCAATCCAGCTCAGCTCATGGGCAGCGATGGTGCTCACCTCGTCGGCACTGGGGAATCCCTCGGGCACTGGTAGTCTCACCGCACCGGTAGCAGCATACTCGCAGGAGCGGGCAAAGATGGTCTGAAAGCCGACACACTTTAGCGATGCGACGCGCCCAGCCTCGATATCGCCCGCCCACATGTGGCCCATGCTGGTCACGATGGCGCGCCCCTGCCCGTAGGCCACCTCCCAGGTGATCGGCTCGTGCAGGCCGGAGCCACGCTGGGCGGGATCGGCGTAGGCGCTACTCAGCACCGTCAGATTTTTCGCCGGGCCGCGCATGTTGTGATACAGCTCGTCGCTGCCATGCATCCACAGCTCGGGCACACCAGCCATGATAGGGTGGTCTTTTGCCCTTACGGCTACTTGGAAGGCATGCTTCGAGCCATGACCGGAGTTGCCTTTGCCCGGCAGCTCGGCATCCACCCCTGTATAGATCTCGCCAGTATCGGGATTCACCTTCAGCGCGCGCCCGATCGGCGCCGGACGCCAGCCCAGACCGATCAGCTCATTGAAGTCGGGCCAATTGCGAAAGGCATTATTCGAGCCATGCACCAGCACAGTCCCTCCGCCCTGCCGGACGAAATCGATGTAGCCCTGCGCCATCTCTGCAGGCCACGAGTCGCCATTGTAGTTGAGCACCACCACATCGGCTTGGGAGAAATCCGGCGCCCACTGCTGCCAGCGCTCGGCCAACTCAGCGCTAGCCGCTTTTTCCGATTCTTTGAAGAGCGCCTTTGCCTCCGCTAGAGCCGCCTCATCCTCAGGCCGCTGGACACGGCGCGGAGCGGCGGGAAAGTGCAGCTGCGGCGCGGTCGATACCGATACCTCGAAGCGCCCTGTGGCCTCCAGCGTCGCACGTAGAAAGTCGGAGGTAGACCGCCAGTCGTGATTGTTCCGCCCATCGATGATCAGTGCGCGTAGCGGAGCATCGGCAGCGTGAAGCGCTGTAGTGAGGGAAATTAAGAGAAAGGCAAACAGTCGTCTCATACTTTTAGCAAGGTATGAAACAAGCTGGCGTTTGCTTAGGTACCGATGTGCGGGAGTATTCGAGGTAGAGCTCGGCATTTTTAGAAATGCCGCTACTCCTCTTCCTGTGCTACCCGCTTGCCGTGATTGTACCGGCAGTCGGCGATAGCATCTAGCATCACTTTAGCTTCGGCACGGAGATCCGCATCGAGACTGGTGATGGCTTTATTGTAGCGCTTGTACAACTTTGCCAAACGCTCTGAGATCTCGGTATCGCTCATCGCGCTGGGGACGATCCCGCAGATTTCTTCAGGGCTTCTTTCGACCGACTCCGGCTGCTTTGTTTTGAAAAGGGCTCGAAACAGTTTCTTCATGGTGGGTGGATGTAATGAAAGGGATTACTAGGCCACTCGGACTTTTTTCAGGTAGGCAGATTTTCTCTCGACATCGGCATCCGTCAAAACACCTCGACCTTGGTATTCGATATCGATCTTATAACTCAAACCAGACTCCGCATCGTAGATCTCTGCCTGCACCCGTTGGTTTTCATCGTAACTATAGGTCACTGTGACTTCACAGCCAGCGGCTCGACCTTCGGGCACCTCCAAGACGATCGTGCCCACGATATCGACATACCGCGGGTCTTTATCCTCGCCCTGAGTGATCTCTACCTCGATGTATTTTTCATTCTCCTCAGATGTCACGTAGGTCTGCGACATCGAGCACGGGATAGGTGTATTCTTCGGAATGACGATCGAGTTTTGTACCTTCACCTCGCCGGTCACGGCATCTTCGATCAGAGCCAATGTACCGTAGCTATGGTTACATACCTCAGAGACTTGTAGAGACTGATGCGCATACAGGGCAGCCCCAAGTGCAACACACTCATCCACATTACCACAGGACACCGGCTTTTTGCCAAACTGCTCTGTGAGCGTCTCGACTACCATCGGTATCCTAGTGCTACCACCGACCAGTAGTACATCATCGATATCGTCCACCGTCGCACCGATAGCCTTCAGTGCCTGCTCGACTAGCATGATCGTCCGAGTGATCAGGCGACGTGTCGCAGCTTCGAAATCTTCGCGTGTGATCTCGATATCGGCTATACCATTCTTCTTGGTTCCGACCGACTCCGTCACGCGGTTTAGCTTCGACAAGACTTTCTTGGTCTCCTCAGATAGCACCAGCATATTTCGCTCGTGGTACTCGCTAAATTGTAAATTCCTACCCTTTTGCTCACGGTAGGCTTTCATCAAAAGATCAGTGATCGTAGCATCGAAGTCGAAACCACCGAGATGGGTCGCACCCTCTGATAACAGGATATCGATCCGATCATCGACGATCTCCATGACGGTGATATCCAGCGTACCACCACCCAGATCATATACCATGACTCTGCCCTGGATACCTTGGGTATGAGCATAATACAGAGCAGCAGCAGTCGGCTCGTTGACTAGGCGTACTGCATTCAGCCCAGCCATCTTGGCAGCTGCCTCGGTCGCACTTCTTGCTAGTTCGTTGAAGTTCGCCGGCACAGCGATCACCACATCCTCGATATCACCTATCAGTCGCGAGCAATCTTTCTTGAGTTTGGCTAGGATGAGGGCCGAGATCTCGGCCGGGGTCCACTCCTCGCCAGCGATCTCGACGGTGTAGTCGGGATCGTCCATGTGCCGCTTGATGTAGTGCACCGTATTCGCCGGATCACCCGCCGTCTTGGCCGCAGATCCGACCAACTTCACATCTTCGTGTTCATCAAAGAAAACGATAGATGGCGTCAGGCGCTCCCCATCGGCATTGGGAACGATCTCTGGCAAACCATTCTCACGAACGATCGCCAATGCCGAGGAACTTGTGCCCAGATCGATGCCGACATAATCGGCGGTGATCTTTGTTCTTTTATCCATCTATTATACGAAGCGGCTAGGAAGAAGAAGGAAGAGTGAAGAATTGAGAGGATACCACCTTAGTGCTCGGTAGTCTCGAAGTCGGGATAGGCGTTAGCCGAGTGCTCGACAAAGTCGAGACCATCTTCCTGATCGAGGTCGTCCGCTCGCAGTCCGACAAAGGTGTCGATCAGCTTGAACATGACGAAAGCGATGCCGAAAGCAAAGAGACAAATCAAGATCGAACCAAAAGCCTGGATGCCTAGAGAATTGAGTTCAAAGCCCTTTTCATTAAAAATCGCCACGGCAATTGTCCCCCAGATACCGTTAAAGAGGTGGACCGGCACAGCACCCGCGACATCGTCGAGTCGCATTCTCTCCAACAAAATAGCACCAGCTGTAGCAATAACACCAGCCACGGCTCCGATAATCAATGCGCTCAATGGGTTAATCACATGACAACATGCTGTGACTGACACTAGACCGCCGAGCACACCATTCATCGCCACCAGCACATTTGGAATACCACGGAGCGCCCAAAACAAGCCCATCCCCGCGATACATGCAGCGGCACCACCGACAGCTGTGTTCACACAGATGCGACCGATGGTAACCGATCCTTCCAAACTAGAACCGGCGTTGAATCCAAACCAACCAGCCCACAGAATAAGCGTTCCAAACGCAACCAACGGCAAACTGTGGCCAGGGATGTAGCGAGCCTCGCCATCTTCAGAGAAACGGCCCACTCGTGCTCCGAGCACGATGATACCTGCCAACGCAGTCGCCCCACCGACTCCGTGCACCACAGTAGCACCCGCGAAGTCAACGAAACCAAGAGCTTCGAGCCAGCCTTTGTCACCGCCAAAGCCATAAGCACCACCGTAACTTCCCCACACCCATTTACCAAAAACTGGGTAGAGCAAGCCACTGAGGAAAACGGTATAGATCAAGTAACCGAGAAACTTGGTACGCTCTGCCATGGCACCCGATGCGATGGTACAACAGGTCGCAGCAAACACCACCTGGAAGAACCAGAACGCCCAGATCGGGCTATCACCGGGCTCTTTCCATAGAGTGAACGTATCGGACCCGATAAAGGCGCCTGAACCATACATGAACGTAAATCCGAAGAGTAGGTACGTGATCGAAACCGCCGAGAAATCGAGCACGTTTTTCATCGCCACATTGATACAGTTTTTCGACCGCACCAGCCCCATCTCCAGCATACAAAATCCCACCTGCATGAAAAACACCAGAACGGCACAGATCATGATGAAAGAGGTATCGATATTCTTTTGAACCTTAGGCTTCTTCCCAGCTGTCGGATTCTCGAGACTCTCGATATACTCATCGTGCTCGACGATTTTACCTTTGATGTAGGCCGGATTATTGAGATCCCTCTCTTGTTTCTTCTTATCCTCGACCTGGGTCGATACCTTTTCTAGCTGAGCCTGGATGGCCTTCAGCAGTTCTGTATTGTCTTGCGCTTTGCCTACTTGAGCTACGGAACAAAAGCCGCATAGCAGTAGTGTGTATAGCAGTACTCTCATGGTTTGTCTTTGTGGTGTGGTGATCTAATTAAATTGTTGGTGTGAACGGAGGTAGAGGGGGCATTTAGTCAGTGAATTCTACGACGATACTGACCAGCTCATCATCGATCTGACGCCGGACACGACGATCACGAATTCGCTTGGTGAGCTTTTGCCCAAAGGGGCGGTATTGGTTGTGTTTGAGATACCCAGCCTGCCCTATGCCCATGCGATCGAGCTCTCTCGTGATGATTCGCTTCGCTTGAGCACTACCCAACACTTTGCTGAATAGCACCTCGACGCGGCGGCGAAATTCCAGCCAGCTTTCGTATTCACTGACGAGCATCAACTCTGCTTTGGGCGCAGGCTCCTCGATAGTCTCCTCGATCACTTCTGCCTCTTGTACCGAGACAGTATCGACCTCTGGCTGAGGTGCCGATTGGGCATTGACATCTGGTGCATCGGCAGAAAAGTCCGGATAGACTGACACCGGGTGACTCCCGCTAATACCCAGGGCCTGCGAAAACTGATTCATGAACTGCTCAGCACCATTCTCGACAGACTCGAGGTGGCCATCGCGCTCGAAGAACAGACAGAGGATGACCGGTGAGCGATGGACAAACAACATCTGCCCACCATCGTAGGCGAAATGTATATTCTCAGGGTGCTGATCCGCCCCAGCAAAGTCCTCATACATCTGCACGGCAGATTGAGAAAAAGTGCGCGCATCGGTGCCCGGAGGGTAGTCTTCGTGCAGAGTGACTCCCCCACTGATGAGTGCCACACCATCTAGGCGGCGGACTCGTTTCAGCATAGATAGCGCTTTTTCGACAGCGCTGTTGTTATTGGCATTTGGGCTAGCCGTTGGTTTGCTGGCTTTCGGGCGCGATCGAAAGCGGTTCTTTCTTTTAGATGATGCCATAGGTAAGGTTCCCTCCAAGGTGTTGAAAATTGTGTGGTGGCTTCCACTAAGCGAGCTTCTCGACGACCTCGCTGGCCTGACTGACTCCCTTTAGCTCGATGCCCTTTGCCTCGTAGCTCTCAGTAGAAAGTGTCGCAAAGCGGAAACCGTATCCCACGTCTCCCAGGGTAACGGCAGCGCTCTCGACGGAGGACATCCCCACCGATTTGCCGATATTCCTCGCATGCTCCTCCAGCGCGTTTACCTGCTTGAGGAAACTATTGTTGTGAGCGGGGCTGTTGCCACCATTTATGCTGTCTCCAGTGATCTCAAACTCGGTCATATCGTCAGTCGCAAAAAAACTTGAATCGCAGTAAATTACCAAAACCTGCAAAAAGGTGCAATTTTAAAATCCATAATTAAGAAAAATTTTCCTAAAACACATTTTTTCTGGTGTTTTGACTCAATAAGTCATAGAATTGCGAATTGAAGTCGATTTTTGGAGCTAAAAATTGAGAATTATGAGTAAAAAAACAATCTCACGCATCTTCCTGCCCATACTTCTATTCGGACTGATCGCTGGTGCTACCATCTTGCCCAAGTATGCTATGAAGGGTCTAGACCTCGCAGATCAGGACGCTGACACAGGCCTAGAGAGCGTGACAGAGACGGACGAGATCGAGGATAGCATCGCAGCAGACAGCGATACAGTAGGAGGCACTGAAACCTCAGTCGCCAAAATCGGAGAAGGCGACGGTCTGACTGCAGATGAGTGGCTGACAGGCGGTAAGAAATCTACCGAAGCAGCCAATGAACCATCCGATGCTTCTGCTGCGGCCGAGACAACCGATAGCCCACCTGCAGAAGTCGCAGCGACCACTGCAGCCACGGCCCCGCCTAGTGCAGAGAGCGAGGCACTCGTCTCTAGGATCATCGCTAGCCAGACAAAAGCTATCGAGCGAGCCAACGCTGAGGCTGAGAAGCTACAGCAAGCTCGTATGGAAGCTGAAAAACGCCAGCTAGAGGCCATCCAGCTAGCAAACGCCGAGACAGCTCGCCTCGAGCAAGCCCGTATCGATGCAGAAAAGAAGCAGGCCGAAGTGATCCGCCTAGCCAATGAAGAGGCCGAAAAGCTCAAGCAAGCCCGACTAAAAGCCGAAAAGCGTCAGCTAGAAGCCATCAAGCTCGCCAATGCTGAGACAGCCCGTCTAGAAGCAGCCCGCGTCGAAGCTGAGAAAAAGCAGGCAGAAGCCATAGAGCGAGCCAATGCCGAGACCAAGCGTCTGCAGCAGGTCCGTCTCGACGCAGAAAAGAAAATCGCCGAACTACAGGACCAGAGCGCCACTCGCCTAAAAGACTCTATCGCCGAGCTCAACAAAGCGACTACCGCCGCGATGGAAGCTGCCGAGCAGGCCAAAAAATCTGCCAGTGAGACGACTCGTATCCGCACCATGATCGAGACCGAACAGTCCGAAAAGAAAGCCGCCGCGAGTGTCCCAAAACCTGTGCTCATCGCCTCTGTGCCTGGTAAGAAAACCGATGCCAAGCCTGCAGAGCAAAAGCCCACCGCAAAGCCATTAAAGCTGCCCAAGGCTGGTCAGATATGGTTCGGCAGCAACTCATCTAAGATCACAGGCGACGGCACTACCACTGTGCGTCTAGCAGCCGAGCGTCTGAAGTCAGAGCCGCGCCTAGCCCTAGAGCTACGCGCCTATGCAGACTCTGTCGGCAAGCCTGAGTACAATGCTATCCTCTCTCGCGCTCGCGCTCAGCAGGTGCTCGACCAGATCGTAGCACAGGGTGTCGATGGCGGCCGTATCGAGCTAATCCCATTCGGCGCTACCGTATCGCCCGAGGGCAGAGATGGCTCCTTCCGCCGAGTAGACATCGTCTACAAAGAGAAAAGGTAAGCCGCGGCCACACACCGGTTTACCCGTTACTTTCTTTCCGCAAAAGCTCGGATCCTGTCGAACAGGTTCCGGGCTTTTTGGTACGCAGGATCGTCGTTTGCGATCACTTCCTCTCGGTCGCGATCGCCTAGAGCACTGACTCCTGTAGAGGTAACGACAAGATTCTCTTTACCCTCATACACTGGGTGCCAGGAGTGCATGCTATAGCGCTCCCCCGCTTTGGAGATATGCACCGATACAAAGCTGGCACCTGGCCCAAAGCTATTGAGATATGTCTTCGTAAAGTCGCGTTTGGCCTCGAGCCACAACGCGTGAGCGGCGGCATCTTCTGATTCCACCGATGCGAGTTTTTCCTTCCCCCCAGTAAAGGAGTGACTTCGCTCGATATCGATTCGCACCACTTCACTCGCCTCCTCCACAGTGGCACATCCCACCAGCAGCAAAATCGGAGTGATCAGAACAAAAATACGGCCCATACCCTTCGATATACCCTGAAATTCAATAGGGTACAATTTTTATTCAATAGGGTACAATCACCGGAAGCGGGCCTTTAGCTCCTACTCCTCGACTCGAGTCAGCATCATCAGGCGGAAATCCATCACGGTTTTACCAGGCTTGTCTAGGGCGCTAAGCGTCAAGGTGCCGTCGCCTGCAGACAGGTCGATCACACCTAGAGTCATCGAGGTGAAGTCTTTGGTCGGGCTCTCCATCCGAGGCGAGCGATCGAGCGCGGGGTCGTGGAGCGGTGGATTGTGAGCCTTCTCGATTTTGCCCTTTAGCTTGGTATCGCCAAAGGCTAGCTGGATAGTCGAGCCCTCATCGCCCTCTGGGCAAGTGTACCAGATCTTTACCTCATATTTGCCAGCAGCTGCCACCTCAGCATGCCAGGTGATGGTGTCCTCGATATTGGTCCAACTGTGGAAATACGAATCGTTGGGGAACTTATTCGAGCGAGTGATCGCCCCCGAAGGGATACCATCGCGCGCAGGGATCTGCGAGTAGCGAAAATCAGGGTGCCCGATCACAAATGGACGATCATCTGTCTCAGCTGTCATCCCTGGATAGGAGACATCGGCTTTCCACTCATCCACAGCCTGTGTCAGCTGTTTATGGATTTTGGGAAATTTCTTTTTCACATTTTGGCGCTGACCAGGGTCAGCCTCCATATCAAAGAGCTGGCCTTTATTATCCAGACGAAAGCGCTCGGTACGGGCACTGACTTTGGTCTTCCAGCCACTGATCACCGTGCGGGGCTCGATAGCAGCGTCGTCGCCGAGGAGAGCGGCCTTTAGGCTGATACCGTCGATCGGCTTGGTGCCCTCCACTGCGATACCAGCCATATCGGCGAGAGTGGGTAGTAGGTCGATGCTCGCGCCATGTGTCTTCACCACCGTGCCTGCAGCGATCGCAGCGGGCCACTTGACCAGTAGCGGGCTGCGCACGCCGCCCTCATCGGTGGAGCCTTTCCGGCCAGCCATATCAGCATTCCAGCGATTGCCATTGGGACCGTTGTCGTGGAAAAACATGATGATCGTATTTTCGGCGATGCCTAGCTCTTCGAGTTTCGCGATGAGGCGGCCGACATTGTCATCGATATTCTCACACATCGCTAGAGCAGCACGCAGATGCAGATCGTCCTCTTTTTTCGGCTCGCGGTGAAACATCTCGCGCGGCTTGTCCTTGTGGCGATCCCAGTATTTGTCCGGCACCTGCATGGGTGAGTGCGGCGTGTTGTAGGGCAGGTAGACAAAGAATGGCTCGTCTTTGTGCTGCTCGATAAACTTCATCGACTGATTGGTGAAATCATCCACGATGAAGCCCTCGCCCTGCACGATCTGACCATTTCTCTCCAAGATCGGGCTGTCGAAGTAGTTACCCCAGTGACCGGAGCAAAAGCCGTAGTACTCATCAAAACCCCGACCATTCGGGTGGTAAGGATACTGCATACCATTGTGCCATTTGCCGAAGGCTCCAGTAGCGTAGCCTGCGTCTTTGAAGACCTCGGCGATGGTTTTCTCGTCTAGGTTCAGGCGCTCGCCACCGGCAGATGTGCTGTAGATACCACTGCGCATCGCGTAGCGCCCAGTGAGAAACTCGGCCCGTGTCGGTGAGCATACGGGGCACACATAAAAGCGGTCGAACATCGCTCCATCGTGAGCCAGCGAGTCGATGTGCGGTGTGGCAAGGTTGGTATTGCCATTCAGGCTCAGATCGCCCCAGCCCTGGTCATCGGTGAGGATGACGATCACATTGGGCTTCTCCGCAGCCACCACTAGCGCTGAAAAGAAACCCGACGCGAGTGCCAACAGTATAAATCGAATCATGCCGACAAACTGGCGATGCTTGATCAAAATTTCAAAAGCAATGAGAGTCAGAATGACGTGACCTCTGAGGCCTATTTTTTTCGGCAGAGTCGATCAGCCCAGTTGGCATCCTTCCCGCCAAAACCATTGACGGTCCGGCCAATTTACCAAATGATCGTGAGCTAACAACCTTTGAAGAAACTATCCATCATCGTCCTCAGCGCATTGCTACTCGCGATGGCGTGGGGCATCTACCTCGACATCCGCAATGTCCAAAATGGCGGCTCCATCGATCTGCGCAACCGTGTGACCGGCTCTCGCATCGCCCTCACCAAGGAGAATCCCTACACCTACAAGTGGCAACGATGGGACCCGCCTCGACATCTAGATATCTACAATCCGACTCTGGGCGGGCTGAGCAAGACGACCAATAGCCCCTGGGCACTGGCGATGCACACCCCGCTCAATCGGCTAAACTATCGCACGAGCCAGTGGCTATGGCTGCTGGTCCAGTATGGCGCTCTGCTAGCAGGCATCACTGCCTGGCTACGGACCCAAGTATCCACGTCTGGGAAGATCTGGGGTATCGGGCTAGTGCTCTGTTTTTGCCTCTCCCCAGCCTGGCGCCACCACATCGATCGGGGACAGATTTATGTGATCTTCAGTGCTTTGCTGTTCCTTCTCTACTGGCTGAGCACCAAACGCTCAACGCCATCACTCGCTATCACCGAAGGAATGATGAGCGCTTTTACTTTTGGCTGTAGACCTACTTTTTTAGGCCCATTTTTCGCACCGCTAAACGAACGCCGCTGGCTGAGCCTAGCTGGTGTCGCGGCTGGGGGCCTGATTGTCTTTCTGCTACCGGTGCTTTTCTTCGGCTCATCGACCTGGGAACAATACCGACAAGCGATGGAGATCCACAGCGACAACTATCTCCACAACAAGTGGGCCGGGGGAGGATCGATCCTGTATCCGCACTCGATCGAGGGCATCCCGACAGAAATCATCGCTGGCTACAACCGCGCCATCCCCTATGCCGATACCTCTTTCTACAAAACGCTGTCTCTGCCACCTACGCCTATGCTAGCCCTAGGCATCTGGGCACTACTGATGACCTTATCGCTGGTCTATATGATCTGGCGAAAAGCACCGACCAGCCTGCTCTGGTGGGCTATCTCAGCCTGGATCGTGCTGGGAGACTTTCTGCTCCCAGCCCTACGCCACACTTACAATGACGTCCTCTGCCTACCGATGGTCTTATTTGGCATCAGCGCTATCAGTCACCAGTTAGTGGCCAGAATCTGGCTCTCTGGAGTGTCTATCGTTTTGCTCATGATGATCTGCTGCTGGTGGCAGCAATTGCAAGCCGAATGGATTTTGACCATACCCAGCCTAGCTTGGGCAGGATTGGCAATACTCGCCATACCCACCGCACTTTACATGACAAATAGAACCGACTAAAGAGAGATTACGTTGTTCAGACTCAAGCGGTTTCACTTGACGACACTTCACTTAACCTTCTAGAATCGCGACCTATGGAAGAACAAGAAGTTAACATGGAAGGTTTAGCGGGAATAATGGGTGGCGGCATCCTATACATGGCTGCAGGTCTCGCTTTTCTGGTGATACACATCATATCTATTGTGAAAGCATTCCAAAAAGGCTCCACCCTCTGGGGCGTTTTAGGTCTGCTCGTTTTTCCGTGCTCGACTATATTCCTGTTTATCAACAAGAATAAAGGTCTAGCGATCGGGCACATCATTTGCATCATCCTTTTCTTTGTCGGTATCGCTCTAGTATTCGGAGGTGCCATAACAGCTGGAGGCGGCCTAGAAGCCATTATGGAAGAAGCCGCAGGCGCTCAATAAGTGACCAGCGAGTCTCAAGTTTCAAACTAACGAAGGCACCTCTGACTCAGAGGTGCCTTTTTTGTGACCAGTTTTCCTACGCAGTTCCTAAATATTCAGCATTGCAAAACTCTGCAGGCTCTCCAAATATGCTCGTCGACACACAACAGATGCAGACTTATCACGATCTACTCGACTTGGTACTGACCCAGGGCAAGATGCGCGGCGACCGCACCGGCGTGGGCACGCTAGGTGTCTTCGGCGCTCAGGCCCGCTTCGATCTGCGCGAGAGCTTTCCCTGTCTCACCACCAAAAAGCTACACCTGCGCTCGATCATCCACGAGCTGCTGTGGTTTCTCAATGGCGACACCAATATCGGCTACCTGCGCGACAATGGCGTGACCATCTGGGATGAGTGGGCCGACGAGAATGGCGATCTCGGCCCCGTCTACGGCAAGCAATGGCGCTCCTGGCAGGGCGCAGAGGGAGCCGACACGATCGATCAGATCGCTCAGGTCGTAGACTCGATAAAGAACAATCCCACTAGCCGCCGCCACATCGTGAGCGCGTGGAATGTGGTCGACGTCAGCGATATGGCCCTGCCCCCCTGCCACACGATGTTTCAGTTTTATGTGGATACCACTGCCGGCGAGCTGAGCTGCCAGCTCTACCAGCGGAGTGCCGATCTATTTCTAGGCGTGCCTTTCAATATCGCCTCATATTCTCTCCTCGTGCTGATGATGGCTCAGGTCTGCGATCTGAAGCCCGGTGATTTCGTGCACACCTTTGGCGATCTGCACCTCTACCAGAATCATCTCGACCAAGCGCGCGAGCAGCTCACCCGTGAGCCTCGGGCCCTGCCGCAGATGCAGCTAAACCCTGCCGTGAAGGAGATCGATGGCTTTTGCTACGACGACTTCGAACTGGTCGGCTACGATCCTCATCCCGCCATCAAAGCCCCTATCGCCGTTTAAATCTAACGCACTCGCAGACTGGACTGACATTATGGCAAAACCAATCGTCAAAGCTGTCGTAGCCATGGCTTCCAATCGAGTGATTGGCAAAGATGGCGACCTACCTTGGCGCCTGCCAGAGGACCTCAAGTGGTTCAAAAAACTGACGCTAGGTCAGCCTATCGTGATGGGTCGAAAGACCATGGAATCGATCGGGCGGCCCCTCCCCAAGCGAAGAAATATTGTGCTATCGCGCTCGCTCACCGAAGTGCCAGAGGGCTTTGAGCTGCTAGACTCCCCAGACGCGATCTGGGAGCATCTAGCGGATGAAGAGGCGATCTGCATCATCGGCGGGGCCGAGATCTATCGATTGCTGCTGCCAGCATGCAACGAACTCTACCTCAGCTATGTCTATCACCCCTACGATGGCGATACCGAGCTGCCTCTTTTTGAGGAGCAGTTTGAACTAGCGGAGACCCTTTACCAGGACGACGACTTCGAGCTACGTCGCTACATCAAAAAGGAGGAAGCGCGATGAGAGAATGCTGGCACCACGTATCAACGCGCGTAGCGGAAGACCCCAGTCTTCCGCCCACTCAGCACAATGCATGCGGAACTTTGGGAAGTTCCGCTACCGCCCGCTCGCTATCACCCCACGTAGCGGAAGACCCCAGTCTTCCGCACACCCAGCACAATGCATGCGGAACTTTGGGAAGTTCCGCTACCGCCCGCTCGCTATCAC
>JAHDID010000016.1:54719-117489 GCA_020630975.1 Verrucomicrobiota bacterium
TCGCTATCACCCCACGTAGCGGAAGACCCCAGTCTTCCGCACTCTCAGCACGATGCATACGGAACTTTCAGAAGTTCCGCTACACAACCGCTCACGATTTAAACTATGGCCATAGACGACGACGGAAGGACTGAAATCGCAGCCATCCTGAGCCTAGCAGCTCAGCACGATGGCCCGATCCGGGTGCTGCGCCCTCGCGGTGGCTACCCAAAGGGGCTTTTCCCCTCTTCCAAAGGCAAGCACGGTGAGCTGATCGCCGATCTCGTGGGCACCATGCTGGAAGAAGTCAGCCGACTGCCACGCACAGTGCGTCTCACTCCGCTAGGCATCCACCGGCTTATCAAAAACACGCCTCAGGCCGAGCGAGCAAATCTCGTACAAAGCGCCTCGCCCCTCTACCGCGAGGCGATGCTACTCGCCTGGGAGAGTACCATCACACGTGGCGAGCAGGACGACTACGACACCACTGCAGCACAGCTCTATGGCCATTGGTTTCCCGATGCCAAAGCCAAAGACGAGATGGCAGACTACCGCGAGTACCTGGCTCAAGAGATCGCCGACTCCTGGAGCCAGGCGACCACTGATGAGACGCGCAATCGTCTCGCCCATCTGCTGAAGCTACTGGGCTCGAAACCACTCGGTCAGCCCAATGAAAAGGTCCCCTACACCTGCCAAGAGCACGCCACCACCGAGTCTATCTTTCCCGGGGAGGATGTCATCATCACGCGTCCGGGCTGGCTTTTTCCAAAAAACCCGACACCATTATTGTTAGCAAAAGCAGAAGTCACTCCCGCATCGGCCTAATCACGAAATATGTCATCCCAACTTTCATTGTGTATCGATATCGGCGCGTCTTTCACCAAAGTCGCCGTGAAGCTAGACACCAACGAGTCATCCTGGCTACTGCGCGATAAGACCAGGCAGACACGCTCGGGAGAGGAGAGCCAGCAGTTCTGCTTTCCCTCTATCGTAGCCTACAGCCTACGAGCGAAACGCTGGGCTTTCAGCTGGGATGCATCGGAGCTCAATGCCTCGGCCGATCTACTGGTGCTGCAGGATTGGAAGTCCGTGCTTTTCCACGAGCGCTACCTCGACGAGGAGTACGATCCCGCCCTGGACGGCGATGTCGACCCGATTCAGATATTCCTAGAGAAACAGGATCCTTACTTCATCGCCTACGCCTGTGCTGAGCAGTTTCTCCACTGGCTATATGATGTACACATTCCCAGACTCTTTGCCCAGTATGATGAGCTAAAAGATCTCTCGCCCGGTGACTTCGATACCCGGATCTGTGTACCCGACTTTGTCATCGGCAGAAATGCCGGAAAAACGATCGAACGCCTCGCCTACGATGCAGGCTTTTTCAGTAGCGAATTTTTCAATATCTCTGAACCCAAATCCAGCCTGATCGGTATCCTCACCGAAGGTAGAAACCAGCAGCTAGCCGGCGGAGCCATCAACCAATCGGCGGTCTTTGGCGATCGCAAGCTGTTCGATCAGTTATCGAACTCTGAAGATGCCATCTTCTTCCTCGATATCGGCTCTTTCACTACCGATGTGGCCCTAGCCAATTTCAAACGCTTCCGGTCGAATCAGCTCGCCAAATCTCCTGCGGGTTCACTACCGCTAGGTATCTACAAGCTCGATCACACCATCCAGCAGGCACTTCCCGAAGATGTCGCCACCCGGATTGATCTGAATAATTTGCCAGCCACCGAGAAATTTCACCGCACCGCCTACAACGAAAATCGCTTCGACCACAGCGATAGCGATGTGATCCTACTCGATGATGGCACAGAGATCCCACTAGAGATCATCGATAGCTGTATCGATGACTTCGTCGACGCCATCATCGAGTACTGCAGCTTCTTCCTAAAGCGCTACCAGCGAGGAAAAACTCGAGCTATCGTGCTGACCGGTGGCGGCAGTATCCCGACTCGCATCTCTCAAAAACTGGTAAACGGGCTAGAAGTATTCAAATTCCCTCTGCTACGCGCCCATCCCAATATCGGTCAGACCAAGCTCAATGTCGATCCGATCAGCGAAGAGCTGGTGCGTGGAGCCAGCGCCATCGGTGGCAACTCCGTGCTGCTAGCCCTGGAGGATACCGATGCGCTATTCGAGAATGACAAAGCCACTTCCTCGGAAGTGGTAGATAATCTCTTCAAGGCACTGGGCTAGGTAAAATTACCACGGGGCTAACGCCCACACTCCAGCTTCATCCTACTGGTAAATAATTCTCAAAAAAAGCTTATCATTGCTTAATAGAGAATTCGAAAACGCCACCTGAATGGTTTCGTTATCCCCACTCGTGCTCTGCACCGTCTGCACGGCACCAGTATCCGTTGTCCACACCGAAAGATCGGTCGACCACTGCACGGAGAAAGTCAGCCCTGTCTTGCTGACCACACGCCGAGTGTAGGTCAACTGACCATTAGTGATTTCAGAATGGACGATCTGTGGAAATGAAGCGCTGGATGTCGGGTTGGTATTCCAGGCCCACTCCACGGCATTCAGCACACCATCGCTGTCATTATCGGCAGAGGCATTCGATAAGTCGGCGGCAGGATAAGCGGATGCCCAGTCTGTGTAGTCGCCACTTGCCTCCCCCACATCACCTGACAACTCAAGTCCATAACTGCCAGAGACATTGCTATCATAACCTGTTATCCTCACGTAATAGACACCGGGCTGCAAAGTGCTTGAAACGATGCGAAAATTAGTCCCTGCACCTCCGTCATCATTCGAAGCAAGAGTAGTCCCGTTGGAAGCCAACAAATCAGCCTTGGTATCGGTGCTACCTGTCGAATTTATCGTAACAACCCCTGCGCTAAACACAGTGAACTGGATAAAATCGACATCATCTGAATATTGAATCCCATAGCTGCCAGAACTTGGCACAAGCACTGATGTCGCACTGCTCTGCAAATTCCCAAGCGGGTCAGTACTACGATAGTTCTCCAGCCACGATTTGTTTTCCGTTATGACACGAGCATTATCCTCTAAATTCACTCTCCCGGTAGCGACTCCCAGATGGTTCACACTAGGGTTCGAATAATGACCAAGATTCGTCCCCGGATCATAGGCCATCAGAGTCTTATATTGTGTACCGTTACTAGGGTTCGTCCAACGCCATCCAAAGCTGTAACTGGTGTACCCTTGAGATCGCTGTAACGCACTGCCCGACACATCACCCACAGCATGGTCACACCCCCAATTATGCCCCAACTCATGCGCCACAGTCCAATCCCCAGTCGCAAGGGTATCAGTAAGCCCGTAAGCATAGATCGCATTCTGAGCAGGTGTGTTTGATGCGACGGGACCATACGCCAAACCTCCGGTATCTGTTCCCTTGATAATCAAGTGCACAAAGTCGGCTCCATACTCATTGCGAAGAGTGGGCAGATTATCCATATGACCATCACTCGCATTCACCATACGATCCAGCACGACGCCACTATCGTAATCCCCAAAGCCATCTTTTGGCCCGCTGTAAGCCACCTCCACCGTATGCACCAGCTCCACCTGTGCATCGATATTACTCGCCGCTAGTGCAGAGTTGGTATCGCTAAACTCAATATTGATGATGCCCTGCATCGCGTTCACACTACCAGCCTCTTCCCTCGCCTCAGTCGTGTAGGCACAGAGCACTCGAAACGTAGTGCTGGCGGTCATAGGCGGTGCCACAGCGCCATTACTGCTACTCGCAGCCACCTGCTCTTTGCCTCTGGCCTGAGGCGTCTCATCTACAGTCGGCACAGCTACCACTGGCTGCCCACCAGCTGCAGCAGCTACAGGCGGGGTCACCGAGCCTTTACAGCCAGGCATCAAGGCCTTGTTGATGGTTTGAATCTCGGAAACACCATCGCCAGCGTAGCGGAGGTTCTTCAGGCCGATATCTTTTCCAGTAAAAGAGCCCACCGCGACATCCTCGACAAAGGCCAAGCGAAAACTACTCAGCGGGTCGTCGCCGAGATGCCCTCGAATCACGAAATTTGTCTCACTCTGCGAAAACACCTGATCGACATGCCCCATCACTGGCCCCGACTCCAGCCCTAGATCAAACTCGATGCTGTCTCGCTCCCCTGCTGCCGCTGCGAGGATCGGCTCAAAGTCCACCTCCACGGGCTGGACTTTGGTGATGAAAGGTTTGCGCTCTTTCTGCAGCAGATCGCCCAGTCCCCGCCGATCCAGATCCTCCTGAGTTAGCAGACTCGTAGCCAGCTCGGGGGTGACTACTGCTACTTCGGCGATTTCTGGCTCCGCCGTCTGGCTTGTCGTCGCATTTGGCTCGGCCGCAGGCTCCGCCTCCGCTGAAGTTTGAGGGGCTTTAGACCTTTGGGAGACCAACAGCACGCACAGCCCGACCAAAGCTAGGCCAGACAGTATCAACGGTAATTTTTTCATATAGAAGACGATCCCTTTCTACTAGGATCATAGAACATGCTCAAGCCCAATTAGTTCAGCCTTATTGAGAGTATAACCACTATAATATTATCACCACTTTGGCGAGTGTGACACCTATTCTCGCACCGACTGCAGCCGATCGAGATGCTTGGCTAGCAGATCAAACTCGAGATTGATCTTATCCCCAACCGTCAATCCCTTCAGATTGGTCACCTCATAGGTGTGTGGGATGATCCAAATGGTGAAACTATCGTCTGCCAGCTCAGCGATGGTCAGGCTGATGCCGTTCACACAGATCGAGCCTTTGTGCACCACCAGATGGCGATACGCCTCGGGCAGTGCGATCTGCAGCCGGAAATCCTGCCCGACTGGCTCGAGAGCCAACAGCTCGGCACGTTCGTCGACATGCCCCTGCACGAAGTGGCCACTGAGCCGATCTCCCACCCGCAGCGAACGCTCAAGATTCGCCTGTCGTCCTGGCTGGAGGTCGCTGAGATTAGTCAGACGCATGGTCTCGTGCAGCAGGTCAAAAGCCATAGCCCCAGTCTCGTCCACAGAGGTCACCGTGAGGCAGGCACCATTCACCGCGACACTCTCGCCTATCTCCACTTCGCTGGAAAAACTCGAGCGCACCATGAGGCGAGCCCCCTTTTCGATAGGCTCCAGACTGACGACTTCGCCGCATTCTTCGATGATTCCGGTAAACATGATTATAAAATGGTTACGTTTATAGCCTCAGCTTTCGGAGTGACAAACGTGATAATTAATGGAAGGCTCGCAAAAAGCCCAATTCTACCTTCAATCCACCACAAAATTCCACTGTCGTGATTTTTCGTTCACAGGTATTCTGGCAGTTCTGCTCTTTAGCAGTCTTTCTTTGGTTATCCACCGCCATGGCACTCCCATCGGGTATGGACAGCGCTAAACTCTCTGAAATCGATGCGAAGATCCACGAGTCCATCGCCGCAGGCGAGCTGCCTGGAGCGGTGCTATGGGTCGAGTCTCAGGGCGAGATCTACCACCGTGCCTATGGTGCTAGGTCTCTCCACCCAGAGCGAGAGGAAATGACGCGAGACACGATATTCGACGTGGCCTCGCTGACCAAAGTCATGGCCACGGCGCCTGCTATCCTGCACCTGCACGAGCGTGGTCTGCTGAGCATCGACGATCCAGTGGCAGCTCATATACCAGAGATACTCGAGGCGGGCATCAATCCGAGAGCCGAGCCTGTCGATATCGAGCCGACTGCTCTACAGACACTATCGATACGCCAGCTCCTCAGCCACCAGAGTGGCCTCCCGCCATCGATCTCGATGATGACTCGGGAATTTCTCGGCTACGACGAAGGCGTGCGCCGAGCCGCCAGCATCGGCCTGATCGAGCAGCCTGGCACACGATTTCGCTACAGCGATGTGAACTACATCCTCCTCGGCGAGATCATCCGCCGCGTGTCTGGGCAGCCTCTCGATGTCTACACTCAGGAGCATATCTTCGGGCCCCTAGGCATGACTTTTTCCACCTACCAGCCGCCTGAGAGTCTGCAGGCAGATATCGCCCCCACCGAGATCATCGATGGCTACGGCCCGATCCGAGGCGAGGTGCACGATCCCACCTGCCGCCGGATGCGTGGTGTCGCAGGCCATGCCGGAGTCTTCTCTACGGCAAAGGATGTGGCCAAGTTCTGCCGATTTTTCCTAAATAAAGGTGTAGCTGCCAATGGAACTCGGCTACTAGACGCTGCCACTATCGATCTAGCCACCCGCACGCATACTGCAGACGAGCTACGGGCCCCACGGGGACTGGGATGGGATATTGGCTCGCCCTTTGCCTACCAGCGGGGTGAAAACTTTCCCCACGCAGGGTATGGCCATACCGGCTGGACCGGCACCTCCATCTGGATCGATCCCGCATCGGAAACTTTCGTCATCCTACTGGCCAACCGCAATCACCCAGCCGAGGGACGCTCCATAAAAAGCCTGCGCCGCGATATCGGCACCCTAGCCGCTGAGGCTGTCGGCTATCGGGACAAAGCTCCCACCCCAGAGCCCACTACCACGACACAGTCCGACGCCCTCGACCGCCAGCAGACTGCAGGTGGCGACCCCGGCAAAGTACAGAATGGTATCGACTTTCTCGCCGACCGCCGGTTCGACCTGCTCAGAGGACTACGCGTCGGTCTGGTCACCAATCATACCGGCATCGGCCGCGAGCGGCGCCGCACCACTATCGATCTGCTCCACGAGTCAAAAGAGGTGCAGCTAGTCCGGCTTTTCTCACCCGAGCACGGCATACGTGGCACGGCCGACCCCGGCGAGATGGTCCAGGACGGTCGCGATCCGCTGACTGGGCTGGAAGTGATCAGCCTCTACAAAATCGACGACCGCAAGCCCACCGCCGAGCAGCTCGCAGACATCGATGCCCTGGTATTCGACATCCAGGATATCGGCTGCCGCTACTACACCTACGTCTCCACCATGGGTCTGGCGATGGAGGCGGCTCATCAGCATGGCAAAACTTTCATCGTGCTCGACCGTGTGAACCCCATCGGCGGAGAGACTGTCGATGGCCCAGTACGCACCGGTCAGGGCAATGACTTCGTCGCCTACCACGACATCCCCATCATCCACGGTATGACCGTGGGCGAGCTGGCACGTATGTTTCGCGCCGAGCGTGGGCTAGATGGTCTAGATCTGAAGATCGTCCCCCTCCGCGGCTGGACGCGGGACATGAGATTCGATGCGACTGGGCTGCCCTGGATCAATCCCTCGCCCAATATCCGCTCGCTCACCGAGGCGCTGCTCTACCCAGGGGTAGCCCTGCTCGAGTTCACCAATCTATCGGTCGGTCGCGGCACACCCACACCATTCGAGGTCGTCGGTGCTCCATGGATCACCGAGGGGCGACTGGCCGAGCGGCTGCTGAAAGAAAAACTACCCGGCGTCTACTTCATCCCGATCCGCTTCACACCGACTGCCAGTGCCTATAAAAATGAAGACTGCGGCGGCGTGCGCATCGTCATCACCGATCGCGACCGGATGAATGCGGTCGATGTCGGCCTCGCTCTAGGCCGTGCGATCCAGACAGACTACCCCGAGACTTTCACTCTGGACGAAAAGGGCAATACTCTGCTGCGCCAGCCAGATACCCACGCCAAATGGCTCCAGCTCAAATCCAATCGAGCCCTCCGCCGTGACTGGGACAAAGAGCTACGCCACTTTAAGAAGCGCCGTCAGGAGTATCTGTTGTATTGATTCGGCCGTGTCGAAAGGCGTGTTTTGACGGCCTACCACTTTGCCCCTACCGTGATGGTATGATGCCAGTGCTCGACGAACAAAGAGTAGTGCTCAGCGATGTCAGCTGGGAGGGCTACCTGCAGATCGAACAAATCCTCGGGGAAGGTCGGACTGTGCGGCTGAAATATTGCGACAACGAACTCGAAATCATGTCCCCGTCCAGACGCCACGAGCACCTCAAAAGTAACATCGGCTGCATGATCGAACTCTACTGCCGCCGGGAAAAGATTTTCTTCCAGACTGAGGGCTCGGCTACACTCCGACGCGAGGGCAAGCGTGGTGGCGAGCCTGACGAGTCTTATATTTTCACCAAGGGCAGCACTGAGGCCGAGCTCGTCATCGAGGCGGCACTCACCAGCGGTGGCATCGACAAACTCGCTTTTTATCGCCCTCTAGCCGTCCCAGAAGTCTGGATCTGGCAGGAAGACTCTCTCAGCGTCTGGATCTACGAAAATGGCGACTACGATCTCGCCAAGTCTAGTCAGCTCCTACCGGGCCTAGATCTAAGATTAGTAGAGAAATACGCCGACCATCCTTATACCTCAGAGGCATTGGATCGATTTGAGGCTGAAATAGAGGGATAATATCTCGCTCGATTTCTTTAACCTCACTTAAACACCACCCAGCCAGCCCCGCACATGCCCTCAAATCATGACTGAATAGGGTACAATTTTCATTCAATAGGGTACAATTTTGACTGAATAGGGTACAGTATGAGGTAGATAGCTTTCGACCTATCACCAAACCGTCCGTTTCCTTCTCATCTTCACCACCACTACACACAGACTGTCTTTCTGGGTATGAATCCTCATCACCTCGAGTTGTTCTATTTCGTCGCCAAATATCAAGGCATCACCGAAGCCGTGCGCAAGATGCCGTACGGCATCCAGCAGCCAGCTGTCAGCGGCCAGATCCTGCAGCTCGAGGAGAGCCTGGGCGTAAAGCTATTTCGTAGGCGTCCCTTCTCGCTGACACCGGCCGGAGCCGATCTATACGCCTACATCGAGCCATTTTTCTCCAAGATGGACGAGGTAGCCGAGCGTCTCAGCGGGCAGGAGAGCCAGCACTTGCGTCTCGCTGCCAATGCCTCGGCCCTCACACATCACCTGCCAGCTGTGCTCCAGCGCCTGCGCGATACCAGCCCCGAGGGCCTGCGCCTGACACTGAAGGAACTCACCGCCACCGCAGTGGAAAGCGCCCTACTCAAGCATGAGGCCGATGTGGCGATAGCAGTGCTGCATCGCAAACCCGCAGCCGGTATCCGCACCATCAAGCTACTCGAGCTGCCTCTCGTGATTCTCGCCCCTGCTGCCTGCCCCTACGAAAAATTTCGCGACATCGCCAAAGCCGCTATCGGCGGGCGCATCCAAGAGGCCCTGATTTCTCTGCCCCCGCAGGAAGCCGTCAGCGAGACCTTTCAGCGAGGTCTCGCAAAACTCGACCTGAGCTGGGAGCCGACTATGGAGGTCAGTGAGATCAGTGTGATCGAGAGCTATGTGGAGAAAGGCTTCGGCCTGGGGCTAGGCGTCGACATCCCCGGCGTAGAACTGCCCGCCGATCTAAAGGCCATCCCTTTCCCAAAAACCTATCCCACCGTATCGCTCGGTGCTCTACACAGCGGCGATCTCAAACCCATCGCCGCGAGATTTGTGGAGCTGGTGCAACAGTACGCGGATAGTCTGAAGGGCGAGTAACAGCGGGCGTAGGCTGTAGGCTCAAGAAGTGCTGAATGGCAATTGTCGAACAGGCTAGTGTTGATTGTTGAGGTCTTCTCGAAGGGCGAAACAGCAATGCATACTTCAACAATAGACAATCGACAATAGACTGTTCGACAATCATCAATCCCCTCATCCCAAAATGCACCGCCTCTACCTACTCACTCTCACCCTAGTCCTGACTAGCCTGCTACCCATAGCAAGAGCAGCAGAGTCGCCGCGCCCGAATGTCCTCCTGATCACAGCAGACGACTTGGGTTGGGATTCGCTAGGCTGCACTGGCAATCCCCTGCCGGGTATCACTCCACACCTCGACCAGCTCGCAGACGAAGGGCTCCTCATCCATCAGGGTCACATCGTCACGCCCATCTGCGGGCCTTCGCGAGAGGCGATCTATACAGAACTCTATCCGCAGAGCTCTGGCTACATGGGCCACGGCACGCAGCCACCTAGCTGGTGGCTGGCTAGAGAGGGCAATCACAAACCACAAACCTCGATCACTACCGAGCTCCAAAAAGCTGGCTACTTCACCGGGCTCGTCGGCAAACACGGCTCCACGGCCTGTCAGTTTAGCAGCCCACCGATCGGCGATAATGCCAGCACTGGCATGGGCCGATCGCCGGCGAGATACTACGAGCACATCGACAGCCTCATTCAGAAAGCCAAAGCCGCTGGCAAACCATTCTTCATCTCTGCCAATACTCACGATCCACACCGCTACTGGGCCCAGCATCCATCCGAGACCCCTCAGTGGATCGCACAATCCATGGGCTCGTCCAGCCGCTGGCAGCCACTGACCAATGGCAAACCCTACCCCGATCCCGCCAAGACATTCGATCCGGCCGACTGCCCGCTCCCAGCCTCCTACCCACAGGACTCCCGCCTACGTGAGCCTCTATCCTACTACTATGGCTCGGTCCACCGCATGGACCAGGTGGTCGGCGAGATCCTCCGCGCCCTAGATGAACATGGGCTGGCAGACGACACTCTCACCATCTTTCTCTCCGATCATGGCCTCGCCTGGGAGCTGAGCAAATGGTCTCTCTACCCAGCTGGTACTCGCACGCCGATCATCCTCAAATGGCCTGCTCACATCACGCCTGCCACAGTCGACGATCGCTCCATCGTCTCGGCCGCCGACCTAGCACCGACCATCGCCGAAGCCTGCGGCCTAGCCCCTCTGCCGGATATCGATGGCCTCTCCTTTTGGCCCCGCGTGATCGGCAAAACACCCGTCGGCCCACGCGCAGCGGCCTTCTCCTGCTTCAACTACATGAACAATCGCGACGAGCAGTCTCCCGACTACCTCGCCGACGAGCAATACCGCCCCTCTCGCGCCCTGAGCACCGCCCGATATACCTACGTCTGGAATGGCTGGTCCGATGGCCAAACCACTACCCCACCATCCATGGGCACAGAGCTAATCAACCTACTACTCGACGCAAATAAAAACGCCGAAGACACCATCTACCCAAGCTACAAAGCTCGAGCCCTATTCATCAAACAAAAAACCAAAGAAGAACTCTACGATACCCTGACCGATCCCGGCTGCCTAAAGAACCTAGTCAATGGCAGCGGGTATCAGAAACAGTTACAGAGTTTCAGGGCGCAAATGGTAGAGATTCTAGAAAAAACAGGTGATCACGAACTGCAGAATTACCAAGCATTCCTAGACAACCCTCCCCCTATGTAGGGTCAGCCTTTAGCTGACCGGCTTCCCACAGCCTACAGTCCCATAATTTCACCCAATGGCTCAAGCAGTCCGGCGGTTACAAACCGCCGCTCCCAGTAGCACAATTTGTAAATCTCAATTTACTCGCCGATCAATCTAGCAACTGGAGCATTAATAGGCAACCCTGCGGGATCTTGCAGCAAAGGACGCACCCCTATCGCCACGTGTTTACCTCCAACCAATTGCCCTCCTATCACAACCGTGTGACCATCCCAAACGGTTGTCCTTTCACTAGCCAAAACAGGTCCTTCAAAATCTCTGGGAAGCAGCTGCATATCGACCGCTCGATCGTCAGGCCCTAACACCGCTTCCACACCCAAAGCAATGCCATCTGCCGAAAAAATCGCCGACTCACCAGATCGCACGATGATCGGATTGGGCTTGGTGAATTGAAACCCATACAAATCAGCAAGACTGTCCTCCCACTCCGAATAAACCCTTTCGTTCATACAGATCGCCATCATATTCTGCTCGATTTTCGCTTTCACATCGCCCGCCAAGAAATCCTCCACATCTTCCCATCTCTCGAATCTTTCTGAAAAAGCACTCACCCCTCCATTTGTGGAGGGTGCTCCGATCAGCGACTCATCTGCAGTAAAAATCCGCACGGTTAGATAGATTTGCACTTTCACTTCTTCACTTAGGCTTGTGACATATGCCTCCACGAGCTGCATCTGACCTGCAAAATTCTTCACTATTAATGTAGAAGTTACAGGATTGTAGATCGCAGTTGATCCTGGAGGAAATGTAACACCGGCAGCTTCTAAAACCATTTTTGCGGTTCTTTTAAGATGTATCCGTCCTAGCGATTCGGCGTCCTCAGTCTCGATTAGAAAAGTAGGAGGCACGGTATACTGATTCGTGAACATCATTTCTTTATTAACACTTTGGCCCACTACGACGGCATGATCATCAACCTCATAATAAAGCTGCGCCAAATTGATCGTATAGCGCAACACTTCTCGCAGAGTAACATTCGACAGCTTTAAAGAGATAGGCACCTGCTTAGCCTCATCATCAACTCGCAACACAATATTGATCCCTTCATCCTTAGGGTCTAGCTGAACCGAATGCCATTGGATCCGTTTAATCACATCCCTCAAAGGCATTTCCGAAACTTCAAACGACGGGATGACGATATTCTCCAACAAACCATCTATTTCTCGAAGCTCTTTCTCATCCTCCGAAAAACCAAACGACAGCCCAATCAAAAACACACAAAGCGCGAGGGATAAACGATACATAGCTCGACTATAGAATCTCGACCTCGCCGCAGGCAAGCTTATTCCCGCTGCTTCGCCTCATCTCGAGGGCTCTGGCCGGTCACTCTCTTAAACACCGTCGCGAAATACTGACTCGACGAAAATCCCAAAGCCATCGCCACTTCAGTGATACTCTTTCCGCCGCTAGCTAGCAGCGCCTGAGCCGCCTGTACCCGACGGCGAGTGATGTAGTCGTGAGGCGCACAACCAACCACTTCTCGAAACTGCTTGCGAAAGGCCGACTCACTGAGCCCAGCCACTCGAGCCAGATGCTGAATACTCGGCGGCTCTTCGAGGGACTGGTGTATGGCCTTGATACTCCGGTCGATGCCAATAGGGGCACTCACCACCGGTTTCAGAGCCTGATAGTCGCGGAGGATAGCGATCAACAAACCATGTAGTGCCGCTCGGCAAGCTACCCGCGCGTAGTCACCCCGCTGATGATGCTCGGCCAACATCTGCGCAAATCCCTCGCGAACGGCTGGCGATACAGCAAAGGCGCGGTGCTCCAATGCGGCGAAGGCTTCGCCTAATTGAGCGATATCACTCGGTCCTCCAGCCTCATCTGGAAACGTCAGCCTCATCCAGTAGTGCTCACAGGGCTCCAGCACCCCAGTCGTACTGCCATGCGTCTCTCCCGGAGCGATGATCAAAATCATCCCCGAACGCAGATCATACGTCCGATCCTCCACCCACCAGCTCAGCTCACCACTCACGATGTAATGGATCTCATACTCACCAGGGTGTGAGTCGGCCAAAAGTGCCCCCTCAAACGCACTGCTAAACCGCAGCCACCCGATGATACTCAGCTCCGGCAGCAAGCAATCGGCCCCCTCGTGGCTCTCGTGATGCCGCCCTGGTCCGACAGCAAAGTCCTCCCACACATCGGATACTGGACCTGATAGTTTCACGGATTATGTATGACTTTCGATTCCATTTCAGAGCTAAATTCGTTCATTTTTTTGATTATGTTTGAAAATCGATTTTAACGCAAATCGAAAGATCTTCCCTCAATAGTCTGGCAGGATAGAGACGTTGTGAAATTGATGCCCTTTTTTCGTCTCGCTCTTCTACTCTGCCTGCCATGCCTGTCGCTCGCAGAGCCTGCCTCGGATCCAGAGATCGATCTGATCCGACAGGCCATGCCCGGCGCGGTCCCCGCACCACAGCAGCCGCACAAAGTACTGGTCTACTCCAAGCCTTGGGGATTTCCCCATGCCTCCATCAAGATCGGCAAAAAGATGATGCAGGTGATGGCCGACGAGTCGGGGCTGTTCGAAGTGACCATCAGCGACGATCTCGCCCACTTCGCTCCCGAGCGCTTGGCGGAGTATGATGCTGTGTGCCTAAACAATACCACTCACCTGCAAAAGGGATTCGTAAAACCCGCCATCCGCCAAAGCCTACTCGATTTCGTCAAAAACGGTGGTGGGCTAGTCGCTATCCACTCAGCCACCGATGGCGGCTGGCCCGAGTACACCGACATGATCGGCGGTAATTTCGATGGCCACCCCTGGGGCGCAGGCGGCACCTGGTCGATCGCCAATGAAGATCCAGATCACCCCATCGTGCGCGATGTCTATGGCGGCAAGCCTTTCCTACTAAAGGACGAACTCTATCAGTACAAAGCCTTCGACCGCAGCAAGGTGCGCGTGCTGCTATCGGTAGACATGACCGCCTTTCAAAACCTCGGTCGCGGCGAAAAGCGTGCCGATGGCGACTACGCGCTGGCCTGGGTGCGAGACTATGGTCAGGGGCGCGTGTTCGTCTCCTCTCTCGGTCACAACAAGGAAATCTTCTACCACCCCGAAATCCTCAAAATGTGGGTCGAGGGCTTTCGTTTCGTTCTGGGTGAAACCGATGTCGACACCACACCCCTCGCCAAACCTGAACTCAGTCAGACCGACTCATCCAGCCAGCGGCACGAAGCCCGAGTGCGCACACCAGAGGAGAGTCTGGCAGAATTCGAAATCCAAGACGATGGCTACTACATCGAAGTCGTGGCCGCCGAGCCTCTCGTCGACCAGCCTGTACTCTGCACCTGGGATGGCGATGGCAATCTATACGTAGCCGAGATGGCCACCTACATGAATGACATCGCCGGTAGCGATACCCTCACCCAGCGCAGCCAGGTGGTCCGCCTGGAGGATACCGATGGCGATTGCCGCATGGATAAGCGCATCATATTCGCCAAAGACCTCAAGCTACCCCGCGTCATCCTACCACTAGACGATCGCATCCTCATCGGCGAGACCGATACCAACGATCTCTATGCCTACCGCGATACCGATGGCGATGGCGTGGCCGACGAGCGCGAACTCTGGTGGCAGGGCGGCAACCGCGGCGGCAATCTCGAGCACCAGCACAGCGGTCTGATCTGGGCCATGGACAACTGGATCTACTCCACCAAAAGCAACTACCGTCTACGCTACCAAAATGGTAAAGTGATCAAGCAAACGATCAATAATGACCAAGGTCAATGGGGACTGACGCAGGATAATGTGGGCAAAGTCGTCTACGTCGATGCCGGCTCGGGTAGAGGGCCAGTGCATCACCTATTCCCGAGTATCTACACCACCTGGGAGCCCGAATGGGCAGAGGAAGAGAGCTTTCGACAGACCTATGCGATCGATAATATCTTCGATTCCCACTCCGGCTTTTCTGCCATGACTGACACCGGCGGCAACAAAGGCTTCACTTCTGCCTGCGGACAATCTGTATTTCGTGGCGACCGCCTCCCCGCCGACATGCAGGGCGATCTATTCTTTGGCGAACCTGTCGGCAGACTGCTCCGCCGCTCCAGATGGGTAAAGGACGATATGGGCCGCCGGGTGCTAAAGAATATCTACCCAGGCAAAGAATTCATCCGCAGCACCGATGCCAATTTCCGCCCTGTCAATTCCGCCACCGGGCCAGATGGCACTCTATACATGGTCGACATGCAGCAGGGCATCATCCAGGAGTCTGCCTGGGTTCCCGAGGGGTCTTTCATCCACCGAGCGATCAAATGGTATGGCCTCGACCAAAACATCCACAACGGTAGGATCTACCGCATCCGCCACAAAGACTACGAACTAGGCGAGCGCCCTCAGTTGCTTTCCAAGACCCCAGCACAGCTGATCGAATACCTCAGCCACCCCAACGGCTGGTGGCGCGACGAGGCCCAGAAGCTCATCGTGCTAAAAGGCGACACCTCCATCGTCCCACAGCTACAGCAGATCGTAGCCAGCGACAGCTCGGACTACGGCCGCCTGCATGCGCTATGGACCCTAGAAGGACTCGATGCGATCAACATGAACTATCTACAGACCGCATTCGACAATACGGATGCCAACGTCAGAGCTGCCGCTGTGCGCATGAGCGAGCGCTATTTCCACAAGGACATCTCTCTATTATCAAAGCTAGAGCCTCTCGCCGACGATCCGCACCACGATGTAGTGATCCAGCTACTGCTCTCGATGAGCACTCTAGTGACGCCGGAGACTCGAGCCCTAGCCGAAAAAGTCCTAACCGCGCACCCTACGAATACCTACTTAACCGAGATCGATCAGGAACTAAACAAAACGTGGTTCGCCGAGCAGGCAGAGAAAGCCGCTATGGCAGCCATGGCGGCAGAGGAGCGCGAGCTAATGACCGCCGGCAAGGCACACTACGCAGCCCTATGCCTATCCTGCCACGGGCCAGATGGCCAGGGCTCGCCCAATCCTGCGCTGAAAGATGGCACCATGGCTCCCTCTTTCGTCGGTAGCCCACGAGTCCTCGGAGCTAAGAGCACCCTCGCGCGTATCGCTCTCGATGGACTGAGCGGACCTATCGATGGCAAAACCTACCCAGGCGGCATCATGGTGCCTCTAAAAGCGAATGACGACCACTATATCGCCTCAGTGCTGACCTACATCCGCAATAGCTTCGGCAATGAAGCTGAAATGATCACCGAAGCCGAAGTAGCCGCCGTGCGCAATGACACCAAGGATAGAAACGCACCCTATACCCAAGAGGAACTCGAGCGCATCATGCTAAATGCCGAGTGCCCTCCCAGCCTCTGGACCATCACCACCACTCACCGCCAAGAAGACGCCCACTACCTAGCCGATGGCGATGATGAAACCCACTGGTGGTCGAAGCATGAGCAGAATAAAGATATGGCCATCGAGGTGGAATTCCCCCACCCGAGAAATCTCGACCACATTCTAGTCGAAGCTCGTCACGGCACCGATTTCCCTACCAAGATGGCTATCGAATTCTCTACCGATGGCCAAACCTGGGATCACAAAATCGTCGCTGATGGAGCCAACGAATTCTCACTGGACTTTGATCAACTGGTAGCTCGCAAAGTAAAGCTATCCATCACCGAACCGAAACCAAAGTGGTGGCAGATCGCCAACCTAGAGATAACAGGCCCCACCGAGTCCGATATCGAAAAATACCCAGAGGAAAAACGCGTTTACCTGACGATAGAAGATGCCACTAGCCTCAAACAAGGCTGGAGCGCTCCTAAGCAAAACAAATCGGTACTTGGCCAGACCCTCAATGTCGCAGGCCTCGAGTATCAGCACGGTATCGGTACCCACTCGGTAGGCGAGATCATATATGATGTGGCCAACAAAGGTTATCAGCGGTTTTTCACCAAATGCGGCCCACAAGGCAATCGCGGTAAAGAAGTGATGACCTTCGAAGTCTATCTAGACGACCGACAGGTACTCGACACTGGAGATATGCAAGCTGGCGATCCCGCCGAATACATCGATGTGAATCTGGATGGTGTGAAACAGCTCAAACTCATCGTAACCGCAGGCTCAGACAACGAGACCGCTCACGATCATGCCAACTGGGTAGACGCGTGTTTCATCACAGAATAGACCGAAGTCAGACGGATCAGCTTTTAGCTGATCGACTTCCCTCCTACCGGAAAAAAACAACCATGGCAGATCTAACAACACGCTTCCCAAGCAATCCACTCCTATCCCCATCAGAGGTCGCACCTTCCACACCCGAAGTATCCGTCGAGTGCCTGCTCAATCCCGGCGTTTTCCGCTACGACGGCGCGACCTACCTAATCGTCCGCGTAGCCGAACGCCCCGTTCAGGAGCCAGGAAAACTGAGCTTCCCCATCATGAACGATGGGCAGATGCAGATACTCTCATTCGATCTCGACGATCCTCTGCTAAACAACGACGACCCTAGAGAGCCCAGCTACGATGGCGAGGTCTATCTATCCACCCTCTCTCACCTGCGCTTATTCAAAAGCGTCGACGGAAGAAAGTTTGAGGACTTGGGACATTCAATTTTCGGAGAAGGCGAGCTCGAAAACTATGGCATCGAAGATTGTCGTGTCGCCAGCATGCCTGACGGGGAGTACATTCTCTCTTACACTGCGACATCAAAGTACGGATACGGCGTAGGCTGTAAGGCAACATTTGATTGGCTAACATTCGACGATTATGGAATGATCCTCCCACCCGCAAACAAGGACTGCGCCATATTTGAAGATGCTATCGACGGTAGCTATGTATGCCTCCATCGCCCGAGTGGAGTTGGTCTAGGTGGGCACTACATCTGGCTGGCATGGTCAGATAATTTGTATGATTGGGGTAGACACACCTGTATCGCAAAATCCCGCCCCGGTATGTGGGATAGCCAACGTATCGGTGCCGGTGCCGCGCCTATCCGCACCGATCGCGGCTGGCTCGCCATCTACCATGGCGCAGACCACGACTATCGCTACTGCCTAGGAGCGCTACTCCTCGATCTCGATGATCCGAGCCAAGTCCTCGCCCGCAGCGAAGAACCCATCATGGAGCCAATTGAAACCTATGAAAAAGAAGGTTTCTTCGGTAATGTCGTATTTACCAATGGACACACGGTAGATGGAGATACCATCACACTATACTACGGAGCCTCCGATACCGTGATCTGCGGTGCCACGCTTTCCATCTCTGAAATCCTAGACTCTTTAAATCTATAGTGAAGCGCAGCCTCCAATTATCTATGTTCATCTGTGTTCATCTGTGTAAAAACCAACAAACCAATAGATACCTGTAACTGGTAGTCGATTCCTCAGTTATATATTTTTAACACGAATTTACACAAATGAACACAGATGAACACGAATCCGATAGGCTTTGTAAATTTATTGGGTGAGTCGAATCTTTGAAAACTTAAATCTATAACATGCAGCCATCCGCAAAAACACCCTTCTCCGGAGTCGGCGAAAAAGATGTCTATAACATCGCCGCCCCTTTTATCTACCAGGGCCAACCTACTATTGCAGGCCGAGTCGAGTCTCGCGATGAGGAGTTGGCCGAGATCGTACTCTTCAGCGAAGCAGAGGACGGAGCGTGGCACCCCATCGATGGCGCGCCCACTTTCCCTGGTCTGCAAGATCCGGCAATCACTCAAATCGATGGGAGAAATCTACTCGGTGGCGTGCGCTTCCCTGTCGCGATCGGCGATGATACTCACGCTTGGCAAATGGAGTTCTACCTCGAGCAAAAAGACGGGAGCTTCGAAAAGGCCTTCTCTGGCCCACCGAAAATGAAAGACATCCGTCTCGCTCAACTACCCAGTGGCGACATAGTCGTGATGACTCGTCCGCAAGGTGAGCGCGGCGGTCGGGGAAAAATAGGCTACCTCATCGTCGATAGCTTGGCCGCTATCACCGACGAGGCTATCAAAAACGCCCCGCTATTCGATCAATGCCCGGCCGAAGAATGGGTAGGTGCCAACGAAGTGCATATACTAGACACTGGCCAACTCGGTGTGCTAGGCCATATCGCCCATTTCGATGGCCAAGGCAATCGCCACTACTACGCCATGGCCTTTTCCTTCGATCCCTCCACGGGGGAGTGCAGCCCCCACCAGATCATCGCCAAGCGAGAAGACTTCCCACCGGGAGATAGCAAACGCCCCGACCTAGTCGATGTGATCTTCTCCGGCGGCCTGATTCGCCATGATGATGGACGAGCCACTCTATATGCTGGGCTCAGCGATGCCGAAGCTGGCTGGGTAGAAATATCGGATCCATTCGTGTCGTGAAAGACCTTCTACCATCACTAGGCCACGACATCGCTCGATTTATCGCGATTGCAGTGATATCCCCATCGCTAACACTCGCAGCAGACGAGCTCCCATCCATCGCCAAGATGCCCGATCTCCCGCAGCCATTTGTGCTGCGGGACTGGCACCGGGTCGCTACCGACTACGATCGCTTCGTGTTTGATCGCGAGAAAAAAGGCGATCACCTACCTCTCTACTGGGAGGAATCGACACGCGTGGCCAACGATGTCGATGGCTTTGGCATACCCGCCTACGTCGGCGACTTTCGCCAAACCCCAGCGAGCAATGCTCACGAAGCCATCAACACCATGTCCGTAGTGCTAGGCGGCACCCTAGTCGGCCTGGACAAGGAGGCATACGCCGCCAAGCTCCGCTCCAAGTTCCACAAAAAAGATGGTATCGGCCTCTACCTAAACCACTACACCACTACCGGTAGCAGCTACTGGTACGATACCTTTCCCAGTCTTCTGTTCCTTCACCTCTACTCTCATTACCCAGATATACCAGGCTATCGAGAGCAGCTAGTCTCTACAGCAGAGGTCTGGCGCAAGATCGCTCAGGAGCTCGATGGCGATTTCGAGCACACCGGTTATGACTTCATCAAGAAACAACCTGTCGACCACGGCTGGAAAGAACCCGACGTCGTAGCGGGTATCGCATGCATCCAATACCTGTGCCACCTAGTAACCGAAGATAAACAATACCTAGAGACTGCCAGCAAGGCTCTCAAATGGATGGATCGCCGAACCGAAAATCCATTCTACGAAAACCTAGCTCCCTACGGAGCCTATATCTCGGCCCGGTCGAATGCCGAACAGGGTACCCAGCACGACACTGCCAAATTCATCGAATGGGTACTCAATGGCAAAAATCCGCGTAAGTGGGGAGCTGTATTGGAAAGCTGGCACGGCACCGGTGTCCATGGGCTGATAGGCTCGGTCTACCCTGAGTATGAATATGCCTTCGCGATGAATTCATTCCAATCCGTAGGTATCATGGCACCGATCGCCCGCTATGAGGATCGCTATGCCCGAGACATAGCCAAATGGATACTCAATGTCGCCGTAAACGCACGCTACTTTTACCCCAACGCATGGCCCGCTGACAATCAATCTAGCTGGCAATGGGCCGCTACTTACGATCCTGACTTTTGCATACCGTACGAAGGCCTCCGAAAGCAAGGCACCACTCGCGACTACCCGGAGGGAGACGAACTAATCGCCGGTACCTTTACCGAGCAGGACGATCCGAAAAGCCCGGAAAAAGACATGATACTCACCGCAGATAGCGAAGGCGGCATCCACTACCGAGGCAAGTTGTCCGTGCCGCCAGGGACGAAGCAGGAACTCATCGCTCTAGTATCGCATCGTACCTACTGGAATAAGCAGCCAGTAAAGATCCAACTCTCCCAAACAGCCGATGGCCCTGCCATAGCGGAACTCACCTACCGAGCCGACGGCACTACGAATCTCCGCTCCACTCCCTGCGCAGTTGAGGGCGACTGCTGGATCACCATCGCAGCCTCTGGACTGGTGCCAGAGAAAGGCCGTGTGGTAGTGGATGATCTACTGGTCGAAACTCGCTTTGCCAATCCTCCTCACGTCGGCGGCGATCCTACTGTGCACGGCTGGGGCGCGACCGATCTGGGACTATACGGCGGAGCCCACGCCGCCTTTCTCGGAGCCATGGTGAAGCCTAGCAGTGTCGAGGGCATCATCCTCATCGATCCGATCGCTACCGATATGATGGCTCCCCCGTCCTACCCGACCCGATTGATATACAATCCCCACCCTACGGAAAAGACCATCACACTAGAGATAGGCGATCAGCCAAAACTCATCTACGACGCCATCGGCAACCATACACTAAGCCAACAGGAATCAGGGAATATGGCCCTATCGATACCAGCCAAGTCGGCTAGAATGATCGTGATGCCACCGCCTGGCGAACTCAGCGCCAAAGAAGCCCGCCTCTACTCAGGCGCTATCGTCGTCGATTACAGTTACCCGCCGACTCAATAGCCACACCATCTCGATCATGCACCCCATCGATATCACCATCATCTGCTGTTATCTGATCTTTGCGATCGGGGTGGGATTGTTCTTTTTCACCAAAGCTAGCCAAAGCTCGGAGTCCTTTTTCCTGGGCGGACGCTCGATGCCCTGGTGGGCGATCTGCCTATCGATGATCGCTACCAGCTTCGCGTCCGATACCCCGATCTGGGTAACCGAGGTCACTCGAAAGGATGGCCTAGAGCGCATGTGGTGGATCATCATATCGGTAGCGCCACTCATCATCGGTATCTTTCTGTTTTCGCGATTGTGGCGCCGTGCCGGTATCATCACCGATGCCGAGATCTACGAAATGCGCTACGATGGCAAGCCAGCCATTTTCCTGCGCGGATTCCGCGCTTTCAGCAGCGGCGTTATCCAAAATTTACTCACCATCGGCTGGGTCACCTTTGGCATGGCCACTGTTGTAGAGGTGTTGACACCTTTTGATAAAACTCAAGCCGTCGCCGTGCTGATGGTCGTAGCGCTGATCTATGCGATTTTTTCAGGCTTCTACGGAGTCGTCGCTACCGATGTGGTGCAGTTTTTCATTACCATGGGTAGTATGGCGGCCCTAGCTTGGATAGCCGTAGTGAAAGCTGGTGGTATGGAAACCGTACTCGCACAGATAGCTACCACCCCAGGTTTTGGCGAAAAGTCCACCTCCCTATTTCCCGATTTCTCTACTTTCAATCGCGATGTGGTAAAACTGCTGGTCATCTTCACCCTCATCTGGTGGAGCGATGCCAGTGGCTACAATATGCAGCGCATGGCTGCCTGCCGAAATGAGAAAGACGCGATACGAGCGACACTTTTCTACGCCTTATTCCAGTCGTGCCGGGTCTGGCTTTGGGTCATCGTTGGGCTGGTATCGATCGTGCTATTCCCAGCGCTGACCGAGCACTCGCAGGCCTACCCAAAAGTCATCGACCAGTATCTCGGTGTCGGACTCAGAGGCCTACTGATCACGGCATTCCTCGCAGCCTTTATGTCGACTATCGATACCCACCTCAACTGGGGGGCCTCCTACCTGACGATCGACTGGTACCAGCGCTTTATCAAAAAAGACGCCTCGCCAAAACACTATGTCATGATGTCGCGTGTCTTTATGGTCGTGCTCATGCTCGGCGGCTGCCTAGTCATGCTCCAGCTGAAATCGGTCAGCGCTGCCATGGAGTCAATCGGCTACATGCTGGCCTGTGGTGGTATCGTCAGTGTACTGCGTTGGTTTTGGTGGCGCGTTAATGCCTGGACCGAGATCACCTCGGTAGTCGGCGGTCTGATCGGCTGGCTCGTCTATACCCTGATCCCCGATCAGGCAGTGATCTTCGGTATGGCGTGGCAAGATGAGTTCCCTTGGGAATTCAAAATGGGCATCCTGATGGCGATCATCCTACCCCTCAGCCTCATCGTCACCTTTCTCACCGCACCGGTCAGTGAGGAAAAGCTAAAAGCCTTTTACCAAAAGATCCGCCCTGGGGGGGCCTGGGGGCGGGTCCGCTTGCTATGCGGTGCCAGTGAAATCAGAGATGCTCTAGGTCGCTCTACCCTACTCGATGTCATCGGCGGCTTCATGCTATGCTACGGTGCCTCGCTGACCATCGCCTACAGCATTCTGCTGCAGTATAGAAGTGCGGCTATCTGCCTACTCGTATCCCTAGCTGGTGCAGTCCTAGTCTGGCGCTGGTACCGTGCCGAGGTGGTACGCTTGAGCGATGCGCGTGCAGCCGAGTGATTTCACTTTTCGCTACAGCTGTGGAGATTCACGTAGCGGCATTTCTAAAAATGCCGAGTTCCAGAATTACCAGTCGATAGGCTGGGGACGGAAGGTTCAGATCTTCCGCTACGGTTGTCGGACACTGGGCCTTGGTGTTAGTTTAGTCCTCAGCCTCGCAGCACCGTCACAGCCACGATCTGCTTGGGCTCTAGCTTACGCAGCTCGATAGCGCATTCCGACATCGTCGCCCCAGTGGTCAGCACATCATCGATGAGCATGATGTTGGCCCCTTTTTCGATCTTCTGGGCAGTTCGCTTTCGCAGGCTGAAGCTACCAGTCAAATTCGACAGGCGTTCTTTTCTAGAAAGTGTGGCCTGTCGAGTCGTGTACCGATCGCGGCGCAGGGCATTCACGATCTGGAGCTCTAGGTCCTCGGGCGCATGCTTTTTCCACTCTATCGCCATCTCCAGCGCTTGATTATAGCCACGCTCACGCAGCCTTCGCCGATGTAGCGGTACAGGGACCACCACCCACTCAGAGCTTCCCGAAAGGCGATCATCCTGCCAGATCCGATCCATCAGTCTGCCAAACAATCGGGCCAAATGGATCTCGCCCGCATATTTATACCGGTGCATCCAGTCCACAGCCTGCCCCTCAGCCAGATAGGCTCCTACTGCGAAATCGAAGCCCATATCTCGGTCCGCACAGTTGCTACAAGACCGCCTAGTGGAAATCTCGCCGGTGTAACTCTGCCCACACACCACACAGCGTGGAGGCTCCAGCGGCAATAGCACCTCATCCTGACAGCCATCGCACAGGTACGGCACGCTGCCCTTAGGATAAGCCTCCCCACATGCCGCACAATCGGGCGGGTAAATCACATCGAGGAGCCTACGAAACATGCCCCAATGCAGGCCCATAGCATCACTGGAAGCAAGATTATTCGTTGATAGTTAACTTTAGCCAAACAAAAAGCCCTGTCTGAGTGCAAATCTCCTGTGGAGAACTGTAACTCAATAGGGTACAGTTCCTGCTCAATAGGGTCTACGACCTCAACCTCAAATAAATGAAACGCATATTAGTCACAGGTGGAGCTGGTTTCCTCGGATCCCATCTCTGCGACGTTCTCGTCGAGCAAGGGCACGATGTCATCTGCCTCGATAACTACTTCACAGGCGCCAAGTCGAATGTGACCCACCTGATGGATCACGACAATTTCGAACTAATGCGCTGGGACGTGATCGATCCCATGAAGGTAGAGGTGGATGAGATCTACAATCTCGCCTGCCCAGCGTCTCCTGTGCACTATCAGCACAACCCGATCAAAACCATCAAGACCTCAGTCATGGGCGCGATCAATGTGCTAGGTCTGGCCAAGCGTATCAATGCACGCGTCTTTCAGGCATCGACCTCTGAGGTCTATGGCGATCCCGCTGTTCATCCACAGAGCGAGGACTACTGGGGAAATGTGAACCCAGTCGGTATCCGCTCCTGCTACGATGAAGGCAAGCGCTGTGCAGAGACCTTATTTTTCGATTACCACCGCCAAAACGGCGTCGACATCCGCGTGGTGAGAATTTTCAACACCTATGGCCCCAGAATGAATCCAGACGATGGCCGTGTGGTGTCCAACTTTATCGTCCAGGCACTCCGAGGCGAGCCGATCACGATCTATGGCGACGGTACTCAGACTCGCTCATTCTGCTACGCAGACGATCTGGTCAGAGGCTTCGTGAAGTTCATGGAGCAGGAAGAAATCATCGGGCCTATGAATCTAGGGAATCCCGGCGAGTTCACCATGCTAGAGCTGGCCGAGCACGTCCTCGATCTGGTCGGAGTGAAAACTGAGATCGCTTTCAAACCGCTGCCATCCGATGATCCAAAGCAGCGCCGCCCAGACATCACCCTAGCCCAGAAGCATCTCGGCTGGAAGCCGACTGTGCCGCTACGTGAAGGCCTCGAAAGAACGATCCGCTACTTTGAAAAGCACATCAAAGAGCTGAATCCTGCTTTCTAGCCCTTCAGTACCTCTACCGGAGCATCGGGCAAAGCCCGCAAAAAGGCCGAGCCGTAGCGCTTGGTCAGCACGCGGTTGTCGAGTATCACCACCATGCCACGATCATCTTCGTGGCGGATGAGTCGACCGACTCCTTGGCGCAGCTTCAAAATCGCCTCCGGCACGGAGAATTCCATAAACGGATTGCCACCTCGCTCCTCGATCGCCTCGATACGAGACTGAGTGAGCGGGTGGTCTGGCACTGCGAATGGTAGTCGAGTGATGATGACATTGCTCAGCGCACTACCGGGCACATCCACACCAGTCCAGAAGCTATCCGTGCCAAATAGGACACTGCTTTCCTCCTCCTTAAATCTCTCGATGAGCTGTGCTCTCGGCAGCCCCTGCCCCTGCACCAGTAGCGGCCAACCCTGCTTTTTGAAGAAAGTTTCCATCTCGCCGGCTACTTTCTGCAGCAGCTTGTAGCTAGTGAAGAGCACAAAGGCGCGCCCTTTCGATTCGGTGGTGAAATGCTCGATCCACTTGATCAGAGCCTTCTCATATTCCTCACCCCCTGGATTGGGCATCTGCTCGACCAGATAGACCGTCATCTGCCGCTGGTAATCGAACGGACTCCCGATCTGAATCCCCTCCGCCCCCTCTGCCCCGACCCGTGAGCGAAAGTATGTCATATCTCGATCGCCCACACCCAGCGTCGCACTGGTAAAGACACCTGGCCGACCCGAGCTAAAAAAGATCGACCGCAGTGTCGGCGAGACATCGATCGGCACCGCGTTCAGAGACAGACTGTCGCGATCGTCTTTCTCCACCCAGTAGACACTCTCCTCATCGCTCTGATCGAGAAAAGTCGCTAGGGCTACCCGCGCCTCACCCAGACGGCGGGCGAGATCTTGTAGCTCTGCCTTCACTCCCTCATTCGCCATATCGGCCACCTCGCGAGCTCTACGGCTCACCTCGATCAAGCCGCTACCGAGCGTGTCCTCGACGAACTCCGGCCTCCGCACGCGGAACTCTTTGCCATACTCACCCCACTTGCAGTTGCCCTCCACCGCCTCGAAAAAGTAATCCAGCTCCTGTAGCAGGCGCATCGTCGCTTGGCGTCCCTCCATATCGCCAACCACTTGGAATAGCCCACGACTCGACTTGGGATTAAAAAGTCGGTTCAGCTCGAAGCGCAGACTGTTTTTAGACACATTCATCCCCAGGATGCGTGCCGCTACAGCCTCCATGGTGTGTGCCTCGTCAAAGATCACAAAATCATTGGGAAACAAAAAACCATCCTCCGCATCCTCAAACTCCTGTAGCCCACCTAGCAGAGTGAAAAACAGGGTATGATTGACCACGATCAGATTGGCGGAATTCATCCGCTTTCGGGCCTCTTGGTAGTGGCACTTATTGGTGGGACCACACTTCTTCTGCGTGCACATGTGCTGCTCGCTGCACACCGCGCCCCACACCTTGGGACTAGGATTAAATCCTAGATCAGCCAACGTGCCATCTTGCGTGATCGGCGCCCACTCAAAGATCGCTTTCAGCTCCTCCTCCTCCGATGGGGTGAACATCTCACCTCCACCAGCCATAGCTGCCTCTAGCCTAGCAGGGCAAAGGTAATTTCTCCGCCCTTTGAGCAGCATCGCTTTAAAGGGCTTATCCACGACTTTCTGCAGCAGAGGCAGATCTTTCTGCACCAGTTGCTCCTGCAGATTGATGGTATGAGTGGATACGATCGCCTTGCGATGGTCTTTCAACGCCATCTCCACCGCTGGAGCCAGATAGGCCAGCGACTTGCCGACACCTGTGCCAGCCTCTACCAGAACCGCCCTCGACTCAGCCAGAGCCCGCGCTGAGGCGACCGCCATCTGCTGCTGCTGCGGCCGGTACTCAAAGTGCTCCAGCGACGACAAAGCCCCCGCCTCGCTGAAAAAGCGAGAGGCATGCTGAGCCAGACTCGGCTCGCCTGGAGCGTGATCGGAGATGGATATCATGTTTTTTCCAAAACCTCACCTGATCTTTCTTCGGAATATTTGCAAGATCCTTCTCTACCGACTTTCAAATCTCGATCTTACACCTCTCCATCCAAAACTTTGCTAAGCCACCCAACAACTGCACAAAAAAACACTTGAAATAAAATCCTATAGGACTGATCATTTTCTATGGGCAGGATCACAACACCAGTCAGTGTTCGAAATGCAGTCGATCAGACAAGAGAACTAAACTTCGATGCATTGGTAGACACTGGCGCCGCCTATTTATCCCTACCCACAAAATGGATGAAAGATCTAGGTGAGTTCAATCTAGTCTTAGAAGAAGAGCTCTATAACGCTACAGGGCAGATTGTCGAAGGTAAGGTAGCAGGCCCTGTCGAAATCACTATTGAGGGATTTCGGACCATTTTTTCAGAGGTGCTTTTTGTCGACATGGAAGAAGACGAAAACGGAGAATTTGAACCGCTTCTAGGTTACATCCCGATGGAGCAGGCAAACATCGCAGTCGATGTAGCAGAGCACAGACTCTTGCCATCGAAGCGAATGGATTTGAAGTGATCCCAGATCATCAAGTAGATTCGACTTCAGTCGAATCAGCCTCCCTAGCAGCACAACCGCCCTCGTCACATATGATTCGACTGAAGTCGAATCTACGACACTTTCAATTACCTCAACAAGCCAGAAACCTCACTCAGGCCTACCAATCTCCCCCGCCCCCCCAGCGCCGTCGCATTTTGCGAGGCTACCGCGCTCGCAAAAGCCGCAGCCTCGCGCACGCTCCACCCTCGTGTGTGAGCAAAAAGGAAGGCACCGTGAAAGACATCGCCACACCCCGTGGTATCTACGACTGACTCGATTGGGTAGGCTTTCTGATGAAACACCTCGCCCTCAGCCGTCGCAAACCAGCTGCCATTCGCCCCATCGGTTATTCCTACGATACTGGCACCATAGCCGATCAAATGAGGCAACTGGTCCACCACATCAGAAGAGCTGCTAGCTTTCTCCGCAAAGTCTCGAGCGACGATCAGGATATCCACCAGCTCTAAAAGCGGCTCAAATTTAGTATCGTATCGATTCGCCCCACCATCGAAAGATACCTCTCCTCCCGCTTGCCTCACCCATCGCGCTGCCTCCACACATGCAGGCCAGTGGCGGCCGTTCAGATGCAGGACTTTAGCTCCAGAAATAGCTTCTCGAGGCAACTCCTCAACAGTCAGCGCCTGCCAATCTCCCGGCGAAAACACAATATGCCTCTCCCCATCGCCCTGCCGCACCAGCACACTGCTCATTCCAGTCGTCTGCCCCACACCTAGCTGCAAGAAATCCGTGCTCACCCCATAGCCCTGATACTCATTCTCGACCAGTCGCCCCCGCCAATCATCGCCCACACGATCCACAATCGCACAGCTAGCACCTAGGCGAGCAGCAGCACAAAGAGCAGTCGGCACAGGCCCACCGCCCATCATTCGACTTTCGGCTGCCTCTGTCACGCCACCCTCTTTAGGAAACTCATCGACTTGTAACAACGAGTCGATCAACGACATCCCGAGGCCAATTACATCATATGAAGGCGTATTCATTATTATTTTTACAGAAACGATATTCCTTATTGCGAAGGAAATCACTTTCTGCGACATTTTTGAGTTGGCTACTGTCGCAGTCGCGTCCAAATTACGGCGCTTTGATGACAGGTCACCCTGTCACTTATATTTAACTTACCTTAAACCACGGAGGAATTTGTCGTGAACCTAGAAGAGATTGAAACAATCGTGAAGATGATGGATGAGCATGGCTTGTCCCAGTTCAAGTTGGAGACCGATGAGTCCAAGCTAGAGCTTAAAAAAGGTGGCAACATCGATATCGACGCAGTGCAGAAGCTGATGGCAGCCGCACCTGCTCCGATGATGGCTGCTCCAGCCGCAGCCCCAGCTCCTGCCGCCGCAGCTCCGGCTGCAGCACCAGCAGCAGACGCAGGTGGGCTACCTGCTGGAGTCGAGGAGATCACTTCACCTCTCGTTGGCACCTTCTACACTTCTGAGAAGCCAGAGGCTCCAGCTTTCGTAAAGGTCGGCGACAAAGTCTCTGCAGACACCACCGTGTGTATCGTCGAGGCGATGAAAGTCTTTAACCCCATCACCGCTGAGATCTCTGGAGAAATCACTGAGATTTTGGTCGAGAATGGCACACCAGTTCAGTATGGCGAGCCTCTCTTCCGCGTGAAGACTGCGTAACCCGCTTTCCCGCTAAAACAGCACTTACACAACAGACACTGGGTCTAGCATGTTCAAAAATATTCTTGTCGCTAACCGAGGCGAGATCGCACTCCGTGTGATCCGAGCAGCAAAGGAGCTAGGAGTGGCTACTACAGCCGTCTACTCCGAGGCAGATGCCGACTCCATGCACGTGCAGCTGGCAGACAATGCCATCTGTATCGGCCCAGCACCGAGTGCTGAGTCTTACCTGAAGATCGATACCATCATGGCAGCGGCGGAGATCGCCAATGTCGATGCTGTCCACCCAGGCTATGGCTTCCTTTCAGAGAATCCTCACTTCGCAGACATCTGTGAGCAGGCTAAACTGAAATTCATCGGGCCCTCATCCGCTGTCATCGCACAGATGGGTGATAAAAACGAGGCGCGTGCGACTGCTGTCCGCTGCGGTGTCCCAGTGACTCCCGGTAGTAAAGGCATCGTCGAGACTGAGGAAGACGCGATCCGCGTGGCCGAAGAGATCGGCTACCCCGTCATGGTCAAAGCCAGTGCTGGTGGCGGTGGCCGCGGTATGCGCCCAGTCATGAACAAAGGCAGCCTGATCTCCGCATTCAATGCTGCGAGAACAGAGGCCATGGCTTGCTTTGGCTCAGACGAAGTTTATTTCGAGAAGCTGGTGGAAAATCCACACCACGTCGAGTTTCAGATCGCTGCTGACTCGCACGGCAATGTCTGTGAGCTAGGCGAGCGCGACTGCTCCATGCAGCGCCGCAACCAGAAGATCATCGAGGAGACACCATCGCCACTACTCACGCCGAAGCTGCGCGAAGAGATGGCAGAGGCCTCCAGAAATCTCGTGTCCCAGATAGGGTACGAGAACTGCGGAACCATCGAGTACCTCGTCGACGACAAGGGCAACTTCTACTTCATGGAGATGAACACTCGTATCCAGGTAGAGCACCCGATCACCGAAGAGGTGCGCGGCTGCGACCTGATCAAAGAGCAGATCCGCATCGCTGCGGGGGCAGAGCTATCCGACCACGTGCTCAAGAGTGAGAGCCGTGGCCATTCTATCGAGTGCCGTATCAATGCTGAGGATCCATACCGCAACTTTGCACCGAGCCCGGGCAAGATTAATCTCTTCTACGCCCCAGGTGGCCGTGGAGTGCGTGTCGATACCCACGTCTACAGTGGCTACACCGTGCCGCCAAACTACGACTCGATGATCGCCAAGCTCATCGTGACTGGTGCCAACCGCGAGATCGCCATCGCCCGTATGAACCGCGCTCTCAATGAGTTCGTCATCAAAGGTATCAAGACTACGATCCCATTCCAGGCATCCATCCTGAAGCACAAAGCCTTCCAGGACGGCGACTACAACATCGGCTGGGTCGAGCAGTTCCTCAATTCTCAGCCAGATCCACCCCAGCTCCCTGAGATCGAGCTGGACGGTGAGTAGTCTCGTAGGATTGTAATATTTTTTTTCGGATAGAGGGTCGATAGTCATACACTGTCGACCCTCTGTTTTTTCTACTAAAAACAAGCAATTCACAGCCGGTTTCTAACCTCTAGAAATAGAAATGTTAACCTTGCTAAAAAACCGGTCGACGAATGTGAGCATTACTTCACATTAGCGAAACACAGCTAGATGAGCGACGAAGAATTCACATACAAAGGAGCCGGGGTAGACATCAAAGAAGCCGCCGCTCTGGTCGGCGATATCAACACCCTGCGCCAGCGCACCGAGGGGACTCGCAAGCTGATGCAGTCCTTCGGGCTGTTCGCTGCCACCTACGATCTCAGCGACTATGACGAGCCCGTCATCATGACTGGCTGCGACGGTGTCGGCACCAAGCTGGAGCTCCTACTCGAGCACGACCAGCTGGAGATCGCAGGCAAAGACCTCGTAGCGATGAATGTGAATGACATCCTCACCACCGGTGGAGATCCGCTCATGTTTCTCGACTACATCGGAGTCGGCCGTATCGATAAGTCCAAGATCAAACGACTGATCGCAGGTATGTCAGAGCACCTCGATAGCTGCGACTGTATCCTAGCAGGCGGAGAGACCGCAGAGATGCCCGGTATCGTGCCCGATGGCTTGATCGAGCTGAGTGGATTTGCTGTAGGTGCAGGTGAGAAAAGCGAGCTCATCGATCCCACCACTATCGAGGTAGGCGACGTCCTAGTCGGCTACCCTTCAGACGGCTTCCATGCCAATGGCTGGAGCCTGATCCGTAAGATTCTAGCAGCCTTCCCAGACGAGGTGTCCGAGGCCGAGCTAGTCGAGCTACTCGCTCCGACTCGCCTCTACCATGACGTGATAGCCGCCCTACGCGATGCCAAAGTCAACATCCGCGCCATGGCCCACATCACTGGCGGTGGACTACCAGAAAACCTCGAGCGCCTGCTCGACGATAAAGGCGCCAAACTCGAGATCCCGCGCTGGGAGCTCGGAGCTGTGCAAAAGATCCTACAACACGTCGAGGATCAGGAAGCCATCAACACTTTCAACATGGGCTGGGGCTGGGTCGCCATCGTCCCAGCCGATCAGGCCGACCTCGCTGTAGCCAGCCACCCTGGAGCGCGAGTCCTAGGCGAGATCGATAGCACTGGCGAAGTCAGCGTGACGATCGAAGGCTAGAGAATCCACGAGCTTTTCCCAACACACACGAAACAAACCTGCCAGACAAGATCATGAGCGATACCCTCACTCACGAATGCGGCCTCGCCTTTGTCCGACTCAAGCACGACATCGGCTACTACAGGGAGAAATATGGCACCTGCCTCTGGGGCTACCAGCGCCTCATGCTGCTCATGGAAAAGCAGCACAACCGAGGCCAAGACGGCATCGGTATCGGCTGCTGCAAGCTCAACATGCCTATCGGCCAGCCCTACATCTTCCGCGATCGCTCAGCCGAGCGCGACTCGCTGGTAAAGATGATGGAGTCTCAGCTCACTGACTACGCTGAGCTCAAGCAGGCAGGCATCATCGATGAAAATTCGCAAGACTTTGCCGCACAGGTGAAGCGCCACTTTCAGTTCGGCGGAGAGGTGCTCCTCGGCCATCTGCGCTACGGCACCTCTGGAGAGTTTGGCGAAGGCGGCTGCCACCCCTTCATCCGCCGATCGAATTACCCCACCAAAACTCTGATGGTGGCGGGCAACTTCAACATGACCAACGCCCGCGATCTGAATCACCACCTGATCGATCGCGGCCAGCATCCCGTCTTCGCGACCGATACGCAGACCGTGCTGGAGGAGATCGGCTACCATCTCGACCTCGCTCACGACCACATCTACCGCCGCGAACGCGACAAAGGCACCAATGGCAGAGACATCCCTGCCCACATATCCGACGAGCTCGATGTGGCTCGGCTCATCTTTGAGTGTGGCAAAATCTGGGACGGTGGCTACACCATCGGCGGTATTGTCGGCAATGGCGATGCCTTTGTCCTGCGCGACCCCAATGGCATCCGCCCCTGCCACTACTACGAGGACGATGAGGTGATCGCCTTCGCCAGTGAGCGAGCCCCTCTGATGACAGTATTCGCCTGCGAAGAAGAGAACGTGAACGAACTACCTGCTGGGCACGTAGCGGTGATCAAGCACAACCAAGACACTCCGCAGTGCGATCTACAGATCTCGCCTTTCAGCAACCCTCAGCCCTACACACCCTGCTCTTTCGAGCGCATCTACTTCTCTCGCCCCAATGATCCCGATATCTATCAGGAGCGCAAGGCACTCGGTGGCACTATGATCCACCAGATCCTCAAAGAGATCGATAACGACCTAGAGAATACCGTCTTCAGCTTCGTGCCAAATACCGCAGAAATCGCCTACCACGGCATGATGGGGGCCCTGCGCCAACACCGCCGAGGAGAGGTGCGCGACCAACTGGTGGAAGCCCAAAAATCTGGCACCCTCGATCAAGACCTGATCGACGAACTAATCATGCGCAACTGGCCCCGAGCCGAAAAGATCGCGCACAAAGATGTGAAGATGCGCACCTTCATCTCCCAGGAGAAAGGCCGCGACCAAATGGTCTCCCACGTCTACGACATCTCCTACGGTGTCGTCAAAGAGACCGACAATCTGGTGGTCATGGACGACTCCATCGTCCGTGGCACCACCCTGCAGAAGTCCATTCTCAAGATCCTCGCCAAGACCAATCCAAAGAAAATCATCATCGCGTCGACTGCCCCACAGATCCGTTATCCGGACTGCTACGGTATCGATATGTCCGAGCTAGGCAAGTTCATCGCCTTCCGCGCAGCCGAGCGCCTACTCATCCGTAGAGGTCAGCAGTCCCTGCTAGGCGATGTTCACAAGGCCTGTCTCGAAGAGCTGAAAAAGCCTGACCACGAGATGGTCAACGCCATGCAGCAGCTCTACGCACCACTCACCGACGAGGATATCTCCGCCGAAATCAGCGCCATGGTGAAGCCAGAAGACATCGCCTGGGACGGCGAAGTCTGCGTCGTCTACCAAAGCATCGAGAACCTTCACAAAGCCATACCCGTGCACAACGGAGATTGGTACTTCACCGGCAACTACCCGACTCCAGGCGGCAACCGCGTGGCTAACCAATCACTGGTTTCGTACTTTGAGGGTAGCACCGCGCGACCATACGATAGCTTTCTGTAGCTAGTAAGGAATCTAACTGCTAGCGTGCAACAGCCGAAACACCTCTTGCCCAAATTGGCAAAAGTCTGATACAGTGTCAGACATGACTCAGTTCACAGCCCGAGACCTTGACCGAAAATGCGCCTCAGTATTGCAGGCATGCGACGAAGAGGGTGAGGTTAAAATCACCCACAGGGACGGGCGCACCTATCGCCTCCTCAGAGAACCGACTCAAAATGATGAGGTCAAGGTGCCGGACTTTGCAGCCCGCCATACCGCTATGGGATTTGAAGAACCAATCTCAAAAGCAGTGACTGACGCGGTCGACAAAGCGATGACCGAAAACCGGTAGCAGGAAAGGTAAAACGGTGAACAAGATGGAAGTTTATGCTGACTCAAATGTCTTCGTTCGACTTTACCTGCCACAATTCGAGACTCCAAGAGCAATTCAAATTGTATCCGGACTATCAGGATCTTTCTTACCCATTTCTTGGCTTCACGAAGTAGAGATATGCGCAGCTATCGAACAAATGCGCTTTCATTCTAAAAACGGAGCGGGCCCCTCGGTAACACCAGAACAGGCCATGGTCGCTCAGGCCCAATTCACCAGTGACATTTATGGTGAGTCCTTCTGTAGACGCGTCACATTCCAGCCCTCAAAACTCGCAGCTCAGGCGAAAGACTTAGCACTTCGTTACAGTGCAAACACAGGCCAAAAAACTTACGACATACTCCATGTTGCTCAGGCTTTAGATTTAGGCTGCAACACTTTCTGGTCATTCGATAAAAAAGCTAATCAACTAGCGAAATCTGAGGGCTTAGATACAATCGAATAAGGGATCTAGGCCCCTAAAGCAATCCCTACCCAAGATTAAAATGCGCATCCACCTGCTTAGCGATCTGCACCAGGAATTTGGTAAGACCGAAATCCCTCAAGTCGACTGCGATCTCATTGTTTTAGCTGGTGACATCTCTACCAAGACAAACGCTCTAGAGTGGATACGCGAATTAAATAGTGAGACTCCGGTCGTTTACGTAAGCGGCAATCACGAATGCTACGGCACAAAATGGCCTCGTATCATTGAGAAACTACAAGAGCAGACCCAAAACTCTCATATCCATGTTTTAGAGAACCAAGCCATATCAATCAACGGCTGGACCATATGGGGTGCTACCCTGTGGACCGATATGTGCCTGATGGGCGATTGGCAGATTGGCTGCTACGTCGCCAACTCCTCGATGAATGATTACAAGCGGATTCGAAACTCCGCTCAAGGCTACCGAAAGCTAACAGCCAACGACACTCGATTGGCTCACATACAGAGTATTTCAGCACTTGAGAATTTCCTATCTCAAAACAATTCCCAGAAAAGCATCATCGTCACTCATCATGCCCCATCCATCCTATCCGTCTCCCCAGATCGCAGAAAGGATACACTTGCAGCAGCCTACGCCTCACATTTAGACAACCTCATTTCAGAGTATCAGCCAGCGCTCTGGCTACACGGCCACACTCATTACAGCTGCGACTACTGGTTGGGGGAGACTAGAGTCATTTCAAACCCTCAGGCTTACCCTGGAGATATTAATCCTTATTTCGATCCAGGATTTTCTATCAACCTAGAAGAGCCCAAGTGAACCATCTTCATACTTGCCCCCCTTTCAGCGCAACTGGTCAATCTCGGCTAGGCAGCAGGGTTGCGACCCACCAAAATATCAAACCTGTGCTCCACCCAAAAATCAAATTCGCTACATTATCACCTACCCCATCATACATTACCTCATAGGGGATTGAGTTGCCATCATCATAGGCTACCCCATCATTCAATAGATACCCTGCGCTTCTCACCATACTAGCTGTCACAAAAGTACCTACCCAACAAGACAGAATCAGGGCAGTAACTCGAAAACCATGGGAAACCCTCTCGATCTTTGACGGTGGATTCACAACCCAGCGATAAGCTAGGTATACGCCCACTACTACAAACCCAATCCATGGAGAATAATGAACAACGGCTTTCATAGGCTTAAACAAATCCTAAATCGCCATTACACCCCAATCAAATCCATCAACTCATCATCCCCCAGCCCGCTCTCTCCGAGATCGATCTGGCCATCTACGATGGACTCGATCATTTCGCGTTTCTTATTCTGTAGCGCTAGGATCTTCTCCTCCACAGTATTACGAGTGATCAGCTTGTAGGCGGTCACCACTCGGGTCTGGCCGATACGGTGGGCTCGGTCGGTGGCTTGGGCTTCGACAGCGGGGTTCCACCAGGGGTCTACGTGGATCACGGTGTCGGCGGCGGTCAGGTTTAGACCGACTCCACCGGCTTTTAGTGAGATGAGAAAGACGGGGATGTCATCACTCTCTTGGAATTGCTTCACCACGTCGCCGCGGTTTTTGGTAGAACCATCGAGGTAACAAAACTTGTGGCCCGCCTCGCCCAGCATCGGCACAAGCACCTGTAGCATCTCCACGAATTGGCTAAAGATCAGTACCCGGTGACTGCCCTCCACTGCCTGGGTGACGAGCTCGGAGAGGGCCTCCATCTTCACCGAGGCATCGGCATCGTCGACTCCTTCCTGCAGGCCGAGTAGGCGTAGATCGCAGCAGGTCTGGCGTAGACGTAGCAGCGCGGTGAGCGCCATCATGCGTTTGCGATTGCCGTCGGCATCTAGGATGGCCTGCTTGCTCTCGCGCAGGATCTGCTCGTAGACGGCCTGTTGCTTGGGCTTGAGATCGCAGTACACGATCTGCTCGATCTTGTCCGGCAGATCCTTGGCGACCTGTGTCTTTAGACGGCGTAGGATCACCGGTTTTAGGCGGCGAGATAGGCGTACCTGAGCCGACTTATCGCCTTTTGTGATCGGCTTCTCAAAGCGCTCGCCAAAAAGCACTTTATTGCCGAGATAGTTAGGTAGAGCAAATTGGGTGATCGACCACAGATCGCGCACCGAGTTCTCCACAGGAGTACCCGTGAGGGCAAATCGGTAGCTACCCTGCAGACGATGCGCCGCCTTGGAAACCTTGGCATCGGGATTCTTGATGTGCTGGGCCTCGTCGAGCACGACGATGGTGAACTCGCCTCGCTCTCGCCATTTGTCCTCATCGCGGCGCAGCAGGGCGTAGCTGGTGACAAAGATATTGGCATCGATATTCGCCTCGTAGACCTCATCTCGCTTCGGCCCCTCGAGAGCGACGGTCTTCAGATCGGGGACAAATTTCTCAGCCTCGGCCACCCAGTTGGACACTAGCGACGATGGACAGACCACCAGCGCGCTACCGCCTATGGTGTGGATAGCCGTCAGGGTCTGTAGAGTCTTACCCAGCCCCATATCATCGGCCAAGATGCCGCCCATACCGCGACCAGCTAGGCCGAGCATCCACTCGACACCCTCGCTCTGGTAGGGGCGCAGGATGTCGGCCAGACCAGCATCGATCCCCTCAAACTCAAAATCCGGCACCCAGGGTGATGCGCCTTTCACCTGCACACCAGCAGCCTCGGCAGTCTCCAGCAGGTAGCCGGCCTGCGCGCGATCGATAGTGTAGGTGCCCGGTGTGTCTTGGCGCGGATCGACATCGGCCACGGTCTCCTGGAGACTCTCGATGTAGTCGGTATCGATCACCGCGATCTTGCCATTGGCCATGGTCTGGCTCTGCTGGCCCATCTGTAGGATGCGCTGGATCTCGGCCTGCGAGATGGCTTGCCCCGATGTGGTCGAGAAAGACAGATCCATATCAAACCAATTCTCCCCTGTGCTACGGATGTCGAAAGTGGCCTGCACCGGCTCCACCTGCTCGAGCGCGTGATCAAATCTCTCCCCCGTCGTAACCAGCCAGTCTTCGGCGATGGCGGTATAGCCATGAGCGAGAAAGCGGAGAATGGCTTTTTTATCCTTCAGCACCCAGTGGCCCTCGCTGCGCTGGTCGAATCCAAATGCCTCCAGCGTATCGATGGCATCGGCCTCAGCTCGGCTATCGCTGATCGCGCCATCCACATAGACCGGCTCGCGACGCGAGGCTGGCACAGTGACATCGCCGTAGAGAAAGAATAGCTTCGCATCCTGATGGTTCAGCGAACCCTCTAGCTGCACAGCGATCTGTGGACTGCGCACCTGCGGCAGACCTGCGAGCAGAGCCGGATCCATCTCAAACCACTCCGTCAGCTTGTCGGCATGCTGCGCCAGCCAGGCTGCCTCCAGCCGGTAGCCCTGATCAAAGACGCCATACATCTCCACCGGTAACCCTGGTGCCACTGGCTGCAGGCGAGTGCCCTGCAGCGCCCAGACCCGACCGATAGCGATCAGTGGGTGAGTACCCTCGGCCCAGGCGACTTTGGCCTTTTCCCCCGCCAGCTGCAGGCTGGGGCGCAATGTCATGTAGGAGACCTCAGCAGCCTCCTTTTTGCCAAACATGATGCGTGGGTGCCCAGCCAGACTGCCGAGCATACGCAGAAAGTCCTCGCCTGGCATGGTCAGCGAGGCGGGCACCTTGTCTGGCGACAGCTGCTGCAGATAGCGAAATACCGCCACATCGCGCGCCTCTAGAAAGAGCGATTTGCCCTTGAAAGCCGAGAGCATCTTGCGCTCGCCATCGGCCTCTACCTCGATACCTAGCAGCAGGCTGTTTTTCTGCCAGGCCGACGCTAGATCGGGCGAAAAGATCAAGTGAAACTGCGCCGGTACGGAATCACCATCGGCCGCATCCACCAGCTTAGGCCAGTCTTTGCTGATCGGCGTCGCCGCCTCCTTCTTTTTAGCCGCAGCAGAGCCCGCAGCCCCACCAGCAGTGGGTGTGACCTTGCGCTCGGTCGGCTTCATCACCTCCAGCCCGAGAGCCAGCGCATGGGCGCAGATGATGCCATCTCGCTTGGCACGAAAGCACGGACAAAAATTGTCCATGTGGATGCGCGACTCGATCTTCATGCGCACCTTCAGCTCCTTGCCGCTGTGGCTCACGATGCCCTCGAGCATGCCATCGGTGTAGGAGGCCTCGCGCACCTTGCCAGCCTGGTGGATCTGGCGCGCCTGCTTCATCTCCTTCCACCCCCCGGCGTCCATCAGGAGTTGGTCAGTCAGTGCTTTCATCTGGGGAAAAACTCGCTAGTCTCTGCTACCAGTTCTTTTCGGAAAAGCCGATCCCTGCTACCTCGCGCTCCTCGGCCTCCTCTTCATTCTCCTCCATCGGCGCAAAGCGCTCGGCACGGAAACCCAGCTCCTGCTCGATGCTGGAGTGTGGGTCATTGGGGTTCACCAGCTCCTCGAGGAGTAGCAGGATGTCGAACTCGGCGGCATCGATCTTCAGATTGGCATCCTCATCGACCACGAAGTTGGGGTTCGACCGGCCAGGACGGACTGCACGCACGGTGTACACCGAGTTTTTCCTCGGTAGAGCTTTGAAAAGATCATACACCCAGGGATCGAATTGATCGTCGACACAGACGACGCGTTGGCCATTTTGGTACATAGGCCAGACCAAACTCTACCCGCAGCCACTTTGCAATCGCGATCTAACTGTCCCCCTCGTAATGCTCTCGACAGGCCGGATATGGCAGATACTTTGTTAGCCGTAAAGGAGCCCAATGTTTGATCCCAAGACCCTGCTAACCGAAGTCGAACTGAACGCCTATCGCGAGACAGGCGATCTGATGGCCTCGATCAAAAGCGAAGCCACCCGCCAGGCTCTGTGCGAGCGTCTGGGTATCGAGGTGCTGCCGTCGATCACAAATCTCTCCGATGAGCGCCGCAAGGAGCTGCGCGAGCTAGTGGGACCGAATCTGGGACAAAATCTAGGGATGGTACTGCTCGAGTACGAGCGCGATCCAGAGGACGACTCGATCTGTATGCTGAAAGTCGCCACCGATCGACCACTGGATAGCATGCCCATCTCCATGCTGACCAAGGAATACCCCGAGGCCGAAGTACAAGTCGCCTACGCCTCGAAAGAATCGATCACCGAAGGTCTGCGCGAGCTTTACGGTGTGGCAGGTGCCATGGCCAGCACCATGCTCGAGTCCGGCGAGTGGAATAACAAAGATTTCTCCTACGAAGAGGAGGCCATCGTGATCGATCCGAATGATGAAGAGGCCACCTCGATCAACTTCGTGAACAAGATCTTCGCCGATGCCGTGCGCCAGCGTGCGACAGATATCCACTTCGAGCCCAAGCCAAACGAACTGCAAGTCCGCTACCGAGTCGACGGCAAGCTGCGCAATGCCAACGTGCTGCCCGAGATCTCACGCATCAAAACCGCGATCATCGCCCGCCTAAAGATCATGGCCGGTATGGACACCGCCGAGCGCCGCATGCCACAGGATGGTCGTATCGCCATCGAGCTCGAGCACCTGAAGATGGACACCCGTGTGGTCACCATCCCCAGTATCGAGGGCGAGGCCGTCGTGGTGCGTATCCTCGGGCAGAGAAAGTTCGATATGAATGCTCTGGACCTCGATGCCGGTATCCGCGCCAAGATCGAGGAGACCGTGGGCTGCCCCAATGGCATCATTCTCGTCACAGGCCCTACCGGCTGTGGTAAGTCGACCTCGCTGTATAGCTTTCTCTCATCGATCAACAATCCCGACACCAAAATCACCACTATCGAGGAACCGGTGGAGAATAAACTGGAAGGTGCCGTGCAGATCCCAGTAGAGGCCAATCGCGGCCTGACCTTCGCCGCTATCCTGCGCCACGTGCTGCGCTCCGATCCCAATGTGATCATGGTCGGTGAGATGCGAGATCCCGAGACGGCCGAGATCGCTGTGCAGGCAGCGCTCACTGGGCACCTAGTATTCTCCACGCTACACACCAATGACTCGATCTCCGGCGTCACCCGTATGCTCGACCTCGGTATCGATGCCTACCTGGTCGCAGGCGTCGTCCGCGCCATCCTCGCCCAGCGTCTAGTCCGCCGTCTATGCACGCACTGCCGCCAGCCAGGGCATTTCAAAGAAGAAGACCTCGATCGCATCAAATTCCCCACCGAAGGCCGCGACCAGATCTACATCGCCAGCGAGAATGGCTGCCGCGAGTGCGACCACACCGGCTACTTTGACCGGATCGGCGTCTACGAGATCTTTATGGTCGACCCTGAGATCGAGCAGATGATCCAAGATGGCGCCCCTAAGCTGGACCTCAAAAACAAGGCCATCGCACTCGGCTTCGAAACCATGCGCCAGTATGGCTGGAAAAAAGTCATCGAAGGCATCACCACCATCGAAGAAGTCATGAAAGAGACCGAGGCCTAGGTAAAAACGCCAAATTCAATAGGGTACAATTTTGACTGAATAGGGTACAATTTAGAAAGAATGATAAGTAGCGCAGAAATCACTGAATTGCCGGTTTCAGAAAAACTTCTGATACTGGAAGCCATCTGGCAGGACTTTCAGTCGCGATATGAGGACTCCGAAATCCCCTCTGAACATAAAAAAGTTTTAGACCAAAGACGGTATCGAGCTGAAACAGGAGAGACCCAAATTCTCGATTGGGATTCGGTAAAAGACTCCATCGGAAAATAATGAAACAGCTTAGAATCTCGGCTGAAGCCCTTCGAGATCTGGATGAAGGTTATCTCTTCTACGAGACTCAGGAGCCAGGAGTCGGCGACTACTTCGCTGCTTCTTTAAAAGCCGATATCGAGAAGTTAAAACTGTCCGCTGGCTCTCGTCGCAAGGTATATCGAGACTATCACCATATGGTAGCGAGCCGTTTCCCTTTTGGTATCTACTACACCTTCGATCAATCCACTGACACAGCTACTATCTGGTACATCATCGACTTGCGCCAAGATCCGGAATGGATAGAGACTAGACTCACCAGTTACTAACACCACATGCCTCACTACCAATACAATGCTCTAGCGGCCGACGGCACCAATGTCGCTGGCACGCTGGAGGCGGCTTCTCGTCAGGTGGCACTGACTCAGCTGCAGGGCGAGGGCAAGCAAGTGGTCAGTCTGAAGGAGACGACCGCTGGCAGCAATGGAGGCGGCAAAGGCAAAGCGAAGGGCAAAAAAGCCTCTGCCAGCGAAAAATCTATCGGCGATGGCCCGGTCGACCTGAGCACGCGCCAGGTCATCCAGTTCACCGAGGAGATCAGCGACATGCTCGACGCCGGTCTCACGCTGAAGCAAGCGCTCGACGCTACCGGTGAGCGCAGCGATATCCCCAAACTCCGCCATGTGGCTACCCATATCCGCTCTCGCTTCATCGAGGGCGAATCGCTCGCCGACGCCCTGTGCAGTGCATCTGGGAGCTTTTCCAATCTGTATTGCAATCTGGCCTTCGCCGCCGAGCAATCAGGCACCCTCGGCGAGACTCTGGCCAAACAGGTAAAATATCTGACGGCAATCGAAGAGCTCAAAGGCAAGGTGCGTACCACCCTGATCTACCCAGCTTTCCTGATCACGTCAGCTTTTGCGGTGATCGCTATGTTCGCCTTTGTGCTCATCCCCAAGCTCGAGGTGCTGATCGAGGCGACCGGTGGCGAGCTGCCCCTCATCGCCAGTCTCATGTCCCAGGGCACTGCCTTTCTGCAGGAGCGCTGGTGGCAGGTGCTGGCCATCGTCGTAGCCATCACAGCGGTCATCGTGATCTACCTGACCAGCCCAGCTAGCCGCCCCTTCAAACACCGCTTCGTCATGACTTTCCCCGGAGTGCGCACGCTGTATCGCGATTACTTCAATCTGCACTTCACCCAGACTCTGGCCAATCTACTGGGCAGCGGTATGCAGATCAATCAGGCGCTCGGGCTATGCCGTGGCGTCACTACGAATCCTCTCGTCATCCAGCACGTCGATACCGTAGACGAGGCCGTGAAACGTGGCCAACCGCTGAACTCTGCGCTGGAGGCAGGCGAGATCTTTGACCGCTCGCTCATCGATATGGCGCGAGTCGGCGTAGACACCGGCGAGCTAGAGACCTCCATGGCCAAAGCTGCCATCCGTATGGATCGAAACTTCACCCGCCGTATCGATAAATTCACCGCCATGATCTCGCCGATCATCACCGTGATCATCGCGGCTATTGTTGGCGTCATGGCCTACCTCATGATATCCATTATCTACGACACCATCTCGGCCGTGCGCGATCGAGCGCTCTAGAGCCCCATCCCATTTTTACCCAACGACCAAAATGAAAACCAATACTGATCCCAACAGAAAGTCGAAGTCCGGCTTCACCCTGCTCGAGATCCTCATCGTGCTCGGCATCATCGCACTCATCGCCGGTATCGGCGTAGGCATGATGACCGATGTCTTTGGCGATGCTGGAGAGGTGAAAGCCAAGACCGATGTGAATACGCTGCAGTCCGCACTACTGCGCTACAAGATCAAAGGCGGCCTCTACCCCACCGAGGCGCAGGGCCTACAGGCACTCTACAAGAAGCCGACTACCAAGCCCCAGCCATCGAGCTGGAAGCCCTATGTGAACAGCGAGAAAAGTCTGATCGACCCGTGGCAACAACCCTACGAATATCGAAATCCTGGCAAGGTCAATACCGATAGCTACGATGTCTTTTCCAAGGGCCCAGACATGAAGGCAGGCACCGAAGATGATATCGGCAACTGGCAGAAATAACACCCGCCAGCGCCATCAGCGCGGCACGACCCTACTCGAGATAATGATCGTCATGGCGGTCATTATCATGGTCACCGCCGCGCTCGCTGTGGTCGTCTATGACGATCCTTTTGAGAAGCAATTTATCGCTGCAGCCGACGAGGTAGAGGCCATTATCACGGTGGCCAAAGACTACTCCGTAGCCCAGCGGCGCGATGCCATCGCCCTAGTAGACCGAGGGGCGATCCGCGCCATCCCGCTCAACTCGGCCTCGCCACTTGGAGCGCTCACACTGGCAGAGGGCTTTGAGTTTCGCATCCTCGATATCGAAGACTCTCGGTGGAAAGCCCCAGAGAATTTCGCCATCACCTTTTTCGGCAGTGGGCTGAATACGCCCACTCAGATGCAGATCATCCACCCACGCGGGGTCTGCGAGATGGAGCTCAATCCGCTCACAGGCGATATCGAGCGGACCATCGCATACGAATAGCCACACACTAGACCAGCAGCGACTTCACCAGCCCCGTGCTATCCGCAAAGCGCTCACGATCTAGCCCCAGTAGACGTGCTTGGGTCAGCCACAGATTCGCGAGCGGCGTCCCCTCTGGCAGGTTGATGTGCTGGCCTCGCTTGATCTTGCCTTTGCCACCAGCCACGATGATCGGCAGATCATTATACTGGTGAGTCGAGCCATCGCCCAGTCCACTTCCGTAGGTAAACAGCGTATTATCCAGCAGAGAGCTACCATCTGCCTCCTGGATGTCGGCCATCTTCTCCAGCAGGTAAACGTATTGCTCCATATAGAACTGATCCACCTTCAGCAGATCATCGATCATCTTGGTCTGGTTGTGCGACATCTGGTGGTGACTGCGTGGCTTACCATCCTCGAACAACCCCTCAAACTTATAGGGCGTATCCCAACGCTCGGGACCGATCATAAAGGTCGCCACATTCGCTCGATCACCGCTCTAGATGATGAGAAGAGGCAGGCTAATACACTAACACTATTCCAAAACTGTCTGAGTTAAGTTAAGCAAATCTAACACTTCCACAGGCGGACCTGCGAAAGCACCACTCGGCATATTCCCCACATACCCAACTGCTTGCCAGCCTTCAGGAGTGCTGTAGTAAGCCCCGGTGCAGATCGTCGTAAATCGGTGAAAGAACTGAACAGCTTGTCTCTGCCCTTTGCTTTGCGCGGCCGAGTCGCAAAGATCGTCACAGATGGCTTGCTTCTGCAAAGGATCAACTAAATCGGAAAATAACGCTCCGAACCGTTTCTCTGCCTCTGAATCGATCCAAGCGATCCCAGGTATGATCACTTCCCGATCCTGCTCTTGTCTTGGATAGGGAGCACTTATCCATTCATCAACAAAGTCGACAACACCAACCGCACTCGCTGCAGGCCCATGATCATCGGCCGGTAAAATTATATCAGCTAAAGCTTCTGTCACCGCCCTCTGCTGCTGAGTCATAGTCAGGGACCAATAGTCTCCCCGTTGGTTAAACGTAGCTAAACTCGGATCGGTTCCATATCCATTGACTACGCCTGGAACGACAGCGCGTCCCAAAACAGGGCCCCCATTAGCATCCACTGCGGCGAAAGCAGCGAACCACTGCAGAACTTTTCGGCGAGCTAAACGGTTTTCTATCATAAGTTATGTCTTGGTTTATAGGTTTCCCTTACGAGCCTGGTCGACTAAGTATTCACCACTCCGCCAGGCTAGTGCCATGATCGTTTGAGTTGGATTCTTATCCGCATTCGAAGCAAAGGGTGCACCGTCGCAGAGAAACAAATTATCAATATCCCACGTCTGATTCCATTGATTACATACGGAGGTAGCCCGGTCTTCACCCATGATAGCACCACCGACTTCGTGAATCACCTGCCCACCCTGCAAGATAGTGTCCCGCCCGGACTTTTGGGGATTTGTTAGTGCAGTTCCGCCCATTTCCTCTATTATAGCAGTAAATGTCTTCTGAGCATGTGCCGCCATATTAAGCTCGTGATCGCTCCACTTCCAGTGCCAACGCATGACAGGTATACCCCACTTATCCGTAACATCGGGGTCAAGATCTGCATACGAACCCTCGTTTGGAATCATTTCTCCGCGGCAGGATAGACTAATAAAGGACCCGTAGTATCGCCTCGCTTCCTCTTTTAATTTAGTCCCATAGAGCCCTTTCAGATAATGGGCGGGTACGGGCAGATTTCCCTCTGGCATCCGCCTCGTCCCTCCGATTTCGATATGATACCCGCGCGCAAAATCTAATCTTCCAGCCAACTGATCCTTGTATAGCCACCATGGGCTGTAAAAATGGCACCCGCCAGCTCCATCATCATTGTGTGGCGGAAGATTCTCTAACGCGGGGATCTGCCCACGTAAGTCAGACCCCACCGTATCCATGATATATTTTCCTACAAGACCACTCGAGTTGGCTATGCCTTCACCCCCATTCGAGTTGAGCATGATGCGAACCGACTCACCACTACTAGCAGCAAGAACGACCGCTTTTCCTAGCACACGCTCTTCTTTCCCAGTTGTCTTATCGATAAATAAAACCCCTTTGGCCTTGCCATCTTTACCTATTATCACTTCACGAACATGAGCGTCCGCTATGATGTCTAGGTTACCCGTAGCCAGAGCTGGAGGGAGATGAACCGTGGTACTTTGATAATTAGCCCTGATGCTACAGCCACGACCACAATCCGTCGCCCAGAAGCAGGGTGCACGATTAACCATTGACTCGGCGACGATCTTTTGAGTATCCGCGTCTTCAGGGTGTAACTGAGCGGCTAGTTTTTTCCCGTCCATAGGCCGAGTCAAGACAGCCCTATGAATCGGCACGACCGGCACACCCATTGCCTTACCGGCTTTTTGTGTCATCAGGTCACCAACACGACCCTTTGGCGGTGGTTGCAATACACCAGCCGGTGAGTCAGGCGTATTCTCAAGCCCCTCGTTAGTCCCGTAGACACCAATTAGACGCTCTACTTTTGTATAATAAGGTTCGACATCTTCATAACCAATCGGCCAGTCAAAACCAAGACCATCACGGCTAAATGGCTTAAAATCATAGGGCCCATTACGAAGAGAGATCCTCCCCCAGTGATTCGTTCGACCGCCTAGCATTCTAGCCCGCCACCACCTAAACTGCTCTTCCGGATTATCGCTGCCCTGCGTATACGGCTCATTCGGAACCTCCCACCCTCCGTTTACAGTAGCATCATAAAAACCAAAAGGTTTATCAGGCGTACTAGATCCACCAAGTGGCGCATGATCACCACGCTGCATCATGGGTGTCTCAGTCTCTGGCACGTAGGATCGTCCAGCCTCTAGCATGACACACTTAAGTCCTGCTAGACAAAGAGTATAGGCCATCTGGCCACCGCCAGCACCAGAACCGACAATCACGACATCATATTCTTTTTTGCTTCTCGAGATAGGTATGGTAGCCATCGTTTAATTGGTGAATTCGCCAAATGGGCGGTTTTTAAATTGTGTCAACTCCTTAGAGAGTGCCGCAGCCAATCCCTTTACTATATCAGGATTAGACTGATATATATTTTTTGTTTCTTCAGGATCTACGACAAGATCATATAGTTGATCTGCATCGTAATAACTATTATTAGCTTTGGCTGCATAATGACCTAAATGACTATTTCGAGTGAGATATGGACGCGGCAAATACTCGCCAAAAAAACCTTGAAACAGTTCACCTGCATCGATCCGCTTTTGAATCTTAGGTGGATACCGAACGGCGATATATTTCCAATACTTCGTTTTAATACAACGAGAGTGACCTAGCTCACCAAATAAAGACTCTCGGATAGGGATATCCTCTCCAAAAAGCAAAGCCCGAAAACTCAACCCATCAAACTGATAATTAGCAGGAGGATTAACGCCACATAGATCCATCAAAGTCGGTGCCAGATCAATATTAGCCACTAATTGATCACATCTAGTTCCCGGCTTAATTTTATCAATCCACCTAGCCAGAAGCGGCACCCGCATACCAAAATCATGCAATGTTGCCTTTCCATGCCGCCAAGCACCATGATCTGGCACAAACAAAATAAGAGTATCTTTCGCTAAGCCCAGCGCTGCAATCTTATCGACGATCGCACCGATCCCATCATCGAGCCAAAGTGCATAAGCGTGCCTATCCTGAAACCCAGCTTCACGATTTCGGCGTAGCACATCCTGCCGGCTAGGCATGATATCGGGTCGATCTGCTAGGAACCCCTCTCCCGTCATACGGGGATCTGCATTTAAAGAAAAATCATTTCTCCAGGGGGCCGGACCATGATGGAGCGTTGTCGAAAAGTAAAGGAAGAAAGGACGATCTGCAGCATCCCGAACATCTAGAAACTCAAGAGCATGCTCAACAGTCCATTCAAGGTTGTGCACATTTAACTGATTATTATAAAGCTCTTTTAAATTTGCTGCATAAACACCATCGGCATAATCGAATCCATAACCTTTGATTTCATCGCACCAACGCCTATGATTCCTTTGCATTTTCTCGTTTACCTTCGGATCCTTAGGGTCAGCTGACTTATCGTAGGTCTCCAAGGGACTATCTTCAGGATGATCGAACCAATCATGCCTGATAAAGTGACTCTTTCCAACGAATCCGGTGCGATAGCCGTTCTGCTGGAGTATTTTTGCTAAATTCCATCCACCGGGCTCAAGTTCACCAATGTTTTCAACTTGAGTTTGATCACCAGGCGGATGCTCTTTGAGGAATCGCGGACCTTCACAGCGGCCTGCATACCTCCCAGTAAGAAAGCTGTAGCGAGAAGGTGAACAGACTGTTGAAGTCACATTAAAGTCAGTGAAATACATGCCCTCATTGGCCAGCCGATCTATCCTTGGAGTGTGAACCCCGCCCCCCATAAATCCGAGAGAATCCCAGCTTTGGTCATCAGTGATAATGAACACAATATTAGGTTTATCCTGCTCTGCACTGAGTCGGTTAGGTATCACAGATACCACGACATAGAGCAGTATCGAAAATATAATACTAAAGTTCATAGATGATTTTTGTAACACAGCTCCCTAAGCGGGCTAAATCGGCCAAAAAATTCCGCGTTATCGGCAATTATCTTTGAACTCTCTAATTTTTTGAAGATAAGCCTCGCCGTACTCTTCTGCTGGCTCGACACTTGTCCCTTCCCACCATTCATTAAACGATGTCACAAATATCATGCTAGGAACGCCTTCGACTTGTTTCCCCGACTTAGCTATCATACCGGCAGCCTCTAACAGAGTCAGAAAATCGTCCGGTGTCCCAAGCATGCGAGGATGACCTCGAAAATCATGATACCGAGGGATCACTCCTGGAAAAAACACCGTCTCACGAGCCCAGTCCCTAAAAATCGGAAAAGCTTCCCGCGATTGAAAGCTTAACGCCGAATCACCCTCTATGACCTTCCGAGGCTCAAACATGTTGTAAGCACTGTATGCGTCAAACACGCCTAGCCCATTATGAGCTGTCCCCGGCTCTGCCTGATCTCCAAAAAATGCCTCATCACCTATCGTGAAAAGCTCTACCCCTATCGCTTGCTCAAGCAGGTCCAAGTGATGATGTTCAAAATTCCGTAGGACTCGACTCACGTAGAAACCAACCACGGGACGACCACCAATAGAGAAATATTGCTCGTGCCCAAAATGATTTGCCTTCAAATCGATAAAGTCGGACACCATTTGCTGCATAGGCCCTGGCTGGCTAAAATCAACTATTCCATCTTTCTTACCGTCAGTCTCATCGAGAATGCCTAAGGTCTCGTAGTAAAGACCATATCGGATCTTACTCAAATTTTTTGCTTTTAGAAATCCAGACCTGAGATGGCGCGAGGTAAGAGTGTCACTACCCCACCATGATACGAAGAGTGCATCGATACCATATTGACTAGCCCAGTCGACGTGCTTCTCAGCAATGCTCGGGTCGTCGGTGCCGTACTCCCCCAAAATCGGGGACTCCACGTACTCATGCCTCGTCCAGTCGCCTGCATGATACCAAGGGTAATAATAAGCCACTACAGCTGGCTGAGACCCTTCAGCAAAACCACTGGTTCTGTAGAACCCAAAAATCGCGATAAAAAAACAACGAAACCAAAATGAAGCCATCAAGTATCATCACTCCAGATCAATAACATATCGGCCTACAAAGACAGATTTTCCTTTAATTATTTGAGCTCCGAGTCACCTGCCAACTACGATCATTGAACTCTACCTCCACTTCCTTTCCGCTCAATTGCACCGTTACCGATGACGTTTCTCCTTTGGTAACTATCGATACTGTATCGGCCACAGCCTGAGGCGAAACCTCCAGACGGTGCGGCACAAAAACGGTTACAAAAATCGACGTCCGATCCGATTCCAAAATCTCCGATGCGTGTGCCGTAATAGGCCGATCAAATACACCTCTCGTCTTTGACTTAGCGAATGTCATTCGCCTAGCACTCGTGAGTCCAATATCGCGACCGTCGCACGCTTCCATAACAATCGTAAGACTGCCTCCTGCACGGTATGGAAACCCAGCGAATGGAGTCGGAAACAACTCAGCCAAAGGCTCTGTGAACCAGTTTTCTCCACTATCACAACAGCTCAACAACTGCCACAACGGCCCACCTCGTTGCCCCACCAAATCAGCTCCAGCATCCAGTTCATCCCTTACCACCAAGAACCCCTCATCGGAGAGAAGTATCCGTCTCCGCAGCTGCGCATCTGCCTTCAGATAGTTTTTCCAGACCACTTCTCCATAGGCATCTCCACCACGATTTTCGACACTCGCATGCTTGAGGGAGGCAGGTAAGTAGGTGGTACTACTATCCGCACCAAAGAGATAATCACTAGGCATCCCCTGCCTTACCGACTCTCGCCATCGCAAAAACCCTGTAAAACTCTTTCCTTTATATTTCATATCGATTAGCAGATCGGTGAACTCTTCCGCTGGCAATTCGAGGCCGAAATAATCTTGCTTAGGTGCGAAATACTGATATCGCTCCATGGCAGGATCTATCTTTATCGCATACCTGCCTTGGGAACAATCGGAAACCAGCGAGTATGGCGAGGCCTGATCTTTGGGCCAATGTGACGGTAGCAAGATCGACTCTAGCGACTCACAATCGAACAGTACCACCTCCTTTTTCGGCCCTTTGAGACGGATATTGTCGACCAGTAATTCCGTCTCACCAGCACCAATCAAATCCATATAATGAATCTGATTAAACACTAGATATCCAGCATCTGTCACCATCCGTCGATCTAGTGGAAATCGATGAGTAAGCCATTTATCTGGTTCCCAGTCGGCTCGACCGAAAGGAAAATCCTGATCATCTGACCCTACCCACACCACATTATTGATGAGGATGTTTGTATTTTTGTTAGTTCGTAGGAAAGGTATACCCGCTGTCTCGAAATAGGGGATTGCTGGGCGCTTCTCGTAATGCCCATGACCACCGCGCCCAACATCGAGTAAAACTTGGGACGCTCCTGGATCGTTACTCGTGCGCAGCACGATTTTATCACGGATAGATTCATACCCCTCACCTCGGCGCACCTTTCGATCGATCACATGACTTAGAGGTAGATTAGCTTGCTCCGAAGCTGGAAATGAGTCATCAATCGAATCGATTAGATGACAATGGACTAATGCCTCAGTGATATCTCCAGTTAGCTCGTAACCAGCATTCTCTCGAGTCGCCCATAGTTTGTCGGCAACGTATGCAAAACTAGAGTCACCTAATAGTTTACCAAAATCTTTTAACAAAAGCACCGCCTCCAATTGCCCACCGAGAGCGAAATGCTCGTCACCATAGGTGGGGATATATCCAGACGGAGATACTATATCACGCACCCTTCTGAAGGACTGAGCAATACCAGGCCGTTGCCCTAAAGTCACATCACTCCCCATGATCTCCGAAATCTGCAACATCCTCCTCAAGGTAATTCTGGAGTAGGAAGGCGCATTCTCTCCCCAATCCTCATCAGCTAGCCACTGATCCCAGCGCTGCTGAAGTGCCTCTCTAGCGGGAGCAAATTCAGCATCATCTGGAAAAATCTGAAAGGCAACGGTAGCTGCACCAAACGCAATCGTGCCCCCCCAGTTATCAGCCTCTGAGATAGTCGCCCCCCGAATCCAGTATGGCTGACAGTGAATCGCCAACTCACGAAACTTTTCGATCCGCTCACGCGATAGTTTCCCTGCCTTCTGTAGAGCATTGGTACCCCGAGCTAGCGGAGCCATCGAAAATACATTTAGAATCGACTTCTCTGAACGGTCGTTAGGGTGTGCGTGCTTTTGCGCTACATAACTGTCCAAGACCATATCATACAGCATCTCACCCCACTCGAGCGATTCTGAGTGATCAAATTTTAATCCGTATAGGATCATGAATGATGCTGTAGCCCCCTGAGTCCGAGCCGCTCTCTGCTGCATGATCGCCTGCGGTGTCGTGGCGAGGTTGATATCGGCTGCCTTTTTGAGATAAGCATGGTAGGAGGCCGGGACTCGCCTTCCCCGAGTTTCCTGGGCACTTGCAGACTCTTTGGGCATAGTGACTGGAGGCTGAGTCATCTTCCCAAAGACCTGCGCGCGGTAGAGATGTAAATCACTCCGGCCTTCAGCAGTCCGGCCCAGCTTGATAAAACGCGCCCTGTAGCCAGAGAGATCGATCACTCTGCTGCCCGCTCCAGACTGAGCAACCCACGCTTTTTCCCAAGTCAACCCATCTAGCGACACCCACACTGTCAAATCCGACTGAAGCTCCCCTTCATCGTGACGCGGTGCCCGAAAGGCACGAGTCTCGAGACGCTCCAGCTCGGCTACCCCCGGTAGCTCGATAATAATATGCGGCTTGATCCTTGATAATCCGATCAGCCAGTCGCGGTCGAAATCGTGATCCCAAAACACAAAGTCAGATAACGTGCCAAGGTCGGCATGGTGATGAGATAGACTAAGATTCGCCCCATCCGAAATACAGCCAGTAATAAGCTCTGCCTCCTGTCTAGACGGTTTTTCTGACAAAAGATGGTCAAACAGTGTGGGCTGGATGGTGTAAGAGGACTTCAGCCAGCGAGCCAGCCGCCGATAATAAGCCTCCCGATCAAGAGCCTCCGACTCGAATTGGCTGATCAAAAACGCTTGCATGGGAGGATGCCGACGACTGAAATCGCCCCAATCGAATCGGATAGCTATCGAATTGGGCTCCCCGATTTCCAGCAGCTCACTTAGGTCTATCTGATCGTCTTCCAGCAGTTCTCCATTTACCCATAACCGATACGGAGTATGCGCATCCTGCACCGCCCCGTAAATCCGAGAGCCTCGCCATGAAGGGGGGATAATGACGTCACAGACCGCCCAAAGAAAACTACCATCGGGCTGCGGCGGAAGCTTCTCCAGAGTCTGCGCTAGCTGATGAGATAAAGTACTCTGCCAGCCTACCCGATCAGCTCCAGCTGGTAACTGCTCCCCACCCGCGCCAACCGACCAGCCCTCGGCCAAAGGCAACGTCCGATCGAATGGATCGACTCGGTCCAGATTCGCAGCCCGCGCAGCGAAGGTGATTAGAGCGATAGCAGCGATCAAGTAAGGAAGTATGATATTAGGCTTCATAAAACAACAAACAGATTACACATCGCAGTCGGAGATGTATCCCAGTCTGCCTCACTGATATCCGGTACAAAAATTGGGCCGATATCAAGCTAATCAGGAGTATCACGATGGAAGACTACACATTTTGAGCGCTCAAACACCTTCAGAAAAAGACTTCGACCGATTATTCGAGACTCACGAACTGAGCCTTAGACTCCATGCTCGTGCGCTATTACCGAATTGGGATGCAGTAGATGAGGTGATGCAAATATCTAGCGTGGTGATGTGGAAAAAAATCAGCCAACTTGATGAGGAAACTGCCTTTTTACCATGGAGCAAAGTGATCATCCGATTTGAAAGCCACAAATACTTCCGTAATCGCCATCGAGATCCCCTATTATTCGATGCCGACGTTTTGGATATTCTTTCCTCAACTATCGAAGAACAAAATGAACCTGATCTCGATGCTGAGCAAGCTGCCCTCGATCAATGCCTGACGGCTTTGTCTCCAACTGACCGCGAGCTCGTACTAGCACCCTACTGCGGCCACGGATATATGACAAAACTTGCGGAAATAAAGGGCTGCACACGTAACAGTCTCTATAAACAAGTTCGCCGCTTACGCAAAAAGTTGGAAAACTGCGTCTCGCGTCAACTCGACACAACTCAATCATAATGAACAACTCAGCCGAAGACCTCATAGGTAGCTACCTCGATGGAACCATCTCTCAAGAAGAGATGGCCGAGCTCCAGGAGCATCTGCGCCATGACTCTAAGGTGCGAGATCGCTTTTTGAGTATGCTCAGAGTTGATGGCCTATTACGCGAGGTTGCTAGTCGTCCAGACACCGCCATATCTCGCCTTTCCTCATCACATAGGAAACCAATCATTTCGCTAACCGCCTGGGCATTGGGTTGCCTTTTAGCCATAATTGGAGTTATCTTGTGGCTACTACCATCATCCCCAACTATCCCCGTAGCAAATGTCGGTGAAGTGCGATCTGCAAAATGGCTGTCCACTCCGTTGGCGCCTGGCGAAAGACTGACATCAGGACACGAGATCAAATTAGCTTCAGGCAGCATCGATATACACTTCGATACCGGAGCCTTTGCCAGTATCCATGGGCCAGCCCACTTTGAGATAGGCCCTGCGAATCATGCATTCCTCCACTACGGGAAAGCCTATGCAGAAGCTGATACAGAAACCTCTGAAGGTTTTACGATCCAGACCCATGCTGGCGAATTCGTGGATCGTGGCACCAGATTTCTAGCCACAGCATCGCCTGATGGTTTTAGCCAAGTGCACGTCACATCTGGGATGGTCGACGTGAAGACTCCAGGGTTTGCCCATCGCAGCGTCACGGACGGTGGAGGCATCGGTATCGAGTCGGGCCAGATACCTGTAATGATTCAAATTGAACCGGGCTTGTCGACGCCTGATTTCAGCTTTCCTAATCTACCACCTCCAAGCCAGACAGACTATGCGTCACTTCACTCTGACACCGTCGACATGAGACTAGTGACCAGTGAAAAATCTCGCCGCCCAGGGGGCATCCACCCCAATAGTGGGAACACGGAGGTCCTCTTCGATGGTGATGGTCAAACATCACACGACCGACCTTATGAATCGGTCTTCTTCGACAACTCAATACATGGCCATTTTTTACTCAATTTAGGGAAAAGTATACCCATATCGCGAATACATACCTACTCTTGGCATCGTAATGCGGATAACCCTCAGGAAACTCTCCGCGCCGTTCAGCGTTACACACTATGGGGAAGTAATGCAAAGGCAGCCCCGCAGTTTCCGAGCCCAGAATGGACACGGATCGCCCGAGTCGATACCGATGCCTTCTTCGACGTCAAAGCTGAGCAGATCCCTGACCGCCCTACTCAGCAAGCCTGCGCCATCTTTTCGAATGGAGGCAGCCTAGGCAACTATCGGCACTTGCTTTTCGAAGTCTTACCTACCTCAAACTTTGATGGCCATTTGGTCCATCATACTTTCTTTGGTGAAATCGATATTTTTGAAGCTACAAGTGAATGAGACTAAAGCGGTCAGTCAGCTCAAACCATGCTGGAATGTAATACCCTACACTAGACAAGCAGCGACTTCACGAGCCCCGTGCTGTCCGCAAAGCGCTCACGATCTAGCCCCAGCAGACGTGCCTGGGTCAGCCACAGATTCGCGAGCGGCGTCCCCTCTGGCAGGTTGATGTGCTGGCCTCGCTTGATCTTGCCTTTGCCACCAGCCACGATGATCGGCAGATCATTATACTGGTGAGTCGAGCCATCGCCCAGTCCACTTCCGTAGGTAAACAGCGTATTATCCAGCAGAGAGCTACCATCTGCCTCCTGGATGTCGGCCATCTTCTCCAGCAGGTAAACGTATTGCTCCATATAGAACTGATCCACCTTCAGCAGATCATCGATCATCTTGGTCTGGTTGTGCGACATCTGGTGGTGACTGCGTGGCTTACCATCCTCGAACAACCCCTCAAACTTATAGGGCGTATCCCAACGCTCGGGACCGATCATAAAGGTCGCCACATTCGTCAGTCCCGTCTGCAGGGCCGTCACCATCAGATCCCCCATCAGGCGGATGTATTCCCCGCGCGGCAGGTAGCTCTCGGGTGGCTCGTCCATGGTCACCTTGGCCAGCTCCGCCCGCATCGACTCGAGTCGCTCCATCTGTACCTCGATCGAGCGGATCGAGTCGTAGTATTCCGAAAATTTCTGCTGATCAGCGTAGCCCAGATCACGCTTCACACTGTGCGCATCGGCCAACACCAGATCGGTGATGTCGCGATACCCCTCGATTTCCTGTGTGGAGAACAGTCGGCGATACATCTTGCGCGGGCTACGGATCGAAGGCGCCAGATGCCCCGTGCCGTACCAAGAGATATTGTCGAAGTAGATCGACTCTTTGTTATCGCGATGGCTATTGCAGCTAAACTCGAGGGTGGAGAAAGGCGTCTCCTGACCGATCTCATCGGCCACGATATGGTCTAGCGTGCGGTCCAGCGGCCAGGCCGATTGCTTGATGGTGTAGGGCTCGGCACTGCTCAGATAGCAGGAAGCACACTGCGCATGCACATCCGTGCCATTCTGAAAAGTACGGTCCATCCCAGTGATCAGCGATAGCTGGTCCTTCATCCCCGCAAGCGGCTGCATCGTCGGTGTGAGATGCTCGAGCGGCCTAGTGCTAAAATTGGGGTCCTGCTCGCCCAGCGACTTCATGACGCCACCGAGATTGCCCTTGGGGATGATGTGATCGGCCTCGCCCGGGAAAAATCCACGCCGCACCACACCGATCGGCACGTAGTAGTGAGCCATCCGCTGGCGCACGGTAGCCGCAGCACTCAGGCTCTCCAGCCAGGGTAGTGATAGCGCCGCACCGCCGATGCCTCGGAGAAAATTGCGTCGGCTATGATCTGGGTTCCATCGGCTTCTCTTCATCAAAAAAAATCAGTGTGGGCTGGCGACATAGTCGCTGTCTTTGGCTAGGTGGGTCTTGCTGAGAAAAGGCTCGCTGATCACGATGGCTCGGATCATCGCCTGAAAGCGATAGTCGCCAGCCTGCGTGGCATCGACGATCTCATCGAGCGCTGGCTGGTCGGCAGGCCCCAGTCGACGAGCCAAGGCAAAGGAAAGCAAGTGACCTGCCAACCCTCGAGCGAAGCGGTCTTTCTCGGCTAGGATGGCATCCTTAAACCCGATCACATCGGTGAACTCGTGCTTCCGAAACAAGGTGCCACTCATATCGACTTCGCGCCCGTTTTCATACTCCTCGCGCCAGCCACCGACAGGATCGTAATTCTCCAACGCGAAACCCAGTGGATCGATCTGCTCATGACAGCCCCGACAATCCGACCGCTCACGGTGCATCGATAGCCTCTCGCGCAGGGTCAGGTGCTCCTCGCCCTCCGGCGGTTTCTCACCGAGCGCAGGCACATCGGCAGGCGGCGGCTTTGGCGGATTGTTAAAGATCACACTCGCCATCCATGCGCCACGAGTGATCGGCTGAGTGCGCTCTGGACCAGATGTCATCGTCATCACCGCCGCATTGGTTATTACTCCACCATAGCGACGGTCTTCCAGCGGATAGCGATGAAATGGGATAACAGTAGGCGGCCTCAGATTGGCTTTCTTCATCTTACCGCTTTTCGGATCCAGCCTAGCCACCTGCTCGTAGCCGAGACTGGTGTGTAGGAGATCTGAGCGGTAAGTAAAGTCGGGATCGATCAGATCCATCACCGGACGATCCTCGATAAGTACAGTCTCAAAAACCAAGAGAGGCTCCAGCATCATATGCATCGAGGCTTTGTATTTGGAGAAATAAAAATTGGGATAAGCCTCCCGATCTGGCACCGAGGAAATGATGCGATCGAGCTGCAGCCACTGCGCGGGAAAGCTGTCGCAAAACCGCTTGATACGCCGATCCTCCAGCATCCGGCCGACCTGCCCTGACAAGACACCACCATCCAACAATTCACCACTCTCAGCCAACTGCAGCAGCTCATCATCCGGCAGCCCTCCCCACAAAAAGAATGACAACCGCGAAGCTAATTCCCCTGCAGAGACCCGACTCGTGCCCTCATTCCCGTCCTGAGCTCCTTCGTAGAGATAGAGAAACTTTGGTGAAGCGATCGCTGCCGAGGCGACCCGCTTCATCACCGCGGCATGATCATCCCCCTCCTCAAGTCCAGCCGAGGCATAGGCGACATAGCGATCCAGCACTTCAGCCTCCGGTTCACCGCGAAAGGCTCGCGTCAAAAACACAGCTATCCGCTCTCGCACCAGTCCCGCATCTGACTGCTCCGACTCAGGCGGCGAAAAAAACTCATCCCATATCCCGACATTTTTACGCACAAAATCAGGGCTATCGACGATCGACCGACTCAGCTTCATGAACGACTCCATGAGCAGAGGCGACAGCGATAGGTGGTCGGCCTGAGTATCATAGCCATGCTCCGCTCGGAGATCCTGCGGAAAAGGCGCGACACCAGCCAGACGCGGCTCGATCATCTGACTCTTTCCCAGCGGTCGCGAGCCGACATGCACCGTCTCGGCCATCACACCTGTCTCTGGCTGGAAATAGTCCCTGTGCTCGCGCATGATCCGCTCCGGCAGAGAGTAGATCACCCGATCTAGCTGGAACAAATCCTGCACCGCATTGGCATAGAGAAAGCGGTTCATCCGCCGGATCGGAGTCGGCGGGTAAGTCTTTTCCTCCGACAAAGACTGATCTAGCACCGCCTCTAGAGCCGCCAACAACTCCTGCCGCCGCTCCGGATCGATCTGCGGCTCCTCCTCCGGAGGCATTTCCTCAAAGTCGATCACATCGATCAAATCCGCCACCAAGTCGAGATTGTCGCTGAGATCGCCCAATTTCTCGATCTGCAGGAGATCGACCTTTCCTTTCACCTTGCCAGACTCGCCATGACAGCTCACACAATACTCGGCAAAGACAGGTTCGATCAGCTCTGAGAAAGAATCACTTGCAGAAGAGTTTAAGATAAGTAAGGAAAAACACCCCACTATGCAGGTAAGTGTTAGGGTTTGCTCCAAGCGGTCTCTCCTCATCCTCTTGAGCAATCTACCCATAGAAACGGCCAGATGTAGTGACGTGATGACGCTTTGCGTACCTATGTAAGAAGGAAAATCCAGCCATGTAGATAGCCAACACGCCCTAACTTAATCCTTACGAAATCTGCGCGACAAATGGGGTGATAACGACTAACCTGTGACAAATTTAGATCTTTTAAGACTCAAATTTTCAAAAACCCTCAACCCTTCACGAAGACTCAACAACGACCTGCACAACTGCCTACCACATGAAATCTACGACACCCGTATCGCTACTCCTCCTAATAGCCTGTCTCATAGCACCTTACACCCTGAAAGCCGACAACAGTATCTATGGCCCACAGGAGCAAAATTGGGACGGTGTCGGACGTGTCGCCTTCACCTTTGACTGCGCACAGTGGGGCGATAAGGGCCTCGATCACATCCTCCAAACCATGGAGGAAAAGGGTGTCACCGGCTCGTTTTTCTGTACCGGTAAATTTTTTGAGCGAAACAAAGAAGGCATGATGAAAATCGTCAATGCCGGTCACGAAATCGTGAACCACAGCTACGAGCACGATCGCAAAAACTCTGTCGAAGAGTGCGAGCGCGTAGCAGACATCTTCCGCAAGCAGAGCGGCGGCCATGAGATGGTAAAGATCTTCCGCGTCCCTTACCTCGACGAAACAGGCGTGAGCTGGCCTTACTTCGCCAGCAAAGGATGGCTGAAGGGCTATGTCAGCATCATCACCTGCGATGCTCTGCCTGATTTCAAATACATCACCGATCAGCAGTTCCTAAACAACTTCGCCCACTGGGTGAAAAACGGCTCTTACCGACGTCTCGGCATTCAGAGCGTCTACAAACACTCCGGCCCCGGCCACATCAATGGTGCCTCCATCCTCATGCATATCGATGGCTACCGCTTTCACCTGATCGGGCCGATGATCGATATCGTAAAGCGCCAGGGCTACCTCTGCACGACTCACTCAGCAGCCTCGGCAGTGTACACCCTCGGTGCTCCCACCAAGCGCCCGGATGAAAAGACTCTCGACGAGATGCTGCTCTCCAGCCTAAACAAAATGACACCTCGCGTCGCCGAGATCCGCAAAGCTAAAGAACTCGAAGAGCAGAAACACAAGGAAGCAATCAAAGCTCATGCCGAGATGGCGCGCCAACAGAGCGCTCGCCCAGACGCAGACAAGATGGCTGCCGCACTAGAAGCTTTTGAGAAAGGTCTGAAGAACCAGGAAGTCGGCCTGCGTGGCAATCTCTCGATCACCTTCGACTGTGATGACTACAGCCCGATCGCTCTACAGAAGATCCTAAACACACTGAAAGAGAATGAAGTCCGCTCGACCTTCTACATCACCGAGCGCTACCTCAATGACAGCCCAGCAGCGGTCAAAGCCATCCTCGAGCACGGCCACGAAGTCGCCAACCGAGGGCAGAGCTACTTCAACGAAGCTGAGAGCGTCGATACCATCGCCAGCTTTGCCCACCAATTCAAAGAGCGCACCGGCGTCGAAATGGTAAAACTATTCCGCGCTCACAAAGGTGCCGAAGAAAACATCGATTGGGAAGGCTTGAGCGAAGAAGGCTGGGATAAGGGCTATGTCAGCCTCGATACCAATGACTTCGACGATGAGTACCGCGGCATCAGCGATGGCTACTTCATGGTTCGCTTCAAAATCTACATGACTTACGTGCCCCAAAAGCGCGTCGACATCATCAATGTCCCACCTCTCGGCTCAGGTACAGCAGATGGTGCAGTGGTTCAGTTTCATCCTGCCGGCTACCGCTACCACAAACTCGACGAGATGATCCGCCATATCCGCAGTCTCAACTACTCCATCATCCCCCAATCAGAGATGATGGCTATCGGCAGTGCATATGCCGACTCCCTCGAGGAGTCTGAGCAAAAAGCAGGCAGAGAACTCGTAGCGAATTAAAAGCTGCGCTTGTTCCCCTCTGCGCTAATACCAAGGTTGCAATTGGGTGTTAGAGTTAATAAACTCTAAATACCCATGAATACCGACTTGTTAGCTTGCCTAGATACTGCCCTGTCCAGCGGAGACCTCCAACAGAGCGCCTACGACAATATTCGCGAGCTCATTGAGAGCTCGTCCGAACCTCGCTACGAGGCCGTCATCGCAGAGCTGGCAGAGGCTGGGCACTGGAGCGAGCTAAACGACCGATTTTTCAAAAAGCTGGCATTCGGCACAGGCGGTCTACGCGGCCGCACCATCGGCGCCATCGTAGCTCCTAGCGAGCAGGGCTCTGCAGCAGAGGGCGAGCGCCCCGATCATCCTTGCGTGGGCACCAATGCGCTGAACCACTACAACATCACCCGCGCCACCCTCGGTCTAGTCCGCCACCTGCTGGCCAGCCACTCTGGCGAGGGCAAACCATCGATCGCTCTAGCACGAGATACCCGCCACTACGGCGAGGAATTCGCCGAATGCGTCTGCCGCGTCGCCACTGAAAATGGCGTGGACGTCCACCTTTTCACCCTACCTCGCTCCACACCTCATCTGAGCTTCGCTGTGCGCCACCTGAATGCCACCGCAGGCATCGTGCTGACCGCTAGTCACAATCCGCCGCACGATAATGGCTACAAAGTCTACGCCGCCGATGGGGCCCAGATCGTCGAGCCCGATGCCAGCCAGATCATCGAGCAGGTCAATGCTATCTCCGGCGAGAGCTACCCCGCTGTGCCCGAGGCCGAGCAGGGCACCGTGCACCGTATCGGTACCGAGCTAGACGAGCCCTATCTGGCCAGACTCGAGACCCTGCTGCTGAATCCTGACATGGTCAAAGCTCAGACCGACCTGAAGATCGTCTTCACCAACCTCCACGGCACCGGCGGCACCATCTCGCCATCGCTGCTACGCAGGCTGGGTTTCCACTGCGATACTGTGGCTGAGCAAGATGTCGAAGACGGCTGGTTCCCCAGCGTGAAGTCGCCCAACCCAGAAAACGCCGAAGCTCTAGAGATGGCTATCGCCCAGGCCGAAGCATCCGGAGCCGACCTCGTGATCGGTACCGACCCCGACTGCGATCGTATGGCCGTAGCGGTGAAAAATGCCGAGGGCAAAATGACCCTGCTAACCGGCAACCAAATCGGCTCGCTGATGGGCTACTACCGACTGAAGACTTTCTCAGAGAATGGCGTGCTCAACGATGCTAACAAAAAGAACGCCGTGCTGGTAAAGACCTTTGTCACCACCGAGCTACAGACTGCTATCGCTCGCGATTATGGCGTAGAGGCGGTGAACACTCTCACCGGATTCAAATACATCGGTGCCAAGCTGCGCAAATACGAAAACGCTCTACCCGAGGAGGCCCGCGCCAACTACCGCCAGCTCAGCGATGCCGAGACTCGCGACCTACGCCTGCAGCATTCGCGCTTTTTCGTCTTCGGGGGAGAGGAGAGCTACGGCTACCTCGGCGCCGACTTCCTACGGGATAAAGATGGCAATGGTGCCGTAGCGATGTTTGCCGAGGTATGCGCCTACGCCGCGTCCCAGGGCATCACCGCTGTCGAGCTACTCGACCAGCTTTTCTGCCAGCACGGCATCTACATGGAGGGCCAGCACGCCGAGGTACTCGCCGGAGCCGATGGTGCAGCTCAGATCCAGATGCTAGCCAAAGGCTACAGCGCCGAGCCACCTGCCGAGATAGATGGATCTGCGGTGGTAGCCGTGCGCGACTACCAAAATGACGACCACATCGATGAGGAAGGCGATACCATCCCCAAAGAGAAGATGGTTTTCTTCGACCTGGCCGATGGCCGTGCCTTCGCCGTGCGCCCATCCGGTACCGAGCCCAAGATCAAATACTACATCTACATCCGCCCCAGCGCCGATGCCGATCCCATCGCTCCAGCCGACCTGGCAGATGCCAAAGCCGCAGCACAGACCCAGTTTGACTCGCTAAAAGCCGCCATCGTCGCCGACATGCAGCAGCGACTGG